>NZ_AP022569.1:3988887-4653702 GCF_010727945.1 Mycobacterium cookii
AGCAGCAGAGCCAGCAGGAGGACTGAGCCGCAGTAGAAGACCGCGATCCGGGCGATCACCGAGTTGATCGCGCGCGGCATGACCTTCTCCGGGTCGGCGGTTTCCCCGGCCGCGGTGCCGACCAGTTCGACTGCGGCGTAAGCGAATATCACCCCAGAGGTGACGAGCACCAGCGGCAACAGGCCGGTCGGCAAGAACCCGCCGTGTTCAGTCCACAGGTTGGGCCCGGTCGTCTTGCCCTGAATCTTGAAGCGGCCGAACAGGAAGACGATTCCGACGACCAGGAAAGTAATCAGGGCCAGCACTTTGATCAGCGCCGCCCAGAACTCGAACTCGCCGAAGGCCTTGACCGATATCAGGTTGACCGATACCACGGCCGCCAGGGCGACGAGTGCGAGCGTCCACTGCGGGACCGCCTGGAACACGGTCCAATAGTGGAAGTAGCTCGCGATCGCGGTGCTGTCCACGATGGCCGCCATCGCCCAGTTCAGGAAGTACATCCAGCCCGCAACGAAAGCTGCCTTCTCGCCGAAGAATTCACGTGCATAGGACACGAACGAGCCCGATGCCGGGCGGTGCAGCACCAGTTCGCCCAGAGCGCGCAGGATCAAGAACACGAAGGCGCCGCAGATCCCGTAGATCAGGAACAAGCCGGGTCCTGCGGATGCGAGCCGTGCTCCTGCGCCCATGAACAACCCGGTCCCGATCGCGCCACCGATCGCGATCATCTGCATCTGGCGGTTGCTGAGATCGTGGTGATAACCGGCGTCTTCGCGGGCTAGCGCAGCGGAACGATCGCCCGCTGCCGGGTCGGGCGCACTGGGCGGCGGTGGCATTGAGTTCCTATCGTCGTGGGGCAATGCTGCGGCGCCGGGCACGACCGCTTAACGAGTGGTGGCGAAACTATCCCACGGTGTGATGTCCGCCTCAACCGATCGGGATCAAACTCTTGGTGCCCCAGCCCGAACCGGCTACGCGGACCCGGGTGACTGTCGAGGCCCGCCGGTGATCGCCACGATCGCGGGATCCGCGGCACCAGCGCCGACGGCGCGAAATCAGCGCCCGGGCATCCCGGGAACAAATCTGTCGGTACTCCCGTTGACCCGTCTGACAACATTGAGTGAGTTAGACTCAACCTTGGCTTGACAACGGCCCTTCGCCGAAGGCAGTCTTGAGCGCGGTTCACTCAGCAGCGTAGTGCTTACACAGCTCGATTTATCAGGAGGATCCACTATGGCTCGTGCGGTCGGTATCGACCTCGGGACCACCAACTCCGTCGTCTCCGTACTCGAGGGTGGCGACCCCGTCGTCGTCGCAAACTCAGAAGGTGCCCGGACGACCCCGTCCGTCGTCGCGTTCGCGCGCAACGGCGAAGTTCTGGTCGGCCAGCCCGCCAAGAACCAGGCGGTGACCAACGTCGACCGGACCATTCGTTCGGTGAAGCGGCACATGGGCACCGACTGGTCCGTGGAGATCGACGGCAAGAACTACACGGCGCAGGAGATCAGTGCCCGCATTCTGCAGAAGCTGAAGCGTGACGCGGAAAGCTACCTCGGTGAGGACATCACCGACGCCGTGATCACGGTCCCCGCCTACTTCAACGACGCCCAGCGTCAGGCGACCAAGGAAGCCGGCCAGATCGCCGGTCTGAACGTCCTGCGGATCGTCAACGAGCCCACCGCGGCCGCGCTGGCCTACGGCCTGGACAAGGGCGAGAAGGAACAGACCATCCTGGTCTTCGACCTCGGTGGCGGCACGTTCGACGTGTCCCTGCTGGAGATCGGCGACGGCGTCGTGGAGGTCCGTGCGACCTCCGGTGACAACCATCTCGGCGGCGACGACTGGGATCAGCGCGTCGTCGACTGGCTGGTGGAGAAGTTCAAGGGCACCAGCGGCATCGACCTGACCAAGGACAAGATGGCGATGCAGCGGCTGCGTGAAGCGGCCGAGAAGGCGAAAATCGAGCTGTCGAGCTCGCAGAGCACCTCGATCAACTTGCCGTACATCACCGTCGACGCGGACAAGAACCCGCTGTTCCTCGACGAGCAGCTGACCCGTGCGGAGTTCCAGAAGATCACTCAGGATCTCCTCGACCGCACCCGTCAGCCCTTCCAGTCGGTGATCAAGGACGCCGGTATCGCAGTGTCTGAGATCGACCATGTGGTGCTGGTGGGTGGTTCCACCCGCATGCCCGCGGTGTCGGATCTGGTCAAGGAGATGACCGGCGGCCAGGAGCCCAACAAGGGCGTCAACCCCGACGAGGTCGTCGCGGTCGGTGCCGCGTTGCAGGCCGGTGTGCTCAAGGGTGAGGTGAAAGACGTTCTGCTGCTTGACGTTACGCCGCTGAGCCTTGGCATTGAGACCAAGGGTGGCGTGATGACCAAGCTGATCGAGCGCAACACCACCATTCCGACCAAGCGGTCGGAGACCTTCACCACCGCCGACGACAACCAGCCGTCGGTGCAGATCCAGGTCTTCCAGGGTGAGCGCGAAATCGCCTCGCACAACAAGCTGCTCGGCTCCTTCGAGCTGACCGGTATCCCGCCGGCCCCGCGCGGTGTGCCGCAGATCGAGGTCACCTTCGACATCGACGCCAACGGCATCGTGCACGTCACCGCCAAGGACAAGGGCACCGGCAAGGAAAACACGATCAAGATCCAGGAAGGCTCCGGCCTGTCCAAGGAAGAGATCGACCGGATGATCAAAGACGCCGAGGCGCACGCCGATGAAGATCGTCAGCGTCGCGAGGAAGCCGACGTCCGCAACCAGGCCGAGACGCTGGTCTACCAGACGGAGAAGTTCGTCAAGGAGCAGCGCGAAGCCGAAGGCGGCTCGAAGGTTCCCGAGGACACGCTCAACAAGGTGGACGCCGCAGTGGCCGAAGCCAAGACGGCGTTGGGCGGCACCGACATCGGCGCCATCAAGTCCGCGATGGAGAAGCTGGGCCAGGAGTCGCAGGCTCTCGGTCAGGCCATCTACGAGGCCACCCAGTCCGAGCAGGCCGCCGGCGGCGCCGGTGAGCCCGGTCAGGCCGGAGCCGACGATGTGGTCGACGCGGAGGTGGTCGATGACGACCATGAGGGCCAGTGACCGAAGGCAACCCGCACGAACAGGTAACCGTCACTGACAAACGGCGGATCGATCCCGAGACCGGTGAAGTACGACATGTCGCCGGCGGTGCCGCCCCTGCGGGGGCGGCACCCGGGGCATTCGCAGGCGAAACTCCGGAGGAAGCCGACAAGGCGGCCGAACTGCTCGGCGATTTGCAACGGGTGCAGGCCGACTTTGCCAACTACCGCAAGCGGGCGCTGCGCGACCAGGAGGCCACCGCCGAGCGGGCTAAGGCCGCGGTGGTCAGCCAATTGCTAGGCGTGCTCGACGATCTCGAGCGCGCACGCAGTCACGGCGACCTGGATTCGGGTCCGCTCAAGGCGGTTGCCGACAAGTTGGTCGGCGTGCTGACCGGGCTTGGCTTGACGGCGTTCGCCGCTGAGGGCGACGACTTCGACCCGGCGCTGCACGAGGCCGTACAGCACGAGGGCGACGGCGGCGAAGGCTCCAGGCCGGTGATCGGCAACGTCATGCGGCAGGGCTACAAACTCGGCGACCAGGTGCTCCGGCACGCGCTGGTCGGGGTGGTCGACACGGTGGCGGACGACGCCACGGCAACCGACACGGCCGATAAGCACGCAAACGAGGGTGAGCAGAACGCAGAATCAGAACCGTCGGGGAATTGACGACGGTAGGACAACTTGAGAAAGGCGGAAGGGGGTGACGCAATATGGCCCAACGAGAATGGGTTGAAAAGGACTTCTACAAGGAGCTGGGCGTCTCCTCTGACGCCAGCCAGGACGAGATCAAGCGGGTGGCCCGCAAGCTGCTCGCCGAAAACCACCCGGACCGCAACCCGGACAATAAGGGGGCCGAGGATCGCTACAAGGCGGTCTCCGAGGCCAAGGAAGTGCTCACCGATCCGGCCAAGCGCAAGGAGTACGACGAAACCCGTCGGCTCTTCGCGGGGGGCGGATTCGGTGGACGCCGATTCAACGGCGGCGATTTCGCCGGCGGCTTCGGCGGGGGCGGTGACGGGGCCGAGTTCAACCTCAACGATCTGTTCGACGCCGCCGGCCGCACCGGCGGCGCCAACATCGGTGACCTGTTCGGCGGTCTGTTCGGCGGACGTGGCGCGTCGCCGCGTCCCAGCCGCCCACGTCGCGGTAACGACCTGGAGACCGAAGCCGAGCTGAGTTTCATGGAGGCCACCAAAGGCGTGGCCATGCCGCTGCGGCTGACCAGCCCGGCGCCGTGCACCAATTGCCACGGCAGCGGAGCCCGGCCGGGTACCAGCCCGAAGGTCTGCCCGACGTGTAACGGCGCGGGCGTAATCAACCGCAACCAAGGCGCTTTCGGCTTCTCCGAGCCGTGCGCCGAATGCCGGGGGAGCGGCTCGATCATCGAGCACCCGTGCGACGAGTGCAAAGGCACCGGCGTCACTACCCGTAGCCGCACCATCAACGTGCGGATCCCGCCGGGCGTTGAAGACGGCCAGCGCATCCGGCTGGCTGGCCAGGGTGAAGCCGGACTGCGGGGCGCGCCGTCGGGCGACCTCTACGTCACCGTGCATGTGCGGCCGGACAAGGTGTTCAGCCGTGACGGCGACGACCTCACCGTCACCGTGCCGGTCAGCTTCACCGAATTAGCCTTGGGCACAACGCTTTCGGTTCCTACGCTGGATGGCAAAGTCGGTGTGCGGGTGCCCAAGGGCACGGCCGACGGCCGGATCCTGCGGGTCCGTGGCCGCGGAGTCCCCAAGCGCTCCGGCGGTCAGGGCGATCTGCTGGTCACCGTGAAGGTCGCGGTCCCGCCCAGCCTGGAAGGCGCCGCCAAAGAGGCGTTGGAGGCCTACGCGGTCGCCGAGCGGTCCAGTGGCTTCGATCCCCGGGCCGGATGGGCGGGTAATCGCTGATGGCCAAGAGTCGCAAAGAATCCGACGCCAGGACCTTCCTGATCTCGGTGGCCGCCGAGTTGGCCGGCATGCATGCCCAGACGCTGCGCACATATGACCGGCTCGGCCTGGTCAGCCCCACGCGCAGTTCCGGTGGTGGACGCCGTTATTCGCAGCACGACGTGGACCTGCTTCGCGAAGTGCAACGGCTGTCTCAGGATGAGGGCGTCAATCTGGCTGGTATCAAACGGATTATCGAGTTGACCAACCAGGTCGAGGCGCTACAGTCCCGGCTCAAGGAGATGGCCGCCGAGATCGAGACGCTGCGGGCCAACCAGCGGCGTGACCTCGCCGTGGTGCCCAAGAGCACCGCGGTGGTGGTCTGGAAGCCGCGGCGCTGACCACCATGACGGTCGTACTGATCCACGGAAATCCGGAGACCGCTGCAATCTGGGGTCCGTTGATCGACGTTCTCGGACGCGACGACGTGGTGCCCTTGTCCCCGCCGGGATTCGGCTCGCCACTGCCCGAGGACTTCTCGGCGACCTATCTCGCCTACCGTGACTGGCTCGAAGCTGAGCTGGAGCGCTTCGACGAACCTGTCGACGCCGTCGGTCACGACTGGGGTGGCGGGCATTTGATCAACGTGATCATGCATCGACCCGAGCTTGTGCGCAGTTGGGCCAGCGACGTGGTGGGGCTGTTCGACCCCGACTATGTGTGGCACGACCTCGCCCAGGTCTGGCAGACGCCCGGCGACGGAGAGAAGCTTGTCGACGCCATGTTCGGCGGCAGCCTCCACGATCGGACTGAACAGCTGGTCGCTCGCGGGATCACCCGCAACGTCGCAGAGTCGATCGCGGAAGGTCAGGGTCCGCAGATGGCTCGGGCGATCCTGCTGTTGTACCGCTCGGCCCGCCAACCTGCGATGGCCGAGGCAGGTCGGTCGTTGGCGAACGCCCACGCCAGGCCGGGACTTTCACTTCTTGCCACCGAGGACACGTTCGTCGGCTCCGACGCGATCCGCCGCCGGGCCGCAGAGCGGGCGGGTGCACGCACTGAGGTGCTCGACGGGCTCGGGCATTGGTGGATGGTGCAAGATCCGGCGCGTGCCGCTGACGCGCTCACCCGCTTCTGGGCGACTGTCAATTAGCGCTGCGAAGATCCTGGTCAGCGCCTGAAGGCAGACTCACCGTCAGTGATGAATTAACTACCAACAGTGCGTCAATAGTGGTCTGTGCTCCCGGTAACCCCCTATCGTTGGCGCATGACGGCCACGCCGACGTGCACGACGTGCGGCGCAGACCTGCAGTCGAGCGCGAAGTTCTGCAGCGAGTGCGGCACTGCCGTGTCGGTTGCCTCGAAACGGGCTGAGTACAAACAAGCGACGGTCTTGTTCGCCGACGTCGTGCAATCGATGAACATCGCGGTGACCGTGGGCGCCGAGCGGTTGCGAGAAATCATGACCGAGCTGGTCGAGCGTTGCGCCGCGGTGGTGCGGCGCTATGGCGGCACGGTGGACAAGTTCACCGGTGACGGCATTATGGCGGTCTTCGGGGCGCCGGTCGCGTTGGAGGACCACGCGCTGCGCGCCTGCCTGGCGGCACTGAGCATTCACCAAGAGGTCGCATTGCTGGCGGCCGACGTTGCGCGCCGCGACGCCGTCGACCTGCGGCTGCGAATCGGCATCAACTCCGGCGAGGTGATTGCCGGTGAAATCGGTTCGGGCGCTTTGGGTTACACGGCTATTGGCGAACAAGTCGGCATGGCTCAACGGATGGAGTCGGTCGCGCCTCCGGGTGGGGTGATGCTCAGCGACTCGACCGCGCGGCTGGTCGAGGGCGCGGCGGAACTCGGGGATATCGAATTCGTCCGTATCAAAGGCGCCGAACAACCGGTGCGGACCAGGCGGTTGTTGAGAGTCTCGGAGGGGCAGCGTCAGCTCGGGCGTGCCGAGTCGAATCTGGTCGGTCGGCGCTGGGAAACCGCCGCCATCGAGAGCCTGCTGGAACGCGCTATCGACGGCCACGGGGCGGTGGTCAGCGTGGCGGGTACACCGGGCATCGGCAAGAGCCGTCTGGTGCGTGTGGTTGCAGCAATGGCCGCCGCCCGGGGCGTCGAAGTCTTCAGCGCCTATTGCGAATCGCACGCCAGCGACATCCCCTTCCACGCGGTCGCACATTTGCTGAGAGCGGTCACCGGCGTGGCGGATTTGGACGACGCGGCGGCCCGCGCCAAGGTGCGGGCTCAAGCTGCCGACGCCGAGCCGGAGGACTTGCAACTCCTCGACGATCTGTTGGGCATCGCCGATCCGGATGCCGCGCTACCGGCGATCGGTCCGGACGCGCGGCGGCGTCGGCTGACCGCGCTGATCAACACCGCCCAGCTGGCTCGCACCCGACCGGCGCTGTTCATCGTGGAGGACATGCACTGGACGGATGCGGTCAGTGAGTCGATGCTGGCCGACTTCGTTGCGGTGGTTCCGCAGACGCCGTCGCTGGTTCTGCTCACCTACCGGCCGGAGTACCGGGGTGTGCTGAGTCAGGTGGGCGGTTCTCAGACGATAGCCCTTGCGCCGCTGAATAATTCAGAGACCGCGGCGCTGGTCTCCCAGTTGGTCGGGCCGGACCCCTCAGTCGGCGCGCTGGCCGATCTCATCGCCGGACGGGCCGCCGGGAATCCATTCTTTGTCGAGGAGATGGTGCGTGACCTAGCCGAACGAGGTGTACTGCGCGGTACCCACGGTGCTTATGTGTCGACGGCAGAGGTCGCCGAGGTCAGCGTGCCGGCTACGTTGCAGGCCACCATCGCCGCGCGCATCGACCGCCTAGCCGCGAACGCCAAACGCACGCTGTGCGCAGCGGCGGTGATCGGCTCGCGTTTCAGCCCGGACCTGTTGCAAACCGTGGGGATTGACCCGATCCTGGACGACTTGGTAGCAGCTCAGCTCATCGATCAAACACGGTTCAGCGGCGAGCCAGAATACGTATTCCATCATCCGCTGATCCGCACGGTGGCCTACGAGTCACAACTGAAATCTGATCGTGCCGAGCTACACCGGCGGGTGGCCTCCGCGATCGAATCGCGTGACCCGGCGGCGGCCGACGAACACGCCGCCCTGATAGCCGAGCATTTGGAGGCCGCGGGGGATCTCGAGGCGACCTACGGCTGGCATATGCGGGCCGCCACCTGGGCGACCCACCGTGACATCACGGCGGCGCGCCTGAGTTGGGAACGCGCTACCCAGATCGCCGACGCCCTGCCGGGCGGGGATCCGAATCGGGCAGCCATGTGCATCGCTCCGCGCACCATGTTGTGTGGGATTGCCTGGCGAGCCAGTGTCGACGATGCCGGCGACCGCTTCGAGGAGTTACGCGAGCTGTGTGCCGCCGCCGGTGATAAGTCGTCACTGGCCATTGCCATGGCAGGCTTAGCGATCGATCGCATGTTTCGGGACCGGATGCGCGAGGCATCTCAGCTGGCATCTGAAGCGATGGCCCTGATCGAATCTATCGGCGATCCGAATTTGACCGTCGGGCTGTCACCGCTGGCCATCTACGTCAAGGGTGAAGGCGGCGATTGGGCCGACGTGCTGCGATGGTCGCAAGTCGTCATCGACCTGGCTGACGGCGATCCGTCGAAAGGCAATTTCATCATCGGGTCCCCGTTGGCCGCCGTCATCTATGCGCGGGGTAATGCGCGGTATTCAGTGGGCGAGCCCGGATGGCGCGATGACCTGAGTCGTGGGTTGGCCATGGCCCGCAGTGCCGATCCGACGGCCTACGCCAGAGCCACCTTCTACGTCTACACTCCCGGAATCCTGAATGGCGTGCTGCGACCCGACGATCGCGCGATGCGGGAGATCGAGGACGCCCTGCGGAAAGCTGAAAGGTCCGGTGACGACCTCGCTTTGGCGCAGGCCCGGCTGGCGCTGGGTGTTGCGTTGGTGCATCGTCATGCGCCCGCGGAGCGAGACCGTGGACGCGAGATCCTGACCGAGGTCAGCGATGTGTTCCTACGCCGCAAGCACAACCTCTGCGACTTACCGCTCCTCACCGTGTGTTTGGCGCGTGAGATGGCTCGACGTGGCGATCACGGTGAGGCCATTGCGCGCATGCGCGGCGCCGTCGACCACCTCTTTCGCGACGGACGGCCACCTATATACGGAGTTGCCACCACGGGTGCCTTGGTGCAGACACTGCTGGACCGCGGGACCCCCGATGATGTGGACGAAGCAAAGGCGGCAATCGATCGCCTCGCGCGCACGCCAACCGAAGGCGTTGTGGTGCGCGACATCTGGCTGCTACAGATGCAGGCTCTGCTCGCGCGAGCTCGCGGCGACACGGTGGCCTATGCGGATCTCCGGGACCGCTACCGCGATATGGCGAATTCGCGTGAGTTCGAGGGTCATATCGACTGGGCCGAGGCCATGCCGTGACAACGCGACTTCAGCCGGCCTGATCAGCTGACCCGGATCGAGAATTCGGCAACGCCCCAGTCGCCGGGCTGCGCTGACCGGTAGCCGCCGCGGCGCAGCGCATCGGTCGGCGCGGCCATCGGCTCGAAACACACCACGTCTTCGCCGGGCGGCGCGAAGATCTGCGCCGCGGGGTAGCCCTGCTCGAAGTGCACCTCGATCCGGCGGCCACCGCCGGACACCGCGAACACCGCGCCGTCGGCAACCTCGTCGTATCCGTCGTCAAAGGCCTTGTCGCCCAACGGTTCCGTGGTCGCCGGCTGCGGTGTCGTCTCACCGGTCGGCAGGCCCCGCCCGTCGAGCGTGAGGTGCCGCAGCGGTGGCGTCTCGATGACCCATTGCGCGCGCGGGACGCCGGGCAGCTGAAGGTAGGGGTGGAAGCCGAAGCACAGCGGGACCGCGCGTTCACTGGTCGGGGCGACGGAGCTGCGTATCCGCAGCGTCCGCTCGAACAGCGAGACGGTCACCGCCAGGCGGTGCGGAAACGGAAAGCTGGCCAGCAGGTCTTCGTCATTGAAGTCCACTTCGGCAGTCAGCTCGCTGCCCGATTCATGCGTCACCCGCCAGTTCGGATAGGCGGCCAGCACGCCGTGGATCGGCAGGCCGTTGGGATCGGCGCGGACGCCGTGCTGACCGGCCGTCAGCGTGACCGTCGTATCCTCTGCCGTATATGTGTTGGCGCCCAATCGGTTTGCCCACGGATACAGGATCGGGATGCCCATCGTCTTGCCGTTGGCGACGTAGGCGTCCAATCCGCGCCGCTGGCCGAGCAGTTCGGTGCCCGTGTCGGTCAGCGAGATGCCGATCATGCCGGCGTCCGGCACGAACTGGGCTTGCATGGGCGACGACGGATCGCGCAGCGTGACGATATTCACGACGCTCAGGCTAGCGGTACAGCGGGTCGTGCTGAATGCGCTCCGGCGGCGCACCTTTGGCCATCAGCGCGGCCTTGGTGACGCGGACCATCTCCGGTCCGCCGCTGATCAGGATCTGCCGGTCGCCCCAGCCGCCGTAGCGGGTGACCACGTCCATCAGCTTGCCGGTCTGTCGCAGATGCAGTCCTCGCGGCGGCGTCACGTCGGGATAGTCGGCCGCCCAGGCGGGGTCGCCGTTGCGCTCGGAGACCGGAGTCACCGACAGCCAGGGGTTGTTCGCGGCGACCTGCCACAGCGTCGGCAGGTCGTAGAGCTCACAGGGGTAGCGGCCACCGAAGAACAGGTGCACCCGCGGGTTCTCGCCCCACCGGGTGAGGTCCATGATGATCGAGCGCAGCGGCGCCAGCCCGGTGCTGCCGGCCACCATCAGCACATCGCCACCGTCGCGGTCGACGTGCAAGCCGCCGTGCGGGTTCGACAGCCGCCAGCGATCGTCGGACTGCGTCTCGTTGACGATGGCATTGCTGACCAGGCCGCCGGACACAGCGCGGACGTGAAATTCGACGGCACCGGTGTCGTCCGACGGGATGGCCGGTGTCAGGTATCGCCATCGCCGCGGGCATTGCGGCACAGCGACATTGACGTACTGGCCGGGGTGGTAGGGCATCGGTTGGTCCAGCTGCAGCCGGACCACGGCCAGGTCGCGGGATACCCGCAGATGTTCGACGACCGTGCCGTCCCACCAAGCCGGACTGAGCTCGGCTTCGGCGGCGCCGCGCATCACCCCGGTGATCAGGTTCAGCGACTGCTCGGCGGCGGCGCCCACGGCGTCGGTCCACGCCTCGGCCACCTCGTCGCGCAAGGTCGTATACAGCGCCTGACGCAGGGTGTCGTAGTGCTCGGGAAGCACGCCGTATTTACGGTGATCGCGTCCCAGCTGGGCCAGAAAAGCCACCGGCTCCTCGGCGCGCTGGTCGACCAGCTCGCCGTACACCCAGTTCAGCGCGTGCGCGAACGTGGCCCGCTGGGCGGCCATGTCGGGTGGAAACAGATCACGCGGCGACGCCTCGAAGGAGAACCACCGCGCGTAGAACCGCCCGATCAGCCCGTTGCCGTCGGCCGGGTCGATGACGGCGTGCAATACCGCCAGCGCATCCCGGTCGTTGAGGCTCACGGCCGCTGATTTTAGGCGCGGTCGAGCCGAACTCGGTCAGAGCGCCTTGACGCCGTTGTGCAGCACCATCAGGCCGATCAACACCAGGATCGCGGCGAGCAGCGCGGCGTTGTTCTTCTCCATCCACGCCTTGAGGCGTGCCATCGTCTCGTCGAGGCGGTGACCGGCGGCGGCGTAGGCAAGGACAGGGATCGCGACGGTGGATGCGGCGACGGCGATGAAGATCGCCGCGGTGAGCAGTTTGGCTGCCACGCCGAGGTCGACGCTGCCGATGTCGAGACCGGCCAAGGCGCACATGGTCAGGACCTCCACCCTGACCACCACCAGTGCCAGCCCGATGAGCACGGCGCGCGAGGGCGTCAACGTCTCGAAAGACCGCATCCAGCGCGGTGATTCGGTGTGCCCCTCACGAGTCAGCCAGCGGTAGATGCCGAACGCGATGAGCGCCGAGCCGAGGACGATGCGCAGCCACGACGCCCACGTCGGTGGTGATTTGCGCAGGTCGCCAAGCGCATCGGACGACGCGGCGAAGATGGCGGTCAGCACGATCAGGCCCAGCAGCCAGCCGCCGAGAAAGGCAAGGCCGGTCGGCCGGGGCCGCGGCGTCTGCAGCACCAGCACCGCCGGAATGACCGACAGCGGTGAGATCGCGATGACGAGCGCCAGCGGGATGAGGGTGGTCAGCGAGGAGACCCAACTTCCTGTCACGAGCAGCATCTTCGCATTGACTGTTGAACAACGTTCAACGATTAGCCGACGAGCGGCGCCGCGCCTCAGCGGGCGCGTGGCGCGCCCGCATCGTTGCGCCGCCGGACCTGATGGCGCCGCGCCTCAGCGGGCGCGTGGCGCGCCCGCATCGTTGCGCCGCAGTGTCCAGGCCGGCACCCAGTGCGTGACGGTCTTGCGCTTGGACCCATAGGCGATCGGGTAGGTGACCAGCCCCCACCAGTCGCCCTGCTCACACATGCCCCAGCAGCTCAGCCGCCCCTCGACGACTTTGTGCAACTGCAGGCCGTTGGCGTGAAACCGGCCCGAGCGGTGTGGCTCGCGCGGAAACAGCACTGTCAGGTCGATCAGCACGGTGATCGGCGGGCGGACCACCCGGAACGGGTTGCGGGCCGGTTGCCCGTTGTATCCGATCGACGCCAGGCCGCTCACCGATCGATCATACGTTCGAATAACTGAAGGTTTACAGTTCGCCTGAAATTTCTTAAGGTTGAGCGGAACAGACTCAACCTTGACGGCGTTGAACAACGCGACAAGCATTTTCAGTACCCCCTTCTGACCCGAACGGAGTGTCGTGGACTCTTTCAACCCGACAACCAAGACGCAGGCAGTCCTGACGTCGGCGCTGCAGGCAGCGACCGCCGCAGGCAACCCTGAGATCAAGCCGGCTCACCTGCTGTCGGCGCTGCTGACTCAGAACGACGGGATCGCCGCGCCGCTGCTGGAAGCTGTCGGCGTCGAGCCCTCCACCGTCCGCGCCGAAGCCGAGCGCCTCGTGGACCGGTTGCCGCAGATCAGCGGTTCCAACACGCAACCGCAGCTGTCCCGTGACTCGCTGGCGGCCATCACCACCGCGCAGCACTTGGCCACCGAGATGGACGACGAGTACGTCTCCACTGAGCACCTGATGGTCGGGCTGGCCACCGGCGACTCCGACGTCGCCAAGCTGCTGACCGGCCACGGCGCGTCGCCGCAGGCGCTGCGTGAGGCCTTCGTGAAGGTTCGCGGCAGCGCCCGCGTCACCAGCCCCGACCCCGAGGCGACCTACCAAGCCCTGGAGAAGTACTCCACCGACCTGACCGAGCGCGCCCGTGAAGGCAAGCTCGACCCAGTCATCGGACGGGACAACGAGATTCGTCGCGTCGTCCAGGTGCTGAGCCGTCGCACCAAGAACAACCCGGTGCTGATCGGCGAACCCGGTGTCGGTAAGACCGCGATCGTCGAAGGCCTGGCGCAGCGCATCGTCGCCGGTGACGTCCCCGAGAGCCTGCGGGACAAGACCGTCGTCAGCCTGGACATGGGCTCGATGGTGGCCGGTGCCAAGTACCGCGGTGAGTTCGAGGAACGGCTCAAGGCCGTGCTCGACGACATCAAGAACTCGGCCGGGCAGATCATCACGTTCATCGACGAGTTGCACACCATCGTCGGCGCCGGCGCGACCGGCGAGGGCGCGATGGACGCCGGCAACATGATCAAGCCGATGCTGGCCCGTGGCGAGCTGCGACTGGTCGGCGCCACCACCCTCGACGAGTACCGCAAGTACATCGAAAAGGACGCCGCGCTGGAGCGACGTTTTCAGCAGGTGCTGGTCGGCGAGCCGTCGGTGGAGGACACCGTCGGCATCCTGCGCGGGCTGAAAGATCGCTACGAGGTGCACCACGGTGTGCGCATCACCGACTCCGCGCTGGTGGCCGCGGCCACGCTGTCCGACCGCTACATCACGGCGCGGTTCCTGCCGGACAAGGCCATCGACCTGGTCGACGAGGCAGCCAGCCGGCTGAAGATGGAGATCGACTCCCGGCCAGTCGAAATCGACGAGGTCGAGCGGCTGGTGCGTCGACTCGAGATCGAAGAGATGGCGCTGGCCAAGGAGGAAGACGACGCGTCCAAGGAGCGGCTGGAGAAGCTGCGCTCCGAGCTGGCCGACCAGAAAGAGAAGCTGGCCGAGCTGACCACCAGGTGGCACAACGAGAAGAACGCGATCGACGTGGTCCGGGAACTCAAGGAGCAACTGGACACGCTGCGCGGCGAGTCCGATCGCGCCGAGCGCGACGGCGACCTGGCCAAGGCCGCCGAGCTGCGTTACGGGCGCATCCCCGAAGTCGAGAAGAAGCTCGACGCTGCCTTGCCGCACGCCGAGGCCCGCGACAACGTGATGCTCAAAGAGGAAGTGGGCCCAGACGACATCGCCGACGTGGTGTCGGCGTGGACCGGCATTCCCGCCGGCCGGATGTTGGAAGGCGAGACCGCCAAGCTGCTGCGGATGGAGGACGAGCTGGGCAAGCGCGTCATCGGGCAGAAGAAGGCGGTGACGGCGGTTTCCGACGCGGTGCGCCGGAGTCGGGCCGGGGTCGCCGACCCGAACCGGCCGACCGGGTCGTTCATGTTCCTCGGGCCGACCGGTGTCGGTAAGACCGAGCTGGCCAAGGCGCTGGCGGAGTTCTTGTTCGACGACGAACGGGCGATGGTCCGCATCGACATGAGCGAGTACGGCGAGAAGCACTCGGTCGCCCGGCTCGTCGGCGCCCCGCCGGGCTACATCGGTTACGACCAGGGCGGTCAGCTGACCGAGGCGGTCCGGCGACGTCCGTACACGGTGATCCTGTTCGACGAGATCGAAAAGGCCCACCCGGACGTGTTCGACGTGCTGCTGCAGGTGCTCGACGAGGGCCGGCTGACCGACGGACAGGGCCGCACGGTCGACTTCCGCAACACCATCTTGGTTCTGACATCGAACCTCGGGTCAGGCGGCAGCGAGGAGCAGGTGATGGCGGCGGTGCGCTCGGCGTTCAAGCCGGAGTTCATCAACCGGCTCGATGACGTGATCATCTTCCACGGCCTCGAGCCCGGCGAGCTGGTGTCCATCGTCGACATCCAACTGGCCCAGCTGCAGAAGCGGCTGGCGCAGCGTCGCCTTGCGCTGGAGGTGTCACTGCCGGCCAAGCAGTGGCTGGCCCAGCGCGGGTTCGACCCGGTCTACGGTGCCCGGCCGCTGCGTCGGCTGGTGCAGCAGGCCATCGGCGACCAGCTGGCCAAGCTGTTGCTGGCCGGCGATGTTCACGACGGCGACGTCGTGCCGGTCAACGTCAGCGCCGACGGCGACTCGCTGGTGTTGGGTTAAAAGGTGGCTACCGCTTGGGCGTCGACACAGACGCTCAAGCGGTAGCAAACTTTAATTCTGTTGTGACCTGCTCGCATTCCCGCTTCGGGGCTAACAGCGGTTACGCTACGTGGCGATGGTTCCCCTTTGGTTCACGCTCTCTGCGCTGTGCTTCGTCGGTGCGGCGGTGTTGCTGTACGTCGACATCGACCGCCGCCGTGGACGAGGACGGCGCCGTAAGTCGTGGGCACGGTCGCACGGATTCGACTACGAGCAGGAATCCACCGAGATCCTCAAGCGCTGGAAGCGCGGCGTGATGTCGACCGTCGGCAGTAACATCCCGGCGCGCAACGTAGTGCTCGGCCAGATCCGCGGCGAGGCGGTCTTCATCTTCGACCTCGAAGAAGTCGCCACGGTGATCGCCCTGCACCGCAAGGTGGGCACCAACGTCGTCGTCGACGTCCGGCTCAAAGGTCTCAAAGAGCCTCGGGAGAACGACATTTGGCTGCTCGGCGCGATCGGGCCGCGGATGGTCTACTCCACCAACCTGGACGCCGCCCGTCGCGCCTGCGACCGCCGCATGGTCACCTTCGCGCACACCGCCCCGGACTGCGCCGAGATCATGTGGAACGAACAGAACTGGACCTTGGTCAGCATGCCGATCGGCAGCACTCGCGCCCAGTGGGACGAGGGTCTGCGCACCGTGCGCCAGTTCAACGACCTGCTGCGGGTGCTGCCACCGGTGCCGCAGTCCACGCCGGCAGCCGGGGCGCCGCAACCGTCGGCACGCCGCAATTCGGCTCCCAGCCGTCCGCTGGCTCCCGCCGGCCGCGCCGAAACGCCGCAGCGGCACGCCGAGTCCCCCACCCATGAAAGCGGTTCCACATCGCGGGCCGCCGCCACTCCGCCGACGGCGCGTCAGGAACCGATCCGCCGCCCGCCGACGAGTCGAAACGGCCACCAGGCCTCACATCACCAGCGCTGAATCTGAGCCGCACGGGGCGCTAAGTACACTGGCGCCGTGCTTCGTCGCGTTGCCCTGATCACCGGGCCCACCTCCGGAATCGGCGAGGGTTTCGCTCGTCGCTACGCGGCCGACGGCTATGACGTGGTGCTGGTGTCCCGCAACGCCGACCGGCTCAACCAGCTGGCTGCCGAATTGTCCAACGAGGGCGGCTGCAACGTCGAGGTGCTGCCGGCTGACCTCGCCGACTCCGCCGGCCGGGCCGAGGTCGCCGAACGTCTCGCGGGCGGCGTCGACGTGCTGGTGAACAACGCGGGGTTCGGCACCTCCGGCGACTTCTGGACCGCTGACCCCGCGACGTTGCAGTCCCAGCTCGACGTGAACGTCACCGCGGTGATGCAGCTGACCCGCGCCGCGTTGCCGGCCATGATCGACAACGGTGTCGGCACCGTCATCAACGTCGCCAGTGTGGCCGGCCTGCTGTCCGGCCGCGGGTCGACGTATTCGGCGTCCAAGGCGTACGTGGTGTCGTTGACCGAAGGTCTGGCCGTCGGGTTGCGCGGCACCGGCGTCGGGATACACGTCGTCTGTCCGGGATACGTGCACACCGAGTTTCACGATCGCGCCGGCATCGACATGACCTCGCTGCCGTCGTTCATGTGGCTCGAGGTCGACGACGTGGTCCGGGAGACGCTGTCCGACGTCGCCCGCGGCAACGTGGTCATCATTCCCGGACTGCAGTACAAAGCGATCACCGCCGCCAGCCGGATGGTGCCGCGAACGTTGGCGCGCGCCGCCACAAGCGTGTTCGGTCGGGGCCGTGGCCGCACCTGAAGTCGCCGAATTGGCCGACCTGGTCCGCCAATTGGCGGTGGTACACGGCCGGGTCACGCTGTCGTCGGGCAAGGAAGCCGACTACTACGTCGACCTGCGCCGGGCCACGCTGCACCACCGGGCCGCCCCGCTCATCGGCCGGCTGATCCGCGACCTCACCGACGACTGGGAGTACGCGTCAGTCGGCGGCCTGACCCTGGGTGCCGACCCGGTTGCCACCGCGGTCATGCACGCACCCGGCCGCCCGATCGATGCATTCGTCGTTCGGAAGTCGACGAAAACCCATGGCATGCAACGCCTTATCGAAGGACCTGACATTGCGGGTCGACCCGTTCTGGTGGTCGAGGACACCAGCACCACCGGCGCGTCGGCGCTGACGGCGGTGCGCGCCGTGCAGGACGCCGGCGCACACGTGGTCGGCGTGGCCACCGTGGTCGACCGCGCTACGGGCGCGGCCGAAGCCATCGAAGCCGAGGGTGTTCCATACCGCAGCGTGCTGGGGTTGGCGGACCTCGGGCTGAGTTAGCCGTCGTGCGAAGCCTTCTCGCGTTGGTGGCGACGCTCGCGCTCTGCGCGGCGTGCTCTGGCGGCAATCACCGTGACCTGGTGTACGGCGCGGGAACCGCTCGACTCGGCGAGGCGCTGGCGGTGTTGGGCTGGAACACCTCGGTGTCGAATCTGCGCTGGCAAGACGACTACGTGCTGGTCGACGTCGACGGGGCGCCGGGCGACCCGGCCAAGCCGCATGCCGATGCCCGCGATATTCGCTTCGGCTTGTACGGCGCGCTGGCGCACCCCATGGAAGTCGCCGGGATCGGTAGCTGCGACGACATGAAAAATCTTGTCATCCAATCGCTTTCCGCGCCCGGCGGCAAGCGGTTGACCGGTACGGTGTGCCTCGGTCCGCTCAAGGACCGCAGCGCCGTGCGTGGGGTGTATCTCTACTCGCCCCGTGACCGAATTGCCGACACCGCCGCGGCCTACCCGGCCGCGTTTCCGGTCGGGCTGCTGCCGACCAAGGAGAGCGACACCGGCATGGTGGTCAAGACCAGCAGCGTCGACGCGTGGCGCGCCGACGGCACCCAGCTGACGAAGGCCTCGCTCGGCGACCCCGCCGCCTTCAACGGCAGCGGGTACATGCTGCTCGGCTTGAACGCCGACACCATCGCGGCCAAGTATCGCGACGAGTCCGCGGCCCGTGGCGGGCCGATGATGTTGCTCGCCTCGCCGACGCTGCCTGCGCCCGGTCTGAGCGCGGCCTGCTCGGCCTACGGGTCGTCGGTGCTGATCCTGCCCGAGGCGTCGCTGGATGCCGTGCATGTCAACGCGTCGTTGTGCACCCAAGGCGACCTCAACGAGGCGCTGCTGTACGCCACCGTCTCCGTCGTCGGCACTCACGCCGCGGTCTGGACCGTCCGGTGAGCGACTCGTCCGCCTCCTCCTCGGGCCGTTCCGGCCCGCATCGTCGCGCGGACGTAAGCGAGGTCGGTCCCACCGAATGGGGCGTCGGGACAAGCGGAGTCGGCCCGTGGACCGGCCCGCTGCCCGACGATCCGAAGTATGACCCGGCGTTGCTGCGCGACGGCGATACCCGCAACGTCGTCGACGCCTACCGGTACTGGACGCGCGAGGCGATCGTCGCCGACATCGACACCCGCCGGCACCCGCTGCACGTCGCCATCGAGAACTTCGGCCACGACGCCAACATCGGCGGGGTGGTCCGCACCGCCAACGCGTTCGCCGTCGACACCGTGCACATCGTCGGCCGACGGCGCTGGAATCGCCGCGGCGCCATGGTCACCGACCGCTACCAGCGACTGCGTCATCACGACAACACCGCCGAGTTGCTCAGCTTCGCCGCCGACGCGGGCCTGACCGTGGTCGCCGTCGACATCGTGCCCGGCGCCGCCCGTTTGGAACAGACCACGCTGCCGCGCGACTGTCTGCTGCTGTTCGGCCAGGAAGGCCCCGGCATCAGCGAGGATGCTCGGGCGCTGGCCCCGCTGACCGTGTCGATTGCACAGTTCGGCTCGACCCGCAGCATCAACGTCGCGGTCGCGGCGGGTATCGCGATGCATACCTGGATCAGCCAACACGGAAACATCGCTCAGGCGTGGTAGGGCGCCGATCCGCTAATGCCCTGGCGTGACGTCGAATTCGATGGGCAGCGTGGCGGGTCCAGTGATGGCGGTCAACGGTTTCCACGGCGCCGGTCCGGTGCGCCGGGCGTTCGGCATCTTCTGTGTCATGACCGTCAGGGCTTCGGCGAGTTCGAGCCGCGCCAGGTTAGCGCCGAGGCAGTAATGCATGCCGGCGCCGAAGGTCTGCATGGGGGCGCCGTCGCGGGTGATGTCGAGTTGCTCGGGGTTGTGGTAGACGCTGGGATCGCGGTTGGCCGAGGCGGTGTTGGCGACGACCAATGTGCCGGCCGGGATGACGACTCCGGCGAGTTCGACGTCCTCGAGGGCTATGCGCAGGGTGCCCCAGGCGATCGGGGAGTGTCGCATGGTTTCCTCGACCGCGTTGGCGGCCAGCTCGGGGTGCCGGCCCAGCAGTGCCCATTGATCGGAATTGTCACACAGCACCTGCACGGAGGCCGCGAGCTGATTTCGAGTGGTATCGGTGCCGGCAATCAGTAAGCCCACGACCAGCATGCGCAACTCGTCGCCGTTGAGGTGATCGCCGTCATGCTCGGCGCGGATCAGCTCGGAGATCAGGTCGTCGGTCAGCGCGGCGCGGCGGTCGGCGACCATATCGTCGACGTAGGCGTCGACCGCCGCCCAAGCCCCCAGGATGGAGTCCGACTCGCTGGCGACGTTCCAGCTGAACGCCTTGAAGATGTCGTCGGTCCAATCCGAGAACAACTCCCAGTCCTCTGCCGGTGTGCCGAGCAGCGCGCAAATGATCGGAATTGGATATCGACGCGCGATGTCGACCACGACGTCGCAGCGCCCGCGGATCATCTGGTGTCCAACGAGTTCGGTGATGACATCGATGATCGTCGAGCGCAGCCGTGCGGTGGCCCGAGGCGTGAAGGCCTTCGACACCAGGCGACGAAGGCGCTGATGCTCCTCACCGTCCAGACTGATCAGGCTCGCGGTGACACGGTCCCAGATAGCTCCGGACGTGATGCCTTGGCCGGCAAGGAACATCCCTTTCGGCATCCGAAATCGGGGGTCGCGCAGCACGGTTCGAACCAGCTCGTAGGACAGGATTTCCGGGCCGTGGGTTCCGATCGCGATCGGCGCTCGACTGCGGGCGGCCGCGATGAGTCGGTGCGCCTCTTCGGGATCGTCCAGCTGGTCGTAGGCCAGGATCGGGAACCCCGCGTCGAAGACATCAGGGCAACTGCGGGTATACATCGTGTCGACGGCCATGACGGGCTCCTCGCTGGGCGTTTGCGGTTGCTGATCGCGACGCAATCGTTGCTCCGATACCGCGAAGACATGCCAGTAGACGGATACTGATCTTTCGCCCTATCACCCGGTCGGCGCTTTTAAGCTGTCCGGGTGCGCTTGACGTGGCCGCTGACCGGCCGCTCGAAGGAACAGCGGCTCATCGAAGCCGCAATTTTCGACTCGGACTTGGCCGGGGTCGTGGTGTGCGGGGCTGCCGGCGTGGGCAAAAGCCGGATCGCGCGTGAAGCGCTGAGTTCTGCCGGGTCGCGAGGGTGCGAAGTCCGGTGGATAGTGGGCACGTCCTCTGCGCGGTCGATCCCGTTGGCAGCGCTGTCCTCATGGACCGAGTCTGCCGGTGACGACAACCTCGAATTGATCCGTAACGCAATCGCGTCGCTGACTTCCTCGTCTTCTGGCAAGACAGTGGTGTTGGGCATCGATGATGTGGCCCTGCTCGATGATCTCTCGACATTCGTTGTGCACCAGATCATTCAGCGCCGCGCTGCCAAGGTTTTGCTCACCATCCGCCAGGGTGAATCGATTCCTGCGGGGGTGCTGGAGTTATGGGACGGCGGGCAGCTTGACCGCCTCGACCTGCAACCGCTGTCGGAAGCCGAAACAACCGCGCTCGTCTCGGCAACGTTGGGCGGTCCGGTGGATCCGCCGGCGGCTGATCGATTGTGGACGTTGACCCGCGGCAATCCGCTGTATTTGCGCAATATCGTCGAGCAGGAGGTCGCCGACGAACGGCTTGTGATGCAGGACGACTCCTGGCGATGGCTTGGAGATCCGATCTTGCCGCCCAGCCTGATCGAACTTGTCGAAGGCCGGATCGGAGGCTTGCCCAGCTCGGTCAGTGACGTGATCGACGCCCTTGCCGTCGGCGAACCCATCGAGCTCGGGTCGCTCACCCGGATAACCGACTCGGCCGCGGTCGAGCAGGCGGACATCCGCGGCCTCATCGCTCTCGCTCAAATAGGCGATCGGGTCGAGGCGAGGTTGGCGCACCCACTGTACGGGGAGGTTCGACGAAATCGGGCTGCCGCCACAAGGTTACGACGGCTGCGTGGTCTGATCGCCGCCGAACTCGCCGCGTCGGACGATCGTGACGAGATGCATGTGGTGGTCCGCCGCGCCACCCTCAGCATCGACTCGGACCTCGAGCCGGATCCGGACCTGCTTGTTCGAGCGGCCAGTGGCGCGGTCTGGCTGTGGGAATTCCCCCTCGCCGACCGACTCGCGGCGGCAGCGACCCTGGCAGGAGGGGCCGCGAACGCGAAACTCATTCGCGCCTATGCCTTGTCGTGCACAGGTCGTGGCGAGGAAGCCGATGCTCTGCTCGCCGGCATCCAGACAGGGGAGTTGGCCGACGTGATGTACGGGCGGATGGCGTTCCTGCAGGCCACCAATCGGCTCTTCACTTTGGCCGACCCGGCAGGGGCAAAAGAATTCATCGACGAAGCATCCCGCGCAGCAGGCCCACCGGCTCGCAGCTGTATCGACGCATTTCTGACGGTGTATTGGGCGGCGATGGGCAAGCCGCACGCGGCCATCGAGTCAGCCGGCAAGTTCATCTGGCAGGAGCTGCCCGACCTTGTCGCCCAGCGGGTGACCGCCTGGGCCCTCGCCCTTGCGTTTGGAGAAGCGGGCCGTGCCGGCGAAGCCGCGGCAGCGGCGAAGGCCGGCTACCCGGTTCCGATCCGCTCGTTCGTCATCATCACCGACGCCCACATCGGCGCCCTCCTTCTGGCTGGCCATATCGCCGATGCCGATGCACCGGCGCAGACGATACGGGAACGTCAAATCGAGTTTCAGGCATTTCAGTCCTTCCAGGTCGGCTCTCTTGCGTTGGGCAGAGTGGCCCTCGGTTCCGGGCGACTCGACGCGGCGATTTCGCTTCTGGCCCAGTCCATCGAAACGGCAACAGCTTCCACCGACTCCAACCGTTGGCGTTATCGATGCCAGATTCCGCTCACGACGGCGCTCGCCATGCGGGGCTCAATCGACGCGGCGGCCGCCCGGTTCGGGGCACTCGGACAACTCTGCCATCCCAGCTGGCGATACCTCGACTACGAATACGCGATCGCCAAGGCATGGCTGGCCGCCGGGCAGGGCGCCGTCAGTGAAGCAATCGCGATCTCGCTCGCTGCCGCTGAAACAGCCAAAGACAATGGCCAATTCGCTCCTGAAGTGATGTGTCTACAGACAGCCACGCAATTCGGGGAGCGTACCTGCGGGCCTCGATTGCGAGAACTTTCAGCTATCGTCGAAGGGCCCCGCGCCGGCATCGCGGCCCGCTTCGCTGAAGCCATGCATGACGACAATGGCACCGAATTAGCTGCGGTTTCAGCAGAATTCGAGAATATGGGTGACCTCATCGCTGCTGTCGACGCGGCAGCGCACGCAGCGCTGACCTATCGGCACCATGACTTACGCGGGTCGGCGTTGGGATGTTCGGCAAGGGCTGAGGCGTTGGCCGAGCACTGTGGCGGCGCCCGCACTCCGGCCCTGTGCAAGGCTGTCGAACGACTGCCGCTAACCGACCGCGAACGGGAAATCGTGATGCTTGTCGGGCAAGGGCTGTCCAACCGGGATGTCGCGACACGGCTGACGTTGTCGGTTCGAACCGTCGAAAGCCACATCTACAAAGCGATGTCCAAGACCGGCACGTCCAGCCGTGACGAACTTGCGGCGCTCCTGCCGCAGCGCCGGGAATGACACCGCGTCAACTCCATTACTGATCGCCCTCCGGTGATACCACGGCGTAACGCCTCGAAATATCAGTAGTGCGTCACTGACATCGACGGACCCATCCGGATCGAGGATTCCAGTAACGGAACTCAAGGACGGAGGATGGAAATGATCACCGAGAACCTCGTAGTCACAGACCTCGACGAGATGCGAGAGCGATTGGTGTCGCCGGCGCCGGTCCTGATCACCGAACGCGAGGTCGCGCTCAGCACGGCTGTGGCCCTGCGGGCACGCCCGGCGAGCAAGCGCCGCTGGTTCGAGACGACCCGGGTCCGGCTTTCCGCCGTCCGGCTCGCGCTTGCTCCCTCGATGCAAAAAGGTCGTCCAGTGCGCCGCGACTACCCGAAGCGCTACTCCTATCTGGAGGACGCCTGCATGGCGCGGGAGATGTCCCGGCTTTGACGTCCGAGAAGGCATGATCGACCTGCACCCTCGGCGGGCATCCTTCCAGGACTGAAACTTCCCGGAAGGATGCCCGCTTGCGCGCCTGGCCCATAGGGCAGGATCTGCAGGCATGGATCAGGTATGGGTCAACCGGGCGGTCAGCGCGGAAGCCGCCATCGCCGGACGGCACCTGAAACGGCTGTGGGCCCTGCCGGGGACCCAACTCGGCGTGGTGGCCTGGCCGCCGACCCGGCGCGACCGGTGGTTCGGCGGCTGGCACTACTGGTGGCAGGCGCATCTGCTGGACTGCCTGATCGACGCGGAACTGCGCGACCCGCAAGAAGAGCGGCGCATCAAGATCAACCGGCAGATCCGTTCACACCGATTGCGTAACAACGGATCCTGGGTCAACAACTATTACGACGACATGGCCTGGCTGGCGCTTGCGCTGGAGCGGGGGTCCCGGATCGCCGGGGTGGACCGTCCGCGCGCACTGAAGAGGCTGAACGACCAACTGGTCAACGCGTGGGTGCCCGAGGACGGCGGCGGCATCCCGTGGCGTAAGCAGGACCAGTTCTTCAATGCCCCGGCCAACGGTCCGGCGGGCATCTTCTTGGCGCGTTACGGCGACCGGCTGCGCCGCGCGCAGCAGATGGCCGACTGGATCGACGAGACGCTGATTGACCCCGAGACGCACCTGCTGTTCGACGGCATCAAGGCGGGCTCGCTGGTCCGCGCGCAGTACACCTACTGCCAAGGCGTGGTTCTCGGCCTGGAGACCGAGTTGGCCGTCCGCACCCATGACGACCGGCACGCGCCTCGCGTGCACCGCCTGGTCGCCGCGGTCGACGAACACATGGCCCCGGGCGGGGTGCTACGGGGCTCCGGCGGCGGTGACGGCGGGCTGTTCGCCGGTATCACCGCCCGCTACCTGGCGTTTGTCGCCACGACACTGCCCGGCGACTCCGCCGCCGACGTCAAGGCTCGCGACGCGGCCCGCCACATTGTCCTGACGTCAGCGCAGGCGGCGTGGGACAACCGCCAGACCGTGGAAGGGCTGCCGCTTTTCGGCCCGTCGTGGAACGAGACCGCCGAGCTACCGACGACCGGAGGGCAGCAGGCCCAGTTCGTCGGCGGCGCGGTGACCGAATCGGACATTCCCGAGCGGGACCTATCCGTGCAGCTTTCCGGTTGGACACTGATGGAGGCAGCCCACGCCGTGGCGGCCTATGAAGGGATGAGCAATGAGTAAAGTCCACCCCGACGCCGTGTCGGCTCTCGATGGCCTGCTCAAGGACGGAATCACCGTCGCCGCAGGCGGTTTCGGCCTTTGCGGCATTCCGGAGAACTTGATCCAGGCCTTGGTGGACAGCGGGGTCAAGAACCTCACGATCGTCGGAAACAACGCCGGCGTCGACGATTTCGGCATGGGGCTGCTGCTCAAGGCGCGCCAGGTGGACAGGGTGATTGCGTCCTATGTCGGCGAGAACAAGGAGTTCGAACGCCAGGTGCTGGCCGGCGAACTCGATCTGGTGCTGACGCCGCAGGGCACGCTGGCCGAAAAGCTGCGTGCCGGCGGCGCGGGCATTCCCGGCTTCTACACCCGCACCGGCTTCGGGACCAACCTCGCCGAAGGCAAAGACACTCGGGTCTTCGACGGCACGGAATACGTTCTGGAAGAAGGCATTCGCGCCGATGTTGCGATCGTCAAGGCTTGGAAGGGCGATAAGGCAGGCAACCTGGTCTACCGGAAGACCGCACGCAACTTCAACCCGATGATCGCCACCTGCGGCACGGTGACGGTGGCCGAGGTGGAGGAACTCGTCGAGGTCGGTGAGTTAGACCCCGACCTGATTCATACCCCCGGTATCTACGTGGACCGCGTCATCGAGAGCGTCAATCTCGAGAAGCGCATCGAGTTCCGCACCACCAGCGGCGGCGCTGAAGTCAAGAGCGACAGCCCAATTCGCGAGCTGATGGCTCGGCGTGCCGCGCGCGAATTGCGCGACGGCTACTACGTGAACCTGGGCATCGGCATTCCGACTTTGGTGGCCAACTACATTCCCGAGGGCATCAAGGTCACTCTGCAGTCCGAGAACGGGCTACTGGGCATCGGCTCCTATCCGGCCGAGGACGACGTCGACCCCGATCTGATCAACGCGGGCAAGCAGACCGTCACCAGCCTGCCCGGATCCAGCTTCTTCAGCAGCGCCGACTCGTTCGCGATGATCCGCGGCGGCCACATCGACCTGTCCATCCTGGGCGGTCTCGAGGTCGCCGAGAACGGCGACCTGGCCAACTGGATGGTGCCCGGCAAAATGGTCAAAGGGCCCGGCGGCGCAATGGATTTGGTGTCGGGCGTCAAGCGGGTGATCGTCGTGATGGATCACACCGCCAAAGACGGTAGCCCGAAGATCCTCAAGCAGTGCTCGCTGCCGATCACCGGCAAGAGCGTGGTCGACATGATCATCACCGACCTGTGTGTGTTCGACGTCGAGCCCGAACACGGACTCACCCTCACCGAACTGCATCCCGGCGTGACGGTCGACGACGTCCGCTCCAAGACCGGCTGCGACTTCAAAGTCGCCGTCTGACATTTCAGTCGTATGGTGGAAGCCATGACCACTCGACGTAACGTTCTGCTCGGCGCTGCATTCGGGGTGCTCGCCGGCGCCAGCGCATTGACCGCTGTCACCGCAACCGGCGCTCCGAGCGGTCCGGCCAAAACGTTTGAGGTCAACCACACCGACGACGAGTGGCGGCAGCTGCTGAGCCCGCAGCAGTACGCCGTGCTGCGCACCGCGGCCACCGAGGCCCCGCACAGCAGCCCGCTGAACGACGAGCACCGGTCTGGGACCTTCACCTGCGCAGGCTGTGGCCAGGCGCTGTTCTCGTCGACGACCAAGTTCGACAGCGGAACGGGCTGGCCGAGTTTTTACCGGGCTCTGGACAACGCGGTCCTCGAGCGGCCAGACAACAGCGAGGGGATGTCGCGCACCGAGGTGCTGTGTAGCCGCTGCGGTGGGCACCTCGGTCACGTCTTCGACGACGGGCCCCAGCCAACGGGCTTGCGCTACTGCATGAACGGCGTGGCGATGGGCTTCAAGCCTGCCTGACACCGTCGCCGACCGATAATTGTCGACGTCTAATTGTACTCGTGTAGTACTGTCGTCCGGGTGCCGTGAAAGGATGCGACATGCGGGCTCTCGGTTTTCTAACGTGCGTCTTTGCCGCCGTCATGGCCGGCTTGTCACCTTCGACAACAACGTCGATCCCCACCCGGACGAATGCGGTGCAACTGGCGGACACCAGCGCGGATCTGCCGCTTGGGGACGGCACGGCGTTGTTGATGGGCGGAACCAGCATTCCGCAACCGAGTCAGCTCTACCTCGACGCCGCCAACGCGTTGTATCTGCAGCCGCGCGGCTTCACCGGCACATTGCAGTCGCTATTCACCCCTGAAAACGTAAGTCCCACATCGCAATCGCGGGGCGAGCAGATTCTCGACTCCACGATCTTGCAGGAATACAACAACGGAGACTTGAGCACGCAGAACCCGGCCGTCGTTTTCGGCTACTCGCAGAGCGCCTCGATCTCGTCCGAGGTGATGCGCGAGCTAGCCGGCCAGGGTGTGCCGAGTAACGACGTGCACTTCGTGCTTATCGGCGATCCGGCCAATCCGAACGGCGGCTCCGAGATCGTGACCAGCAATCTGTACCCGGCGTATCTGCAGGCCAACGTCGCGACCCCGAACGATCTGTACCCGACCGACGTCTACACCGCCGAGTACGACGGTGTCGCCGATTCCCCCAGGTATCCGATCGATCTGCTCTCGGATCTCAACTCGTCGCTGGGGTTCATCTACGAGCACGGCACGTATTTGAGCCTCACCGCGGACCAAATCAGCAATGCCATCCAATTGCCGACCTCAGCGGCCGACACCATGGTCAATTACTACATCATCCCGTCCGAGACCTTGCCGTTGCTGGATCCCCTGCGGTTGATCCCAATCCTTGGACAGCCCCTGTATGACCTGCTCGAGCCGGATACCCGGATTCTGGTGAACCTCGGCTACGGCAGCATCTACCAGGGGTGGGCGCCGGGCGACGCCGACGTCGTCAGCACTGCCGGGTTTCTCCCGAACATCAATCTCGGCGAACTCTCCACTGCCCTGGGCGCCGGACTGCAGACAGGGGTCAGCAACTTCTTCGCCGATCTGGCGAACCCCGACACCTACAAAATCGTTCCGCTGCTGGAGAACCCGTCGTTGACTGAAGTCGCCGACGCGGGATACCTCTATGGGTTCCTACCCTCGCCGGACCCGACGCCGTCAGAGGCCTGGCAAGGCATCATCGAACTGTTCCAAGCATTCACCGCTATGACCTGAGCAGGGCACGACCACCTGCTGCGACTCGGAAACCCTCAGTCGGCGACGGTCAGCTGCTCTTTGTCGTCCTTGGCGGCCCGCCTGCGCTTCAGGTACGCCCGGCCGGTCGCAATGAACGCCGGAATCATCGACACGAACAGGATCGCCAGGACGATCTTTTCCAGGTTCTGGTGAATGAACGGGATGTTGCCCAGGAAGTAGCCGGCGACCGTGACGCCGCCACCCCACAGGACGCCGCCGACGATATCGAAGGCCAGGTAGACGGGGTAGCGCATGTAGGAGACCCCGGCGACGACCGGGGTGAAGGTCCGCACGAACGGCATGAACCGGGCCAGGATGATCGCCGCAGGCCCGTACTTCTCGAAGAACGCGTGCGACTCGGTGACGTGGTGCTGCTTGAAGAACCGCGAGTCTTCCTTCTTGAACAGCGCGGGCCCGATCCGGCGCCCGATGAAATAGCCGGTCTGGTCGCCGAGGATCGCGGTCAGCGCCACCGCCGGCGCCAGTACCCAAATGTCGAGGGTGCCGTGGGCGGCCAGCAGACCACCGGTGAACAGCAGCGACTCGCCGGGCAGCAGCGGGAACAGCAGGCCCGTTTCGACGTAGACGATGGCCAGGATCGTCGGCAACACCGCCGATGCGAACAGTCCCTGGGGACCGATCCAGTACATCGGGTCGAGGATGTTGGGCATAGCCACTAGGCCTTCCTCGTGGATTTCACGTGTTCAAGATACCGGCGCCGATCGCCGGCCTTTGCCGGGCGGGCTGCGGGCCCCCCGGGGGTGTTGCGATACTGATGCGACACGTCAGGAAGGAAGCCGCATGCCCATCGCAACGCCAGATGTCTACGCGGAGATGCTGCAACGCGCCAAGAAGAACGAGTACGCCTTCCCGGCGATCAACTGCACATCGTCCGAGACCGTCAATGCCGCGCTGAAAGGATTCGCCGACGCGGGCAGTGACGGCATCATCCAGTTCTCCACCGGCGGAGCGGAATTCGCCTCCGGCCTCGGGGTGAAGAACATGGTCACCGGCGCGGTGGCGCTGGCCGAGTTCACCCACGTCATCGCCGAGAAATACCCGATCAACGTCGCCCTGCACACCGACCACTGTCCGAAGGACAAGCTGGACACCTACGTGCGTCCGCTGCTGGCGATCTCGGCCGAGCGGGTGGCCGCCGGCCAGAACCCGCTGTTCCAGTCGCACATGTGGGACGGCTCGGCCGTGCCGATCGACGAGAACCTCGAAATCGCGCAGGAGCTGCTGAAGTTGGCCGCCGCCGCCAAGATCGTCCTGGAGGTGGAGATCGGCGTGGTCGGCGGTGAAGAGGACGGTGTCGAGGCCGAGATCAACGACAAGCTGTACACCACCCCCGAGGACTTCGAGAAAACCATCGACGCGCTGGGCCACGGCGAGCACGGTCACTATCTGCTGGCCGCGACGTTCGGCAACGTCCACGGGGTCTACAAGCCGGGCAACGTCAAGCTCCGCCCGGACATCCTCGACCAAGGCCAGAAGGTGGCGTCCGCCAAGCTCGGGCTGCCGGACGGTTCCCAGCCATTCGACTTCGTCTTCCACGGCGGCTCGGGTTCGCTGAAGTCGGAGATCGAGGAAGCGCTGCGCTACGGCGTGGTGAAGATGAACGTCGACACCGACACCCAGTACGCGTTCACCCGCCCGCTGGCCGCGCACATGTTCACCAACTACGACGGCGTGCTGAAGGTCGACGGCGAAGTGGGCAACAAGAAGGTCTACGACCCGCGCAGCTATCTGAAGAAGGCCGAGGCGGCGATGACCGAGCGGGTTATCGAGGCCTGCAACGACCTGCACTGCGACGGCAAGTCAGTTTCCAAATAGATTCAGCCAGTGCTGGATTCGCAGATCTTCCACTGATCGTCGCGATACTGCAGATCGAAGCTGCGCGCCGAGCGAGTCTGCGGTGCGTAGGCCATGAACGCGGTGACATTGGCTTCGGCGTGGTTGCCGTTCACGACAACTTGGTCGATGTTGGCGACGACCGGATATTCCTTGGCCGCCGCGACGCGGTGGTAGGTCTCGCTCCACTCCCGCTGGTCGTAGTTGACGTAATCGTCGCGCATACTCCCGCAAGTCAGGCTGCGCAGTGCGGTGAGGTCGCCGGTTTGGATCGCGGCGTCGAAGCTCTGGATGGTGCTGCGGACCTGATCTTCCTGTGACGCGCGCGTTTTGCCGTCGTTGCGGGTCAGCAGCACGGTGCCCAGCACCGCGATGGCGGCCAACGCCAGGATGATCAGGATCAGCGCCAGCACCCAGCCCCAACTGCGTTGCGCCGACGGACGCAGTTTGGAGCCTAGCCGGGGCGGAATCTGTTGCGGCAGAGCAGTTCTCGGCAGTCCGTCTTGGCGGCCAGGCTCGAAGACCTCGGTGGCCGGCTCGTTGGCGGCATTGATGATCGCCGTTTCCTTGGCGTCGAAACCTGGTGCTGTGTACCGCCGTTCTCCGCGCTGTAGGGACGCCGCGGGCGGCTGTTGCTCGGGCGCGGACGGCGAAATCACTTCGGTTGCCGGGTCGGCCGCTTGGTAGCTCTCGGTGACTTCTTCGTCAGCGTCGACGGAAGGTTCGACGGCGGTCTCAGCCTCGGCTTCGACCGATTCGGCGTCCGGGTCTGGCCCTGATGAATTGGGCATAGGCGCTGCCGTCCTCTTCGAAGTCGAAATACGTATTGGAGCTTAGCGACCCGACGCCGGGTGACGGGTGGCGGCATCGGCCGAAAAGACGCAGCACGGCACAATAGCGCCATGACGCCGATGCATGATCTGTTGGGACCTGAACCGATCGCCTTGCCCGGCGACCCCGAGGCCGAGGCCGCGCTGGACGCCGGTGAGAACCCGATGGACGTCGCCGCCGCGCACCCGTCGGCGTCGATCGCGTGGGCGGCGTTGGCCGAAGGCGCGTTGGCCGACGACAAGGCGGTCACCGCCTACGCCTACGCCCGGACGGGTTATCACCGCGGCCTCGACCAGTTGCGCCGCAACGGCTGGAAAGGCTTCGGCCCGGTGCCGTACTCGCATGAGCCCAACCGAGGTTTCCTGCGGTGCGTGGCCGCGCTGGCCCGGGCGGCCGACGCGATCGGTGAAACCGACGAACAGGCCCGGTGCCGGGACCTACTCGACGATTGCGACCCGGGTGCTCGAGCCGCGCTCGGGTTGAGCTAGAAGCCGGCCGCGCACCCGCCGACGTCCTCGTTCCGCTCGATCTGAATGGTGGCGTGATCCAGCCCGCGCGCATGCAGCAACGCCTGAGCGTCGTGCAACACCCGCGACGAGTCTGCGCGACTGGTCAGATGGGCCGTCACCATGTCCTTTCCGGGCACCAGTGTCCAGACGTGTAGATCGTGCACGTCGGTCACGCCGTCGACGGCTCCCAGCGCGGCGCGCAGCTCCTCGACATCGATGTGGCTGGGCGACGATTCGGACAGGATGCGCAACGCGCCCAGCGCCAGCGACAGCGCCCGCGGCAGCACCCACATCGCGACCAGGACGGCGACCACGACGTCGGCGTACGGCCAATGCGTGGTGATGGTGACCACGCCGGCGATGAGGACACCGATGCTGCCAACGGTGTCGGCAATCACCTCCATGTAGGCGCCCTTGACGGCCAGGCTCTGCGTCGAATGCGACCGCAGTAGCAGCGCGACGACGGCGTTGGTGGCCAGTCCGGCGAGCGCTACCACGACCATCGGGACGCCCGGCACCTCGGGCGCTCGGCCGATGCGGGTGATCGCCTCACGCAGGATGATCGTCGCGACGCCGACCAGCAGGACGGCGTTGGCGACGGCGGTGAACACCTCGGCGCGGTGCCACCCGTAGGTGCGGCCCGGCGACGTGCTGCCACGCTTGGCCAGCAGCAACGCGCACAGTCCCATGAAGGTGGCGGCGACGTCGGTGAGGATGTGGCCGGCGTCGGCGAGCAGCGCGATGGACCCGATCAGGAGCGCCGTGGTCAGTTCGACGACGAAGAACCCGAACAGCAGCGCCGTGGCGACCGCCATCCTGGGTGCGGGTGTGCCGCTACTGGTGTGATCGTGGCCGGCGCCCATGGCCCACAATATATGCGTCAATACGCATATATTGCAAGACCTCGGTGTCGGCGAGATCGACGTCAGCGCGAACTTTCGCGAGAGACCTCCGCGCCAGCGTCGATCTCGGCGAAAGCCCGTTCAGTGACTCAGAAGGCGTGCCAGATCTGGATCAGTTGCATGCCGAGGCTCACCGGCACTGTGGGCACGCCGGTCAGCTCGAAGAGCCAGCCGATGAAACCGAAGAAGGCCTGGTTCACCGGGCGGGCGAAGATCAGGAAGATCAAGATCATGAAGCCGTAGGGCTTGAACTGGTCGAGCGCACGCTGGGTCTCCGGGCTCAGATGCGGCTCCAACGCGTTGTAGCCGTCCAGACCGGGTATCGGCAGCAGGTTCAACAACGCCGCGGTGACCTGGAGGAAGCCCAGAAACGCCACCCCCGACCAGAACACCAGGTGCTTGAGGTCGAAGAACAGCTCGGTCAGTCCGAGCAACACCACCGCGAGCGTTATGTTCGCCGCCGGCCCGGCGAGGCTGACCAGGGTGCGCTGCTTTGCGGTCATGAACGACGTCTGCACGTATACCGCTGCACCAGGTAGTCCGATCCCGCCGAGCGCGGTGATGACCACGGGTACCACCAGCGACAGCAACGGATGGGTGTAGCGGCGCGGGTCCAGATCCAGATAGCCACGCACCTCGACGTTGCGGTCGCCGAACCGCCACGCCGTGAACGCGTGACCGAACTCGTGCAGGCACAGCGAGACAACCCAGCCGGCGATCACGAAGACGAACACCGACACGTAAGCCATCGTTTTCGAGTCGGCGCCGTCCAGGTAGGCCAGCGTGCCCCCGAACGCCGTCAGGCCGACGATGGCGAGGAATATCGGGCTGGGCCGCACCGAGCGGTGCGATTCAAGGGCGCTCACGCGACGAAACTACCGTCACCGGCTGTGAAGTCTGGTCGGGCGTTCACCTGACGGGCAACCAGCCCTCGGTGTGGCGGTAGACCGTCGAGCGTCGCACCGCCCGCGGCACCGCGACGCCATCGCGGACCACGGCCACACCGGCGCTGCCCAGCTGCGCCGCGCGTCCGGTCACCCAGCGGCGCGACCGCAAACCCGTCACGCGGGCGCGGAGGCCGGGCAACGTCGCGGTCGGCCGGATCACCACCCCGTCGACGTCGCCGTCGAAAAGCACGGTGTCATCGACGACCGCCTCGCCGTGCAGCCGCTGCGCGTCGGGGGCCGGTTGCCAGCGGACCGCCCCGACGACCGCCGAGCCGGTCTCGTCGCGGATCAGTGGTGTCCGCCGAGCTGACCCGCGCGTTGCCCGGCGAACCGCCCGCCATCCGGATGGCAGGCGGTAAGCCTTGGTGGCGGGCGTACGCCGGCGCGGAACGTAAGCCACCTCGACGTCGAGTCGCTCGGCCCGCATCAGCCGGGTCAGCACCGCGGCGAGGTCGGCGTCGACGCCAACCACCACCAGGCGTCGCGCCCAGCCGAGTGCGGCGTCGAGGTCGTTGGGATCGACCACCCTCAGCCCGGCCAGTGCACGCGGTACCCGCAAATCCCCGAACAGCACCACGGCGACGTCAGAACTCAATCGCCCGTCTCCTCCTCGCAAACAGCTGCGCCGGCCCAATTGCCCTGCTCCTCAGCGGGACGTGCGGTACCCGCATCGTGCAGGGCGGGCCTGATTGCCCTGCTCGTCAGCGGGTCCTGCGGTACCCGCATCGTCGCAGGGCTAATGTGAGTCACCGGCTGGAACACCATAAGCGGCTCAAACAAGCGGGAGAAACGCCATGCCGGCAATCGTCCTCATCGGCGCCCAGTGGGGCGACGAGGGCAAAGGCAAAGCCACCGACCTCCTCGGCGGTCGCGCTCAGTGGGTAGTGCGCTACCAGGGCGGCAACAACGCCGGGCACACCGTGGTGCTGCCCAACGGCGAGAACTTCGCTCTGCACCTCATCCCGTCAGGAGTGCTGACGCCCGGCGTCACCAATGTGATCGGAAACGGCGTGGTGGTCGATCCCGGTGTCTTGCTCGACGAGCTGAAAGGCCTCGACGACCGCGGCGTCGACACCTCGCGACTGCTGATCTCCGCCGACGCGCATCTGCTCATGCCCTACCACGTGGCCATCGACAAGGTGACCGAGCGCTACATGGGCAGCAAGAAGATCGGCACCACCGGCCGCGGCATCGGCCCCTGCTACCAGGACAAGATCGCCCGGATGGGGATCCGGGTCGCCGACGTCCTCGACCCCGAGCTGCTCACCCACAAGATCGAAGCCGCCCTCGAATTCAAAAATCAGGTGCTGGTGAAGATCTACAACCGCAAAGCGCTGGACGCCGCGCACGTCGTCGATGCCCTGCTGGAGCAGTCCGAACGTTTCAAGCACCGCATCGCCGACACCCGGCTGCTGCTCAACAACGCCCTGGAGGCCGGCGAGATCGTCTTGCTGGAAGGCTCGCAGGGCACCCTGCTCGACGTCGACCACGGGACGTATCCCTATGTGACGTCGTCGAATCCGACCGCCGGCGGCGCGGCAGTCGGTTCCGGCGTCGGGCCCACCCGGATCACCACCGTGTTGGGGATCCTCAAGGCGTACACCACCCGCGTGGGCTCCGGCCCGTTCCCGACCGAGTTGTTCGACGAGAACGGTGAATACCTGTCCAAGACCGGTGGCGAATTCGGCGTGACCACCGGCCGGCGCCGGCGGTGCGGCTGGTTCGACGCCGTCATCGCGCGCTACGCGACCCGCGTCAACGGGATCACCGACTACTTCCTGACCAAGCTGGATGTGCTGTCCAGCCTGGAAACCGTGCCGGTGTGCGTCGGCTACGAGGTCGACGGTAAGCGCACCCACGAGATGCCGATGACCCAAAGCGACCTGCACCGCGCCACACCCATCTACGAGGAATTGCCCGGCTGGTGGGAGGACATCTCGGATGCCCGAGAGTTCGACGACTTGCCCGCGAAGGCGCGCGACTATGTGTTGCGATTGGAAGAGCTTGGCGGAGCACATATTTCGTGCATCGGTGTCGGACCGGGCCGTGACCAGACGATCGTCCGCCGCGACGTGCTGGCGGCCCGCCGGTGACGGATTCGCCGCAGAACCCCGAACAACTCGACCCCGACTACGACCATCACGGCGGCTTCCCGGAATACGGCGCCGCCAGCCCGGGTCCCGGGTTCGGTCGGTTCGTCGCGGCCATGCGGCGCCTGCAGGACTTGGCGGTGTCCGCCGACCCCAGCGACGACCTCTGGAACGAGGCCGCCGAGCACGCCGAAGCGCTGGCCGGCCAACTGGCGCCGTTCCAGGCTCCGGAAGGCCAGGCTCCGGCGGGCCGCTCACCGCAGTTGCCCGGGATGGGCAGCCTGCTGTTACCGCCGTGGACGATGAGCAGATATGACCCGGACGGGGTGGAGATGCGGGGCCACTTCAGCCGGTTCCACGTCGGCGGCAACGGCGCGGTGCACGGCGGCGTGCTGCCGCTGCTTTTCGACCATGTCTTCGGCATGGTCGTGCACGCGGCCGGCCGGCCGATCAGCCGCACCGGCTTCCTGCACGTCGACTACCGCAAGATCACCCCGACGGATACGCCGCTGGTGGTTCGCGGTCACGTCGCCGCGACCGAGGGCCGCAAGGCCTTCGTCCGTGGTGAACTGCTCGACGGCGAGACGCTGTTGGCCGAGGCCAACGGCCTGATGATCCGGCTGCTGCCGGGTCAGCCTTAGGAGCCCGCCTATCCTTGGGCAACGTGACTGACGGCAAGCCGCAAGACAACGCCCACCGGACCACGGTCATGCTGCTGGGCTCCGGAGAGTTCAGCCGCGAACTGGCGACGGCGCTGCAACGGCTCGGCGCGCGGGTGATCGCCGTCGAGCGGTACGCCGACGCGCCGGCGCACGGCGTGGCCGACGAGTCGCTGGTGCTGAACATGACCGACGCCGACGAATTGAACGCTGCGATCGGGCGTGCACACCCGAACGTCGTCGTCGCGGCATCCGAGGCGATCGCCGCCGACGCGCTGACGGCTGTAGCCGACAGCGGTTCGGCCGAAGTGTTTCCGACCCCGCGCTGCGCGCGCCTGACCGCCGACCGGGAGGGCCTGCGCCGGCTGGCCGCCGACGAACTCGGCCTGCCCACCGCTCCGTTCTGGTTCGCGGGATCGGTCGACGAACTGCGGGCCATCGCGGACCACGCCGGATATCCGTTGCGGGTACAGCCCGTCGCGACGGTCGGCGGCGAGGGGCAGTCGGTCGTCCTGACGCCCGACGATGTCGAATCGGCCTGGCAGCGTGCGGTCTCCGCCGGCGGCCGGCTGGCCCATAGCCGAGTGCTGGCCGAAACGGTGGTCGAGGTCGACTTCCACGTGACCCTGTTGACCGTGCGCAGCATCGGGCCGACGGGTCCGACGGTCGAATTCTGCGCGCCGATCGGCCACGGCGAGCCCATTGGTGACGTGCAGGAGTTCTGGCAGCCGCAAGATCTCAGCCCGTTCGCGCTGGACGCCGCCAAGTCGATCGCGGCGCGCATCGCCAAGTCGCTGGGCGGCCGGGGCGTGTTCGCGGTGGAGTTGATGGTCCGTGGCGACGAGGTCTACTTCAGCGATGTCACCGCGCGGCCGTTCGAGAGCGGCCTGGTCACCTTGCGCACCCAACGGCTTTCGGAATTCGAGCTGCAAGCCCGGGCCATCCTGGGTTTACCGACCGACACCATCATGATTTCGCCGGGCGCCGCGGAAGTGATCTACACCGGGAGCGACGGGGCCAGCGGTTCGGAGCTCGGTGGCGTGCTCGCCAATGCGCTTCGCGTGCCCGAGAGCGACGTGCGGGTGTTCACCCCCAATGGCGATGCGGGCCACCCGCTGGGCGCGGCCGTCGTCACCGGGTCGGATGTGAAGACTGCACGCAGCCGCGCCCGCGAGGTGTCGGCCGCGCTGCGCAGGCTCTGGTAGCGCTTGCCCGCCACGGGTGCTTTCAGCTCGATAAGGGACACACCCTGCTCACTCATCGACGGGCCAGCACGCATCGGGCTGCAGCCACGCCAGTGAGGTTTCGGACTTCCTGATGGCTGCTGTGTAGCTATCGGGCAGGCCAGGGTGGCCTCCTTCGACATGGGGAAGGGGGGGTCGGTTTGAACGCGGCGGGCCACCCCGTGGCCGCGTCGTAGCTGACCGGGCTCGGGTGTCCAAGTCGCGGTCAATTGGTTGCGTATCCGCCCTCGACAACTGCGAGGCGTGCGCCGCCGGAGAACATTGAATCGTGGCAAATCAACCCCTGGACAGCGGTGCCCGGCACGACGTCATACGCCATATGCGTCTCAATAGAAAATCCTGGGTTGATGTCGCCGCTGGTTTCGCCGAACATCGCTGGGCCATCGGCGGCGTATTGCCGACCCGCCGTATCAACCAATTTCTGATTGCCCCCGTAGAACGACCTCGCGTCGCTTCCGGTGTTCTCGACGTGCAGCGTTACGACCACGAACTCGCCTTTCGCTGTCTCACCACCGAACGATTTCGCGCGGTCAACGCCCAAAACGCGAAACTCGAACTGGCCATCTCGGGCTGCGGAGGCTGCTGGGAAGCTGGTGCTACTTGGTGCGCTGAGAGCGGCGGCGGCGCTGCTCGACGACGACGTGCTCGCGCTCTTATTGCTGCTGCCGTCATCGCTGATCGCAGCGATCAGAAATATTCCGAAGACGACCGCTATACCAATCCATAGCTTGCGTGGAAGTTTCTTGGGGGTGCCTGCGTCGGGCGACGGGGGACCCCAGGTGTTGCCGTCCCAGTACCGCTGTCCTCGGCCTGAGGGGTCGGGGTACCAGCCCGGCGCACCCGGTTGACTGGTCACGGCTTAGTGACCTTGAGGATTACTGGGTCGCCAGCGGCAACCGCTGTGCCGACTGCGGGTTCGACGCCAACCACGGTCCAGTTCGACGGGTTGAACACGTTCTGATACTTCGTAGTGGCCGACGCGAAGTCGACGTTCGTGAGGCCCAGGTTGGTCAACTTGGACTGCGCGACGCGTGCGTTCTGGTTGACAATGTCGGGAATGGTTATGGTCGCGCTCGGCGCGGCTGACGCAATTCCCGTGGGTGCCGACAGAAGCGCGGCAGCGGTCGCAAAGGCAACGAGGGTTCGATTCACGTTGCGCACGCTACTAATCCCGAGACCGTCTCCGTCGCATAATCTTTCGGGTCATATCGAATTCATACAAAAGGAGTTCGAGCGGGGGGCGAAGGCGCCCCGCGCGCGATAACCGCGTATTCGTGAAGATTCAGCATGGTCTGCGGTGGCCGCACGTACGAGAGCGCGTTCGGGGTGTGAATTGTGCGCCGCTGAACGGGCAGCCACAATCAGGCGATGTCTGGCGCCGCCGCTTTCTCCTCGGCAGCGCCAGCCAGTCTTCTTCTTGTTCGTGACCGGCTGCTTTCGCCGATAGATCCACCTGATCACTCCGGCAACGGTCTTGTGACGCAGGGCCCACCGGAGAAGCCGCGATGGAGCGGACGGCAGGTGTCGAAGTAACCATACAACGCTGTGCCGTAAATTGGCAAGGTGGTCATCATCGAGTCCCGTTGCGCGACAACGTGTATCGACAATATAGATACAATCTGAGGTGGTTTGGACGCGTACGCTCGACGAACCGTAGCAAGCAGGTCGCTCTACCTCTAGGGCGAAGGCGCGCAGACCGCATTTCGGCCTGTGTTCATGCACAGATATTGTTGTTTCTACCTTCGTCGACGAGCAGGGGAAACCGCAGGTGAGCACAGCGCAAAACCGTCCATACGCAGGAGATATCACCCCCGAGCAGGCGTGGAAGCTGCTCAGCGAGAACCCCGAGGCAGTGCTGGTGGACGTGCGCACCGACGCTGAATGGCGCTTCGTCGGCGTTCCCGACCTGGCTAGCTTGGGCCGCGATGTGGTGTACATCGAATGGAACAGCGCCGACGGCAAGCGCAACGACAACTTCGTCGCCGACCTGTTGGAGCATGTCCCGGCCGGCGACGATCGGCCCGTGGTGTTCCTGTGTCGCTCCGGCAATCGCTCGATCGGGGCGGCAGAGGCTGCCACCGAGGCCGGCATCGCGCCGTCCTACAACGTGCTCGACGGGTTCGAAGGGCAACTCGACGCGTACAGTCACCGCGGCGGAAGTGGCTGGCGGGCAATCGGTTTGCCCTGGAAGCAGACATGAGTTCCTCCCGCCCTGACAAGCGCTCGGTTCGCACACCGGAACCACTGCCCGACGGTGTCAGCCAAGCCACCATCGGGGTCCGCGGCGGTGTCCTGCGATCGCAGTTCGAAGAGACCGCCGAGGCAATCTATTTGGCGTCCGGCTATGTGTACGGCTCCGCCGCCGAGGCGGAGAAGGCCTTCACTGGTGAGGTCGACCGTTACGTCTATTCGCGCTACGGCAATCCGACCGTCACCATGTTCGAGGAACGGCTGCGACTGATCGAAGGCGCACCTGCGGCGTTCGCCACGGCGAGCGGAATGGCCGCGGTATTCACCTCATTGGGCGCATTGCTGGCGGCGGGCGACCGGCTGGTCGCCGCACGCAGCCTGTTCGGATCGTGTTTCGTCGTGTGCAGCGAGATTCTGCCGCGTTGGGGTGTCGAGGTGGTATTCGTCGACGGCGACGACCTGTCGCAGTGGCAGGAGGCGCTGTCCGTTCCTACCCAGGCGGTGTTCTTCGAGACGCCGTCGAACCCGATGCAGTCGCTGGTCGACATCGTCGCGGTCACTGAGCTCGCTCATGCCGCCGGTGCGAAGGTGGTGCTGGACAACGTCTTTGCCACCCCGCTGCTCCAGCAGGGCTTTCCGCTCGGCGTCGATGTGGTGGTGTACTCGGGCACCAAACACATCGACGGGCAGGGCCGCGTGCTCGGCGGGGCCATCCTCGGCGACAAGGAGTACATCGACGGCCCGGTACAGAAGCTGATGCGGCACACCGGTCCGGCGATGAGTGCATTCAACGCCTGGGTCATGCTCAAAGGCCTTGAGACGTTGGCGATTCGGGTCGACTATCAGAACGCGTCGGCGCAGCGGATCGCCGAATACCTGGAGGGTCATTCGGCAGTGCGGTGGGTGCGCTATCCGTACCTGGCGTCGCACCCACAGTACGACTTGGCCAAGCGGCAGATGTCCGGCGGCGGGACCGTCGTGACCTTCGAGCTCGACGTCCCCGACAGCGCGGCCAAACAACGGGCTTTCGACGTGCTGGACAAGCTGCAGCTGATCAACATCTCTAATAATCTCGGTGACTCGAAATCCCTTGTCACGCATCCGGCGACCACCACGCACCGTGCGATGGGGCCCGAAGGGCGTGCGGCAATAGGCCTGGGCGACGGCGTCGTTCGCATCTCGGTCGGACTCGAAGGCACCGACGATCTGATCGCCGACCTCGATCGGGCCTTGAGCTAGCGGTTGTTCACCTTGCCGTCGTTCAGTTTTCCCGACGGATTCGGTCTTTCACAACCTGCGACGCGGTGTGTAACGCGATAGTAGGTGTGCTCGATAGCGGTATGACGGTGCCCATCGCACTGTCTACCTGCCTGGCTGCGCCGGGCCAGAGATGGAGAGACTTGCGTGATTTCATGCATCAGCCGGCCGCGGACGTCGGCTCATCCGCTGACCGGCGATTTTTATGAGTGGACCGTCGTCGTCGACGGTCGTGACATCGCTTGGCAAAGCTACGCCGGCCCGCTGAGGTTCGACGAGACCGACTTCGCCATCGCGACGCGAAAACTGCTGTCGGTCGAGCCCGGCGAGCTGGCAGATCTGGTGTCCGACCATGTCGAATTCGCAGCGCCTGGCGACGGCCAGCCTCGCCTGATGGTGCACTCCACCACGCCGTACGCATCGAGTTTCGAGACGGACCTGTCCGCGATGGCCGACGGTCGCCCGGTCATCGATCTCACCACCTACGTGGAGACCCGCGGCCTCTACCTGGCCCGCAGCGGCGACCTTGTGGTCGGTCGTACCAGGCCATGGCGAAATGCGATTGCGGCGAAAGGCATTGTTCGCCTGCCGCTTCCGGATGCCGACTATTACTACCTCTCGCAGGCGCTGCTGCGCCGCGCGGTCGACGGCGGGGACCGCGATCCGGTGATGCGTCAGATCATCGAGTTCTTCCGCGACCGCCCCTCGGCCGTGGTGTGCCCCTACGACTTCGAGCCCGAATTCCAGGTCCTGGTGATCTGGTTGGCCCGAATGGCCGGGCTGGAGCGAATTCGCGTCGACGCCAATGACTCTCGTCTGGCGCGGTGGAACCGCAAGGGGATGCTGCATCCGACCGTGGAATCCGCCCTGAGCCTCGACCTGACCGATGAGCCGGGTGCGGTCATCCTGGAACGGGAGCATCAGGTCAGCGAAGCGTTCCTTGCACTCGGATCGGCGTTGCCAGTGCTGCCGGGGTATACCGTTCCTTGGCTGCCGAATCGCTGTGATTTCACTCGGGAATTCCTTTGCGCCGCAACTCTTCTCCATGAGCGCTATGAGCTGACACACGCTTGCTTGAAACCGTCCGATGGCGGTAACGGCGGACGCATCGTGCCGGACATCGAACTCAATGACAGCCGGCGGCTGGAGGCACTGTCTACCGCCGCCTGGAAATTGGGCGGCGATCAAGTCCTGGAGGCCCATGTCACTTACTTGCAGCGGAACGTCGGTGGAGAACCGGTGTTGACGACGCCGTCGGCGCATGTGCGTTCGGGGGAGCTGCTGGACGGGCTGACTCTGCAGTTCATGCGTGGCACCTCGTGGAAGGGCAACATGTTCATCGGCGCCGCGGACTGGGCCGGACTGGGGTTGGACCCGAACCTGTACACAAGCATGCGGGCGACGATGAACGACCTCCACCAGCGGCTCGGTCTGTTGCACTGCGGCGTCGACTTCGCGGTCGGCACGCTGGGCGGGAAGTTCGGCGGCACCGTCGTGGCCGCGGTGCAGGACATCAATCCCAAGGTGACCGGCGCACTGTTCCTGCGCGAGTTCATGGCCCGCCATCCCGCTGTCGGTGTGGGGGCGGCGACTCGCGTCCTGGTCCCCGAGGCCACGGCGAGCGCGGAGAACATCCGCTCGTTGCTATCGAAATTCTCGACGGCAGAACAGCCCTGCGAAGAGATCGCCGTCGTGCCCGGCCGGTGGGCCATGGTCGCCACCTCGGGGCAGACATCGATGACGGCCGGCGCGCAGGCCCTGACGTTGGAACGAATGCTGGCCGCATCGCATTGATGACGCTGCGATAACAAGTCGCGCGACGCGCTGGCCGAATACCGGGAACGGCGTCTCCGGGAACTTATCGTCTCTGTGTGTATCGCCGGACTGTTCTGAAGCTGCCCCTTTTACTGGCGGCGGGAACGGCTCTGGCTCAGGCGCCTCGGGCTTCGGCGGAGCCGCCGCGTGCCTCCGCCGAGTCCAGCAGGTGGTCGACTGACCGCGCCAACCGCTGGTATCAAGCCCAGGGGTGGCCGGTCGGCGCGAACTTCATCACCTCCACCGCGATCAACCAACTCGAGATGTTCCAGCCGGGCACCTACGACCCGCGGCGCATCGACACCGAATTGGGTTGGGCCCGACTGCACGGACTGAACACGGTCCGGGTTTTCCTGCACGACCAGTTGTGGGCCCAGGACGCCCGCGGCTTCCAAACTCGCCTGGCACAGTTCGTCAACATCTCGTCTCGGCATCGCATCAAGCCGCTGTTCGTGTTGTTCGACTCCTGCTGGGATCCGCATCCCCAAGTCGGTCGCCAGCATGCGCCGACCCCCGGGGTGCACAACTCCGGCTGGGTGCAGAGCCCGGGCGCTGATCGCATCGACGACAAGAGCTACACCCGCACGTTGCAGGACTACGTCACCGGCGTGATGACCCAATTCCGCAATGACGACCGGGTTTTGGGTTGGGACGTGTGGAACGAACCCGACAATCCCGCGCCGCAGTACGCCAGTGTCGAGCGCGGCGACAAGCTCGACCGGGTGGCGGACCTGCTTCCCCAGGTCTTCACCTGGGCGCGTGCCGTCGACGCTCGGCAGCCGCTGACCAGTGGCGTGTGGGACGGCGAGTGGGCGGACGCGTCGAGTCGCACCACGATCCAGAACATCCAGCTGGCCAACTCCGACGTGATCAGCTTTCACTCCTACGCCGGACCGTCGACTTTCGAGTCGCGCGTCGGCGAGCTCACCCCACATGGCCGCCCCATCTTGTGCACCGAGTACATGGCCCGGCCGCAGGGCAGCACGGTCGAATCGATCCTGCCAATTGCCAAGCGGCACAATGTCGGTGCAATCAACTGGGGTTTGGTTGCGGGCAAGACGCAGACCTACTTTCCGTGGGACTCCTGGAAGCACCCGTACTCAGCGGTCCCGAAAGTATGGTTCCACGACCTGCTGCGGCCGGACGGAACCGCGTTTCAGAACGACGAATCGCAGACCATCAGGACCCTGAGCGCCGCAACGGTCGGGTAGGCCATGACCGTCGCCAAGTCGATCCTGCTCTTCGCGCTGGCTGCGGTCTTGGAGATCGGCGGCGCCTGGCTGGTGTGGCAGAGCGTTCGCGAACACCGCGGATGGATGTGGGCCGGCCTCGGCGTGATCGCTTTGGGCGCCTACGGTTTCGTCGCGACTTTCCAACCCGATGCGCAGTTCGGCCGCGTGTTGGCCGCGTACGGCGGCGTGTTCGTCGCCGGTTCGCTGGCGTGGGGTATGGCGCTGGACGGATTTCGACCCGACCGGTGGGACCTGATCGGTGCGGCGGTCTGTCTGGCCGGCGTCGGAGTGATCATGTATGCGCCCCGCGGGCGCTGATCACTCCTTGTGTTCGACGACGCCCGTCGCGTGCTGCGCTCGGTCTTCATAACCCCGGCGGGCGTTGTTGTCGAGGTGGAGAAAGACCGTATCGTTGCCCATCTTCTTGTTGAGCCAGCGACGGCCGCGGTCCGACAGCAGCGTGGCCAGCGCGGCGAACGACTTGCCCCAACTCGGGACTGAGACTCGGGATTTCGGCTTGTCCAGCACTTTGACGATCGCCGCGGCGATCTCCGAGGGCTCCACCGGCTTTTGCGCCGAAGACGGCGTCGTCCCCGAGATCAGCTCGGTGTTGGTGAACGTCGGCAGCACCGCCGTGACCTTGACACCGTGCGGGGCGAACTCGTCAGACAGCGCGGTGGACAGTCCGACGACCGCGAATTTCGTTCCGGCGTAGACGACTTGGCCGGGCACCGCGACCATGCCGGCTAGCGACGCGATGTTGATGATGTGCCCGTCACGCCGTCTGACCATGTCCGGTAATACCAGCTGACAGCCGGTGAGCACGCCGTAGAAATTCACCTCGATCGATGAGCGGATCGCCTGCGGCGACTGCTCGAGAAACGGGCCCACCGGCATGACGCCGGCGTTGTTGATCAGCACATCGATGTGGCCGCCACCGTCGGCCCGCGCTTTGTCGAGGAACGCCGCGAACGACTCCCTGTCGGTCACATCAAGCGGATGGCCGCTGATCTGGCCGAGGCTGCTGATGCCCGCGACGGCACTCTCCAACACATCGATGTCCCGGTCGCCGATGACCACCCGGGCGCCGCGTGCCAGCAGCGCCTGCGCGGTGGCATACCCGATGCCGCGGGCGGCCCCGGTGATCACGATGGTTTTGCCCCTGATGTTGTCCATGCCGACGGACTTTACAGGTGTCAAGTCCGGCGTGGAACCACGCTGCGTGGGTATGGACGGCCGCACACCCCGGCCGATCGCTGCTGGTCAGCGGCGTCCGGGCGGTGCAACGCCGCACGGCTTACATACCGCCCAGCTAGCTATGGCGCATCTAGCGATTCGAACAGACTGTCTATTGTGTCGAAATAAACCTTCTGGTATTCCTAAGGGTGATATAGATACTAAAAGGATGAAATAGCCAGGTATGACCAAACATCGGTTTGACGTTCGGAGAGGAGATCGGTGAAGGCCACCGCGTTGAGCACAGCAGTCGGCGGGTTCTCCCTTCGGCAAGGCTTTCGCTGGTACGACCCCGACATCCAGGGCACGCTCATAGTTTCGCAGCCATCGGCCGACCCCGATCTGTGGGCCGAGTATGCCGCCGGCGCCATCCGCAGCTACCGCAAGCGTGACGTCGAGGGCGCCCTCGACATCGATGCGCTGCGCGACGGTGCGGACACTGTCATGTTCTGCGCCGTCGTCGACGAAGCCGGAGAGGTGGTAGCCGGACTGCGGGCCAAGGCGCTGCGCTCAGCCGACGATTCACATGCAATCGAGGAATGGGCCGGGCAACCTGGCCAGCAGGCCGTCCGGCAGATGATCGACGATCGGGTGCCCTACGGCGTGCTGGAGATGAAAGCGGGTTGGGTCACCGACGCCCCGGATCGGAATCCGTTGCTCACCAGTGCCTTGGCGCGCAGCTGCTTCTACATGATGGTCATGCTGGATTTCCAGTTCGGCATGTGCACGGCCGCGACGGCCATTCTGAACACCTGGCGTTCTTCCGGACCGGTGGTGGCGGCCATTCCGGCCACGCCATACCCCGACGAACGCTACCGAACCAAGATGCTGTGGTGGAACCGCCGGGACTTCTTCAACCACGCGCAGCCTAGGCAGATCGCCAAGATCGTCGAAGAGACAAAGGAATTGCTGCACGAGCAATTCCGCCGAGGCCAGATCGACACCAATCTGTCCGGACTGATACCCATCGCGCAGGCAAAAGCATTCCAAACAAACGACTTTCGAGGGCGGCACAGCGGCCGAATCCTCGTGCCCGACCACGTCCCGCTCTGAATAGCCGAAAAGGAAATACAATGGACAACAACAACGAACCCGTGTGGATCATGTTCATCACCGACACCGAAACCCGGGACAAGCTACTGAAATTCGGCAGCGGATCGCAGTGGCAAGTCGACCCCTCGACCGCCGCGGCGATGATCTTGGTCGGGGCGGCCGTGCGGATGCCGTCCGCTTTCGAGGCCCAGGCCGTACCCGGTATCGGCGGAATGGCCGCGAGCGCCTGAGGCAGCGCAGTGCTAGATCCCGAGATCCTTCGCGACGATCGTCTTCATGATCTCGGTCGTCCCGCCGTAGATCGTCTGGATGCGGGCATCGACGAACGCGCGCGACACCGGATACTCCCGCATGTACCCGTAGCCCCCATGCAGTTGCAGGCAGCGATCGGCGGTGCGGACCTGCAGTTCGGTGGTCCACCATTTCAACCGTGCGGCACGGGCCGCGGTCAATCCACCGTCCAGGTGCTCGGCGAGGCAATCGTCGAGATAGGTTCTGGCAATGTCGATTTCGGTAGCCAACTCGGCCAGCACGAACTGAGTGTTCTGTAGTCCGGAAATAGGGGAGCCGAAAGCATTTCGCTGCTTGACGTATCCGAGAGTTTCGGCCAGGACGCCTTCGGCGGCGGCCACCGCGCCGACGGCCAGCGAAAGCCGTTCTTGGGGCAGATTGTTCATCAGCTGATAGAAACCCCGGTTTTCCTCGCCGAGCAGATTCTCGACGGGAACCCGCATGTCGGTGAAGTTCAGCTCGCTGGTGTCCTGGGCGTGCAGACCGATTTTCTCCAGATTCCGGCCACGGCTGAAGCCCGGCGTATCGGGTTCGACCACCAGCAGTGATAGGCCCTTGTGCCGGTCGGGCGCGGTGCGGACGGCGATGACGAACACATCGCCGGTCTGACCGTTGGAGATGAAGGTCTTCGCACCGTTGACCACGTAGTGGTCGCCGTCGCGCACCGCGGTGGTGCGAATCCCGGCCAGGTCGCTCCCGGCGCCGGGTTCGGTCATTGCGATGCCGATGACCGTCTCGCCAGTGACGACTCCCGGCAACCAGCGTTGCTTCTGCTCGGCGTTGGTCAGATCGGTGAGGTAGGGCAGCACGATGTCGTTTTGCAGCGACAAGGCGATTGCCTCGGCGGCCGCACCGGCCCGCTGGAGTTCTTCGACCACGATCGCGTTGTAACGAAAGTCGTCGACTCCCGCCCCGCCGAACTCCTCTGGAACCGAAAATGCCAGCAGCCCAAGCTTTCCGGCCTCGGTGAACAGCGACCGGTCCACGCAGCCGGCCTTCTCCCAGTCTTCGTGGGCCGGGACGACGGTCTGCTGCACGAAGTCGCGCACCATATCGCGGAACTGCCGGTGCTCAGAGGTGTACTCCAGGCGCGCGTTCACCGGAAGGCATCCAAACCGGTGAAGGCCTGGCCGAGGATCAGCTGATGCATCTCCGGTGTGCCCTCGTAGGTGAGCACCGATTCCAGGTTGACCATGTGCCGGATCACCGGATACTCCAGCGATATCCCGTTGCCGCCCAGAATTGTTCGCGCGGTGCGACAGATCTCGATCGCCTCACGGGTGTTGTTCAGCTTGCCGAAGCTGACCTGCTCGGGTCGTAGGCCGCTGCTGTCCTTGAGCCGGCCCAGCTGCAGCGCGAGCAACAAGCCTTTGTGCAATTCGACGGCCATGTCGACGAGTTTGGCTTGTGTCAACTGGAATCCGGCGATCGGCTTGCCGAATTGGGTGCGCTGGCCGGCATAGTCCAGAGCCGCCTGCCACGCCGAGCGGGCGGCGCCCATCGAACCCCAGATGATGCCGTAGCGCGCTTCCGATAGGCACGACAGCGGCCCCTTGAGGCCTTTCACCTCGGGCAGCACAGCGTCGTCCGGCAGGCGCACATCGTCGAGCACAAGCTCGCTGGTGATCGAAGCCCGCAGCGAAAGCTTGTGGTGGATGGTGTTGGCGGTGAAGCCCGCCGTCTTGGTCGGGACGATGAAACCGCGCACCCCGTCGTCGGTCGTGGCCCACACAACGGCGACATCGGCGACCGAACCGTTGGTGATCCACATCTTGCGGCCGTTGAGAATCCAGTCCGACCCGTCGCGTCGCGCCCGGGTGGTCATCGACGCAGGGTCGGATCCGGCGTCCGGTTCGGTCAGCCCGAAGCAGCCGAGCAGCTCACCGGCGGCCATGCCGGGCAGCCACTGCTGCTTCTGCTCTTCCGAGCCGAATCGCCAGATCGCGAACATCGCCAGCGAGCCTTGGACCGACACCATCGACCGGATCCCGGAGTCGGCGGCCTCCAGCTCGGTGCAGGCCAGGCCGTAGTGCACCGACGACGCTCCGCCGCAGCCGTAACCCTCCAGATGCATGCCGAGCAGGCCGAGTTGTCCGAAGTGTTTGGCCAGATCGCGAACCGGCAGATCGCCGATCTCGAACCACTCCGCGACATGCGGGAGGACATGCTCGGCGCAGAACTGACGGACCGTGTCACGCACCGCGATCTCGTCGTCGGACAGTGAACCATCCAATCCCAGGGGGTCCTGCGGGTTGAAGTCGGGAAGTTTGCCAGTGCTCATCACCTCATCCTGCCACCGTCGGGAAGTGGCCTCGCCGGCGTTGGCATCGCCAGCGCCTTCGCGCTGGTGCTCGATGCGCATGCGCGCAGCGTCCGGTTCGACGTAATCGCAGCGGTCGAAGCGGTAGCGTCGCCGGTTGTGACGCCCCGCGATCATGGCGACCCCGGCGATGCGCCGTCGACTCCTGCGCCGCTGCGGCCCCCCACGCATTCGACTCGTCCGTCAGCCGCCGAGCAGGCGCGCACGATCGCGGCGTCGACCAACGCCGCGACGTTGGCGACCGTGACCGCCGACGGCGACCCGTGGGCGTCGTTCGTGACCTACGGGTTGCTGGGTGGACAGCCGGTGCTGTGTGTGTCGAATCTGGCCGAGCATGGTCGCAATCTGGCCGGCGACCCGCGGGCCAGCCTGTCGATCGTAGCGGTGGGCAACGGCGGGGATCTTCTGGACAGCAGCCGAATCACTTTGGCCGGCGTCGTCTTTGAGCCCTCTTCGGTGGAGCGCGACGCGGCCCGCACCGCGTATATCGACGCGGTTCCGGCCGGCCGGATTTTCGCCGACTTCAGCGACTTCACCTTCTGGGTGCTCGACGTCCAGCGGGTGCGCTGGGTCGGCGGTTACGGCCGAATGGATTCGGCCACTGGCGAGGACTACGCCGCGGCGGCACCGGATCCGGTGACCCCGAATGCGGCTGGTGCGATCACGCACCTCAACGCCGATCACGCCGACGCTCTGGCCGCCATGGCCCGCGCGTTCGGCGGCTATCCGGACACCGACACCGCAGTGTGCACCGGTATCGACCGCTACGGCTTGGACATCCAGGTGCACACCCCACGCGGAATCGCTTATACCCGCATCGGTTTCCCCGAACGGCTGAATTCTGCCGGCCAATTACGTTCGGTGACAGCCGAACTGGCCCGCGCGGCTGCTGCTGCCGGTAATCCCTAGTCGCAGTTCACGCACACTCCGGTCAACGACCGCTGCATGCCGCAACTGCAGAAGCTGCCCTCACGCCGGACGTCGCCGGAACGTTTGCCGCCAAGGCGCACTTGATTTTTCGGGTGCTCGACGTACCAGGTCCCCGTGCGTGAACTCGGCCCACGCCCTGTCCCGCTGTCGGCGACGCCGTTGATTTCCTGTTCGGTGGTGAAGCCGGTCGTATAGCCATGGTAGATATGCAGATCCGGCTGACCGTCGCGCCTCTTGGCCACGATGTACGGTTTGTCGGAGCTGAGGACCGCGCGGTACTCAGCGATACCGATCGCGTTGGCGACTCGGCGGATGAATGGATGGTTGTCTGCCGGGATGCGTGCCTTCGCCATCGCCGAGAGCAGTGACTCCGGCGGTTGCTCTGCTGTGGTCACGTTACTAAAGGATATCCGGCCGAGTCGATGACGTCGGGCCTCGACACCGCCGCGAAACGACAATTCAGCGGCCCGTAGTCAATTGGGCGCTAGCAATTCACGCGCCGAACATCTTCTGTCTGAAGAAGCGCCGCGAACGTCGGCTCACTCGTTGACCTTTCGGGTCAGCTAAATGCGGCGAGATGGGCGGTGATGAACTCCTGAACCGTCGTCGGCTTCTTTCCGCCGATGCGTTCGACGAGGTCGTTGTTGCCCGCGAAGATCCCGTTCCGGTAGTCGACGGCGACGTTGCTCAAGTGCTGGGCCAGGAATTCGGGAAAGCCCTGGGCTTTGATGCCGGCGATCCATGTCGGGATGTCTGTCGGCTCATAGCGCACCGGGCGTCCCAACGCTTCGGAGATGGCCTCGGCAATCTGGTGGTGATTCATCTCCACGGCGCCGAACAGTGGATAGACCTGACCGGCGTGGTCCTCAGGGTGCTCCAAGATCGCGGCGATGACGCGGCCCTGGTCTTCCGCCGTGATCGGGGCGTGCCGACCGTCGCCGAAGGGAAGACGCAACACACCTTCGTCCCGAATACTCTGCGCACCGAAGATCGTGAACCACTCGGCGAAATACGTTGGCCGCAAATGGGTTGCAGCGACCGGTGACCAGTCCAGGATCCGTTCGCCCAGCCAGTGGATTCGCGTAGCATCACTCGCAGCGCCCCGGCGCGCTGAGATTTGGGACATGTTGACGATTGCGGTCACCCCCGCCTCCGCGGCTGCCTGGGCGAACGTCGTCGTGGCCTCGAGCAGGCCGGGGCTGATCGGGTAGACGAAATAGGCCGCGCGGGCGCCTTTGGCGGCGTTCCTGACGGCGTCGATGTCGTGGAGGTCTCCGACGATGACCTCGGCGCCGCGGTCGCGCAATGTCGCGGCGCGGTCATCGAAGCGGTGAACCAAGGCTCGCACGCGATGCCCTCGTTCGAGAAGTAGTTGCGCGGCGTACCCTCCGGTCCGGCCGGCCGCTCCGGTGACGAGCAACGCTTGCTCGTCGGTGGGCTGTGTCGAGGCGAAGTCAGTGGTCATCAGCCGTCCCTCTCTTGAGCATTCACTGTCACATCTAGCTCTAACTAACTCAAGTGAGCATCCATTCCAATTTCGTGCCGAAGAATCACCGTGATGACGGGAATAAATGAGTTGTGAGCTGGCATCAGTCTTCTTCTGAAGACGCCAGCCCACTCCGTTCCTGACGCGGCTGGCGTTTGCCCCTGAGGCAGCGGTCATCTAAAACCACAGTGCACCAACATGTAAGTGAACCTGATCTTCGCTGTTGACTTGACAATACTAAAGTCAGCATCGATGGTTATCGATGTGGTTATCAACAGCAGAGGAGCCTCGATGACCGGATCAGTCGCACCCATTCTGGTGACCGGCGCTACCGGCCGTCACGGGTCCACTGGTGCGCACGTCGCGCGACGCCTGCGTGAAGAAGGCAGGCAGGTGCGGATCCTGGCCCGCACGCCAAGCGAGCGGACCGATGCCCTGGTCGCGCTGGGTGCCGAAGTGGTGATCGGAGATCTACATGATCGGCGCACCCTCGTCACGGCGCTCGCGGACGTCGACTTGGCGTATTTTACCTACCCGGTTGCCGACGGCATCGTCGCCGCGGCCGCCAACTACGCGGCCGCGGTTCGTGAAACAGGTTGCGCCGTGCGGACTGTCGTGATGTCGATGGCGCCGGCACATCCACAACATTCCAGCGAACTCGGTCGTGCCCAATGGCTTGCCGAGGAAGTAATGACCTGGGGTGGGCTCGACCTGCTGATCCTGCGGGTTGCCGCAATCTTTCATGAGAACATCCTCGCGCTGCACAGTGACTCGATCCGACGGGACAACCAGCTGCGCAACAGTTTCAGCGACAAGCCGGTCGGCTGGATCAATGGCAGCGATGCCGGAGAAGTCGCCGTCACCGCGCTGCTGCATCCCGAGCGGTTCGACGGTCCGATCTGCTACCCATCAGGGTCGGAGTTGCTCAACCACCACGAGGTCGCCGAGATCCTCAGCCAAGAGCTCGAACGCCCGATCAGCTTCGAGCCGATCTCGCCCGAAACTTGGCGTGAGGAACTCATCATCGTTTCGGAGAGTGATCCCGGCGGAGTTGTGAATCATGCGATGGCCGGGCATATCTCGAACGTCGGCGCCGCGGTCGCGGCTCGGGGTGCGCCGTCGGTCGAGTTCACCGATTTGACCCGGCTGATCAGCCGCACGCCTGTCTCGCTGCGAGAGTTCCTCCGCGCCAACCGTTCCGAGTTAGAGGTGACACCATGACCGATACCGTCGTAGCTCGACCCGACAGCGGTCAGGATGGCCTGCTACGCACACGAACCTTCAGCTGGGAGGATCCGCTGACCGGTGCGACGGCGGCCACCGAAATGACCGGTCTGGATTACCTCCGCGCCATGCAGGCCGGGAATCTGCCCGCACCACCGCTGCTGCACATGTTGGATATGAGGCTGGAGTCGGTCGAGTCCGGCGTCGTGGTGTTTGGCATGACGCCGTCGGAATTCCATTACAACCCAATCGGTTCGGTACACGGTGGGGTGTACAGCACACTGCTGGATTCTGCCGCCGGCTGCGCGGTGCATAGTCTGCTCCCCGCAGGCACGGGTTACACCAGCCAAGACCTGTCGGTGCGCTTCCTCGGTGCGATACGCGTGGACACCGGACCGGTGCGATGCACGGGCACGGTACGTCACCTGGGCCGGCGAACCGCACTGGCCGAGGCAACCTTGGAAACGACGGCCGGCAAGCTGTTGGCCACCGCGACAAGTAACTGCCTGATCCTGCGCCGGTGAGCGGCATCCATACTCTATTCAGCTTGTGCCACATGACGTCGTCGAGAAATGCCTACATCGCAAGGGATACTGCGTCTTTCAAGCTCTAGCAGGCTGCTGATATGTCGCCGGCGTCCATCGGTCTTTGGTGTCATTTTTCCTGCTCAACAGCGTCATCGGGCCCTCGATCTGGCTATGGAAAGGTATGGTCAGCGGGTAGGGTGGCGGCATGGACACAGCATCGGACGCGATGACTTTGACGGGTCGGCTGGCCGACGGTGACAGAACCGGCTACCGGGAAGTCTGCCCGATCGAACGTGCCCTGGACACCATCGGAACCCGGTCAGCGCTCATCCTGCTCCGCGAAGCATTCTGGGGCACCAGACGTTTCGAGGATTTCGCCCAGCGGGCTGGATTCACCGAGCAAATCGCGGCGACGCGCCTCAAGCAATTGGTGGACGCCGGAGTCCTGGCCAAGCAGCCGTACAAGTCGCCCGGACAGCGCACCCGCTACGAGTACGTGCTCACCGGGCGCGGCCGACAGCTGTTTCCGGTACTGGTCAGCCTCGTCGAGTTCGGGATGCTGCTGCAGGGCGACGCGCGACGGCTGGACCTGGTGCACGGCGACGGTTGCGGCGCGCCCTTGGTAACCCAGGTGCACTGCACCGAAGGCCACAGCGTGCAGCTCACTGCGACCGAGGCGCGTATCCGTCCCAAACAGCGGCGATAGCGCCCCGCCGTCCGGCGGTGATGATGACCCCTGACGGCCGGTCGCGACGGGCGTAGGGTACCGCGGCATGGAGCGTCGTCCAGCCTGGTTGGGCATCGATGTGGCCTGCGTGCTCGCTTTTTGTGCGGTCGGCCGCCGCAGTCACGACGAGGGGATCGACGTCGCCGGCATCGCCACGACAGCGTGGCCGTTCCTGAGCGGCACCGCGCTGGGGTGGCTGATATCGCGGGCCTGGCGGAGGCCGACGGCGGTCTATCCCACCGGGGTGGTGGTCTGGCTGTGCACGGTCGCGGTCGGGATGCTGCTGCGGAAGGCCACCGCCGCCGGCGTCGCCGCGAGCTTCGTCGTCGTGGCGTCATCGGTGACCGCGTTGCTGTTGCTGGGGTGGCGCGCGTCGACCCGGCTCCTGCGACGCGGTGAAAGGTCGGCGTGACCGTGACCCGAACAGACAACGACACCTGGGGTCCGGCCACCGGCGTCGGAACCACCGCCACCATGGTGGCGACCGCGCGGGCCCTGGCAAACCGGGCGGGCATGATCAGCGACCCGTTCGCCGAGCCGTTGGTCAGCGCCGTGGGGATGGAGTTCTTTACCAAGGTGGCCACCGGTGAATTGGCGTTGAGCGATCTCGGTGATAACAACGGATTGGCTTTGCTCACCGACCTTTTCGCGGTCCGCACCCGCTTTTTCGACTACTTCGTCACGGACGCCTGCCGGGCCGGCATCAGACAGGCGGTGATCCTGGCGTCGGGGTTGGATGCCCGCCCGTACCGGCTGTGGTGGCCGGCCGGCACGACGGTGTTCGAGATCGACCAGCCGCAGGTGATCGACTTCAAGACGCAGACGCTGCGCGGCCTGAACGCCACGCCGCGCACCCACCGGCGCGCGGCGGGTGTCGATCTTCGGCGCGACTGGCCGGAAGCATTGCGGCGGCTCGGCTTTGACGCCGGCCAGCCGACCGTGTGGATTGCCGAAGGACTGTTCATCGGGTTTCTGTCGCCGGCTACCCACGACCGGCTGTTCGACAACGTCAACGCGTTGAGCGCGCCCGGCAGCCGCGTGGCGGTGGACTTTCTGCCGGAACGGCAACCACCGGTCGCGAGCCAGGAACACGCGCTGGCGAATCGCTGGCGAGAATTCGGTTTCACCGGCGATATGGCCGAGCTCACCTATCCCGACGAGCATCACGACGCCGCGGAGTCGCTGGCTGCGCTCGGCTGGAGAACCGTGGTGACGGGTCTGGGTGACCTGTTCACCGCGACCGGGCTGCCGGGTTTGCGTCGTCAGGATCTTAAAGAGGCGCCGGTCGCAGGCCGCTATGTCCGCGCGGTCTTGACCTGACAGCCGGAATGCGGCGGATGGCGACACGTTAGACATGTAGTGATGACTCGACCCCGACACACTGCACCGCCGCAACGGCTCCGCTTCGTGGCGGTGGCGTTCGACGATGCGCGGGCCCAGCCGCTGCTCGACGAACTGGCCGTCGAGTACGCGCAGCGCTACGACAGCACGCCGCCGACCATCATGTCCTGGTTGACGTCGGTCCCGGTCGGCGAATTCGCACCTCCCGACGGCGGTTTTCTGATCGGCGAGCTGGACGGCACCCCAGTCACCGGGGGCGCGTTCCAGCGATTCGACGCCGAGACAGCGGAGCTAAAGCGGGTGTGGACCGACAGTGCGCATCGCCGTCGGGGGCTGGCCAGCGCGCTGCTGGCGGAGCTGGAAAGCGTCATCGCCGCCCGTGGCTACCGGCGGGTGTATCTGACGACCGGCCACCGCCAGCCCGAGGCCGAGGCGCTATACGAATCGTTCGGCTACACGCGTCTTGCCGAGCCGCTGGCGGCGCGCGGACCGGTCTTTCCGATCGCTTTCGTCAAGGAATTGCGATGACCGGCCAGTTCCAGCTGGGGGTCGCGCTCGACGGGTACGGCTGGCATCCGCAGGCGTGGCGCAGCACGCTGGCCGCCGATCCCGGGACCGGGTCGGTGCTCAGCGGCCGGTACTGGGCCGAGCTGGCGGCCACCGCCGAGCGCGGCCTGCTGGACTTCCTCACCATCGACGACACGCTGATGCCCCAGCCCGGACGCCGCGAGCCCATCAGCCCGCGACGGCTGGCCGGTCGCGGTGACGCCGTCCTGGTCGCCGCGCGCATCGCGCCGGTCACCCGGCACATCGGTTTGATCCCGGTGGCCACCGTCACCCACACCGAGCCGTTCCACGTGTCCAAGGCCATCGCCAGCCTGGACCACATCTCGCACGGCAGGGCGGGCTGGCAGCCCCGGGTGAGCTCGACCGCCCACGAGGCAGCGTTGTTCGGGCGGCGCCCCGCACCGCAGGACGGCGACGAGCTGTTCGACGAGGCCGCCGATGCCGTCGAGGTGGTCCGCCGGTTGTGGGACAGCTGGGAGGACGACGCGATCATCCGCGACGCGTCCACCGGGCGCTACATCGACCGGAACAAGCTGCACTATGTCGACTTCCGCGGGAAGTATTTCTCGGTGAAAGGCCCGTCGATCACCCCGCGGCCGCCGCAGGGCCAGCCGGTGGTCGCCGCGTTGGCGCATGCGCCACGCATCTACGAGTTCGCGGCGGCCAGCGCCGATCTCGTCTTCATCACGCCGACCGACAATGCGACACTCGACACCATCCTCGATGAGGTCAAGGCGGCCGGCGGCCAACACCTCAAGGTGTACGCCGATGTGGTGGTGACGTTCGGCGGCGACACCGAATTCGGTTCAGACGCACTTATTTTCGGCGGTAACCCAGCCGAGCTGGTCGACCTGCTGCTGGAGTGGCAGCGGCGTGGCGTCGACGGGGCGCGGCTGAGGCCGGCCATCAACGCCACCGACCTGCCGGTGATCGTCGACCACGTGGTGCCACTGCTGCAGCGGGCCAAGGTGTTTCGCGCCGGCTACACCGACGGCGAGACGCTGCGTCAGCGACTCGGCCTGCCGGTGGCGCCCAACCGATATGCCGAGGTGAAGCCTTGACCGTCCCCTTGTCGATCCTGGACCTGTCGCCGATCAGCGACGGCAGTGACGCCCCGACGGCTCTGCGCAACACGATCGATCTGGCCCAGCGCGCCGAACAGTGGGGGTATCGCCGGTTCTGGATCGCCGAACACCACTTCGTCGGCGTGGCCAGTTCGGCGCCGGCGGTGTTGATCGGGCAGATCGCGGCCGCTACCAACACAATTCACGTCGGTGCCGCCGCCGTGCAGCTGAGCCACACCACGGCAGCTGCGGTTGTGGAGAGCTTCGGGATGCTCGACGCGTTTTATCCCGGCCGCATCGACCTCGGCCTGGGCCGCGGGCAACGGCGCGACACCGGGTTCAAGCCCAAGCCGCCGTCGGCCAAGAAGGATCGTCCACCGCGGCAGTGGCGCGAAGTCGACGGTGTGGTGATCCCGCTGCCGTTCGACCTGCGTGGGCTGCTCGACACCGAGCGTGTGATGGCGACGATGGAGATCCTGCAGCAGCCGGAAGCGGTGTCACCGGATTTCGCCGACCAGCTCGGCGACATCCTCGCGATGCTCGACGGCACTTATAAGGCCGGCGATTTCGACGTGCACGCGGTTCCGGGGGAGCGGTCCGGGCTGCGGCCGTGGATTTTCGGCAGCACCCGCGGGCAGAGCGCCCGGCTGGCCGGCACGTACGGTCTGCCGTTCGTCGCGAGTTATCACATCACCCCGGCCACTGCGCTGGAAGCGGTTGAGGCATATCGCGATACGTTCGTCCCCTCAGCGACTCTCCAGGAACCTTATGTCGTGGTGTCCGCTGATGTCGTCGTCGCCGAAGACAGCGCCACGGCCAAACATCTCGCGGCCGGCTACGGACAGTGGGTGTACTCCATCCGCACCGGGGTTGGGGCGGTGCCTTATCCGCGTCCGGGCGACTCCCGACCGCTCACCGACGAGCAGTTGCCCGTGGTGAAAGACCGACTCGAGACGCAATTCGTCGGCGATCCGGACGAGGTCGCGGAGCGGCTGTCCGCGCTGCAACGGCTGTCCGGCGCCGACGAGCTTGTCGTCACATCGGTGACCCATGACCACCGCGATCGGCTGCGCTCGCATGAGCTGCTGGCCCGGCGTTGGGGAATCGGCACATGAAGGTCCGAGAAGGCAAGCACCGCAAGCCTATTCACCTGGCTGCGCATTTTCCCGGAGTCAACAACACCACCGTGTGGACCGACCCGGCGTCGGGCAGTCAGATCGAGTTCGAGTCGTTCGTACACATGGCCCGCACCGCCGAGCGCGGCCTGTTCGACTTCTTCTTCCTGGCCGAAGGTCTGCGACTGCGCGAGCATCGCGGCAAGATCTACGACCTGGACGTGGTGGGCCGCCCGGACACGTTCACCGTGCTGGCCGCGCTGGCCGCCGTCACCGATCGGCTGGGGCTGACCGGAACCATCAACACCACCTTCAACGAACCCTTCGAGGTGGCAAGGCAATTCGCCACCCTTGACCACCTGTCGGAGGGTCGCGCGGGCTGGAACATCGTCACCTCGTCGGACGCATTCACCGGTGAGAACTTCCGGCGGGGCGGCTTCCTCGACCACGCCGACCGCTATGCGCGTGCCGAGGAATTCCTCAGCGTGACACGCGACTTCTGGGACAGCTGGGCGCCCGACGCCGTGCTGGCCGACATCGATGCCGGAACCTACGTCGACCCCGGCCGCGTCGCGACCGTCGATCATCACGGGGCGCAGTTCGACGTGCGCGGAGTCGCAACGCTGCCCGCCGGCCCGCAGGGGCATCCGATCTTGTTGCAGGCCGGCGATTCCGACGAGGGCCGAAACTTCGGCGCGCATTACGCTGACGCGCTGTTCACCCTGCACTCGACGCTGGAAGCCGGTCAGCGCTACTACGCCGACGTGAAAGGGCGGGCGGCATCCTTCGGCCGAAATCCCGACCAGCTCAAAGTGTTTCCGGCAGCGACGTTTGTGCTCGGCGACAACCCTGACGAGGCCGCCGAGAAGGCGCGGCACATTCAACACCAACAGGTGAGCGGTCCGACGGCGATCGCGATGCTCGAACGGATCTGGGGCCGCGACCTTTCCGAGTACGACCCCGAAGGGCCGCTGCCGACAGAGGATCCGACCGGCGACATCAGCATCACCCAGGGCCGCGTCCGCCACGGCGATCCCTTCGAGGTAGCCCGCAGCTATCGCGAACGCGCGGAGGCCGAGAACCTGTCGATCCGCGAGTTGATCGTCGCCGTCACCAGCCGACAGCAGTTCGTGGGCACCGCTGATCAGATCGCCGACGAGATCGACCAGTACATCCAGGGCGACGCGTGCGACGGGTTCATCCTGGTGCCGCACCTGACTCCGCACGGCCTGGACGACTTCGTCGACCAGGTGGTGCCGCTATTGCAGGAGCGTGCCGGGTTCCGCACCGAATACCGCGGCCACACACTGCGAGACCACCTCGGGCTGGCGAAAGAGCCGTAGCCGGGACGTCACGTCACACCAACCTCAGGAGTCTCAACGAGTGGGCATGTAGTGACTTTCTGATTTGACGACGCATGCGGTATCACCGAACCGCTGGGTGCCGACGGGTGATATCGAATATGACCACGTTTTTGAAAAGGGTTGTGTCCCATGACTCCGATGCGCATGTGGCCGGTGTTATAGCGCCAATGCGCTTGCCCGATTGGCCGCATCGCGGATCGGACCCCGCCACAGGTCGCCGTGGCCGGGAGCCAGAACCTCGGTATCCAGCAGCGCCAGGGCAGCCAGGCTGCGTACGCAACCGTCCTGATCATGACTGAACATCGCGGGCAGCAGTTGCGGTCCGCTGCGCGTGAGCAGCGCATGCCCGGTCACCAGCGCGTCGCCGCTGGCCAACACGCCGTCGACCAGATACGAGCAGTGACCGCCGGTGTGGCCCGGCGTGGGGATGGCCATCGGGTGACCCGGCAACTGTGCGGCCACCTCGGCGGTCAGCGGCTGCGCGGTCGGGATGCCCTCACGGCTGAGCCCGCCGTCGCGGACCAGGTGCGCCGTCCACAACGCCCAGCGGGGTCGCCAGATCCGCATCGCGACATCCAGCGGCGACGCCTGCTCCAGATACTCACGCTTGGCGTGCCCGACCTCATCGGCATGGCAATAGACCGGGGTACCAAGGGTTTTGGCGAACCAGATTGCCGAACCAAGGTGATCGATGTGGGCGTGGGTGAGCAGGATCGCCCGCACGTCGTCCGCTTGATATCCCAGTTGCCGCAGCGAGGCCAGCACGTCGTCGCGATCGCCCGGATAGCCGGCGTCGATCATCATCACGCCGGAGTCATCGGTGACCAGCAGCCAGTTCACCGCACCACCCTGGACGAGATGCACATGCTCGGTGACGGCCGTCAACACCGGTGCCATGCCCCAGAGCGTAGACAAGAGGGAGTAGAAACGACATCGTGGCTGAACTCAAACTTGGATATAAGGCGTCGGCGGAACAATTCGCGCCACGCGAACTCGTCGAGCTGGCGGTCGCCGCCGAAGAGCACGGGATGGACAGCGCTACGGTCAGCGACCACTTCCAGCCGTGGCGGCACGAGGGTGGCCACGCGCCGTTCTCGCTGGCCTGGATGACGGCGGTCGGTGAACGCACCAAGCGGCTCCAGCTGGGGACTTCGGTGCTCACCCCGACCTTCCGGTACAACCCCGCCGTGATCGCGCAGGCGTTCGCGACGATGGGATGTCTGTACCCGGATCGCATCTTCCTCGGCGTGGGCACCGGCGAGTCACTCAACGAGATCGCCACCGGGTACGAAGGCGAGTGGCCGGAGTTCAAAGAGCGCTACGCGCGACTGCGTGAATCGGTGCGGCTGATGCGTGAGCTGTGGCTGGGCGACCGGGTCGATTTCGAGGGCGAGTACTACCACACCAAGGGTGCCTCCATCTACGACGTGCCCGACGGCGGCATCCCGATCTACATCGCCGCGGGCGGTCCGCAGGTGGCCAAGTACGCGGGCCGCGCCGGCGACGGCTTCATCTGCACGTCCGGAAAGGGTGAGGAGCTCTACAAGGACAAGCTCATCCCCGCCATGCGGGAGGGCGCGGAGGCCGCGGGCAAGAATCCCGACGACATCGACCGGATGATCGAGATCAAGATCTCCTACGACACCGATCCCGAACTGGCACTGGAGAACACGCGATTCTGGGCGCCGCTGTCGCTGACGGCCGAACAGAAGACCAGCATTCACGACCCGCTCGAGATGGAGAAGGCGGCCAACGAATTGCCGATCGAACAGGTCGCCAAGCGCTGGATCGTGGCCTCCGATCCCGACGAGGCGGTCGCGAAGGTGAAGGACTATGTCGACTGGGGTCTGAACCACCTGGTGTTCCATGCGCCGGGTCACGACCAGCGCCGCTTCCTGGAGCTGTTCCGCAACGACCTCGAGCCCCGGTTGCGACGGCTGGGCTGACCGCAGCGTGGCTGCTTCCAGTCCCGGCATCTACATCGCGGCGCCGGAGGGCGACACCGGCAAGTCGACGATCGCGTTGGGGATCGTGCATCGGCTGGTGTCGACGGTGGCCCGCGTCGGGGTGTTCCGGCCGATCAGCCGGGCAGGCGACGACCGCGACTACATCCTGGAGCTGCTGCTGGCCCACGCCACCGCGGGCCTGCCCTACGAGCGCTGTATCGGCGTGACGTACCAGCAGTTACACGCCGATCGCGACGCCGCCATCGACGACATCGTCGAGCGCTATCACGCGGTCGCGGCGGAGTGCGACGCCGTTGTCATCGTCGGCAGCGACTACACCGACGTGGCCAGCCCGGCCGAGCTGAGCGTGAACGCGCGCATCGCGGTGAATCTCGGCGCGCCGGTCGTGCTGGCGGTGCGGGCCAAGGGCCGCAGCGCAGAGCAAGTCGCCCAAGCCGTCGAAGTGTGCCTCGCCGAACTGAACGCCCAGCATGCCCACACCGCAGCGGTGATCGCAAACCGTTGTGAGCCTATGGAATTGACCGCGATCGTCGAAGCGCTGCGGCCTCTGGCTCCGAGAGGCTACGCCGTGCCCGACGAGCCTCTGCTGGTGGCGCCGACGGTGGCCGACTTGGAGGCCGCCGTCGCCGGAACGCTGCTCAGCGGCGACACCGCGCTGATGAGTCGCGAGGTGATGGACGTCGTGGTCGCGGGTATGACGGCCGATCATGTGCTCGAGCGGCTGGCCGAAGGCGTGGCGGTGGTCACCCCCGGCGATCGGTCGGACGTGGTGTTGGCGGTGGCGAGTGCCCATGCGGCCGAGGGCTTTCCGTCGTTGTCGTGCATCATCCTCAACGGCGGATTCGAATTGCACAGATCGATCGAGAGACTGGTCGCCGGCCTGCGGCTGCGGTTACCCATCATCACCACCTCGCTGGGCACCTACGAAACGGCCAGCGCGGTCGGGTCGGCCCGCGGACGGGTCACCATGGCCTCACAGCGCAAGATCGACACCGCGCTAGAACTGATCGACAGCCATGTCGATCTCACGGACCTGTTGGCGCAGTTGGCGATTCCGATCCCCAAGGTGACCACGCCGCAGATGTTCACCTACCAGCTGCGCGAGCGGGCCCGTTCCGATCGCAAGCGCATCGTGCTACCAGAAGGCGACGACGACCGGATCCTCAAATCTGCCGGTCGGGTGCTGCAGCGGGGGATCGCCGACCTGACGATTCTTGGCGACGAAAGCCAGATCCGTTCCCGCGCTGCCGAACTCAGTGTCGACCTGGACGGCGCTGCTGTGTTCGACCCGCGTACCAGCGACCTGTGTGACCGGTTCGCCGAACAGTACGCCCAGTTGCGCGCCAAGAAGGGCGTCAGCGTCGAGCAGGCCCACGAGATCATCCACGATGCGTCGTACTTCGGCATCATGCTGGTGCACAACGGGATGGTCGACGGCATGGTGTCCGGTGCATCGCACACCACCGCGCACACGGTGCGACCCGCGTTCGAGATCATCCGCACCGCCCCCGGCATATCGACGGTCTCCAGCATCTTCTTGATGTGCCTGCCGGACAAGGTGCTGGCCTACGGCGACTGCGCGATCGTCCCCGATCCGACGGTCGAACAGCTCGCTGACATCGCGATCAGTGCTGCGCAGACCGCCGCACAATTCGGCATCGAACCGCGTGTGGCCATGCTGTCGTACTCGACCGGCGAATCCGGCACGGGTGCTGATGTCGATAAGGTCAGGGCGGCAACCGAATTGGTGCGCAGCCGGGCACAGCGGATCCTGGTCGAAGGCCCGATCCAGTATGACGCCGCCGTCGAGCCCTCGGTGGCGGCCACCAAGCTTCGCGACTCGCCTGTCGCCGGTCGGGCCACCGTGCTGATCTTCCCGGACTTGAACGCGGGCAATAACGCCTACAAGGCGGTGCAGCGTAGCGCGGGGGCGATCGCGATCGGCCCGGTGCTGCAGGGTCTGAACAAACCGGTGAACGACCTGTCCCGCGGCGCCCTGGTCGAAGACATCGTCAACACCATCGCGATCACCGCGATCCAGGCTCAGGGTATTCATGTTTAGACGGGTGTTGGTGCTGAACTCCGGCTCGTCGTCACTGAAATATCAACTGATCGAACCTGATTCGGGCACGTCGCTGGCCGACGGCATCGTCGAGCAGATCGGTGAACCTTCGTCTGGCGTTGCCGACCACGGCGCGGCGCTGCAAGTGGCGTTCGAGAAGTTGTGCGACCAAGGCATCGACCTGAACGCCTGCGGGCTGGCGGCCGTCGGGCACCGGGTGGTTCACGGCGGGCCGGTCTTCTACCGGCCGACCGTCATCGACGACGCGGTTATCGCCGAGCTCGAGCAGGTTTCCGTCCTTGCGCCGCTGCACAATCCGCCCGCTTTGCAGGGTATCGAGGTCGCGCGCGCGATGCTTTCCAGTGTGCCGCACGTCGCGGTGTTCGACACCGCGTTCTTTCACGATCTGCCTGCCGCTGCGGCGACCTACGCGATCGACCGTGAACTCGCGAAGAAGTGGCATATTCGGCGGTACGGATTTCACGGGACCTCGCATCGCTACGTCAGTCAGCAGGCCGCGGCCTTCTTGTACCAGCCATGGGAGAAGCTGAATCAGATTGTGCTGCATCTGGGCAACGGCGCGTCCGCATCGGCGATCGCCGGCGGTCGCCCTGTCGACACCTCGATGGGTCTGACCCCGTTGGAGGGCCTGGTGATGGGCACCCGCAGCGGTGACATCGACGCGGGCATCGTGAGCTACCTGCATCGCGAGGCCGAGATGAGCGTCGATGACATCGAGTCGATGCTCAACCACCGTTCCGGACTGCTGGGGTTGGCCGGCGAGCGTGACTTCCGTCGGCTGCACCAGATGATCGAATCGGGCGACAGCTCAGCACGATTGGCCTACGACGTGTTCATTCACCGGTTGCGTAAGTATATCGGCGGGTACCTGGCCATCCTGGGCCGCACCGATGCGATCAGCTTCACCGCCGGGGTCGGGGAGAACGCCGCTACGGTGCGCCTGGATGCACTGAGCGGGCTGGAGGGGTTGGGTATCGAGATCGATGAGCGGCGAAACGCGGCTTCCGGCAAGGGCGCTCGGCGGATTTCCACCGAAGCCTCGGCGATCGCCGTTCTGGTGGTCCCGACCAACGAGGAGTTGGCCATCGCGCGGGACTGCATGCGCGCCATCAAGGCCTGACACCAAGCACTCCGGCGCGAGGGACGCCGGAGTGCCCCGCCTCCTCCAGATCAGAGCGCGGTGAAAGCTGTTCTGCAGCTCTAGCTCGTCTGGCTGTGGCATTGTTACTCGGATGGATGCGGGTCGGGAGTCGGATCTCGACGATCCATTCGAAGCTGCGATTGACGAGGCGCTGAACTCTTTACCAGCCGATCTCCGTGCGGAGGTGGGCAACGTGGCGATCCTCGTCGAGGATGAGCCTCCGGACGGGCGGCTGCTCGGCATGTATAGCGGCGCGCCGCGGGCCGTGAGAGGAATCATATTCGGGCCGGGCGGAATGCTCCCGGCCAAGGTCTGCATCTTTCGCGGGCCGATCACGCGACTCGCTGCGGGCGACCCCGAACGATTACGCCGCGAGGTCAGACACGTCGTGCTCCGCGAGCTGGCGCACTACTTCGCTGTTAAGTGAGCGAAGTTAATCGAGCTCGATTGCTCCTAAGTTGCAACCGAACCAACTAGCAACGCCATGAGCCTGCCCGGCGGTCTTGCCAAGCCTCTTGGCCTCGAAACTAGCCGGAGTCCTATTTCGCTTTCAACGGTGGAAGCCCAGCAGGTAAATCACCAAGACGCGTCGCCACAACCGGTGTCGTCGACACAGTGCCGGAACGACCGCATTCGTTCGATTCGATCAAATCGGATTCCTGACCCTTGAATGTGCCGTCGGCGAGCTGCATCAATTCCATGGTTGAGCGCCTCGTGTCATGTCCCGGCTTACCGGCTACACAATCCTGTGAGACGCGGTTGGGGGGATCACTGATCCACTGCCCGTTGATTAAACGAAGCGATTGCATCTTCTGCTTGCCTATGTTCGGCGCGACCTGAGTGTGGGTGGTGTTGTCGAGCCGTGTGCCTACCGCGATGCACGATTGCGGTGGGCAGGCGGATTGGAAAGCCCACCATTCTGTTTCGACAACGCTGTTTTTTGGTGTGGGGGTTGAAACGGTCCCATCTGGTGTACGAGTGGCGCCTTCGCCTAGATAGCGGTCAACGCGATACGTGCCATCAATGGGACCTTTTGCGGGCGGTTGGCCAGGCGGCCGCGGCGGTTGCTTGAGTACGTTGACAAGTGCTAAAACGGTTCCGCCGACCAAAACGAATAGAAGTGCGCTCCATATTGCTGCCTCGGCCAAGCGTTGCCGAACGGAGCGGCGATTGATGTCTGGGACAATGTCTTCCGTATCCTCCTGCGGCCACACTGACGGCGCTTCGGCCGGCTCAGCCTCGCTCGGCACCACCTCTTTGCTTTGCTCAGTCCGATCATTCAGATCTTGAGCAGCAGGGATGTCCTTGGGCTCGGTCACCGCAACGTGCCTGCGTCGAACTCGTGCTTGGTCGCGTAAACAATTTCGCAAAAATTCGGCGGGCCTAATAGAAATGTTCTCCACATTGCAACGAGTCTACGCGCGGAAGGGAACGCACTCGGAGATTTCTGAAAGAATCTCGCGCCTTGTCGTCGAACAGTCGCTGCGTCTCTTCGACCGACAGTCATCGATGACACTTGTACTTCACACTGACGCAATTGATAGCGCAGACCCGATGGGTCTGCGACGACTCCCAGTTCAGGCGACCATCCGCCTCTGTTATGGCGCGGTGAGTGGCAAGCGGAGGCGAATCTAATTCGACCAACGCAACCGAAAAGCCCAAACAATCAGATCAGGCCAGTCGCCTCTAAAATCGATGACGGATGGCGGTCGCGAGATGATCGAACCTTGTAGCTACAGATACGAGCCAGTGGTTCTGTTATTCCGCAGTATCGTCCACCTGACTTCATTCACTCTTCTGGCTTTCCCTGCGCAGCTAGAGCCTGGTTTAGCCGCTGCCGTATCTCCGGATCATGATCGCGTAGAGCCCCGGCTTTCCTAAAAGAGTCCTCGGCTTTTGAAAAATCTTGTGTCAAATGGTAGAGCTGCCCGAGAAAATGCGCGTAAATCCAGTTGTCTGGTGCGAATTCAGCAGCTTTTGCTCCTGCGGAGATAGCACCGTTAACGTCGCCTTGCATGTAGAGGGTCAAGCAGAGTACGCGATAAGCTTCCGCCGAACGCGGAGCCATCGCGATAGCGTTTCGTGCCGCCGCCTCGGCACGATCAAGCGGTCCTGCATTACTCCGGGTGTATTCCGCAAGTCTCCACCATAGGTCTGCCTGCCCCCTGCTCCGGGCGTACGCTTCGCCCAGTGAGACCCGGTCCTCGATAGGAAGAGGCGCCGAATTCTTGCGGATGAAGGCAACCCCGAGAGGGGCGAATGCAATTTCTTCTATGCTATCCCGAAGATCCCCCTGCGGTCCCTGATTGATTGAGGGGGCGGTTTGTCCGGTGACAGGCGGAGTTTTCTCGGTAAACAGAAATCGAACCGCATCGAAAAGGTAATCGGGTGGAGATATCTCGGTTTCTCCCAGCCAGGTATTCGGCCTAGATCTGAGATGGACGAACATGTCCTCTATAACGTACAAACCCCCTGGCGGCAGCGATGGGAATAATTTTTCAAAAGTAAAGATGATATGGTGCGCCAAATGAGATCCGTCATCTATGATGATGGTCGGGCTGTATCGCTCCGTCAATCCGAGCAAAAAATCTGGGTCGTCCTGCGACCCGATCTCTATCGTCACACGATCATCCTCAAAACGCTTACATGCAGGCTGAATGTCAACACCTATAAAACGTGCTTTAGTGAAATACTGTTTCCAGAGCTCAAGAGATAAACCCGTGTCTACCCCAATCTCCAGAATCTCAATATCTAAGCCCCTAAATTCTGATAGATGCCGCTCATAATGGCGGAGAATATCAACCCAGCGGGAGCTCTTTGCCGTCCCTTCCATAAAACCGGCGACATCGAGCGCTCCGCGCGTTATTTCAAAATTCACTGGTAGCCTCTCGTTTCTATGGGCTTATGGACTACGTAATGGTTACGGCGCTGGTATGTAGTAGACCATCGACACCGATAGCGCGCGCGGAAACGCGATTATTACAGCGTGCGAGCCATGGTCGACGAGCGTGGACAAGCCAGGTGAATTGCCCTGCGATGGGGGCGCGAAGTTCATCCCTCGCGCCGTCGCGGTGTGAAGCGAGAACCTGCGCCTCGACAGCAGTACGAGGAGCCACGCAAGCCGGCGCATAACGGGTTCGTGGAGTGGTTCAATTGCGGGATACGCGACTAGCTGCTGAACGATTGGCTGTTCTTCAGCCTCGATTGCGGTTTGGGATAAGCCGCTCAGGCGTTGCGACGACACCGCCAGCACGGTAAGCGTGTGCACGTCTATTGCCGAGAACAAGAGTGTGAAGGTGTCAACGCCACGGAATTGGAGATCGAGCCAGGTGACGAGCTCGGGAAGATGACTTCGGCGATGAATATGTCGGTCGGCACGCCGCTGGGATACGACTGCACGAAGCTGGGTGGGTTTTCCGGACCGCGCGCCATCTACAAGGGTGGTTTGTCCTTTGTCGGACATGAGATCGCGCGTCCGATATACCGGACGATTCGGCCCAATCGGGCAAATAAGCACAGTAGTCTGTGAGCGAGCCGTCGCCGGTGCTCATCAACGCCGCTGGTGGATCAATTCGCTGACTTGGCCAAAGCGGCCGACGATTGAAAGGTTCTCAATGCAATTAACTTTCAAGCCCGCCCGGCTGACCGGATTCGCGATCCTTGCGGTCGCGACTGGAACCGCGCTGTCCCTGGGCGCGTGTAGTAAGTCGCACGATGACGCCAAATCCCCGTCTACGTCGGCACCGGCGGCCGCCAACGCGAAGGACGCGAAGGATACGGTTCTTGGCTTGGTCGAGTCGGTGTCTGGAAACTCGGTCCAAGTCACCCAGGAGTCTGGGAAGGCCACCGTCGATGTTAGCGATTCGGCCAAGATCATCGAGTACACCAACGCTCAGTTGAGCGATTTCGCTGCCGGCAACTGCGTGAGAGTTAATTACCGGCCCGGCCCGAACCCCAACTCCGCCCAGGCCGTAGCTGTGCAACAGAACCCGGCGGGTAACGGCGGCAAGTGCCCGCAACCGAAGGCCATAGCGTCCGGCTCACCGGGCGCTCTGGTGTCGGCAGGCCCCGTCCAAGCGGTGATTGGCACGGTTACTTCTGTTTCGGGTAACACCATCACTGTGTCCTTTACCGACGGCAACGGCAAACCCGCTCAAATGAACATGAATGGCAACGACCAGACGCGCTACACAAAGGGCGGCGCAGGAACTTCGCAGGCCATCGCGGAAGGCAAGTGCATCAACGCATCCGGAACCAAGGATGGTGGCGGGACGCTGCAGGCGACGGTTGTCACCCTGATCGGCGAAAACGACGGCAAATGCCCGTGGCCTACCGCCAAGCGGTAACCGCACCAACGAGCGATCGACCAGTACACCCTCGGTAAGCCGAGGGTGTACTGGTCGTTGTGGATCAGGGTCATCTCCCGGTTCCGACTATGAGCCGGAAAATGAGTGGTGACCGGCACCAGCGACTAGCAGCTCGTTAGTGCATCCCCGACTGCGGTGTTCAGGGCGGTCCTCGCAGCGCTAGAAACCTAGACCCGCGATACAGAGCACTTCATCAAGGGTGGCGGTGCGCAGTCCGGCGTCGGCGGCGGCCGATCGCCCACGTTGGGCGGGCGAATCGGGGTCGCAGTTTTGCACACCGACGGCTCGGTTCAGGCGCGCGACGTCGAACATCACCGGACCGCGGGTCATCGCCTCGGTCAGCAAGTAGCGGCCGGCGCCGGGTGCCCGGCGTATCGCCTGCTCGGCGGCGCTGGCGCCGGTCAGCTTATCCGCGTTGGCGTAATTGATGCCCACCTGGAACACCTTTGGTTCGGTGTCGAGCACCGCGGTCAAGCGGGTGATCAAGTTCTCCGGCGCGAAAAACTGCCAGCCTTCGCCCAGGTGCAGCCAGAACCGCCCGCTGATCTTGGCGTGGAGTTGCGCGAGCGGGGCTGCGGGCCCGTCGCCCGATCTGCGACGCGGAAACTCCAGAAAACCGTAACGTCTCCGTAGGTTCGCGCGGTCGCGGGCGGACAGCCCAGTGTCGAGCACCAGGAAGCGCCGGACTCGTGACACGTCGCGACAGCAGTTCAGAAACGAGTTCAGGGTTTGCTCGGTGGCGTGGCGGTCTGGTCCGGCGATCAGGCTGACGGTGATCTCGGCATCGCCGGGGTCGGTGGTCAAGGATCGCACCACGGCTTCGGGGTAGGGTGCGGCGGCCTCGATCATGGCTGGTACCGAGAAGTCGCGGTTGGCTGCGATCCGTTGTCGATCGGGGTCCGGAATGTCGGGGCGGGCCAGCAGGCGCCGGCACAGTGTGAAGGCCTCAGCGTGCTTGCCGATCCAGGATGCGCACACTGCTTGCTCATCGGCCGCACGCCAAGCGTAAACCTGAGCGATTTCCGCGGGGATAAGGAGGTCGTTATCAGGAATTGGGATTGTGGCGGCGCGCTGCGCAAATAGGTAAGCGAGCCGGTAGCGCTGCGATTGCCGGTATCCAGTGGCGATGGGAAGCAGCGGCTCGGCGCGGGTCGGTCGAAAATACCAGGCGCGCAAGTAGGCGTCTTCAACGTCGGGCCACGGTTCACCGAGTTGCTGCATCGATTCCGCGAGCCGAAGCAGCGCGTAGTAAACCTCCTCATCGCAGCCGCCCATCTCAACCCGCCGCGCATACCACTTACGCGCGATATAGATGTCGCCCAATTGCAAGCAGGTCTGAGCTAGGAACAAGACCGACCGTGCATCCTCGGGATTGCGTTCGACCTTGGCCAACAACTGATCTCGTTCCTGCTCCGACTTATGCCTGAGCAGGTTGCGGTTGCGGAGCTGGTGATCTGCGCTGTGGTCGTGGTCCTCGAGGCGCACATCGATCCGCCCATCGTCGCGCGTTGCGGTCTCGTGGGTGACACCGTCGAGGTCTGCCAGCGCGCGGTCCACGATGGCCGCTTGGTCGCGAGCGGCGAACGCCTGATAGCCCCGGTCGGCGAGCTCGCGTCGCGCGCGCTCGTCGCCGAGCATCTCCACACAGCGATCGACCAGTTCGTCGTAGTCCGCGAATACAACGCCGGCCTCGAGTTCGCGCTCCAACGTCGGATCGGCACCACGCTCAGAGACCACTGTTCGCCTGTTCGCGAGCAGATAGGACACACGCGCGATCTCGAAGATTTTCGCTTCCCAGTAGTGCAGGTTGAGGACAATCTTCGAGCGTGCGATCCAGGCATCGCGGCTCGCCCCGAGAACGCCCGACAGCCATTTGACCCGAAGACCTCGGTCCTGCAGGTCCTTGAGAACGGCGTATCGGCGCTCGCTGAGCATGCCGTAGAAAAGTACGTCGATATCCTCGGCGGCAGGGGGGATCCGTGTCAGCTCGGGAACATATCCAATCGGAACATAGGCGGGCCGAGGCAGTCCCAGGGCGGCGAGATACTCGATGTTGGTTTGACTGTAATCCCAATTCTGATAACGCCGGAAAAGGTCGATGAATTCTGGCATTGCGATCCACGGCGAGTCGTCACCCAATTGCTCAAGGTTGTAGAAGATGGGGTTTTTTGGCACCGGCAGACCGTAGTGGACCAGGTGATTTGCGCCGAACACGATGGTGCGGCGCTCGTCGAGGTCGAGACGGGTGGTCAGCACAGAGTCATGGCCGAGCGCTCGCAGGGCGTAGTGGAAGGTCTCTGCGACTTCTTGAAATGCTCCACCGACGGTCGGATTGCTGGGAGGGGAAACAATCGCGACGGCAAACTGCATCGCTGTAGGTTACCGAAAAAGAGCTTTGTGTAATGCCGATTGGTCACTCAGCTAGCTGCTTGTTCGACGCAGCATCCCCTAGCGTCTTAAAGGTCCGGCCTGTTGACACCAGGAATTCCGAAATGGTGTCATATTCCAAATTCTGGACAGTAAAGAAGCCGTCGTCCGGACCGCGCTGCTGCGACCCGGGGACAGATCAGGTGTTTCCGACGCGATGTAGGTGTTGTGCCTGCCGCTCGACGAGGAGGGACGGGATCGCCGCATGGCGGTGGAGATATCCGGGATCTCCGTGTGCCCCAGCGATGACCTGATCACCGCTGCTTACATCGACTACCCGCGGACGGGTCCAGTCGACGGATACGCGTTCGACGCGTACGGCTGGGTCGTAGCCAAGGAAACCGTGGCCGAGGTGGAGTTCGTCCACGAGGGAATCGTGATTGCTTGCTGCGAGCTAGAAGTCCAGCGGCCCGATGTCGCCAAAAAGTTTCGCAGTTCCTCGCGAGTGGGGTTCTGGAAGGCAATCGGAACGGTCGGCCTCGCACCGGCATTCACCATTGGGGTGAGGATCGTCTTTAAAGGTGGACGCCGACGCGAGATCGCTGAAATACGCGGTTCGCAGCAGCTCACATCGGCCTTCACGCCGACGATGCAGCCAATCACGGTTACCAGCCCCGGCCGATCAGGCAGCACCTTGCTGATGAGGATGCTCGCGGATCACCCGGACATCATCGTCCATGAGCGATTTCCCTACGAGCAGCGGGTCTGCAGCTACTGGATGCATTTCGTACAAGTGCTAGCCACGCCCGTGGACACCTCGCGGGCAGAATCGTTTGAGTTCTGGACGGATCGAAAACGACTCATTCCGTTCCCTTCATTCTTTCTTGACCCGGTATTTGCGGGCTCAGTGGGTGCAACCGTCGACCGCTGGTACGGATCAGATCAGATCGAAGAATTTGCTCGCGTAGCGCAGGCCACCGTCGAATCCTTCTACCGCGAGCACGCTCGCGGACGAAAACGCGCGACCCCTTCATTCTTCGCGGAGAAGTTCGCCCCGTCAGGCCACATCCGCTCGATAATTTGGCAGCTCTACCCACGGACGCGAGAGATATTTCTCGTCCGAGATCCAAGGGACACCCTGGTCTCGGTGCGGGCATTCGACAATAAGAGGGGGAGGGGCGAATTCGCTGGCCAACTGGTTGGAACGGATGAACAACTCGTCGGCATGGTCCGCGACAGCATACTGGATCTCACACGTCTGTGGAAAAGCAGATCTAAATACGGCACGCTTGTTCATTATGAGGATCTAATACATTCGCCAACCGAACAAGTACGCGCAATGCTCGACGCGCTGGAGCTGGACTCGTCGGCGAATATCGTCGACGCAATGGTACAAGCTGGGAATGAGTCCACCGCGGATATGAATGCGCATCGAACATCGCCTGACGTCCGGTCATCGATCGGTCGCTGGAAGTGGGACCTTGAACCACGGATCCAAGACATGTGCGACGCGGCGTTTGACGGGTTATTCGACGAACTTGGCGGCAGCCCGTGTTAACAGGGCTATCTGAGAATCGGTGGACCTGATCTTGGTCTGACACCCCGAGCGTGAGCTCGGCAAAAAAGGCCGACGATGTCGGAAACCTTCGTGCCGTGGATAAAGGCACCTCGCTGGAATATCGCTGGCCGAGGCTATCCCCGGGCTACGACCAGAACGACCCGGTCGGGCGCGGAAGCGAAAGCAACTCCCCCAACGGCACCCGATCCAAGACAGTGTTCACCTAGACCGGGCCGGTTGAGATCGCGGTGCCGCGCGACACTCGCAGCAGCTTCAAGTCGTATTGTCCTTGACCGCTAAGGGTTGGCTTTCGGCGAGATTTCGGGCGCACTTCGCCGACATCTGCGGCAATAGGCCCTGCGCAAACTGGTCAACATCATCACCGCCCTCAACGATCCGGAACATGGGAGGCCAACATGTTGGTTGACAACAGCACCCAGCCCAGCCATGCCGCCCAGCCGCTATACGAACACGCCCGTAATTACCTCGACCGATCCCAAAGACGAGATCCACCGGCCACCCAGAACCGGCCCGAGCCAAGCGCACCGTTACCTGCTCGACAACGCGACATCCAACCGCCGAAACCGCGAACTCTCCGACCAGAACCGGCGGCTATGCCGCCAAACTCGCGTACGCCATTTAGCCAACTCCGCGCCGATACTGGGCGACACCCGCGGTTAATCGGATACCCCTCGAAGGGGCCGAAGGCCCCTTATAGTGAGGCGTGATTGAGGGGGAAAATAGTTCGGCTGACTACAGTGAGGTGGCATCATGACCGGGAGTATTCCGCCCGGCGCGAGCCGCACTTCGACAGCGAACTGCGCCTCGCCGGGTGTCCCCGCCGTTTATGAGGCGATCCTTCCAACTGCGCGGGTATCTCGGAGCGTCGAGGCAATGCAGGGCTTGAGTTCCGCCGCCGCCGAGCAATATATCGCGAGTTTGTACGCGACTGTCCTGAAGCGAGATCCTCGACCGGATGAGTTCGCTAACTGGGTGAGGACCGCCGAGGCCTTGCCGCCCGAGCAAATCTATTTCGCTTTCGTGAATTCGAAGGAGTACAAGCTTCAGCAGGAACAGTCGGTGCCGACCATGTTTTTGCCTGGGCACTATTATTCACCGATCGTGGATCCATCAACTATCGCTGAATACGTAGAGAAGCAGTACCTCCAGGAACCTGGCGACATCAAAGGCATCCATTTCGATGAGGACGCCATGGTGCGGTTTTGGAAAGACAACGCGGAATTGATAAAGAACACGCCGTTTAGCGAGCATGATGACGGCAAGAACCGCTATTACTACGACAATGGCAGCTATCCCTACGGCGACGCCATGACGCTGCGCGCGATGATTGCCCATTACAAGCCGAAGAACATCATCGAGGTCGGATCAGGATTCTCCTCGGCCTGCATGCTCGACGCCGCTGATCATGTCGGTCACAGCGACTTCGCCATGACGTGTATTGATCCAGATGCCGGTCGACTTCGCAGCCGGCTTCGCGCGGAAGACCATTCCCGGGTTGAGATCATCGAGGGGCTGGTTCAGGACGTGCCGGTCTCGACGTTCTCCAAACTCCGTGAAAACGACATATTGTTTATTGACTCCACCCACGTCCTCAAGACTGCCAGCGATGTGCACTACGAGCTGTTTTCCATCCTGCCCAGCCTCAACGAGGGCGTGCTGATACATTTCCACGACATCCAATACCCGTTCGAGTATCCACGGCAGTGGCTGTTCGACAACAACAGATCATGGAACGAAATCTATGCTCTGCGCGCCTTCCTGGCGTATAACTCGGCATTCGAGGTGGTGTTCTGGAACGGCTTGTTCGCGCACCGACAGCGTGAGCTGGTTCGTGACACCAACCCGCTGTTCCTGAAGAACCCCGGCAGCTCAATCTGGCTCCGGGCCCAGACTGTAGACATTCCGCAGAAGCAGCACGCCGATGCACCCCCGCCGCCGAAGAATATATCGCCGGCCTCCGTCCGACGCTTACCCGGAACGACTACATGATCGAAGCAGTCCGTCTCCTTATCTGGGATCTCGATGACACCTACTGGCGCGGTACTCTAACTGAGGGCGGCATAACAGAATACGTGCGCGCGCATCATGACATCGTGATCAAACTCGCGCAGCGCGGAATTATGAGCTCTATCTGCTCAAAAAACGACGAAGTAAAAGTCATGGAGATCCTTGAGGGCCAAGGAATCGCCGATTACTTCATTTTTCCCAGCATCTCCTGGGGGCCGAAAGCCACCAGACTGGCGTCGATCATCGAGGCCGCCCAGCTCCGCCCGGCGACCGTGATGTTCATTGACGACAACCACCTTAACCGGGCAGAAGCCGCTGACCTCATACCAGATCTGCAGATTGAGGACGAGACATTCCTTACTCGCGTGCTATCGGATCCCCGCTTCGAGGGCAAGGACGACAGCGGTCTTACTCGTCTCGCACAATACAAAGTGTTGGAACAGCGTAAACGGGATGAATCCAAAGCGGATGGCAACAATGAGGAATTCCTCCGCGGTTGTGACGTGCGTGTGTATATCGAGTACGACGTCGAGAAACACATCGACCGCGCCGCTGAGTTAATCAATCGCACCAACCAGCTTAATTTCACCAAGGTGCGGCTACCTGAAGACCCGGAGAAGGCGCGGGCCGAACTATTAGCGCTGCTGCATGACCCATTCCGACAGAGCGGTCTGATCAGGGTTGTGGATAAATACGGTGATTACGGCTTCGTCGGGATATACATGGTCACGAGCGCAGCGGCGAGCGGCATCGTTGATTCACAAAATGGGCGCCTAGTTGAGCGGCTCGATCATTTCTGCTTCTCCTGCCGCACGCTCGGTATGTTGGTCGAGGCATGGGTCTATGACTATCTGCAGCGGCCGCATATCAACATTGTGGGTGACGTTCTGACGGACATCACGGTCGCTCGCCCGATCGACTGGATCCGGCTTGGTTCTGCTGGTGACGCTGACACGCGGACAGACGCGGCTCAAAAAATCTTCCCAGAGATTCGTGTGCATGGGGGGTGTGAAGCTAATTCTGTTGCGCACTACCTTATGCCTTACGCCGATCGTACTACCGTCACCGGCAATTTTCACGCTGGTCATGTTTTCTGCCGCGTTAATGGCTCCACTCTGCTGCTCTCAGCCTGCGACCGTTCGGAGTCATCATTGGAATCTGAGGCTGATGCACTCGGCATTCCAAAAAACATGCTTGTGACCGACTATTTTCAGAGCACTCCCGCCGGGGCAGCTTTTGTCTTTGGCGGGCAGTTCGACAGGAATGGGTCGCCCCGGTATCGCCACATTCAATGTGGCTGGGAAATTTGTGTGGAACCTCATGGTCTGGAAGGTGTCGATCTCGTATCCACCGACAGGGAAGACATCCTTGCTCTTCTTGCGAGGCTGAATTGTCCAGACGCGGCCAAGAGCGACATCGCCAAGATAGCCCTGCACATTCATGAGAACTATGAGAGTGTCGCGTTCAGCCAAGAGCGAGACCTGCGCCCCGCGATGGAAGAGATATTTAGCCGTGTTCCGCTCGGATCGAAGCTTGTGCTGATAACAGATCATGCACGCGTGCGCGATACCAACGGGGAAGTTGTGGATGCACCATGGTCCACAAAATACCACGCAGCAATCACGGCAATCGCGGCCTCTCATCCGTTCGTCCGCGTAGTGTCCTTTAAAGATCATATACGAAATGAAGAGGAAATAAATGTCGGCGGCAACCATTATCATAGGACGGTCTATCTTCGGATGGCCGAAGCGATAATCGAAGAACTGAAGAACACACCGCCGAAAACTGCAGAGCTTCGGCGGACGGGGGAGGCAGCCTCCGCCGTCCGCATGCTGCCTTCGCCCCGAGTCGCGGCATTAAGCAACGACTGCACGATCCTGCCGGCATCGTTGGACGATGCGACCCATGGAACCCAACATATGAATGAGACTGCCGTGAATCAATCAGCCCTCGGGCCCGCCGCGCATCAGACATTAGCCGCTTTGCTGGAAGATGAGGGGGGCAGGGAAATGTTCATCGAAGCCGTCTACTCTGCCTTCCTTGAGAAGCACGCGAGTACAGATCGAGCATATAACATCGACGCAATAGGTCGGCTTGCCGCGGCTATTGAAAGTCACGGCTACGCATCCCAGAAAATGGTTGGCGTTCCTCGCTTTCATAACCGAAACCACTTACTAGAGTTTGCTTGCAAAAACATCACCGTTGATGGACCCAGTCTCGAATTCGGTGTCTGGTCAGGCAACTCGGTCAATTTCATTGCCTCGCTATTACCTTCCTCAAAGATTTATGGCTTCGACTCATTCGAGGGGTTGCCGGAGGCGTGGTTCGGCAAAGCGGATGGAATTGGTCAGTTTTCACGCAATGGGGAACTGCCGCAGGTGCGGGAAAACGTCGAGCTAGTTGTGGGCTGGTTCGACCGAGTTCTTGGACCTTTTCTGGATACACATGAGTTCGAAAAAATAGCATTACTGCACATCGATTGTGATATTTTCTCCTCGACACAGGTGGTCTTCAGCTACTTGCATAAAAAAATTGTCCCGGGAACAGTAATTGTGTTCGATGAATACTTCAATTATCCCACGTGGCAGCGACACGAATATGCCGCCTTCCAAGAGTACGTAGCCCATCGTCAGATTAAGTATGAGTATTTGGGGTTGGTCCCGGGAGACATGCAAGTTGCTGTGCGTATATTGTCAGCGTAGCTTTTTCGGCGCTCCGGCTCGGTGGCTGAGCAATGTGATTTCGCTTTTCACAGCGTCCTTGAGTAGCTGCCGCTGGACGAACGTATCTGTCATAACCAACGTTCAGCGGGATCGGCCGGTTGAGCTGGAGGTGGCGAAGACTTTCTCGCCAGCGCCTCGAAATCGCCGGCCGCCGCAACCGCGAACTCTCCGACGAGAACCGGCGGCTTCGTCGCAAAGTCGCTTGCGCCCTGAGTCGACTTCGCGCCGACATCGAGCGACACCCGCGGTTAATTGGATACTCCTCGGAGAGGCTGAAGGGCCTTTATAGTGAGGCTTGCTTGAGAGGGCACACAAGTTTGGCTGATTGCGGTGAGGGGGGTCATGACCGGGAGTATCCCGCTCGGCTCGAATCGCACTTCGTCGGCGAACTACGGCTCGCCCGGTGAGTTGCTGCCCCCCCGGGACCTTCAGGATTGGGTGGGTCTCGGGGGCCCTGCTGTGTATAAGGCAACCGGCGATGAATTCTTGGGTTATTTGGTTGACCTATGTGGATTGCAGCCCGGTGATGCAGTGCTCGACGTTGGTTGCGGCTCAGGGCGGATGGCCCTGCCGCTCACCGGCTACCTGAACCGCGAGGGTCGCTACGCCGGCTTCGATGTCGCAAGGGATGCAATCGCGTGGTGCACGGAGAACATCTCGGCATCGCACCCCAACTTCGAATTCAGGGTCGCAGATGTTCAGAGCAAAAGGTACAACCCGAGAGGGACAGACAAGCCTTCAGAGTTTCGTTTTCCGTATCCGGACGGGTCGTTCGATGTAGTGCTGCTTGCCTCAGTTTTCACGCACATGCTGCCATCGGACGTGACGCACTATATGCATGAGATCGTCCGCGTGTTGAAGCCGGGCGGCCGAAGTCTGATCACGTTCTTTCTGCTCAATGAGATGTCGTCAATCCTCAGCAAGCAAGGAATGGGCCAGCTCAAGTTCGAGCATGAGCTGCAAGGTGCACTGACGGCCAACGTCGAAAATCCTGAAGCGGCGATTGCCTACCCGGAAGCCTTCGTCAAAGATCTGTACCGGGAATGCGGCCTCGAGCTTCGGGAACCGTTGCTTTACGGCAACTGGTCCGGCCGTATTGACGGCATGAGCGGGCAGGACGTCGTAATCGCGGTCAAGGGTGCGAGCAGCAATCGTTTAGTTCGAGGAGTGGCGCATATGATTGATTTCGAACGACCCAAGGGTTCGACTAGCCACCCGCTCATTCCGCTGTCGGACGAGAACCTCGCCTTCGCCGAGGCCATGGGCGTCAATCCCGCCATCCACGAGAATGACTTCATCTTTCACTTCGTAGATCGCCGATGGGCGGCCAATGGCGGCCGCGAGCGGGCCGTGAAGGACTATTTCCAGCTCGGCCGCTACACCGCCGACCTGACCAAGACCATGATCACGGACGTCCAGAAGGTTTATGAAGTTGCCCAATGGGATTGGGCGCCCCGCCGAGTGCTGGACTTCGCATCAGGCTACGGCTGCACCGCCAGGCACATGCGGCACGTATTCCCCGACAGCGTCAGCGCGACCTGCGACATCCACCGCGACGCCGTGAACTTCAACCAGGACGTCCTGGGCGTGGAAAGCTACATCTCCTCGCCGCTACCCGAGCAACTGAAGCTGCCGCAGCAGGATGTCATCTTTGCTCACTCGTTTTTCTCGCACATGCCCGAGACCACCTGGGCGCGCTGGCTAAAGGCGTTGACCAACGCCCTGGCGCCCCGTGGCGTGCTGATCTTCACCACCCGCGGCTTCGCCCTCGACAAGGGGGGCGTCATCCCAGGCCTGAACGTCGATGCGAACGGGTTCGGCTTCCTCCCGCAGTCGGAGCAGGAAGACCTCAAAGGGGAAGAGTACGGCCTGACGGTCACCTATCCTCGCTGGGTGCTGCAGGTCATGGCCTCCATCCCCGAGCTGCGGCTATCCAAGTTCCATGAGGGGCTCTGGTGGGGTGTACAGGACGCCTACGTGTGCGTAAAAGAGCCCGGCCCGGCTGTCACGACACCGACCCCGACCCCTCCTGCACCCCAATCACGGGATGTCGCCCGTCCTACTGCTCCCGTATCGCGGAGTGTCCCCCGTCCAACCGTGCCGGTATCAGGGAGTGTCGAAGGAATGCAGCGTATGAGTTCCGCCGCCGCCGAGCAATATATCGCGAGTTTGTACGCGACTGTCCTGAAGCGAGATCCTCGACCGGATGAGTTCGCTAACTGGGTGAGGACCGCCGAGGCCTTGCCGCCCGAGCAAATCTATTTCGCTTTCGTGAATTCGAAGGAGTACAAGCTTCAGCAGGAACAGTCGGTGCCGACCATGTTTTTGCCTGGGCACTATTATTCACCGATCGTGGATCCATCAACTATCGCTGAATACGTAGAGAAGCAGTACCTCCAGGAACCTGGCGACATCAAAGGCATCCATTTCGATGAGGACGCCATGGTGCGGTTTTGGAAAGACAACGCGGAATTGATAAAGAACACGCCGTTTAGCGAGCATGATGACGGCAAGAACCGCTATTACTACGACAATGGCAGCTATCCCTACGGCGACGCCATGACGCTGCGCGCGATGATTGCCCATTACAAGCCGAAGAACATCATCGAGGTCGGATCAGGATTCTCCTCTGCCTGCATGCTCGACGCCGCTGATCATGTCGGTCACAGCGACTTCGCCATGACGTGTATTGATCCAGATGCCGGTCGACTTCGCAGCCGGCTTCGCGCGGAAGACCATTCCCGGGTTGAGATCATCGAGGGGCTGGTTCAGGACGTGCCGGTCTCGACGTTCTCCAAACTCCGTGAAAACGACATATTGTTTATTGACTCCACCCACGTCCTCAAGACTGCCAGCGATGTGCACTACGAGCTGTTTTCCATCCTGCCCAGCCTCAACGAGGGCGTGCTGATACATTTCCACGACATCCAATACCCGTTCGAGTATCCACGGCAGTGGCTGTTCGACAACAACAGATCATGGAACGAAATCTATGCTCTGCGCGCCTTCCTGGCGTATAACTCGGCATTCGAGGTGGTGTTCTGGAACGGCTTGTTCGCGCACCGACAGCGTGAGCTGGTTCGTGACACCAACCCGCTGTTCCTGAAGAACCCCGGGGGCTCAATCTGGCTCCGGCGCAAGTAAGGACAAGCATGGTCAATGAAGTAATTGACGGCTCGCAGTCGAACCTTGCCGTCTCGGACTGCGAACCGATTTACCCGGAATAAACCGTTCGTCGTAGATCGATGTCGTCGAGGAATGTCATGCATCCGTACCAGAACGCGCCGGACCGCTCCTTCTGGAGTCGGTCGGTATCCTCCGGTTTCGACATCCGCCAACTCATGGATCATGATGGGCCGCTGATCCGACCGGGCGAACCTGTCGCATCGGCCGGGAGTTGTTTCGCCTCTAACCTGGTGCCGTACCTGGAGCGTGCTGGGTTTGAATACCTTCGGACCGAGAGGCGCAACCCGGCGTTCTCGAGCGTTCCGCCAGAGAATCTCGGCTACGAGAACTTCAGCGCGGCGTACGGCAATATCTATACGCCGCGGCAACTACTCCAACTCCTGCGCCGCTGCATGGGAACCTTCAGACCGGCCGAAGACCGCTGGCACACGGATGCCGGCCTAGTTGATCCCTTCCGTCCCGGACTTCGCTATCACGCGCTCACAGACCGCGAGTTCGATCTGCTCAGCGCGCAGCATCTGCGCGCGGTCCGGCGAGTGTTCGAAGAGGTCAAGGTTTTCATCTTCACGCTCGGCCTGACCGAAGCTTGGGTCTCGCGGCTCGACGGGGCGGTTTTTCCCGCATGTCCGGGGACGGTTGCCGGCACGTTCGACGAGGCGCTCCACGCGTTCGTCAACTTTTCAGTGGACGATGTCACCTCGGATCTCGACACGTTCGTGACCGAGCTTCACGCGTTGAATCGCGGGGTTCGCATCGTTCTTACGGTCTCACCGGTGCCGTTGGTGGCCACCGCAACTGGGAAGCACGTGTTGCCGTCGTCCACCTACAGCAAGGCTGTACTGCGGGCGTCTGCGGAGGAAATCGTCAGACGCCACGCCTTCGTCTCCTACTTTCCGTCGTTCGAAATCGTCACGGGCCCACAAGCTCCGGATGCTTACCTAGAGGCCGATCGGCGCAGCGTCACGCAGGAGGCCATCGAAGCCGTGATGACCGCATTCCTTGCGGCATGCGAGGCCGGGCACGTAGCCGCAAGGGTCAACGCGCCGCGCGAGGAGGGAGACTCGGCGCGCCGGCTCTCACGGATGCTGAGCCAGGTGGAATGCGAGGAGGGGATGGCCGACGTGCCGACCAAGCCGGTCGGCGATGTCGCGGAAGAGACCATCCGGAGCCTCTATTCCGCGCTGCTGGCGCGCTCGCCCGGAGAACGCGAGCTGGAGGGCTGGACCGATGCCGCACGCAACATGTCGGTGATCGACCTCGTCAAGGTGTTCGTTGCGTCGGACGAGTTCAAGGGGCGTATGAAGGATATTCCGGCATGAGCGTCTGCGATGGAAAGGTGCGGTTGCTGATCGTCGGCAATTCGCATGTCAACTGCTACGGTGGGCACCTCGGCCGGTCAGAGGACGACTACGAGATGAACCCCATCGACGAACGCCGGGGATTCATGAGGATCGGCGGCGCACCGAATCCGGGTTATTGGGACGCGGTCGTCGAGCTGGCCAAGACTTTCCGCGTAGGGGTCTGCTTTCTGGGTAACCAGCATGTCGCACATTTCATGTTTCTCGAGAAGCAGTTTGATTTCGCTCTAGCGGCGCACCCCGAGCTCGCGGTGGACCAGGACGTCGAGCTCGTTCCCGAGCTGCAGGTGCGCGAAGTGTTCCAGCCTTCAATGAGCCACCTTGAAATTGTCCTTAAACCAATGCTGGATGCCGGCGGGCCGCGGCCGATCGTCCTAGGAACGCCACCGCCGAAAGGGGACAACGAAGCCATCCGGCGCGGGATGCAGGTTCATGCTGATTTCTTCATCCAGCTGGCCTCGGACTTCGGCCTGGATCCTGAAAAGGCGCAGCTCGCGCCCGCACACCTCCGCCTGAAGCTGTGGTTACTGCTCCAGCAAATGATGCGCGAGACCGCCGAGCGCCTCGCGGTCGATTTCTGGCCGGTGAGTGCATCGGCGATGACCGCAGAGGGGTACCTGCGGCCCGAGTACTGCGACGAGGATGCGACACATGCGAACGCCGCGTATGGCGCTTTGATGTTGGACGAATACGAAAAGCGCCTGTTCGCACTCCGTTAGGCCCGGCCGGCGCGAATACGACGCCGCCCTGTCGCGGCTGCGCCAGGATCCATAGCGCAGCCATAGTGCACGGCACGGTGTGCTAGCGATCCGCAGGTCGTTTGGGGAAGCGGCATTCTTGCGGCGCGGTCCTCATATCGCGCGGGCCGCCAGCGCCGATCAGCTCAGCGCGGGATCGGCCGGGTTCCCGGCGGCCTGCGGCATCAGCTCTCGCCACTCCTGCTCCGTCTCCACCCGCGTCGCCTGCCACTGCTTGAGGTCCTTGCCGCGTTCGAGCGCGAACAGATGCAACCAATCCGTCCCGGAATTGACGTCTTCCTGCAGCTTGCCTACCTCTTCCGCGAATTCGCCTAGGTTTCGGGTCCGCCAATCTAGGGCGATGTGCTGCAAGGCGATGATTGGCTTGTGGAGCTCCGCCGGCGGTTCGCCCATGGCGCCGCAGATCACCAGGCAGTCATAATCGAAATCCAGCCGGGACAGGATCTGCTGGGCATAGCTCGGCACCTGGACGTAGGACTTGCCGGCGCGATCGAGCTCACGGCGGAGATAGGGGACGCTGGAGGCCGATCCCGCGATGCAGAACCTGTCATATCGCTCGACGATCCGGTCCACCGCGGCCCGGCTGACATTGTGCGCGCAGAAGTGGGGGAGGTCGGACCGCTGGATACGCTCGCCCGCGGGGAGATGCCGGCGCGCCAGCGGAGCCGGTAGATCCTGCGTCCAGCGCAGCAGATTCTCTACCAGAAGGTCGGGATCGACGCGATGCCCCAGGCGCTGCCCGTGCGCCTGGTACTCCCAGCCGCGCGTGAAGTCCGCGAAGCCGGGTACGCGCGCCACCCGGAAGATGGGTATCCCGAGATAGTGGCTCATCTGGTCGAGCACGGTGCCCGATGCGCCGAGCGGAACGTCGAGCCCGCTGACGACGGTGAGCGGCAGCCTGTGGTGGTGCTGGACGTAGTCTTGCCAGCGATACGAGATCAGGTCGGCGCGCGGGTCGCGTTCCAGATTGTGCGACAGGGCCGGATAGGTGCCTTCGCAGAGGAACAACATCTCGGCGAGGTCGTCCGTCACGATCACGCTGGCCTGCTTCAGCTTGGCCATGGCCCGGCTCACCGCCCCGAAATCGGCCTGATCGAGGCGTGGCTGGAAGTAGTCGTGGAAGATCAGGTCCGAGAAAACCACCGGCGAGGGCGGCAAGCAGACATGCTCGAGGGTGACCTTGCACCCTAGTGACTGGCCGAGCCGATCGAGATGCTCCCCCGTAATGGTGGCGATCGTCGTGTGGTCGGAGAGCGAGACGATGCGAATGCCTTCCTCACTGTGCGCCTCCGCGGGCGTGCGGCCCGCCGCCTCCAGCGCGGCGACGATCTCGGCGAGGCTCTGCTGCCGCTGGAACCGCACCGGCGACGCATCGAGGATGATGCGCAGCAGCGTCAGCGAGAGAGAGTCCAGCACCTCCGTTACCGGCTGGTCCCAAGCGACACCGGGGAACGAGGCCCGGATCTCCGCCACCGCATCGCGATCCGCCGCGCCGTTCCTCCATTCGTGCGCCGCGATCCAGTCGGCGCGCGATTTGCGGCGATTGAACTTGCCGGACGATGTCTTCGTCAAGAAGCGCGGCGGCACGAAGGCGACCTCGACCTGGTCGAGCCCCGTCGCATCCTTGAGCTCGGCCGCGATCTCGGCCGCATCGGTGCGCTCGAAGAAATCTGGTGCCTCGATCAGCACGGTCGGCATCTCGGTGCCGAGCCGCTCGTCGTGCACGGCGAGCGTGGCGGCGCGGCCCCGTACCTCGGGCCGGAGCTCGTTGAGCCGCAGGTCCACGTCCGAGAGGATGAATTTCTTGCCTGCCTGGATGAGCAGGTCGTGCTTGCGGCCCGAGACATAAAGTTCGCCGTCGATGACCAGCCCGAGATCGCCGGTCGGGTAGAAGCCCTCCGCGTCGCGGATGTCGTCGCCGCCTACGTAGCGCAAGAGCGAGGTCGGGCTGCGAACCCAGATCTCGCCCTCCACGATCTTGAGCTCAACTCCAGGGATCGGAGTGCCGCAGGATACGACATCCACGCCGTCGATTTGGGCGGTGCGGCAGCCCGCGCCGATCGACACGGCGAAGATGTTCTCGGCCATGGCGTAGCAGGGGTGAAAGGTTTCGGCCGGCGCACCGCTCGCCTTGAGGAACTTCTCGGCCGTCGCCGCCGAGATGGGTTCCGAGCAGGAGATCCAGCGCCGCATGCTAGGGAGAGCCGGCATCCCCGTGCGTGCCATCACCTCGAAGCCGAAATTCGGCATGTAGCACGTCGTCGCCTGGTGCCGCTCGATCGCGGTTACCAGCATCTCGGGCTGCTTTACCCAGTCCATCGGATCCATCATCACCACGTCGATCCCGAGCAGGATCGGCATGACGAAGCAGGCGATGTAGCCCATGTCGTGATAAAGCGGCAGCCAGGAGGCGATGAGGTCCTTCCCCGGCGCTAAGCCGAGCACTTGGTTGTAATCCAAGACATGGCGGCCGAGCGCGGCGCTGGTGAACTCCATGACCTTGCGGTAGCCCGTCGTGCCCGAGGAGAGCTGGATGATGGTGAAATCATCCGGTAGCACCGGGCCGGGCACGGCATCCGGCAGCTCGTCGAGCTCAGCCTGGGCGACCGTGTTCGGGAACTCGGTCAGGTCGAGGCTTGCGCAGTAATCATCCGCCACGATGCCGGCGAGGCCCGCGGTCGCGACCGTGTTGCGGACGGAATCGATCCAGTACGCGCGGCTCTGTTTCCGCGTGGGGTATTGCATCACTAGCGGCCGCAGCCCGGCCAACACGGCGGCGAACCAGGCGATGATGAGGTTGGGCTCGGAGCGGTAGAGCAGTCCCACCGCGCCGCCCGGCGGCACTTTCTCCCGCAGATGCGCGGCGATCGCCCGGATGCGGGCGGAGACGACGGGGGAGTGTGGATGGAGGTAGGTCTCGCGACCATCGGGCACGAGAAATACGAAGCGAGGCATGCGATCGGTCATTGATTTGCTGGAGAGGGTGGGCTGTCGCCGCTCCGCGGGCGTCGCCCGTGGAGGAGCTCCCTGGACTTGCGTGCCACCCGTGATATCAATCTGAGCGTGCTGCTGCTGCTGAAGCTTGTGCTCTTTCGAATTGACGAAGGCGAAATAGACTTGCTCGGGCGGCAAGGCCTGGGCGGCCCTCACCCAGTCAGCGAACTCATCCGGTCGAGGATCTCGCTTCAGAACAGTGGCATACAGGCTGGCGATGTATTCCTCGGCGGCGGCGGGGCTCATGCGCGACATTCCTTAGACGCTCCGGGATACGGGTGCGGAAAGGGTCGGGGCGGATGCCGTGGCAGCCGGGTCGGGTTCTTTCACACACACGTAGGCGTCCTGTACCCCCCAACAGAGTCCCTCATGGAACTTTGATAGCCGCAGCTCGGGGATGGAGGCCATGACATCCTGCTGCGGCAGCTTCAGTTGCTCGGGTAGCGGCGAGGAGATGTAGCTTTCCACGCCCAGGACGTCCTGGTTGAAGTTCACGGCGTCGCGGTGGATGTCGCAGGTCGCGCTGACGCTGTCGGGGAATACGTGCCGCATGTGCCTGGCGGTGCAGCCGTAGCCTGATGCGAAGTCCAGCAATCGGCGGGGCGCCCAATCCCATTGGGCAACTTCATAAACCTTCTGGACGTCCGTGATCATGGTCTTGGTCAGGTCGGCGGTGTAGCGGCCGAGCTGGAAATAGTCCTTCACGGCCCGCTCGCGGCCGCCATTGGCCGCCCATCGGCGATCTACGAAGTGAAAGATGAAGTCATTCTCGTGGATGGCGGGATTGACGCCCATGGCCTCGGCGAAGGCGAGGTTCTCGTCCGACAGCGGAATGAGCGGATCGCTAGTCGACCAGGTAACGCTCATGGATTTGTTCTCATCTGAAAGGCGTTAAACACGGATTGGCCAGGCTACCATCACGCTCACCGTTTCGCGGGCGTTCTTATGTGAGGCACCGGGCGTATTTCGCCGGCACTTTCTTGAATCAAGCCGCGGACTATAGAACGGCCAGTAACCTGTTTCGTACTATATGGCCAAGACTTGGAGGGGCTCAGGATGGAGCTTGATGCAGCGTACGAGGTCCGCACGCAAGGACCGCTCGATCTTCGGGTAGACGACCAGCTCGCTCTTGCCGACGTTATAGCGCCGAAATGGCCTGAGTTCTCAAAGTCATGGTCCCGCTTCACCAACCCAACGAACGGCGTTTTCGAGCTGGCCGACGGAGCGGTTTACTACTCGATGCTCACGATGCTTCGGCCGAAGCGCATCGTGGAGGTGGGGTCTGGATTTTCCTCCGCGATCGCTCTCGATGTGCGCGACCAGGAACTGCACGACCTGGAACTTACTTTTATCGATCCTAATCCCGCCCGCCTTTATAAGCTAATCAACGAAGATGACCATACCCGGATCACGGTACACACGGATCTCGTTCAAAACGTTCCTGTTGAATTGTTTGACGTCCTCGAAAAGAACGACATCTTATTTATCGACAGCACCCATGTGATCGGGAAGGGGAGTGATGTTAATTGGCTATTTTTTCATGTTCTGCCGCGGTTGAGGCCGGGCGTAATAGTACACTTCCACGATATTTTCTTCCCATTTGAATATCCTGATGCCTGGGCCGATTGGCCTTTTAACGAGATCTACTTGTTGCAGGCATTCCTGAGTTACAACAACGTGTTCCAGATCATGTTTTTCAATAATTGGTTTTGGCGGGAGCACAACGAGTTTGTCAGTCGGTACTTGCCTGAAGGCGCCAGAGCTAAACCGGGCAGCATTTGGCTACGGAAGGCGACGTCGTCTAGGCGGCAATCGCGTACACCGAAGCGGTCAACGCCACGCTGACGGCTTGGCGTATCAGGCATCGACTGGGCCCAGGCCGGGGCGGCATGGGCCCAGTGCCCGCCGGCGCGGAGTTTTCAGCGGAGCGCCCGCCGTCCTGAAGGACAACGTCGACGTCGCCGGGATGCCGAGGAAGCGGGGCACCGACGCGAGGACACCGCGCGGGCTGCTGATCTCGACAGCGAGTCACCCCGTACCTGGCCACCGGGATGGCAGTGATGGGCAAAACGCAGATGTCGATGGACGGATCCGGCGTCTCAGCCGAACACCGGAAACTCGGCTCGGTCCACCGACCACAGCAGGGGCGCGCCGTCGTCGGGCACCGGCGCCTTAATCGCCGCTGTCGCGCGGCCGGCCGATTGCCTGTGGATAAGGAAGTCAGGCGGCCGGATACCCCGTCATCTATCCGACTCCAAATCCGAAGTTAATAAATCGAATCTCTCGATGAACGGACAGAGTCGATTGCAAATATTTTCTGAATCGCATGGATACGGGCGATTTTCGAAAACTCGACGACTAATGGCCGAGCGAGATTGGGTGCCCGTCGGTGGTCGTTCTGCGGGTATTTATTTGGGTCACCGATTTAGATCTTTATAAACCGACAGATCATTATCTCGAATTCGATATTTGCGCCGACCGGTTGGGCCGTTTCCGCGATTTCATTGGAGCATCGCTTCCGTTTGCGGCCATTCCCTGGCTCACCTGTCGCCGCACTGCTGAGCCTTCTGAATTTTGTTCAAGGCCATAAACGTCAAGGAATCCCGCGACCATTGCCGCAAGAGACGGCGGTTCAGGGATCGCGCCGGAAAGGCGCTCCCAAAGGCCGCTTTCCGTAGAGGCTCTCCGGATAACTGCGGCCAGAGCGTAAGGGTCACCCCGGGTAAAGTGGAAGCCATCCACGTTGTCGGTGACGCGCTCTGCCAGAGCACCGACATCGGAACAGATAACTGGGCGGCGGAACGCCCAAGCCTCCGACACCACGAGACCAAAAGCCTCTTCCCAGAGGGAAGGCACAATGGACCAATCGACCCGCGCCATCCGGCTAGCCAGTTGATCGACCTGGTAGGGACCATTGCTTTGCACGATGCGCTCAGCAAAGGGAAGTTCATTCTCTTCGGCAAGAAAATCTTCGATTTCCTTCGCGAGCGCCGGGGTGGCATAGCGGAGGTTACTGCCGTTTAACTCAACCTTAAAGTCGGTGAAGCCCTGTTCCCGAAGGATTGCCACCGCGCGGAGTATGATCTGAATCCCCTTGATGTCGACCATCTGCCCAAAAAAGCCGAAGCGGTTCTTCGGGCCATCAGATACGACAAGTTGTTTTCCATGGGTGCAGTCTGCTTGACCGTTAGATACGTGGCGAATTTTCTCCGCGTCAATCCCCCAAGCCACGAAGCGATCAATCATGAAGCTGCTGGGGCAGGTAAAGACATCCACCTCCTGTAGGTGGCGCAGGAACCACATCTTCCGCAGCGAAAAATGTTCAGGCGGCTGGTCGGGAAAGCACTGATGACATCGTACAGAGGTAGCTTGCGAGCACAGCGATTGATCTGTCAACCGCACCATATGACCGTTTGCGTTGCAGATGGCAAGGAATTCGTGAAATGTGAAAACAAGCCGCGCACTGGGCAAAATTCGCCTAGTCAGGCTCAGCAAATCGATGCCGAAAGTCAGGAAATGATGAAAGTGAACGACATCGGGCCGAATGGTTTCGAGAAATTCGCAGTAGGCGTCAATGAGACGGACCGAGGAGGTCCGATGCCATGCACCGTTGTATTCTTGCGGTAGGAACAGGAACTCGTTGGGCCGTTGGTCGAAGCCAGTGATACACGCTCCGGATTTATAGAGCGCCGGGTATTCCATGTCGGTCGAAGCTAAAAGCACCGGTTCGATACCGGGCTCGTTCTGCAATCCTTGGAATAATTCATAGGCGATCTGCTGAGCGCCACCCCGCATCAGTTCGGGATGGTGGAGACTGATAACGAGAACTTTGGCGTTTCGACCCATTTTGGTCATTTCCTCCGCTTCAGAAGTTTTTACCAGTCAACGCTCAGCGGTGAGCCGGAGTCGAGAAAGCTTGTGGGGAAGGACCGTGGATGCTTTTCGTCACGATCTCGCCCCAGACTTTGGTGAAATACCATCGATTCACTAGACGTCCGCCTTCGAAAGCCGGACGGTGCGCCGACCCCTTGCCCTCGAAATGCACGAACGGCAGGTAATGGATCCACGCCGGCTTGCCGGCGTTAAAGCTCTTGAGGCAGAGGTCAGCATCCTCGTAATGTCCGTAGATGTATTCCGGCGAGAATCCCCCCAGCGACTCGAACCACTCGCGTTCGAAAGACATAAAAGCACCGCTGACGGCTGGAACCGGGCGTGAGACAAGATAAGGGTTCGTATGCGGCGGCGCTCCCTTGCCGTAGTGTTCCACTCTGAGCATCTCGCGGCGCGTAGCTTGCTGATCCCGAAAAGAGAATTCGACGTCGACTTCGAAATACATACCCCCATGCATCAACGACCCGTCATCGTAATACAAAGGCGCGCCAAACAGTGAAACTTGCTCTGGCGGTAGATCGTTCACTATCCGACTATGCTGCGACGGCCATTCTGGGTCCATAGGAAAAATGTCTGGATTCACTAACAAAAGGCGGCCGCTGCGCGCGGCATTGGCTGCAATGTTATTGGCGACGCCAAATCCTGCGTTGCCCGGCAGAAGAATTAGCGTAATCGGCATTCCATAGATCCGGTTCGCGATAGTAGCATCTTTGATCAGCAACTCTGTCAATTCGGGACTATTCGAGATATAGATGAATTCGTAGTCTTCGATGCCACGGCATTTCGAGAAGAGTGCGCACTGGATCATGAGCAGTTCCGGTTTGCCGAACAAGCACACGATGACTGATGCTTTCGGGCGAGCCGGCGCCTTGCCAATTTGAACCGTCTGTGCGCCCAGCGCCATCCGCTTGGAGACCTTGAGATTCAAGTCGATCAGCGAACGTCCCAATCCGGCGTCCAAGTAGAGAAAGCTCTCCACAAGATTCCGGACGGCTTGGGTCTTCGCCAGATGGTCAAGAGCAAGCTCTCTAAACTTTTCGTCGTCCACCGGACGGATGGGACACTTGAATGTCTTACGCTCGGCTCCTAACGAGAGGGTCACTTCGGCCGGCGCACTCATGGTTTCAGGCCTTTCGATCTCTACGATGGCCCAGAATGCGAGATTTCTTTCCTCTGGCAGGTTCAGATGGTTTGTGACATCTTTGCGCCGGTACCGATAGATTGCCGTCGTTGACCCCCGTAAACCAAGGGCGTTCCACAGCGTCAGCTTGCTGAATGGATCCTGTTCGTCGTCGTTTACCCAACCCCAGACCACGCATTGCCCGTCTTTACACGCGTAGATCCCATCTACGCAGGCTGCGGGAAATCCGGCTGTATCGGCGCGAAGGAGCGCCTCATAACGAGGGTCCGTAAGTCGGCCCTCGCGCCTACCATGAAATTGATAGTGGTGTAAGGCTGAACGAAGTTTTCCGGCCTTAATCGATCCTGCGACGTCCGGAAATGCTGCGAGATAGGCTGACTCATCAAAATCTTCCGGGGCATTATCGGAGGAAAGTGTCGCGCCAACTGCCCCGGCTCGATTCGAAGGCGCCGCTGCTGAGCCCACTTTCGGCGGACTCTGATCGGACGGAGCCTTCTTGCCGGCAGCCCCCACGGTGGTCATAACGCAGTTTCCGCCGGCGCGGTGAGCGACCTAGACGGAGTGGAGTGCTCAAGGAAATTCGGCCGTCGTATTGCCCTCGGCATAAGCACGGGACATCCGCCCCTTTCTTGTGAAGCACCGGTTCGGCCAACAGGTTATAAGGTGAGTCGGTTGCCGGTCGGCCATTTCGACAGATCCACCAGTTTGGTGGTTGGGCGAACCGGTCGCCGTCGCGGATGGCGCCGCTGGAATCGATTGCCGCATAACAGCCGTCGGCGGTGTCGAGCACATCGCCCAGGTCGCGGATTGGCGCGTCGACCATCGCCCTTGGGAAAATCCTGCTTGCTGTGTTGCGGCTGGCCGTAAAACCGTAATGGCCCGACCGAATGCGAGCGGATTATCACGTTGGGGGATCGGTGTTGACGAGCACCGCTGGGCCTCGGTGCCGCAGCGCGGAGCGGCCGGATTCGTCGCGCGGATCGTCGACTTGACCCCGACCTCGATCGAGGCAGCTGGACGCGCCTGCTTGACGTAGTGCTCGGTCGGCCAGGAACCGTGCCGGCCTCGTGGCCGGCCGCTCAGCCCGCCGACCTTCGCGCCAGCCGTGAAGGTCGGCGCTATGGACCGTTCACGTACCCGCTATCAAATTCTTTCCAGAAGAGCGAGCCTGCATCCGCCAACTATTTCCGCGCTTGCTCAGGTAGTCGCGAGTTTCACGGAGTTGCGGTGTAATCCTCATCCATGGTGTAGCCGAATTCCTTCATTTCGGTCTCGCAATGTTTGAGAAACGTCTCCTTCTGCTCGTCTGTCCAACCGGACTCGGCGAGCGAAGACGTTCTGGAGGCGCTTCCCGCTGCGCTCTCCTCCGGGCGTTGAGTGCTCATGGCCTCGCAGGCGGCTGGAACCGTGCTCTCGTACACCTGCAGAAATTCGCACAAACTTCGAGCGGTACGCTCCGGTTGCTGAATCATGTCGCGCTGCTCGACCTCGATAAAGCATTCCGGCGGCAGCAGCTGCCGAACTTTTCGCCACACGCGCATAGTCCCGGCCCAACCGGCACAGTGGTTTTCGAACGACTCACCGGGAAACTTTTTCACGCGCGAGATCACGTTTTCAATGCCGCGTCGCTTGGCGAACACAAAAACCGAGCCCGGCCACAGTTCCTTTATGGTCGGGCTCGCCAAAATCATTCCCGGATCCGGTGTCTTGTCGAACCACGGCTCTTCCTGATTCAGATCGTTCACCACCGTCCGGAACGTCTCGAAGAGTCTGTGCTTCAGATCGATCTTGTCGATGTTTCCAAGCATCACGCCCGGCTTGGGCGGCTCTGCAAACCGAACATAGTGTTGATCCACTATGGCTTCCCAATAGTGAATCAAGGAGAGAAAGTGCCCCTCCCCGAAACCGTGGTAGCCGATATGCCAAAGGACGTCGGCAAGCGCGCTCGTGCCGGAGCGCGGCGAGCCCACAATAAACACCGGAGATTGCATTGAACCAGTCCTTCCGTTTGCAGCCGTGCTAGCCACGAGTTTCCCGCGGCCAGACTGGGTCGATTCGAACCGGTTGCGGCCGGGCTGTCGCGCGCCCCGGCACCGGCGCCGCCGGTGGTGCGGGCGGCCACATGCTGGACATCGTAGCGGAACGACGCAATTTCACACATGGCAATTCGCGGTGGTCGGTAAGGCCGATAACTTTGGCCCAAGCGATCAGATCTGTTGCCGTCGCTGCGATTTCGGGTCAGACGAGTTGGTGGCCGTTGGAGTTGGTGAACCTCAGCTGCGCCGGGATGCGGGCGTTCCTTGCGCAGGGTCAGTCGGGTGCCCGTCGGCCATTTCGACAGATCCATAAATTAGATGGCTTCGGTGACCCAGTTGCCTTCGCACGATGGCAATGAGACGGAAGCTAGTAGTCAACGCGCTCGCTACGCTCAACCACTTCTCGTGTTACTGCTGGTATCGAGACCTTCCGGCGGACATTGGAGGAGGTGGCGTTGCAGGCGGCGCCTGTAGATGTAAGGAGAAGGAAAACAACACGGGCGTTTCAACCGTCCTGCTAACCTCTGATCTGGCTCGTGTTGCCCTGAGAAAAGGTCCGGAATGCTACCGACCGGTTTGTCCGCGGCAAAACTCCTAAAGCTGCCGGGGGAGGTCTCGCCCGCCTGGGCTATCTTCGATCCGTCTTGGTATCTGCGCGCCTATTCCGCCGCATGCGGCACACTTAGTGACACCAGCCCAACGGCGCTTCTTGACTTCTACCTGCAGGTTGGACAGGGGCAAGGGCATTCCCCCAACCGGTATTTCGACGAAGCTTGGTATCGGATGGAGTACCCGGAAGTCGTTCAGGGCATCCAGGATGCCAGATATCACTCCGGCTTCGATCAATACTGTCGCCAGGGCCACCGGACCCTTGCACCGCATTGGCTCTTCAAAGGCGAACAATATTATCGCGACCAGAATCCCGACCTAAGTGACGAGATACTCGACGCGGCCGATGTCGCCAATAGTTATGATCACTTCCTCCGCTTGGGCGCGCTGGCTAACCGCCGGGCACATCCATTCTTCGATTCAGCCTCTTACCAGGCCGAGCTTGATCCAGATGCGGCCCGGGAGTGCGTGAATGCAGGGCCTTTCCACCACTTCCTCGACCAGATCGAAAGTGGCCAATGCGAGCTGCGTACTTCGCAGTACTTTGACCCCGCCTGGTATATGCAAAGGTATCCTGAAGTTGCGTCCGCTATCGAACGGGGTGACTGGCGGTGCTCATTGCATCATTATCTCACCAACGATATGCCGACGAAATTTGATCCATCGCCGGAATTCTCCGAAGAACGCTATTTGCGGAGCTATCCTGACATTGCGGCAGCCGTGTATCGCGGCCGTTTTCGGAATGGCTATGCCCACTTCATCCAAATCGGTTTGGCGGAGGGTCGTTTGGCCGAAGCTGCCAGCGAACCGGCTCGGGGCGAATCCGAGCGCAATACGAATGATCTGATCGACCGTTTGGAGATAAAACCATCGTCTGTCAGCGCGACTCCGCGACTAGACGAGTATCAAGGAACCCTTGACCTGTGCACGGGTACGCGCGTGGCGGGATGGGCGGTGAAGAACGGCATGCCCGCCGAGCTAGAGGTCATGGTCAACGATCGGACGATTGCCAGGATCGGTTGCCGTTGGCGCCGACCTGACCTAGTGCCGCACGGACTGCCCATCAACGCAGGTTTCGAATTCGTCTTCGATGCGCCCATCGCCCCGTTCGACAAGGTTTCGGTCCGATTTCCCGGCGGGCCGGAGCTTACAAATTCGCCGAACAGCCCGCTTCGGGTCGAGACATCTGAGACAAAGCAAACGGATGAAGGTTGCGTCGTTCTTGTCCTCGGAATGGAACAAAGCGGCACCGCATTCTGCGCGAACCTGTTGGGCCTCTTAGGCTTTCATTTCGGCACGGGCGACCCGTCGACGTCCGATGACGAACGCTCCCGGTGGACCAGCGCCGACCTCCTGACGTTCCATGATCGCCTTTTGAGCGAACTGGAGATTGCGCACTGCGACCTCGGCGAAATACCTGATCTCCCAACAGAATCTTGGGCCGAAGACCCGGTGCGCGCCATACGCGAAGAGATGGTGGAATGGCTGCGCGAGGAACTCATCAGAAATCGGCACTTCGGCTTTTATGATCCAAGGGCGGTCTGGCTGCTGCCCAACTGGGACGAGATTTGTGCAGAACTCGGCGTCAAGGTTCGATATATGCTCTGCGTGCGCGAACCGGCCCAGGTGGCGCAGTCTTTGGAAGCGCTAGGCCTGGTTGATCTCCGCGGAGCCGAGTATCGCTGGATGGTACACACCGCGCAGCTTGTGTCTCTTCTGGGGGACAGAGAAGTTTGCATTGTCCCGCACCAGGGCTGGCAGCAGAACGAGGACAACGCCAATATGCTCAGGATCGCGGCTGCGTTGGGCCTGGAGCGGATGGCGGCGAATTCGCTTGTCGCACAGTTGACTAAGCAAACCTTCGATCTCGGTCTGTGGGAAATCAGCGATCAGCCGGCCGCGACGGCGGGCAGGATCGCACAAGATCTACATGACCGAATAGTTGGCTGCGCGCAGGCTGGCTGTCTTGATCAGAGCGTGCGGTCCGTCGCTGGCGACATCCTTGAATTCGCCGCTTTCGTGCAGCCAATGCTGTCGACTTTCGGGAGAGGCGGCATCAGATCCGCATCTGGTGCGACGACAACGTCAGTGCCGGCCCGGATCTCAGCCTCCGAGACTCAGCTGGCTGAAGGTCTCGCCAGCACTATCCGCCACTACTCGGACGAACTGCAGATAATTCTCGGTCAAATCGGTCAACACGTGCAGGCGCCCGCCGCGCCGGCAGGTACTCAAACCGAGGAAGACGCACGGTCTGATATTCCGGCGAAAACAATTGATGCCGGCCGAGCTGGCGACCTCGAAGCGCAGCTGATGCTCAAAAATCGACTTTTCCAGAAGTTCGGGCTGCGCAAGGGTTTTGAGCTCTACAGCAGTCTTATGGTGCTGCCGGAAGCCAGCGAGATCGTGCAGATGCCGCTACTCAACCTGTGGACGATCGCAGCAAAGGAGGCAAGTGTCTTCCAAGACGTTTCGATGTCCTGCACACCTGCGATCCGCCTTGCCTGCCTGAAAGACGTCAGGGTGCGTGGTCGCTCCGCTCTCGTCGAGTTCGGCGGCACGATGCTGTACGACTTCGATCCGGACGTGTCCCCGCCCGATGACTGGGTCGCCACGGACCCAGGGGTGTTCCATGCGACGTCGGAAAGTGTCTATGCAACCCTGCCCAAATCCGAGGCCAACGTGCTCGAGCTGGACGAGGCGTTTCATTTGGTTGGCCCCGGCAGCGGCGACCTTCGGCGTTGGACGTGGGAGTATCTGCCCCAATTTGTGGCCGGGTCGACTTCGGATTCAATAGCACGCGTCCCCGTGCTGGTCGATGGGGGCCTGGGCGTGACTCAACGCCAGATGCTCCAGTTGCTCCTAACCGACGATCAGGAGATTGTGCCGCTGCACGACTTTGCCAGCGCACACGTCGCCCGTCTCTGGTGCGCGTCGACGCCGATTCACATGCCGCCATTCGAGCACCGGAATGCAGACGTCGAATGGGAGCATCCAAAGTCACCATCAACGCCGCTGCTGGCGACGCTGCAAGAGATGGTGCGCAGGATCGAGCCGCGGATCTCGAAGAGCAACTACGAACGGGTCTACCTCGCCGCCCCTGCGGGAGGTCCAGGGAGGATGGTTGATAGCCATATCATCGAAGCCGTGGCCCAAGCCCGGGGCTTCGCGATCGTCCGCCCTGAGCGGTTGGACTTCGTGGAGTTGGCATCCTTAATACGGCACGCCCGGCACATCGTCGGCCAGGAATCACCTGCGCTCTGGCTCACCTTCTTTGCCAAGCCGGGGGCGAAGGTCTGCGTGCTGAGCCATCCCGAGAATGCGCGAATTGGATTGCTTTTGAGTTCGCTTAGTGCACTAGGCATCGATACCTCGGTGTTGACGGGTACTAGCTGCTTTGTCGACGCCCGGTATCCGCAGCTTCGCGGGTACGAGATAGACGAAATCGCCTTCGCTAAATTTGTCCATGAATGGCTGCGGGACGGCATAAAGTGAAAATCGGCGCCAATCTGAGCGTCGTGGACGAGGTCGAGTTAATCGAACAGGCCATTCACCACCTGCGCGCCATCGGAGTCGATCTCATCATCGCCTGCGACCTCGGCTCGAGCGACGGCACCTACGAAATCATGGAGCGCTATCGCTCTGACGACGATTTTTGGTTGTTTCGTTTAAAGGAGGAGAGCGACCAGTACGACGCCGACTGGATCCGCGCCAACATCGCCCTGGCGAAGAGCGCCGGGATGGACTGGGTGCTGTTTCTCGACGCTGATGAGTTTTGGATTCCACGGGAAGGATCACTCAAAGCCTCGCCGCTGCTAGATGCGTTTGACGTTCTCTCGGTCGACCGGTTCAATGTTCCGCTCGGTGTAGACGGGCCGATGATGCCAAGCCGGCTGGCGCCTGAGAGCTACGAGGAGCTGCTCGTCATTGCGAAGCCCGTCGAGGACCCTCAAGCCCATCTGAGGCGGAACTCAGGTGATGCTTGGATCCGGATGTGGCAGGATCCGAAGGTCATGTTTCGGCCGGAGCGGATTATTAGCCTGGATGTCGCAGCGCATGATGCGTTTGCCTGCGACAAGATGCCATTGCGACGCACGCGACCAAGCGATTTAGTAGTCATCCATCTGCCATTCACAACGCAGAAGCGGTTTGCACGCAAGGTCGACAATATCCGTCGCGTCTTACGGGACAAGGCCATCGACGACGACAACGACGCGCCTGCGTGGCACTGGCGACGTTGGGTGGCAATGGCTCAGCAGGGGCGAATCAACGAAGAATTCGAAGCTTCCAGATTCAGCGAATCCGTGATAGCTGATTGCAGGGCTGAGGGCACGATCCGCTCCGTCGCGGAGCTGTTCCGGGAGCGATCCGCATGATCGCAGCGTGGCTCGGAGGTGCTTGGAGCGTGCAATTGGCCCACCGCTTGATTGCGTTCCGCCGCGCCCAACCTGGCGGCGGTCTGATCCGCAATTCATGAGACGAGCCAGCGACCCTGCTGCCGGGGAAGGGCGATCCGGCCCCGCGGAAGTGGTGCCGGTGCTTCGCCCGCGCCTGCCCAGCACAGATCGCCTTATTCCCTACCTGCGCCGAATCGATGCTGCGCGTGTGTACACGAATCACGGCCCGCTCGCGACCACGTTAGCCAGAGGCCTCGCCGAATGCTTGTCATTGCCGCAGGGCGGAGTTGCGTGCGCAAGTTCGGGCACCACGGCGTTGGTCGGCGCGATCCTTGCTGTGGCCGGTCCTGCACTGAAGGAACGGCCATTGGCGCTGGTCCCGGCCTTTACCTTCGTTGCGACGGCCGCTGCGGCAGAACTGGCTGGCTACCGCAGCTGGATCGCTGACGTCGATCCAGAGACCTGGATGCTCGACCCGGAACGGCTACTGCAGCATCCCGATCTGGACAGGGTCGGGGTCGTCGTGCCAGTCGCGCCGTTTGGTCGCCCTGTGCCGCAGGCCCCTTGGCTAGAATTTCGCAGGCGTACGGGTATCGCGGTGGCTATCGATGGCGCAGCAAGCTTCGACCGCGTTGCGAGCGCCCCGGAACGCCTGCTTGACGAAATTCCAGTGGCGTTGAGCTTTCACGCGACCAAGGCGTTCGCCACAGGCGAGGGTGGATGCGTCCTTACTACCGACGCTGACCTCACACGTCGCGTCACTCGCGTCTTGAATTTCGGTTTCTACGGTGCGCGCGTTGCGGAATCGGCTGGCTTGAACGGCAAGATGAGCGAATATCACGCGGCAGTCGGTTTGGCTGAGCTGGATGAGTGGCATGTTAAGGAAGCAGCGTTAGTGGCTGTCATCGACGCGTACCGTCGCGGCATGGCGCGGGTAGGCCTGTCGGACTTCTTCATCGCCGCCCCGGAGATCGGCCTCAGCTACGTGCTATTTCGTTGCCGCAGTCCGGAGGAGGCGGAACAGGTGCAGACAGAGCTGGACCAACAGGCGATCGACACGCGATTGTGGTACGGCGCAGGTCTGCACCGGCAGACCTATTTTGCCGACCGGCCTCGCGACCCGCTGCCGGTGACGGAAAACATCTCGCCTTGCCTTGTGGGGCTGCCTATTGCGCCCGACCTGTCCGAATCGCACATCGAACGCGTCATCGCAGCTTTAGCTGCCGCCGCTATGCGAAATCAAGGGTGACGGCATTCCGCGCTGATCAGAGCAGCTCATAAAATGCCGAACTTAATCGAATTGCTGCATGATATGGGAATGCCATTTCCAGCCACTGGGATCGCCGCGCCATCTGATTCCGAGCGCGTGGTTGGCCGGCTATCAACTGCTCAACACTTACACTCCGCCTTCGGGGATAGAAATCGATGATCAAGCGCAAGACGATTGCCGGCCTCATCCGCGACGCCCAACCGCACGCCGAAGCGCTGCGCTCCCGTGTCTGACGAAATGCGGCTCGGAATCATGCAGCCGTACTTCTTCCCTCACCTCGCTCATTTCGCATTAATCGACCACGTCGATCGTTGGGTGGTAATGGACATGACGCAGTACACACCCAAGACATGGATGAACCGCAACCGAGTCTTACACCCGTCCGAAGGGCCCATGTACCTGACGGTTCCGGTGCACGGTAGCTCGTTCCACAAGCTCACACGCGAAATTGCCCTGCACGACCCCGACGCAGCCCTGCGGTCCATCACGGGCAAACTCCAGCACTATCGCCGAGTGGCGCCATACTCTCGGCAGGTTGTTGAACTGGTCGAGCGGGCGTTCTCGGAGCGCTCGGATGACTCGCTTGTGGCGCTGGACTCTGCAGCTCTTCGGGTCACATGCGAGTACTTGTCAATCGACTTCAACTTTGCGATCTGCTCGGAGCTCGGGCTGGACTTGTCCGGCATCGAGCACACCTGGCAGTGGTCTCTGCGGATTTCGCAGCAACTTGGCGCCACCGAGTACCTGAACCCGGTCGGGGGAGCCGCGTTATTCCGACCAGCTGAGATGGAGGCCGCCGGTATCCGTCTTCGATTACTGGACTTGGCGCCCATGACCTACCGTGTGGCTGCGCCTTTTACGTTCGTTCCATCGCTGTCCGTTCTCGACGTGCTGATGTGGAACGACCCGAAAGACGTGACCGCTTACATCAGGCACCAATCGCATATCGTGCGGCCAGAGGACGTCCGTGCGTGAGCGGCCCAGACATTGTTCACCAGTTCGAAGGCACTTCATTAAGCCGTGGCAGTGGCTCCTTACGGACAAGCGTCGCAGCTTCCCATAGTCCGTAGTCAAGCCGAAAAGTAACGTGCCTGCTGAGATCGCGTTTGCAGAAAGCCATGATCTCGTCGAGAGGCCAATGAAATAGATCATCGCGTTGCCAGTCAACATGTTTCGACATCGAGTTAAAGGCGAGTCCCATTTTCACCGATGGCCATGCCGCCTTCAGCGTGTCCTGTGCAAGTGCGCGGGTTTCGTCATATGTGTTACCGTGTTTGCCTGTAAAAACTCCGCAGACAATGCAATAATCGAACTCGTCTTTCTCATACGGCTTATCGCGGATATCACGCTGATCGAAGCGATGCTTTGGCCATCGCCGCCGCGCCTCTTTAAGTATCGGATCAACCAGGTCAACCCCTGTATAATGGACGCGATCCAAAAGCGAGTTCGCGGTCAGATATTCAAGTAGAAGTCCAAGACCGCAACCAACGTCGAGCAATCGTAGCGGCTCGTCCTTCGAGTAGTCGCTGAAGTCGATAGGGGAAAGTAGTACTGCATACCTCGCAGCGAGGTCGGATGGCTTTGCGGGCCACCGAAGGGCATCGAGGTCACCGCCAATTGCGGCATCGAGCGGTAGGTAAATGTCTGACAGTCGCTTGACATCCTTGCGCATCAATTGATCCTTAGGCTTGACGTAAGTCCCGAACCGATTGAGCGTGCCCTCGGTCACCCATCTCGCAACGCTTTACGCCTGGCCCGGCATACCTAGTATGCAGAGCACTTCGTCCAGGCTGGCGGTGCGCAGCCGGGCGGCAGGCGGTCGCCCCGGGTCGGGGTCAATCTTCTCCACGCCGACGGCCCGATCCAGCCGTGCGGTGTCGAACATCGCCGGGCCGGTGGCCATCATCGCGGTCAGCAGGTAGCGGCCGGTGTCGGATGTCCGGCGTATCGCCTGCTCGGCGGCGCTGGCGCCGGTGAGCTTGACCGCGTCGGCGAAGTTGATGCCGACCTGAAACACCTCTGGTTCGGCGTCGAGTACCGCGGTGAGGCGGGTGATGAGGTTCTCAGGGGCGAAGAACCGCCAACCTTCGCCCAGGTGCAGCCACAACCGTCCGTCGACCCTGGCGCGCAGCTGTGCGAGCTGGGCGGCGGGCTTGTCCTTGAGAACGGAACGGGCGAACTTGATAAACCCGTAGCGCCGCAACAGCTTCGCGCGGTCGGAGTCCGACAGGCCGGTGTCGAGCACAAGGAAGCGCTTCACCCGTGACGCATCGAGGCAGCAGTTCAGGAACGAGTTGATGGTGTGCTCGGTGGTCTGGAGGTCCTGTCCGGCGACCAGGCTTACGGTGACGTCGGCCGCACCGGGGCCGGCAATCAGGGATTGCACCAGGGTGTCGGGGTACGGTGCGGCGGCCTCGATCATGGCTGGCACCGAAAAGTCGCGGTTGGTCGCGATCCGTTGCCGATCAGGGTCGGGGATGTCGGGGCGGGCCAGCAGGCGCCGGCACAGCTCAAAAGCCTCGCCGTGCTTACCGATCCAGAATGCGCAAGTCGCCTGCTCATCGGTTGCGCGCCAGGCGTAGATCTCTGCGAAGTATCCGAGGACAAACAGGTCGTCGTCGGGAAACGGGATCTCGGCGGCCCACTGGGCGAACAGGTAACCGCGCCGGTAGCGCTGCATGGCGCGACACCGAAAGGCGATGGCATACAACGCCTCAGCGCGGGTCGGGCGAAACTCCCACGCCTTGAGGTAGGCCTCCTGGACATCCGGCCACGGCTCACCGAGTTCCACCATTGACTCGGCGAGCCGGTACATCGCCCAGTAGACCTCCTCGTCGCTGCCCCCCATCGCGACCCGATGCGCATACCATTTTCGCGCGTCGACGAAATCGCCCATTTGGAAAGACGTTTCGGCGAGGAAGAAGACCGACCGTGCATCCTCGGGATTGCGTTTGACCTTGGCCAGCCACAGATCGCGGTCGGGCGCAAATTTATGCTTGAACAGTTGGCGCTCGCGGAGCTGATGATCTGCGAGCTGGTCTTTGCCGTCGGGTCGCACATCGCCTTTGCGGCGCACGTCGCTGCGCGGGTCGTCTGGCGCAGCGGTCTCATGGGTGACACCCTTGAGGCCTGCCAGCGCGCGGTGCAAAATGTCGGCCTGGCTGCGAGCGGAGAAAGCTTGGTAGCCCCGTTCGGCGAGCTCGCGTCGCGCACGCTCGTCGCCGAGGAGCTCCACACAGCGGTCGACCAGTTCGCCGTAATCCGCGAACGCGACGCCGGCCTCCACGTCGCGCTCCAATGTCGGATCGTCGCCGCGCTCTGAGACCACTGCGCGTCTATTGGCGAGCAGATAGGAAACACGGGTGATTTCAAAGATTTTCGCTTGCCAGTAGTGGATGTTGAGAACGATCTTCGAGCGTGCGATCCAGGCGTCGCGACTTGCGCCGTAGACGCCCGATAGCCATTTGACGCGAAGACCTCGGTCGTGCAGGTCCTTGAGAATGGCGTATCGGCGCTCGTAGGACGCGCCGTAGAACAGGACGTCGATGTCCTCGGGGGCTGGGGAGATTCGGGTCAGCTCGGGGACGTATCCGATTGGAACGTAGGTGGGCCGGGGCAGTCCTAGGGCAGCGAGCCGCTCGATGTTGGCTTGACTGTAATCCCACGTCGGGTAGCGCCGGAAAAGATCGGAGAACGCCGGCAACGTCATCGAGGGCAAGTCGTCACCCAATTGCTCGAGGTTATAGAAGATCGGGTTTTTCGGCGGCTCCAAGCCGTGCCGAATGAGGAGGTTTCCGCCGAGCACGATGGTGCGGCGGTCGTCGAGATCGAGACGGTTGGTCAGCACCGAGTCATGGCCAAGTGCCAAAAGGGTACGGTGCAATCCCTCCGCAACTTCGTCAAATGCCTTGCTGTGCTGAAAATTCGGAGGCGACGCAATCGCGACGGCGAAGCGCATGGGAGCAGAGTACAGCTTGGGCCGCTGTCAACCGACGAAATCACCCGCTAGGACTGCGATTGGTGACGCGACGTGCCGGGTCCGCACACCTTGACCCGACGACGCAACTGCAAGCCCGGCACGGCGCGGCGACGGTCAACTTCGACGACAATCGGCCGGGCTGACGTCACTACGCTTCCTCGCCGACGGTCACAACCTACTGATCGCGGAGCCATTCGGAACGGGAAAACGTTCCTGGCCAACGCTTTAAGGCATCATGCAGGTTCAGTAGAGGCTGAACACCTCGGTCAGGCGGTCGGGTTCCTCGCAGAGCGCAGCCGAGTCGGTCATTTCGAGTTCCTCCCATAACGACCGCAGTCGGTATTCGTCCATAACGGTTGCGGCGTGCTCATCGATGATGTCGTAGTAGCGATCGTCTAAAACGTGCGATGCAGGGTCGACGCGGGTGATGGCGACCAGGCCGGTCGGCGGGCAGTCCAGCACATGTAGCCGCAGATCCGGGCGGTACTTTTTCAGGATCGGCAGCAACTTCCAAACATCACCCGTCCAAAAGGGAGCAGTTTCCGTCTCCGAGGGACCGCCCGGCAACCACTGCCGCAATGCCATCCGCGGATTCAAAGGCACGCAATCATGCAGGAGGATCAGTGAGCGGGGATGACAGGCAGCCTCGGTCCCGATCAGATCGCGTAGCAGGAATTCGAACCGGTGCATGCCATCCAAGAAGACCATGTCCACTGGCCGTCCCAGCAACTCCCGCACGTTTTCGGTCGCAAAGAAGGTGTCCGACGACATCTGGAAGAAGAACGTGCGCTTGCGGTCGCCAGTGGCGTTACCGTCAAGCTGGAACTGAGGGTCCACCGCGATCGCATCGCAACCCGCGAGCGCCAGCGAAGACCCCGTCTCTGTGCCGACCTCCAAGTATGTGCGCGGCGTCAGATGGGTGTGCAATGCGCGAAGGAAGTCGAGGTACGGCACACCGAGCATGCGGAACGAGTTGGCCGCATCGTCAAAGCCGTGCACTGGGCCCGCTCCCCGTTGTCTTGATTGCCTTCCGCGTATGTTCGCGATCTCGTGTCGGCGACCATCCTGGAAGACAACCCTTACCCCAACGGTGAAATCGGGTGCGAGTCCGACCGTTCCGACCGCCTTCGCGAACCCCACTGGTGACGAACTGCTGCCATACACTTCGGCTACGTCGGGCCGCGAAACATTTAGCTCGCAGCTTGCGAGCACACTTTGCTCGTGGACGAACTCCACCTCGGCTACAGGTGCCTTGCTTACGACCCAGCCGTTGACCTCGAACGCGTCTGCATCGACCGGACCGGGTCGCGGGTAGTCGAGGTAAGCAGCGGTGATCAGGTCATCGCTGGGGCACACCGTGACCCCGGATATCTCCACCGCCATGGGGCGATCCCATCCTCCTCGCCGAGGGCTGCCGCTACATCCACGGCGATACGCTGCACCGGCAACACCGTCGCCGCGTCCCCTGCCGCTGTAACGCCCTATGCGACAACATCTCTCCTGGCATGTCACCATCTCAGGAATCCTGGTGTCAAGACGTAAGCTGGCGTTAGTCGCGAAGGTCAAGCGCCGCGCTACCTGGCCCGCCTCGATGCGGATTTCTGCGCAGATCGCCGAATGGCCAGTGCGGTCGACCACCAGCGGGTAGAAGGACCGGTCACTAGACCTTGCCGGTGTTCTAGGTCGGGGTTCCGACGCTTACTTTGTGAACCGCTTGCTGCCTACGTATTTCGGCAGCACCGCGTCGAGAAAACAATTCAGGATGTCGACGCCACGCTGGTCGGCGGCGCGGTCCATGTGAACCTTGCAGTAGATGTAGTAAGGCACCGCAAGCGAATTCGTGAAGCAGGGCATGTCGCCGCGGACGAAAACGTATCCTCTCCGATCGACAGCGTCGAGTGCGGGCGCAATCGATGCGGCTCTGGGACTTTCAGACTCCGGTGACGCACCGAATCTCGTCGAGCGTCTCCTGGACAACGGGTGCCACGTTCTAAGTCCACGGGTCTGGCAGATCGCCGGGCGGGCGGGCCCGCTTATCAGGCGCGCCACGATTTACTCAGATGAAGTCGACTGGCCTGGGTCGCGGCTTGGCCCCAGCGAATCTCCATCCCTTATGCGGCCATGCCTGAATCGTTAGCTCGCGAGCTCGGCCGCTTGCTTCGAATTTCTATGTGTCGCCGAGGCAGCATTTCACATCAGGAGGGCCTGAATCGGTGTAGAGCAACCTCGCGCCCACTGCACTCCCGCGTGAGTCGCCCGCAGAACGACTCCGACTTTCAAACGCATTTTCGAATCTAAAAATAATGTTCGGAGCTCGCACCTAACACACACCGAGCCATTCGGCAACCCCTCACTACCGCCTGATATCGGAGCCTGGGCAAAACCGGCCTTGACCAGGTTCGGGACCGCAAAGGTTCGGGTTGTCAGAAAATCTTTCCGATTTTTTGGAGATTTCTCTTCCCTGATCGGCGCGCAAGGGTTACCTTAGCGACACCTGAGAAGATCTAAGTCGTACGAGGTGGGGTATGGCTTGTTGTAGCAGTCATTCGCGGTATGTAAGTGCGTTCCGACGCAGTCGAACCAACGGTCTCGCCGCGGTTGCTTACCCGTTCATGTTGAATGAAATCACGCTATTGAGCACCACGTACGCAGACGAGCGGATCAATTTTCGTTCCGAAGTGGGCCTGCAGGCGCATCTGGATTCCCGGAGTTTTTTGCGCAACCCGACGCGTAAGGCGCTTCAGCGCCGCCTAAGTGCAGCCTAAGAAAACTCACAAAGCACACAGGACTTGTTCGAAGGATAAGTGATGGCACAACATCGGCGTTCGAAGAAGCAAGACCCTCAATCGCGTAGAGGCGCCAAGGGCAGTCTTATCGCCCTTAGCAGTGCGGCCGGCACGTTCATAACCCTCAGCCTGTCGCCGCTGATGCCCATCCCCGTGGCAAAGGCTGACGGCGAAGACATCATCATCGATCAAATCCTCAATTCCCTCTCCGCGGTGGACCCCACGGCGGCTTTGGACTTGAGTAGCTGGCTCTCCAGCCTCGACGCCGCATTGCAGGGTGCGGCAAACTTCGATCCGTCGAGTCTCGACTCCGCATTGAATGCCGCTACAAGCGTCGATCCGTCGAGTCTCGACACCGCGTTGAATGCCGCTACAAGCCTCGATCCGTCGAGTATCGACTCCGGGATGACTGCGGCTACAGCCTTCGATCCGTCGAATATCGACTCCGGGTTGGCTGCGGCCTCCGGCGCCGATCCGTCGAGTGTGGTGGCCGATCCGTCGAGTTTGGCGGCCGATCCGGCGAGTGCGGCACCCGATCCGGCGTCCTCGTCATCGTTTGCCGACTGGTATGGCCAGCTCTACGAGGCTAATCACACCTGGGACCAGGAGTGGATAGCGGGCACAACCTTCCTTGGTCACCTCACCGTTCAGTGGGATAACGCGCTGAACACGTTCTGGGGTGATATCGGCGGCCAGGGCATGTTGATCGGCAACGGTGCCGATGGCGTTGACGGCGGCAGTCTGGCAGAGGCCACTGGTCAGGCTGGTGGTCTGTGGTTCGGCGACGGTGGCACTGGCGGCACCGACGCTGCCGGCGTTGGTGGCGCCGGCGGTCTCGCGTACGACGGCAACGGCGGTGATGGCGGTGCCGGCGCTCTCGGCGGCGCTGGCGGTGCCGGTGGGGACACCTTCTACGGCTTCGCCGGCAATGGCGGTGACGGCGGCAACGCCGTGGCAATCGGCGCTGAAGGCGGCAACGGCGGTGCGGGCGGTAACGCGGACGGGTTCTTCTTCGGCAACGGTGGCGCCGGAGGACAAGGTGGGGAAGGTGCCGTCGGCACCCCGGGAACCGACGGTACCCTCCCAGGAGAGGTGGGCGGCCCCGGCGGCCCCGGCGGTGACGGCGGGGCCGGTGGTGCAGGCGGCAACGGCGCGTTCCTGATCGGCAACGGCGGCCCCGGCGGCCCCGGCGGCGCCGGTGGCCCCGGCGGCCCCGGCGGCGCCGGTAGCCCCGACCCTGGCCTCGGTGGCCTCGGTGGGCACGGTGGGCACGGTGGTCCAGGCGGCCTCGGCGGCCATGGCGGGATCTTCGGCGCCGACGGTACGCACGGCCCGAACGGCCCGAACGGCCCGAACGGCCCGAACGGCCCGAACGGCCCCCCGGGCGGCCCCTCCGGCTAACCTATTGGCACTTGTCCACAAGATTCGACCGGCTCGAACGGGCCGGTCGAATCTTGTATTAGCAGCTAGAGGAATCCCAGGCTGCGCCGACCGGCTCCAACTGAAGGTGTGGGGTCGGTCTCCAATGTCGTGGATAGCAGCTCGAAGTAGATATCACGGAAATCGGTAGTGCCCTTGAGATCTCCGTTGTCGAGATCGGTGAGGCTAGGTTCCTCACCGTAGAAGCCACCTTTGACCGGACCGCCGGCGACGAACACCGGTCCGGCGGTACCGTGGTCGGTGCCTCCTGCGCCGTTGGCTTTCACCCGCCGTCCGAATTCTGAATACGCCATCAGGACGACGCTTTTGCCGTATTTGTCGCCGGCCATCTGCTTGAGGAACGGGGTGACGGCCTGGTCGAGCTTTTGCAAGAGCGGTTGCTGGACGCCGCGCTCCACGATGTGGGTGTCGAATCCACCGAGTTGCACCGAATACACCCGGGTGGGTACCGCCGCCTTGACGGCTGCCGCGACCATGCCCAGCTGTCCGGCCAGCGATCGGGGTTTCATCGCGGGGGGTTTGATCGAGCGGAACGTCGTATCGGTAATGCGGGTCGCACGGTAGGCCTCGCAGACTGACGCCATCGCGGGTGTGTCGCCGGGGTCGTCTGCACCGAGGGCGTCCATGGTCTCGGCGAATCTCACCGCCGACTCCATCTCCTTCGACGTGGATAGCGCCGCGGCCGTTGACTTTTCGCCGACCGCCAAGGGCGGCAGCACCGGTCCGATGTTGACGGCACGCAGCGGGTCGGTGCCGGTGACATCCAGCCATCGGCCGATCCAACCGGACGGTACAGGTTCGGACGGGGACGCCGTCTGCCAGATGTCCATCGACCGGAAATGACTGTGATCCGGCTTCGGATAGCTCACGCCGCGCACGATCGCCAGCTTCCGGTCCTTCCATACCTGCTCGAGGCCCTTCAGCGCGGGATTGAGACCCAGCTGGTCGTCCAAATGCAGGACATCGCTCGGGGCATAGGCCAGTTGGGGGCGTAGATCGTGGTAAGCGTTGTCGGCGTAGGGGATTACGGTATTGAGGCCGTCGTTGCCGCCGTAGAGCGTGACAATCACCAGCACGCCGCTTCCCTCCGCGAGGGGTCGCTCCTGAGCCGCGTGCATCAGGTCTGGCCAGCTGCAACTCACCGCGCCCGAGAGCAAGCCGGCGGCGCCGGCGCTGGCGGCCAGAAACTTACGGCGACTCAAATCGGGCATCGGCAGTCCCTATGACGTCAGGTATTCGGGAGTGTTGACCGCGGCGGCGACGAGCTGAACGGGTCGGCGCACCAACGGCTTTAATGCAGTGACGGTTCGGTCGGACCAAGACCCGATCCCGATCAAATAGCCCACCGCATCGATCCGGTCACCGGCGGATGCGTCTTCGACGGGGGAGGCATCGCCGGCGCGGACCAGCTGGATTGCGGCACGCATCCGCACGTCGGCGCTGGCGGTCGACATCCACGCTCGGCCATGCGGCCAACCACCGACATCGGGCGGATAAAACGGCCGCTGGCCGAGCGCCTTGAGGGTGTTGTCCACCATCGTGATTCGGGCTTGAGGGTCGAGCGAAACTTTCAGCGTCCGGACGACTCCAACGAGCCATTCGATCGGCGTGTTGACGATCGCGGCGCGGCTATTGACGAATTCGTCGTCGGTCAGGATGGCTCTGGTCAGCGCGCGCAGATCGCGGCCGGGGCCGTAGGCGGTGATCAGGCGGTCCATTGCCTGCGGCGACGGTGGGTTGTCGGAAGCCAACTGGCGCCACAGCCGGCCCGCGACGTATTGCGGTGATTTCGGTTGAGCCAGCACAATGTCGCAAAAACCCGCGGCGTCAAAGTTCTGGGTGACTCCGAAGATGGTCTTGGGTGTGCGATCGTGACGCGCCGGCGCGAAAGCGGTGTTGCCGGTCAGCCGAATCTCCCACCCGGTCAACGCGCGAGCCCCGGCCCGCACGTCGTCTTCGGTGTAGCCGTCACCGTGGCCGAGGGCGAACAACTCCATGAATTCACGAGCGAGGTTCTCGTTGATGGCATCGGCGGTGTTCTTGTGCCCATCGAGCCAACGCAGCATCGCTGCGTCGGTCAGCATGGCGTAAGCAAGTCCGCGAAAATCGCCCAGCGACAGACTGCGCAGTTTCTGGTTCTGCGCCGCCATCTCCCACGGGAACAGCACTTTCTTGGCGGACGTGGCAAAGTGGTTGTGCCACAACAATGTCAGCTTTTCGTGAATCGGTTCGTGTACGGCTGCCATGCGCCGCAACCACCACTGCGAAAGCCCCGTCATCAATCCGAACAGCTCATGGTTGAACTCTTTGCGTACCTCGGCCGACGCGTGCTTGCCGGGGCGGCGGGAGCTGGTCAGCGACGGCATCGGTGTCCGCACCGCACCGGGGTCCGCCTCAGGATCTGCAGCCAGGGCGGCGTCGACGTAAGCCGGCCAATCCTTGCCGGCGACCGCATCGACCTGCGCACCGGTCACGCCGAAGCCGGCGCGGCGCAGCATTCGGGCAGTGGTGATCCACCGGTCTGACTGGCCAGCCACGGCCACATTTTGCCGAGGCTTGCTTGCGATCTTCTTGCGACCAGTCAGAACGTGCTGGTCGGGCGTACGCGGTTGGCCATGTCGACCAGTGTGTAGCGGTGTGCCTGGGTGGGCGCGGCGCGAGCCAAACCGCGCAGCGACGCCTCGACACCGAGTCGCAGCCCGTGCTCGGTGAACGGGAAGCCAAGGATGTGGTTGGTGCTGGCTTCGTGTTCGCCGAGCCAGTCCAATGCGCTGCCCAACACCAGCGCGCGAATCTGCAGCACCCGCGGTTCGGTCGGCGGCAGCGCCTCCACGCGGCGCGCGGCGTCGCGGATCTGCTCTTCGGTGATCTCGCTGGCCGACCGGCCGGACAGCAGCGTCACCGCGCTGGTGAGACGTGCCGTGGTGAAATGCCTTGAGGTAGCAGGGACTTCGTCGAGCGTGCGCACCGCGCCGGCGCGATCGCCTTCGACCGACTGCGCCCTGGCCAGACCGAAGGCCGCCGAGATCACCCCGTCGTCGGTCTTCCACACCTCTTCGTAATACATGTGTTCGTCGGAACTGCCAGCCAATTCGGCCGTCGCGGCCAACGCCATCTTGGGCGCCAACTCCCCGGGGAAGGTGTCCAAGACCTCGCTGAAATGCTTGCTGGCCAAGGCGTAGTCGCCGGTGAGTAGTTCGGCGACCGCGCGGTACCAGACCAGCCGCCAGAGCCAGCCGACCCGGTCGGCCAGGTCGTCGAGTTTGCGGGTGGCCTTGGCGACGTCGCCGAGGTCGAGCAAGGCCCGCACCTCCATCAGCGGCAGCTCGATGGATTCCGACAAGTCGATATCGTCGGAATCCATTGCGCCATGGCGAAATGCACGCAGCGAATCCAACGTCTGCACCGGCTGCGACAGCACCGTCGCCTGCAGCAGCGGAGCCGCGACATCGGCCGGATCGACCAGCGGAACCTGCAGCGCGGTGACGATCTCCTTGGCGGTCAGCTTCTCGGCATGCACATGGCCGTCCAGGTACACGTCGGTATGTGCGACCAACAGGTCTTCGCCGAAAGTCGAACGGCTGCGGGAGAATATCGTCGACAATCCCGGACGCCGTACGCCGGTGTCCTGGGACACAACCTCGCGCAGCACACCCGAGAGCTGACCGGACATCTCCTCGGCGCTGGCAAATCGCCGCCGTGGATCCGGATCGATGGCGCGGCGCAACAATCGGCCGAACGAGTCATATTTGGCCAGCACCGGATCGTCTTCGGGAAGTCCGTCGACATAGCGACCACCGCGGGCACGCAACTTCAACGTCAACGCCGCCAATGTGCGGCCGACCGTATAGATGTCGGTGGCGACCGTCGGGCCGGTCCGCACGATCTCCGGCGCCTGGTACCCCGGTGTGCCGTAGAGGTAGCCGAAGGAGTTGATCCGCGACACCGCTCCCAGGTCGATCAACTTCAGCTGCTCTTCGGTGAGCATGATGTTCTCCGGCTTGAGGTCGTTGTAGACCAGGCCGATGGAATGCAGATAGCTCAGCGCCGGAAGAATTTCCAGCACGTACGCGATCGCCTCGGCGACGGGTAGTTTGTCGCCCTTGCGGCGTTTGAGCGATTGCCCACCGACGTATTCCATGACGATGTAGCCGACGGGTTCGCCGTGACTGTCGGTGTGCTCGACGAAGTTGAAGATCTGCACGATCGACGGGTGCACGACCTCGGCGAGGAACCGTCGCTCCGCCATCGCAATCGCCTGGGCTTCAGCATCACCGGAATGCACCAGGCCTTTGAGCACCACCGGACGATCGTTGACGTTGCGGTCCAGAGCCAGATACACCCAGCCCAGCCCGCCGTGTGCGATGCAGCCCTTGATCACGTACTGGCCGGCGACGATGTCCCCCGGATTCAGCTGCGGCAGGAACGAAAACGGACTTCCGCAGTGTGGACACCAGCCCTCTGAGAGCGCCTTGCCCTCGTTGTTGGCTCGGCCCACCGGCCGACCGCAGTTCCAGCAGAACCGTTTCGATTCCGGTACAACCGGATTCGGCATCAACGCTTCGAGCGGATCGATGTCGGGAACCCGTGGAATCTCGACCAACCCACCGCCCAGCCGACGTACCGGCGCGCGTGTTGCCGACTTCACCCGCTCCGGCGGCTTGATGTCGCCGATGTGTATCGGCAAGTGGTCGTCGTCATCATCGTCGTCGAAATCGGGCCGGAAGATCGCCTGGGTCGCCAACGGGCGACTCTGTGCTGACGAGTCGACCATCCCATCGACGGACTCGGTGCCAGGAGCGACGTCGTCGGCGTCCTGGTTCAGTGGTTCTGCGGTGTCCTCGGCCATCAGTCCACGTACCTTGGGCCGGGCGGGGCCGGGGTGAGCCCGAGCACGGTTAACCATTTGCGGTACAACGTGTTCCACGTTCCGTCGCGGCGAATGCGTTCAAGCGTGCCGTTCACGAACCGCACCAGGCCGGTGTTGTCCAGCTTGATCCCGATGCCGTAGGGCTGGGTGCCCATATTGGGTCCGACGATGTGCAAATAGGGGTCCTGGGAAACCAGCCCGGCCAGGATCGAGTCGTCGGTGCTGACCGCGTCGACTTCGCGCTGCTGCAACGTCACCAGGCAGTCGGCCCAGTTGACCACCTCGACCACCATGGGCGGCGGCGAGATCTCGCGGATCCGCTCCAGCGACGTGGTGCCCCTCGCCACACACACCCGCTTGCCGGACAGGTCGGCCGGCTTGGTGATCGACGAATCCCGGGGCGCCAGGATGCGTTGGGCGGCATCGAGATAGACCGTGGAGAAGTTGACCTGCTTGCGCCGGTCGCAGGTGATGGTCATCGTCTTCACGACGATGTCGACCTCCGCCTTCTCCAGTGCGGTGATCCGCTCGGCGGACGACAGGATCCGGTACTCGACTTGCGATGGATTGCCGAAGATGTCGCGGGCGACCTCGCCGGCGATGTCGACGTCGAAGCCGACGATGTCACCGGTGATCGGATCGCGGAAGCTGAACAGGTTGCTGCCGATGTCCAGGCCGACGATCAGCCTTCCCCGGGCGCGGATGTTGGCGACCGCGGCGTCGGCGTCGGCCTGATTGTCGAACGGGCGAAGGCTCGCGGTGGGGTTGCAGTCGTCGGCGGTCTTGTCCGGCTGCAGCGCCGGCAATGCCGGCATGTCCTGCATGCCGGCCGGGGTCGGCGGCGGCAGGGTCGGCGCGGGCGCCACGACCATGGCACCGGACTGCCCGCACCCGGCTACGACCGTGGCGATCGCGACGAGGGCGCACAGGGTCCGCAGCCGACGCGTCGTCATCGGTACTCACTCAGCCGGGGCCACAACCCGAGCGCGACCGCGAGGGCTGCGCCCAGACTCAGCACGACGCCGCCGACCGTGGCGCCAGTGAGTCCGCGGCGGGCGTTGAGAATGTCGTCGCGCAATTCGTGGCGGCTCTGCTCCATGGCCTTGCCCAGCACGTAGTCGAGCTTGTCGAACGCGGGGGTGGAGTCGTCCTCGCCGCTGCCCAGCGCGACTTGGGTGGCGGCCCGGTAATTACCGACCGAGATGAAGGAGTTGATCCGGTCATCGGCTCGGCGCCACTGGTTCAGCAAATCGCCCGCGTTCTGCAGGTCGCTCTTGTCGACCGCGTCGCGGCGGGAGAGGTATCCGTCGAGCTGCTTGTGCATGGCGTCGATGCGTTCGTAGAAGGATTGTTTGCGGACCTCTTCGTCCCCGCGCCGGATCAACGACAGTGTCTCGTCGGCGCGCGCTTGCTGCGCACTGATGGACATGTTGGTGACGGTCTTCAGTGACTCTGCTGCAGTGTCTTTGGCGCTGCGGCTGCCGCCGGTGGAAATCGCGAGCGCGGTACCCACCCATACCACCATAACGAGAATTGCCAGCGCACCGGCGACAAGACCTGGGTTGATCCGTCGTTTGGTGCGACGGGCCAGCCAGCGGTGGGAGAACGCGCCGAAGACCGCCGTCGCGAAGACGACGAGGATCACCGGCGCCGGAATCTGGGTCGAGGCCGTCGTCTCGGTATCCACGCGCTCTGACGTCTCGCGGTACAGCCGCTGCGCGTCCGGCAGGATCTTCGACTGCATGAGCGTGGAGGCCTCGGACAGGTACGACGACCCGACCGGGTTGCCGGCCCGGTTGTTGGTGCGGGCGATCTCGATCAGCCCGGTGTACACCGCCAATTCGGCGTTGATTCGTCCCAGCAGCTGTACCAGCGGCTCGTCGGTCAACCCGCTGGACGCCCGGGTGGCCGCCACCGCCGCGTCGGTGATCGCCTGCTCGTAGCGCTGCCGGACGGTCCGCGGCTCGGCCTCCGCGATGAACGCGGTCGCGGCGGCCGCGTCGGCCACCGACAGCGTGGTGTACAGCCGCCCGGCCGCGAACGCCAGCGGCTCGGTGTGGCTCAGGACTGTGGTCAGCGCATGCTGTCGCTGGTTGATCGTGGTCGACGTGGCGAACGCGCTGAGCCCGCCGAGGATTGCCAGCACCAGACCAATGGAAAGGATGCGGCCGGGCGTCGTCGCGACGAACCACCAGCGGGGGTGGGCCGGTTCGAGTGGCGACCGTGAACCCAGCGGCTCGGTCGACGGATGAGCCAACTCAACGGTCACGTCTGTTCGAACCTCAACTTTCGGGCGTGCGTGACACGAACGGTATAAGCGAATTCTAAGAGCTCGCCGCCAAGTTGAGGGGATGTCGGGCTGGATTGCCGACACCGTCTCAACCAGTGGACCCGATGCGTCGCGGTCGGGCTGCTTATCCTGAACGCGTGCGCGGCGACGGGGACGGATGGGTGGTGTCCGACACCGGCAAGCATTACTGGGGTGTGCATGGGGCGGCCGGCCTGTTGCTTCGGGCCCCGCACCCCGCCGGCACGCACGCGGTGTTGCTGCAACACCGGGCGCCGTGGAGCCATCAGGGCGGAACCTGGGGTCTGCCGGGCGGTGCCCTGGACAGCCACGAAACCCCCGAGGAAGCCGCCAAGCGCGAGGCCCACGAAGAGGCCGGTCTGCCCGGTGAGCTGTTGTCGGTGCGGGCAACCGTCGTCACCGCCGACGTGAATGGGGCTTACGGCCGTCGCTGGACCTACACCACCGTCGTCGCCGACGCCGACGAGCTGCTGCAGACCGTGCCCAACATGGAGAGCGCCGAACTGCGCTGGGTCGTCGAGGAGGAGGTGGCCGAGCTGCCGCTGCACCCCGGCTTCGCGGCCAGTTGGCACCGGCTGCGCAGCGCCCTGCAGATCGTGCCGTGGACCCCCGGCGGTCAGCCGCGGGGCAATCTGGCACGCACGGTCGAGATCGAAGACGGCGGCCTGGTGCTGCGCATCGTCGGGTCGGCCGATTAGGCGAGTGCCGAACGGAGCTGCTCGGCCGCGGCCCGCGGATCTTCTGCGCCGGTGATCGCGCGGACCACCACAACGCGCCGGGCGCCGGCCTCGAGGACATCGGGCAGCCGAGCTGCGTCGATTCCGCCGATGGCGAACCACGGCTTGTCGGTGGCCGATTCTGCGGTGGAGCGCACCAGCGGCAGCCCCGGTGCCGGGCGTCCTGGTTTGGTGGGCGTCGGCCAGCACGGCCCGACGCAGAAGTAGTCGACGTCCTCCGCGATGGCCGCACTGACCTGCTGATGATCGTGCGCGGACCGGCCGATCAGCGTGTCCGGGCCGACGATGTCGCGGGCCACCGGCAACGGCAGGTCGTCTTGGCCGAGGTGCAGCACGTCGGCCCCGGCGGCGCGGGCGATGTCGGCGCGGTCGTTGACGGCCAGCAACGCGCCGTGCCGTCGCGCAGCATCGGCGAGAACCTCCAGTGCCGCGATTTCGTCGCGTGCCTCCAACGGGCCCCATTGCTGCTCACCCGTCGAGCCCTTGTCGCGCAGCTGAATGATGTCCACCCCGCCGGCCAGCGCTGCATCGGCGAACTCGGCCAGATCGCCGCGGTCGCGACGCGCGTCGGTGCACAGATACAGCCTGGCGTCGGCGAGCCGCTGCAGACCTGGGTGCACACCGAGACGCTAGCGACTACCGTGGGAAGCCGACACGGGAGTCCCAGGGTTCGGTGACGATGCAGGCCAAAGGCCTGCGGAGGAGCCGGACACGATGCGCAAGCCGGGGGCTGAGAGTGGGCGCGTCGGCCCTTACCGTCAAACCTGATCCGGATCATGCCGGCGAAGGGAGCGAAAGATGCCACCGGACTCCGGAACGCTGGCCGTCATCGGCGGTGGCGTCATCGGGCTGTCAGTGGCGCGCCGTGCGGCGCAGGCCGGCTGGTCGGTCCGAGTGCATCGTTCGGGGCAGCCCGGCGCGTCCTGGGTGGCCGCCGGAATGCTGGCGCCGCACAGCGAAGGATGGCCCGGCGAAGAGCGCTTGCTGCAGCTCGGCCTGGAGTCGTTGCGGCTGTGGCGAGAGGGAGAATTCACCGACGGTTTGCCCGCTCCGGTGATCACCGCGCGGGAGTCGCTGGCTGTCGCCGTCGATCGGGCCGACGTGGCCGACCTGCGCACGGTCGCGGACTGGTTGTCCGCGCAGGGCCACTCGGTGGTCTGGGAGTCGGCAGTCCGTGACGTGGAACCGTTGCTGGCGCAAGGCATCCGGCACGGCTTTCGGGCGCCTACCGAGTTGGCGGTGGACAACCGCGCCTTGCTCGACGGGTTGCAGGCGGCCTGCGAGCGGCTCGGTGTCGACTGGGACGGCCCGGTTGCCGATCTGGATGCCGTGCAGGCGGACGCCGTCGTGATCGCCAACGGCATCGATGCGCCTTCGCTGTGGCCCGGTCTGCCGATTCGGCCGGTGAAGGGCGAGGTGCTCAGGCTGCGTTGGCACTACGGTTGTATGCCGTTGCCGCAGAGGGTGATTCGTGCCCGGGTGCACGGTCGCCAGGTGTACGTCGTGCCACGCGCCGACGGTGTCGTCGTCGGCGCCACCCAGTACGAGCACGGCCGCGACACCGCGCCGACGGTGTCCGGTGTGCGGGACCTGCTTGACGACGCGTGCACGGTGATGCCCGCGCTCGGCGAGTACGAGCTGGCGGAGTGTATCGCCGGTCTGCGCCCGATGACGCCGGACAACATGCCGCTGGTAGGCCGTCTGGACGCGCGGACGTTAGTCGCCGCCGGCCACGGCCGGTCCGGTTTCCTGCTGGCACCGTGGACCGCCGAACAGATTGTGTCCGAACTCATTACGGTTGGAGCTGAAGCATGAGTCCGCCGGCGACGATGCAGAGCGAAGCGATGAGGAGGAGCGACGCATGATTGACCGCCGGCGACGATGCAGAGCGAAGCGATGAGGAGGAGCGGCGCATGATTGTCCGCCGGCGACGATGCAGAGCGAAGCGATGAGGAGGAGCGGCGCATGATTGTCCGCGTCAACGCTGACGACCTCGAGGTCGACGACCAGACGACTATCGCGACGCTGCTGCAGTCGCTGGGCTACCCGGACCGCGGCATTGCGGTCGCGATCGACCAAGCGGTTGTACCGCGGTCCGGTTGGACCACAACGCTTTCCGACGGTGCGCAGATCGAAGTGGTAACGGCGGTGCAGGGTGGCTGATGTGAAACTCACCATCGCAGGCCGCAGTTTCGCCTCGCGGTTGATCATGGGTACCGGTGGGGCGGCTAACCTCGCCGTGCTCGAAGAGGCGCTGATCGCGTCGGGCACGGAGCTGACGACCGTCGCGATGCGCAGGGTCGACGCCGTGGGCGGCACCGGCATGCTCGACCTGTTGAGTCGGCTCGGCATCACGCCGCTGCCCAACACCGCGGGCTGTCGCAGCGCTGCCGAGGCGGTGCTCACCGCGCAACTCGCCCGCGAAGCGCTGGGCACCGAATGGGTCAAGCTGGAAGTGATCGCCGACGAACGCACGCTGTTGCCCGACGCCGTCGAATTGGTCCGCGCCGCAGAGCAATTGGTCGACGACGGCTTCGTGGTGCTGCCCTACACCAACGACGACCCGGTGCTGGCCAGACGGCTGGAGGACACCGGCTGCGTGGCGGTGATGCCGCTCGGCTCGCCGATCGGCACCGGGCTGGGAATCGCCAACCCGCACAACATCGAGATGATCGTCGCCCAGGCCGGTGTGCCCGTCGTGCTCGACGCCGGCATCGGCACTGCCAGCGACGCCGCGCTGGCGATGGAATTGGGCTGCGACGCGGTGCTGTTGGCCACCGCCGTGACCCGCGCCGCCGACCCGCCCGCGATGGCCGCGGCGATGGCCGCCGCCGTCACCGCGGGCTACCTGGCTCGTCGGGCCGGACGGATCCCGAAGCGATTCTGGGCCCAGGCGTCGAGTCCCGACCTGTGAGCCGCTACGTCGCGCTCGGCAGCTCGATGGCGGCCGGCCCCGGTATCCGGCCATCTGCGCCGGGCGCCCCGTTCGGATCGGGCCGGTCGGCGCGCAACTATGCCCATCTGGTCGCCGAGCGACTGAACCTCGACCTGGTCGACGTCACCTTCTCCGGTGCCACCACCGCGCACGTGCTGCACGAGCGGCAGCGCAGCGCCCGGCCACAGATCGAGGCGCTGGACGGATCCGAAGAGCTGGTCACCATCACGATCGGCGGCAACGACGTCGGCTATGTGCCGCTGCTGATGGCCGCGTCGCTGCCGGCGATCGCTCGCCGCCTGCTCGCCGGCCGTGTGCGCGAACTGTTCGACCGCGCCGCGCGCGAGCGCGCACTCGACGACGTGGCTGACGCATTGCGCGGGGTCGGCACCGCGGTGCGTGGCCGCGCGCCGCAGGCCCGGGTGGTCTTCGTCGACTATCTGACGCTGTTGCCGGCCGAGGGTGCGCCTGCCGCTCCGCTGTCGGTGGAACACGCCGACCTGGGGCGATTCGTTTGCGCACGGCTGGAAGACGTCACCGCGGCGGCCGCCCAGGCCACCGGCTGCGAGCTGGTGCGGGCCGGCCATGCCAGCCGCGGCCACGACGGGTGGTCGGCGGACCCGTGGGCAGTGGCCGCGGGCCTGCCGTTGCCGTGGCGGCCGGCGCCGTTTCATCCCAACGCCGCCGGCATGCGCGCGGTAGCCGACCTGATTCTGGAGCAGGTCGGCAAGAACTGATTAGTTTCTCGACGCCCGGGTAAATCTAACGGGGCAACCATGCAGAGCGGCACAGCCAAGGGGAACTTTCCGTCTACACGACTCTGAGAGCGCACGTGCACAGTCAGGCTTTCGATCATTCGGCGCTCCTGTATCAGTCGGAGCGCGAATACGTCGACTCGGTGGTGCCTTTCGTCTGCGATGGTCTGGACCGTGAGCAACCGGTCATGGTCGGCGTGCCGGAAAACAAGTTGGTACCGCTGCGCGACGCGTTGGGAGATGCGGTCGCCCACGTGGCGATGGCGGATATCACCGAACTCGGCCGCAATCCCGGCCGCATCCTGGCCACTCAATTGGCATTCGTCGAGCGGCACCCCGACCGGCATGTCCGGATCGTCGCCGAGTTGGCCTGGACAGGGCGATCGGCATCGGAGTATCTCGCCTGCATGCACCATGAGGCGCTCGCGAACATCGCGTTCGCGGACGCCGAAGTCACAAGCCTGTGCCCCTACGACGCATCCGGTCTGGACGAAAGCGTGCTGGCCGACGTCCGCCTGACCCATCCGCAGATCTGGACTGGCGGATCGCGAACCCACTGCCCGGAGTTTGCGGTCGACGCCGCACTCGACCAGTGCAACCAGCCGCTGGCCACCAACCCGGCCGCGGTGACGCACACCGTCGAGCACCCCGCCGGTCTGGCCGGCGCACGCAAATGTGGCGAACGCTATGGCCGACTGCTGGGCATGTCCGCGGATCGCGTGGCCGACCTCCTGCTGGTCGCGACCGAACTGGCCACCAACAGCCTCGACCACGCCGGCGGCGCCTGCCGAATGGCTTTTTGGTACGAAGGCGGCTACGTCGTCTGCGAGGCGCGCGACATGGGCCACTGGATGGATCCGCTCGCGGGACGCCGTCCACCGGTCAGGGGTGGCGCCGGGCCATACGGACTTTTCGTCGTCAACGCGATCGCGGACTTGTTGCGCACGTACACGACGTCTGCGGGGACCACCGTGCAGGCCTATCTTCGGCTCGACGATTCATCCGAAGCCGCCAGTTGACGGCTCATTGCGGCTTCGGCGTCTAACCTGGTGCGCGATGGTAAATAAATCAACGCCCATGGTCATCGCCGTCACGCTCATGTTGTTCACCGGCGGGTGTGCGTCGCCGAACAACGCGAACTCGATGAAACCCGTCTCGGCCCCGGACTTCGCGGCGTCACTGCGCGGGCGGGTCACCACCGACGCGATGATGGCGCACCTGACGAAGTTGTCAGATATCGCCAAGGCCAACAACAACACCCGCGCGGTCGGTACACCCGGCTACGACGCCAGCGTCGACTACGTCGCAGGCAAGTTGCGGGACAAGGGTTTTGACGTGCAAACTCCGCAATTCGAAGCGCGGGTGTTTCACGCCGACCCAGGGTCGGTGACCATCGCCGACAAGAAGTTCGAGGCGCGGGCGCTGGAGTTCAGCTTGGCCACGCCGCCGGTTGGGGTGACCGGCCCGCTGGTTGCCGTGCCCGTCGATGCAAGCCCGGGCTGCAATGTCGCCGACTACGACAACCTGCCGGTCAACGGTGCGGTGGTGCTGGTGGATCGCGGCACCTGCCCGTTCTCCCAGAAAGAGAAGGCCGCCGTGCAACGCGGCGCCGTCGCGATGGTGGTGGCAGACAACACCATCGAGGAGAAAATGGGCGGCACGCTCGGCGAGAGCACGGACGTCAAGGTCCCGGTGGTCAGCGTCACCAAATCGGATGGCGCGCTGCTCCGCACCATGACGGGACCCGCGACCGTGCAACTCTCCGCGGAGACCAAGACCATCTCTGCCCGCAACGTGATCGCTCAAACCAAGACCGGATCGACCAGCGACGTGGTGATGGCCGGGGCGCATCTGGACAGCGTCCCCGAGGGACCGGGCATCAACGACAACGGCTCCGGCGTGGCCGCGGTGCTGGAAACCGCTCTGCAGCTGGGCAACTCGCCGGGGATCCACAACGCGGTGCGGGTCGGCTTCTGGGGTGCAGAGGAGCTCGGTCTGATCGGATCGCGAAAGTATGTCGAGTCGCTGGATCTCAACGCGCTCAAAGACATTGCGCTGTATCTGAATTTCGACATGCTCGCGTCGCCCAACCCGGGTTACTTCACCTACGACGGTGATCAGTCTCTGCCGCTCGATCAGCGGGGCAATCCGGTCGTGCCCGAGGGCTCCGCCGGTATCGAGCGGTCGTTGGCCGCCTACCTCAACTCAGCCGGAAAGACCCCGCAGGATACGTCTTTCGACGGCAGGTCGGACTATGACGGGTTCACCGTGGCGGGTATCCCGGCCGGCGGCTTGTTCTCCGGCGCCGAGGTCAAGGAGACGCAGGAAGAGGCGAAGTTGTGGGGCGGCGCCGCCGACCAGCCGTTCGACCCGAACTACCACAAGGACACCGACACCCTTGATCACATCGACAAGACCGCGTTGGGCATCAACGGCGGCGGCGTGGCCTACTCGATCGGGCTCTACGCCCAAGATCTGACCGGCCGCAACGGAGTTCCGGTCCGCGAAGACCGGACCCGCCACACGGTGTCGAAGTAGTCGGACGCTCAGTCGCCGGTTCGCTCGAATTTGTCTTCGAAATCGCCACCGATGCAAGCACTTCCGGTTGAGACATTCGTGCCGTGCCCGATCAGTAACGGGATCGGATCCTGCAGGTCTGCGGGCAGTGGGTATTCCGCGGTGATCTTGGTCTGCGTCGTACCGCCGAGACTGCACGGCACGGTGCCCTCGTCATTACGCGTCCACTTTCCGTCCGCGAAGACCAACGGCACGACCCCGTCGGGGGCATGGAACATGCTCATGCACCGATCCCCGGTGCGAAGGCAGTCGGTCTGCACGGTCAGATCATCAAGCCCGGGTGTGAAACTGCCGTTCGAATAGGTGATCGCCTCGTGGTAGCGGCCGTGCAGCGTCGAGGCCGGGGACACCGCTCGCGGTGGTAGGCCCGCCGGGTCGGGAATCTTGGTGGTGTCGGCGTCGCCGGTCCGGGTGAAGGTCACGGTGCGCTTGAAGGCGCTGCAGCTGTTGGTGGTGCCCCTGGTCGTGTCGCCCGACAGCGTGCCGTCCGGTTGCGGTTGCAGGGTGAACACCACCCACACCTCGACGGGGGCGTCGTTGCACTGAGTTGACCCGATTCCCACGGCAATCCAGCGGCCGCCGACTTGGTCGAACACCAGATCCGAGACGGGAACGATGCCGCTGCCACCCAGGTATGACGCGGTCGCGACGCAGCCGGCCGCCCTGCAGACCGAGCGCACACCCCACGCGGCGGCCATCGCCGGCCCCCCGGGAATCGGTTTACCCTGCAGATCGGTGGCCGGCCCGTAATTCGCCCGGTAGGTGCCGTCGAAGTTGTGTGGGCTGGCGGCGGCGACCGGCGGCGCGGTTCCGGCTCGATGCCGATGCTGCACAAACGTTACGCCCCCGAATACCGCTGCGGCGACGGCTAGTAGCGCGATGCTCGCGGCAATCACCAAGCGGGGCGCGCGGATTCGCCGTCTGGCGGTCATCAGGGTGGGAGCGGGAGGCACTTGGCTCGGCTGCCACGGCGGAGCAGGCGCACGGACCTGCCCGGGCGGGGAGCGGAGCGCGTCGCTCAGTGCGCGGGCGAAGTCCCGGCAGCTGGCAAACCGATCAGCCGGCGCTTTCGCCATCGCTTTGGCCATCACCGGATCCAGCGCCGCCAGCTCGGGTCGCCGTTGCGCCAATGACGGCACCGGCGCCGCAACATGTTTGGTGATCACCACGGCGGGGTTGGAGTCGGCGTAGGGCGGGGATCCGGTCAGTAAGTCGAAAGCGGTGCACGCCAGCGCATACTGGTCGGTGCGTCCGTCGAGCGGCTCACCGCGCAGCTGCTCGGGCGCCGCGTAGGCCATGGTGCCGACCGCCATGTTGGTTGCGGTCAGTCCCGATGGGTCGTCGATCAGCCGTGCGATACCGAAGTCGGCCAGAAAAATCCGCTGCGCCTGGGGATCCAGCAGGATGTTGGCCGGTTTGACATCTCGGTGCAGCAGACCCCGCTGGTGCGCGTAATCCAACGCCGATGCCACCGCGGTGATGATCTGCATCGCCTCGCCGGCGGGCAGCCCCGCGGGATGCTGCTCGCGCAACAGCTGCGCCGCATCGGTGCCGGCCACATAATCCATCGAGATCCAGAGCTGGCCGTCGTATTCGCCGCGATCGTGGACGCCCAAGATGTTGGGATGCGACAAGCTCGCCGTGAGTTCAGCCTCGCGCAAAAAGCGGGCGCGGTAATCCGGATCCGCGGTCCACTCCGCGGGTAACACCTTCAGCGCGTCTTGGCGCGGCAAGCGCGGATGCGCGGCCAGGTACACCGTGCCCATGCCACCGGCGCCGAGCACGCGCAGGATCGTGTATTCCGCGAACAGTTCGCCCACCGAGACCGGCATGGGCAAATCCTAGCTATGCTGCTGGTGTTTAGCTGGCGAATCTGGTGGGCGCGGAAACGGCATGATGAGCGACGGGGTAGGCACGGGGCCGGCCTTTGCGGTATCGCCGACTGCCGGATCAGAGGACGACGCAGTTCAATTCGGTGTCCTGGGTCCGTTGCAAATGCGCGTCGGCGGAGCGTCGATACCGCTGGGCACGCCCAAGCAGCGAGCGGTGTTGGCGGTGTTGGTCGTCAATGCGAACCGGCCGGTGGCCATCGACACCCTGATCGGCGCCGCGTGGGATCAACGACCACCACAAGGAGCCCGGGCGACACTGCACGCCTACATCTCGAATCTGCGCCGGCTTTTGAGCGGCGCGGGTCTGGACCGCACCGCGCTGGCCAGCACACCGCCGGGATACCAACTGACCATCGCCGATGATCAATATGACTTCGGGCGCTTTGTCGCCGAGAAGAATGCCGGGCTGCAGGCCGCAGCCGCCGGACACTTCGAGCCGGCCGCCCGGCACCTGTCGGCCGCGCTGGCGCAGTGGCGCGGCCCGGTCCTCGAAGATCTGCGCGACTTTCACTTTGTCGAAACCCTCGCCGCGGCGCTCGATGAGGAGAAGGTAGTCGTGCACATCGCTCGAGCCGAGGCCGAAATCGCCAGTGGCCGAGCACACGCCGTGATCACCGACCTCGAGGCGCTGACCGTGACGCACGGTTATCGAGAGCCGCTGTGGGCCCAGCTGATGACCGCCTACTATCTGGCCGACCGCCAATCAGATGCTCTCGATACTTATCTGCGGCTCAAGACGTTGCTGGCCGAAGACCTCGGTATCGACCCCGGGTGGACGGTACGTGAGCTCTACGAACGGATCCTGCGACAGGAAACGCTCGACGTGCACAAAACCGCGCAGGTGCACGCCGAAGACACCATTGTTGCTCAGTCCGACAACGCAATTCGGGTCCACCGACCGACACCGGCGGCGTTGCGCGGCGCGGACGGGCAACGCTACGCCCTGGCCGGCACGGCCACCCGGATCGGTCGCAGTCCCGACAACGACATCGTGCTGTCCGACGCCAAAGTGAGTCGCCACCACGCCGTCATCACCGACGACGGCACGACGTTCCTCATCACCGACCTGGGTTCGGCCAACGGGGTCCGCGTACTCGGCCGCCGAATCGATCCCAGTACCCAACTACGCGACGGCGATCGTATTCGCATCGGTGACCAGGAATTCACCCTCGAAACAGAGACTGGGCGCGCTACTTAGGATCCGTTCAGGCCGCCGGCGGATTGTGGTGCAAAACCGGATCGACAATTCAAAGGAGCACTGACGATGAACTACCGGCCCGAACCACCCCAGCTGATGCCGACCACCGTTGCCGACGGGCGCGTCCCGGGCGTGTACTACCGCATCGACGGAGAGCTCGTTCCGGTGCTGCACATCTGGCTCGACGGCAGCGTGCCAGTCTTTTTCGAGCATCACATCGTGTTGTGGAAGGATCCCGCCCTCAAGATCGGCGTCCGGGGCAAAGGTGCGCTCAAGAGAATGGTCGCCGGCATGCAGCTGCTGTTGACCGAGGCCAACGGGCCGGGACAGATCGCGTTCTCCCGCGATGGCGTCGGGCACGTATTTCCGCTCCATTTGCGCGCCGGTTCGGCCGTCGAAGTCCGCGAGCACCAATACCTCGCGGCGACAGGAAATCTCGAGTACGGCTTCGCTCGGCAGAAGGGCATCCGAAATATGCTGTTCGGGTCGACCGGGTTCTTCGTCGACCGGTTCGCTGCGCCAAAGTCAGAAGGTGTGCTGTGGCTGCACGGCTACGGCAACGTCTTCGAGAAGGTGCTGGCCCCGGGCGAGCAGATCGACGTGGAGCCGGGAAGCTGGATCTACCGCGACGAGAGTGTACGAATGGAACCAAAGATCTACGGGCTGCGCACCGGAATGTTCGGCGGGACAGGCAATCTCATCTTCAACCGCTTCACCGGCCCGGGGCGTGTCGGTATTCAGTCGATGTACCTGGACATGTCGACCGACTCCGACCGGTAAGTCATTAAGAATCCATAAAGCCCCGTGTCGCACTGTGATCACGCATCGCGTCAGCAAACACAAAGGAGCAGCAATGAAACGCGAACTCATGATCACCGCCGGTGCGGCAGCAACCCTCGCTGCGGCGTTGGCCGGTTGTTCACACCACGACGGAACGGTCCGCGCCGGCAACGCCGCTGTCGCCCCGGCCGGGTCGTCCAACACCAAGGTGCTCGTCGACGGTAAGGACCAGAACGTGAAGGGCCAAGTGGCCTGCACCACCGCGGCCGGCACCGTCAACATCGCCATCGGAGGCGGATCCGGCTCCGGTGGGGCACCCACCGGCATTGGCGCGGTGTTGACGGACGCCAATCCGCTGGTCGTCAAATCCGTTGCCCTCGGCAATGTCAACGGTGTGTCGTTGGGTGTCGGCGGAACGTCCGGCAAGGCCGATGCCACCAAGGACGGCAGCACCTACAAGATCAGCGGTACCGCCAGCGGTGTGGACATGTCCAACCCGATGGCCGGCCCGGTGAACAAGTCGTTCGAGCTCGACGTCACCTGCCCGTAGCCGAGACCGGCCACTGGGTGCCGCTGCGGCGGCACCCAGTGCTCACCACAACAAAGGAAGCCTTTCATGAACAACAACAAGCCTTTCATCATCGCGGCTGGAGCAATCGCCGCACTGTTCACCGCGTCGCTCGTGTTCCGCTACATCGTCCTGAGTCAGGCCGGCCTGTCCGGTGGATGGATCCTCTACATGGGACTCCCGGCCGGAGGAATCATCGCGGTGATTCTGTTGCTATTCCGGCTCGGCATACTCAATTTCGGTGACAAGCCGAGCATCGCCGCACCGCCCTGGCAGCATCACACCGTTGCACAGCCGCCGTTCGCGGCGCCGACGTCGCAGCGACTGCAAGAGCTCGAGAGCATGCGCGACAGCGGCACCATTTCCGAGACCGAGTACTTCGCCAAACGTGCGCGGATCATCTCGGGGCTGTAACTGGCTCAACCGATTTGAGCAATCCGAGGCATCAACTCGTCCCCGTAGCGCTTCACGAAGCCTGCGGGGTCCGGGTTGCCCGGGAACGGGCCTACGTTGATCATCTGGACACCGAGCCCGGCCAAACCTTCGACCGTCTTCAGGTATCCATCGACGTCGTCGAATGGATCGACGAACAGTCCGACCGTCTTCTGGATCTCGGTGACGTCGCGACCCACAGTATCGCAATGTCTTTGCAGCACACCAATTTTGTGGGCGACCACGTCGGCGTCGTAGTCGGTTGAATTCCACACGTCGGCGTACTGTGCGACCATCCGAAGCGTCTTCTTCTCACCACCGCCACCGATCAGGATCGGCGGCCGGCGAATCGGCTGCGGCTGACAGATCGTCTCGGCCAGTTGATGGTGCTTTCCCTGGTAAGCGCCGTTGTTGTCGCTCCACATCTGCTGACAGATCTGCAGCGTCTCTTCGAGCATTTCGAAGCGCTCGCTCAACGGCGGATAGGGAACGCCGAGGGCCAGGTGTTCCCGCTCATACCAGGCGGCTCCGATGCCCAGCATCGACCGGCCCTGCGAGAGCACATCGAGTGTCGTCACCGTCTTGGCCAGTACACCTGGATACCGATAGGTGACACCGGTGACCATCAATGTCAACGTGATGCTGGTGGTCCGGCCGGCCAGGTAACCGAGCGACGTGTAGCCCTCCAAGAACGGATCCTCGGCGCGCCCAACGTTTTCCATCTGGAAGAAATGATCCGCCAGGGTGAACATCGTGGCGCCGATCTCCTCGGCGGCCGTCGCGGTCGACAGCAGGGTCGGCGCCAGATTCGCGGGGTCACCCGGTAAAAAGTCGATGTAGTGAATGCCAACTTCCATTGCACGCTCCTTCGTCAGTCGGTCAAACGCTGGAGCAGCGCCAACGCATCGTTGATGACGCGGCGTTCTCGCTCCGTATAGCGTTCGTGTATGGCACGGGCCAGCCATTCCTCGCGGATCTGGCGGTCGCTTTCAGCGCGCCGGCGGCCCGCGGCGGTCAGCGAAATCACCTGCCGCCGACCGTCATCAGGGTCGGGTGCGCGCCGGATGAGGCCGTGCTGGTCGAGGCCGGTCAGGATGGCGGCCATCGACTGCGGCCGCACTCGCTCCGCCGCGGCCAATGCGCTCGCCGACGATGCGCCCTCTTTCCACAACCGGGTGAGCACCGCGGTCTGCGATGGTGTCAGTCCGCCGCCGACCTCGACTTCCTTGAGCTGACGGCGTAATCGGCTGAACATCACCCGTAGATCCCGGGCCGCTGCGGCTGCCGACTCGCTGATCCCGTCCACGTCGCCAACGGTACACCCGACAGTTCAAACTGTACAGTTGAAACTGTCTAAATTAGGCGCAGCCAAGGGTGGTTGGGGGGTGATGCGGTTCAGCGGGAGGAGTGCCGGACGGCGTTTCCGCCCAGATAGGCGAGGTATCCGATCAAACCGACCGTCGCGAAGCTGCGGGTCTGCTTGCTGCTGAAGCCAAGCCCCAGCACGGTTTCGATGCTGCCGTTGGTGTAGACGTGCTGACGTGTGTTGCGCGGAAACGCAGACTTGGTGATCGGCTCGAAGAGTCGCGGGCTGGTGAAGTGCGACAGCCCGGCGCCGGCCAACGCCAAACCGGTGTATCGCGCGACGCGGTTACTCTTGCGAGACATGTTCGCTCCTTAGCTGATCGCGTAGTCGCTCAGCGGAAAATTCGACGCTTCTTCGATTGCGGTCGAGGTGGCCATCGGACGCAGCAGCGAGGGCTCGCCGCTGGGATTGAAATAGTAGGACCGTGACGAGGCGCAGTTACCGAGGATCCACAGCGAATCACCGAGCAGTTCGGTCATTCGGTCGAGGTAGTGCGCGTTGGCCTCTTCGGTTACTTCGAAGGTATCGGCGCCGCGCCGCTTGACCTCGGTGAAAAGCCGGTCCATCAGCCGCATCTGGTACTCCATGGTGTTGAAGAAGTTCAACCCCAAGAAAGCGAATGGGCTGGCCAGGCTGAGGTAGTTCGGGAAGTACGGCATCGATACGCCTTGATAGGCCTGGAATCGCGTTTCACGCCACCACTTTCCGAGGTTGCGCCCGTCCCGTCCGATGACCTCGATGGCCGGGAAGTTGGCTTCCCAGAGGTCGAATCCGGTGGCCAGCACCAGCGTGTCGATCTCGGTTTTGGTTCCGTCGGCGTTGACGATGCCGTCGGCCTCGATGCGCTCGATGCCGTCGGCCTGCAGGTGCACGTGCGGTTTGGTGAAGGTGCGGAAATATGTGTTGGAGAACGTCGGGCGCTTGCAGCCGATGTCGTAGTCGGGGGTGAGCTTGCGGCGGAGTTCTTTGTCACGGATCGCCACAAACTGGTTGATCTTGCACAGATCCATCGCAGAGATATTGAGCCGCCGGAACAGCGGAACGCGGTATCGCACCAAGCCGATGGTGATCATCAACTCGTAGATGGTGTCGGTGACCGCGCGGATCGTCCGCTGGGTCCACGGTAAGCGAGCGAAGAGCCGCTTGGCCCCGTCGGAGAACCGCAGATCGATCTTCGGTGCCACCCAGATCGGGGTGCGCTGGTAGACGGTGAGATCGGCGGCCTTCTCCGCGAGCTTCGGAATCAGCTGCACCGCCGTCGCGCCCGTTCCGATGATCCCGATCCGCTTGCCCGTCGGGTCGAAGTCGTCCTCCCAATCGGTGGTGTGGATGACCTTGCCATCGAAGGTGGTGATTCCCGGGATGTCGGGTGTCTTCGGCTGGGACAGGAAGCCGGTGGCGGTGATCAGGTAGCGCGCCGACACCACGTCGCCACCGGCCAGCGCCACCTGCCAGTGCCGGGTCTCGTCGTCCCAGCGGGCGCTTTCCACGACCGTGTTGAACCGCATGTGCCGGCGCACGTCGTACTTGTCGGCCACCCCGGCGGCGTACTGCTTGATCTCCGGTCCAGGGGTGAACAACCGTGACCAGTTCGGGTTCGGTTCGAAGAAGTACGAGTAGGTGGTGGTGGGAACGTCGACGGCCAAACCCGGATAGTGGTTGACGTGCCAGGTTCCGCCGAGGTCGTCCTCACGGTCAAGGATGACGAAGTCGTCGATCCCGAGGCGCTTGAGCTGAATCGCCGCGCCGATACCCCCGAAGCCGGCCCCGACGACGAGGGCCTCGAAGTGCTCCGAATTCATGGACAGACAATATACGCGGTACCCCTGGTACTGGTAACTCGCAGGGCCGACCTCAGTTCGATGGAGTTTTCTTCGCCGCCTTGCCGCTCGTGGCGCGCTTGTCGGCAAGCAACGCGGCGTTGTCGTCCTGCAGGTCGAGAATGCGCGCGATGCCCGCGAGATTGACGCCGGCAGAGAGCAATTCGCTGATTCGGCGTAGGCGCGCCAGGTCGTCGGCGCTGTAGAGGCGCGTCCCGCCGTCACTACGGGTCGGGCTGAGCAACCCGTGGCGCTCATAGAGGCGAAGTGACTGCACGGCGACGCCGGACAGCTCGGCGGCTACCGAGATGCCGTAGACCCCCTGGCTCGCACCTGGCGTGCCCGGGGTTTCGGGTAGGTCGGTCATCGAACTCATCCTTGCTAGGAAGTACAGGAAATCTTTGTATCACACTTGCGTCATTATGTTCGAGATGCTATATCAAATCTGTGTCAACTGACACAGGTTATGAATGACATCCTACAGAGGATTGGAGAGTCAGAGGTGACCACCATGCTGATGCGTACCGACCCGTTCCGTGAGCTGGACCGCTTCGCCCACCAGGCGCTGGGTACCGCCGCTCGCCCGGCGGTGATGCCGATGGACGCGTGGCGTGAAGGCGACGTGTTCTACGTCGAGTTCGACCTGCCGGGCATCGACCAGGACTCACTGGACCTCGACATCGAGCGCAACGTGGTGACCGTGCGTGCTCAACGCCCGGCGGTCGACCCGAACCGCGAGATGCTGGCGACCGAACGCCCGCGCGGAGTGTTCAGCCGTCAACTGGTCCTCGGTGAGAACCTCGACACCGACCGGATCGAGGCTTCTTACCAGAAAGGCGTGCTGCGGCTGCGCATTCCGGTGGCCGAGAAGGCCAAGCCCCGCAAGATCGCCATCGGCCATGGCGAAGAACACCAAGCGCTCAATCGCGAGGTGGTCAACGCCTGAACGCGGAGGTGGGCAGCGGCACAGTGACGCGGCGTCATCGTGCCGCCGTCCACCGCCTGCCCGTCTGTGCAGATCGTTGGAAGGAGATCGGCGTGCCATCCCCGTCGCAGGTACGTCCGTCCGGCGTGTTCACCTCACTTGGCCGACATCGTCCAGCAAGGTTCGACACCGAAAGAGGTGTACGCCGCGGTCTGCGTCGCGGCGGACGTCGTTGGGGATCGCAGCCGGCAATCCAACGTCGGGTGAACTAACCGCGGCCGAGCAGGCGCATCGCCGCGGCCACCGCCAAGGCGGGCACATCGAGCGTCTTCGAGCCCAGATCGTGTCGTGCACCGGCGATCTCGACGATCTGGGTCGGCGCGGGAATCAACCCGGCGGCAGCGAACACCTCTTCGGGACTGCCGAACGGGTCGGCCGTGCCGTGGGTGAACACCGTCGGTACCGCGATGTCGGGCAGGTGCTCGATGCGAAGGCGCTCGGGCTTACCCGGCGGATGCACCGGATAGGAGAACAGCGTCAGCACGTCGACGTGTACCTCCTTGGCGGCCACCACCATCGACGTCAGCCGGCCACCGTAGGAGTGGCCGCCGGCGATCAGCGGTCCGTCGGCCAGCCCGCGGCACACGGCGATGGCCTCGACGATGCCGGCCCGGTCGGTGGCGGCCGACCCGGACGGCGGCCCCTTGGGACGTCGTCGGCGATATGGCAGGTTGTAGCGGACGGCGAGCCAGCCGTGCCGGGCCCACTCGTCGCAAAGCCGTTGCAGCAAGGGCGAATCCCGGTTGCCGCCCGCCCCGTGTGTCAGCACGACGACACCGGCCGGTGTGTCGTCGGGTTCGTGGGCGATCCCCCCGATGTCGTCGAGGTTGTTCACGGCTGCAACCTGAACATCGCCGACACCGGGCCATGGCCGTGTCCGAGTGGGTAAGCGGCGCGCAAACATTCGGTCACCCACGCTTTGGCGAACGCGACGGCGTCAGGCACGGTGTAGCCGTGGGCGAGCGCGCACGCCGTCGCGGCCGCCAGCGTGTCGCCGGCGCCGTGATCATGACCGGTGTCCACCCGCGGCGTCTCGAACTCGTGAAAGTCGTTGCCGTCGAACAACACATCGGTGCTACTGGCAGAGCCCTGCAGATGTCCGCCCTTGATCAGCGCCCACTGCGGGCCCAGCGAGTGCAGGGCCCGCGCCGCATCGGCCTGGGTCGTCGCGTCGACGACGTCGATGCCGACCAGCAGTCGTACCTCGTGCAAGTTCGGCGTCACCAGCGTCGCCAGCGGAAACAGTTCGGCGCGAAGGGAATCCAGTGCCGCGTGATCGAGCAGCGAATCGCCGTGCATCGACGCGCAGACCGGGTCGACCACGAGCGGAATGCCGGCGCCGTGGTCGTGCCAACTCTGCGCGACGGCCTCGATGATGTCGCTCGAAGCGAGCATGCCGGTCTTTGCGGCCTGCAGCCCGATGTCGTCGCACACCACCTCGATTTGGGCGGCGACGACATCGCCCGGAACTTTGTGAAAATCCTTCACGCCCACCGAGTTCTGCACCGTCACCGCGGTCACGGCGCACAGCGCGTGCACACCGAGGAGATTGCAGGTGCGCAGGTCGGCCTGCACGCCCGCGCCGCCGCCGGAGTCCGATCCGGCAATCGTCAGCACTCGCAGTGGCGTGCTACCGATCGGCGCCAGCGGAAGATAATTCACTGTTGGGCGAGTGGCAGATACACCCTGTTGCCGTGCTCGGCGAACTCGACCGACTTCTCCGCCATGGCGGCCTCGATGGCTTCCTCGCTGTCGAGGCCATGCTTGGCGGCGTACTCCCGCACATCCTGTGTGATGCGCATCGAGCAGAACTTCGGGCCGCACATCGAGCAGAAGTGGGCCGTCTTGGCCGGCTCGGCCGGCAGTGTCTCGTCGTGGAATTCCCGCGCGGTGTCCGGGTCGAGCGACAACGCGAACTGGTCGTTCCAGCGGAATTCGAACCGCGCCGTCGACAACGCATTGTCGCGATCCTGGGCGTGCGGATGTCCCTTGGCCAGATCGCCTGCGTGCGCGGCGATCTTGTAGGCGATCACGCCGTCCTTCACGTCTTTGCGGTCGGGCAGGCCCAGATGCTCCTTGGGGGTCACGTAGCACAGCATCGCAGTCCCGGCCTGGGCGATGATCGCGGCGCCGATCGCCGAGGTGATGTGGTCGTAGGCCGGTGCGATGTCAGTGGTCAGTGGCCCCAGCGTGTAGAACGGAGCCTCCTCGCAGAGTTCCTCTTCCAGCCTGACGTTCTCGACGATCTTGTGCATCGGGACGTGCCCGGGGCCTTCGATCATCACCTGTGCGCCATGGGATTTCGCGATCTTGGTCAGCTCACCCAGCGTGCGCAGCTCGGCGAACTGCGCAGCGTCGTTGGCGTCGGCGATCGATCCGGGCCGAAGCCCGTCGCCGAGCGAGAAGGTCACGTCGTAGCGCGCGAAGATCTCGCACAACTCGTCGAAGTTGGTGTACAGGAACGATTCCTGGTGGTGTGCGAGACACCAGGCGGCCATGATCGACCCGCCGCGCGACACGATGCCGGTGACCCGCTTGGCCGTCAACGGCACATACCGCAGCAGCACACCGGCGTGCACGGTCATGTAGTCGACACCCTGCTCGCACTGCTCGATGACGGTGTCGCGGTATATCTCCCACGTCAGCAGCGTCGGGTCGCCGTTGACTTTCTCCAGCGCCTGGTAGATCGGCACGGTGCCGACCGGGACCGGTGAGTTGCGCAGAATCCACTCACGGGTGGCGTGGATGTCCTTGCCGGTCGACAACTCCATGATGGTGTCCGCACCCCAGCGGGTCGCCCACACCATCTTGTCGACCTCTTCGGCGATCGACGACGTCACCGCCGAGTTGCCGATGTTCGCGTTGACCTTGACCGCGAACGCCTTGCCGATGATCATCGGCTCGAGTTCGGGGTGGTTGTAGTTGGCCGGGATCACCGCCCGGCCACGGGCGACCTCGTCGCGGACCAGCTCGGCGGGCATCTGCTCACGGGCGGCGATGAACGCCATCTCGGCGGTGATCTCGCCGGCACGGGCCCGCTGCAGTTGGGTGCCACGGTCGCGGACGACGCCCGGACGCGGCGGCAGACCGGCCGTCACGTCGATCTCCGCGTCGGGGTCGGTGTACGGCCCGGAGGTGTCGTACAGGTCGAGGTGCTCGCCGTTGGACAGGTTCACCCGTCGGAAGGGCACTTTCGCGCCGGGAACGGCATCGATGCTGTGGTAGACCTTGCTGCTGCCGGCGATCGCGCCGGTGGTCACCGTTGGTTCGACTGCTAAATCGGTCATTACGTCATCTCCCTACGTCGGCATTACCCGGTCAGGTTCGTACGGTCGACGGCCCCGAGCCGTCCTCTCAGCGCACCGGGCGTGCGCTCCCGTGGTTGTTTTTTCGTTGCGCTCCCCACGCTAGCGCAGCCGCGGCATCGCGTACGTCTAAGCGGGCAGGACCTGACCGATCGGTGGGCAACCTGTGCCATCGGTGGAAAGATGACAACCGTGCGCGAGGCCGCCGATACCCGGATTGGCGCCGACGCTCTGCCTGCCCGGTGGCCCGAGGCCGCGGGAGACGACGGGGGCGTCGGTGCCTTCCGTTTCTGGTTTGTCGGTCAACGCTGGGAATGGTCCGACGAGGTGGCGCGGATGCACGGCTATGAGCCCGGCACCGTCGAGCCGACGACGGAGCTGTTGATGTCGCACAAGCACCCCGATGACCGTCGGCACGTCCAGGATCAGCTCGACCAGGCGTTGCTGTCCAAAACCTCAATTTCCAGCCGGCACCGGTTCGTCGACACCGCGGGCAAGGTGCACGACGCGATGGTGCTGGCCGACCGGATGTATGACGACTCCGGCGCGGTGGTGGGTACGTCCGGTTACTACGTCGACCTGACCGCGACGTTCGTCGAGACCCGCCAGGTAGCCCTCGACGAGGCGCTGCCCGACCTGTTCGAGGCGCGGGCGGTGATCGAGCAGGCCAAAGGCATCCTGATGGCTGTCTACCGGGTCAGTGCCGAACAGGCCTTCGGTGTGCTGCGGTGGCGGTCGCAGGAAACCAACACCAAGCTGCGGTCGTTGGCCAAGCAGCTCATCGCCGAAGTCTCAACTCTGCCAGCAGCATCGGCTGAAGTGCAGGCCGCGTTCGACCACCTTCTGCTGACCGTGCACCAACGTATTCCGGGTGAATCCACCGCCTAGGCCTGCTGCCGACTAGGCTCGTCACAGCAACGGATGGCGCTGCCGTCCCGCGGCCTGGACCTGGACCCGTGGTCTGAGGGTGAATGGTTTGAGTGCACCGAAGCGGGTGAACGCGATGGAACTGTTGGTGGTCGACTCCGAGGTTCGACCCGACGCCGTACTGGTTCACGCCAGGGGCGAGATCGATTCCAGTACCTCGGGCGAGCTCAGGTCACAACTGGAAACCGCGCTGCAGCAGGCCGGGGGCCAGCAGTCACGATTGCTCGTCATCGATCTACAGCACGTGACGTATTTCGGGAGCGCGGGATTGAACGCGATTCTCGACTGCCACAAGCAGGGCCTTCGAGCCGGGACATCGGTACGGCTGGTCGCGGATAACGATCTTGTGGTCCGTCCGATCGAGGTGACGAATCTCGACGCTCTGCTCGAGCTGTATCCCACGTTGCCGGACGCACTGGAAGGCCGCGATTCCGGGCAGGAGTCGTGAGCGGCCAGCAACGCCCCGGCTGGCCGGCCGACCCAAAGGATCTGCCGCCTGATCTGGCTGCCGCTGTCGCGCTCGGTGGCGAAATGGGTCGCCGTTTCGCCGAGTTCGACTGGACGGCACATCCCTTGGGGCCGCCGATGGCCTGGGCGACGGAAGTGCGCTCGGCGGTGGCGCTGGTTTTGACGTCGCGGTTTCCGACGGTGTTATGGCTGGACAGCGAGGAATTGTTCCTGGTCTACAACGACGCGTACATCCCGATCCTGGACGACCGGCATCCGGTGGCGTTGGGCCAGCGTGGGCAATACGCCTGGTGGGATGTCTGGGAGTCGGTCAAGCCGATGGTGCGCAGCGTCATCGCCACCGGCGAAGCGACCTGGTCCTACGACCTGAGGTTGCCGATGATGACCGCAGGCCGGCGCCGGGAACGGTTCTTTACCTTCACCTACAGCCCGCTGATCGGGAAGGACGGTCAGACGTTCGGCATCTTCTGTCCGTCATTTGAGACCACTGACCGTGTGTTGAGCGAGCGTCGGCTGCACCTGCTGAACGCGGTGGCCTCCGCAGTGCTCGACACCAACACGCTCGACGATGCGGCCGGGGCGGCGGTGGCGGCGTGCGCCGACCAGCCCGATGTGCCGTTCGTCGCGGCGTATATCGGTGATCCGGAGACCGGCGACGTCACGTTGCGTGCGGCCACGCCCGCGGTGCGGCCCCTGCTACCGCTGTCGCTGGCGACGCTGACCAAGTCGGAGCCGAAGCCGCGGACGCGCGCGACGATGCACGTCGTCGAGAACGTCGCAGCGATGATCGACGGCATCGACGACGTGCTGGCCGGCGACTGTCCGGATCAGGCGCTGCTGCTGCCGCTGGGTGAGGGTCCGGTCGCCGGAGCTCTGCTGGTCGCAACCAGTCCGCTTGCCGTGCTCGACGAGCAGTACATCGGCTTCTGCCAATTGCTGGCCGACCAGCTGTCCTCGGCGATGGCGTCGGCGGTGTCCTACGAGCAGCAGCGGCAGCGGGCGGATGCACTCGCCGAACTGGACCATGCCAAGACCGCGTTCCTGACCAATGTGAGCCACGAGTTTCGCACTCCGCTCACTCTCTTGCTCGGCCCGCTCGACGACGCGCTGTCGGACAGCGCCCCGGACAGCACGTTGTCGAATCAGCTGAGTACGGCCAGGCGTAACGCGGGACGGCTACAGCGGCTGGTGGATGCGTTGCTGGACTTCTCCCGCATCGAAGCCGGTCGTGCCACCGCCAGCTTGATCTGCACCGATGTCGGAGCTCTGACGTCGCACATCGCGGCGCCGTTCTCCGAACTCTGCGAGCGCGCCGGCCTCGAATTGGTGCTGGACTGCCACCCGGCGGTAGCCGACGTCGACCCGGGCATGTGGGAAACCATCATTCTCAATGTGTTGTCCAACGCGGTGAAATACACCTTGACAGGCTCGGTCACCGTCACGACGCACAGCGATACGGCCTTCTGCCACATCACCATTCGCGACACTGGTGTCGGCATCGCCGCGGCCGATCTGGAAAGACTCGGCGAACGCTTCTTCCGCGCCGACAGCGCGCACGGCCGCAGCGTCGAAGGCACCGGCATCGGACTGTCGTTGGTGCAGGGACTCGTCGAGTTGCAGCAGGGGACCGTCGAATTCCACAGCCAACTCGGCCGCGGCACCGCCGTCACCATCCGGCTGCCTCGATCGGCGCGCGGCAAGCCGGTCGAGCATTCGCCCGCCGGGCTGCTGGACAACCCGTACGTCGTCGAAGCCGGCCAGTGGGCGCTGGCGCGCCCCGCCCAGGCGGAGGGCGAAGCGCCGGTGGCCGACGACCGTGAGCTGGTGTTGGTCGCCGACGACAACGCTGACATGCGAGCGCATCTGGAGCGGGTGCTGTCACCTCGCTGGCGGACCGTCCTGGTTGCCGACGGGCAGGAGGGCATCGAGACCGCCCGCAGACTTCGTCCGGACGTGATCGTGACCGACGTGATGATGCCCCGCCTCGACGGTTTCGAGTTCATCGCGGCCATCCGCGCCGACCCGAAACTGGCGGCCACGCCGGTGCTCATGCTGAGTGCGCGGGCGGGCGCGGAGGCGATCAGCGAGGGCTACTCGGGTGGCGCCGACGATTATCTGCCGAAGCCGTTCACCTCGAGTGACCTGATCGATCGCGTGGCCGCACGGCTGTCGGCGGTCGCCCGCGAACGTGCCACCCGGCAGACCAGCGACGCGCAGGCGCAGATGGATCTCGACTTCGCGAAGCTCGACGCCGCCCTGCAGTCAGCCGACTCCGGCGCGGCGATCGCCACGGCGTTGCAGGGCTGTTCGTTCGCTTCGGGTGATGCCCCGGTCATCTGCCTGGGTGTACTCGACTCCGACGGCAAGAACATCCGATTCGAGTACGGCGATCCGGTACCGGGGGAAATGCGCGACCGCTACCACGTCGCTTCGATGAACACCCCGATCGTTCCCGTCGACGTCATCAAAACCGGTCAACCGATGATCATCACCGACACGCTGAGTCTGAGCTCGCGTTATCGACACGTGGTGAACGAGACTGTCGACGTGGTCCGGGCGTGTATCAGCCAGCCGTTGCGCGGGATGGACGGCCGGGTGATCGGCTCGCTCGGGATGCTCTGGCCGACAACGCGGGAATTCGATCCTGCCGAACTCGATTGGGCGGCAAGGATTGCCAAGCTGACCCAGTCGGCGCTCGACGGGCTTCGCAATGTGCAGCGCGAACATCGGATCGCCGTCGACTTCCAGGACCACCTGCTCGACCTCGACCGCGGCTCCACCGCGGCGGTGGTCGCGGCGGTCTATCAGCCCGGTGGCGAGGCGATGCGGGTCGGCGGCGACTGGTATCTCGTTGTGCCGCTGAAGGAACCGGGCCAAGTTGCGGTATCGGTGGGCGACGTGGTCGGCCACGGCCTGCCCGCCGCGATCGCGATGAGCAGGCTGCGGGCGGCGGTGGCGGCCACCGCCCTGATGGACGCCGACCCGGCCGCGGTGCTCGCGACGTTGGATCGCTACGCCTCGACGATCCCGGGTGCGCGCTGCGCGACGGTCAGCTACGCGGTGATCGACGCCGCGCAAGGCGACGGCCCCGCCCGCGTCAGTTATTCCTGTGCGGGCCATCCCTATCCGCTGCTGCTGACGCCCGACCAGCCGGCGGCATTTTTATCCGACGGGCGGCGCCCGCCGGTGGCCGCGTGGGAAAGCTCACTCAAGCAGAACACCGCCGGCCAGGAGTTGCCGGCAGGCAGCGTGATCCTGCTCTACAGCGACGGGTTGATCGAGCGGCCGGGGGAGTCGCTGGACCAGGGATTCCTGCGACTGCAGGGGGCGGCCGGCTTTCGCGCCGATCTTCCGGTCGGCGAATTGTGCACGGAGTTGCTCGAGCGCATGGCTCCGCCCGGCGGCTACACCGACGACGTCGTCCTGCTGGCGCTACGCCCTTGTCACAGCGCGGCGCGTAGCTTTGCCACCGTGGTGCCCGCAGCGCTGGACTGCATCGCCGACGTGCGACATCAGTTGCGCGACTGGCTTTCCGGCGTCGGCGTCGACCCGCGGCGCGAATCCGACATCCTGCTGGCGACCGGCGAGGCGCTGACCAACGCGATCGAGCACGGCAGTACCACCGATACGTGCAAGACGGTCTCCGTCGAAGTCTTCGTTCGCGGTCAGGCGATCACGGCGACCATCAGCGACGCCGGTCAGTGGTCGGGCGATTCGTCGGCCAGTCAACGCAGCCAGAAGCGCGGCCGGGGACTCACCATGATCAACGGCCTCGCTGACGATGTGAAAACCACCCGCACCGCGGGCGGCACGCAAGTCACCCTGAGTTTCGAGCAGGCGATTCTGCCGGCATCCGGTCGGGTCGAGGATGTGAGAGCGTGACCCGCGCGGTCTTCCAATTGCATGTCCCGGAAGGCGACGACCTGCCGACGCCTGTCGAGGTGACGGTGACCGGTGAAGTCGATGCGTCCAACGTCCGCGAGTTCACCCGGTCGGTGTCAGACGTGCCCGGCGCGCGCCCACTGATTCTGCAGTTGAGCAGCGTGAAGTACCTGGACAGCGCCGGCTTCGCGGCACTGGACCGGCTACTCGCCGACAAGGCGATCCTCATCGTGCTGTCGCCGGACAGTTTCATGTACCGGGTGGCCACGCTGATGTGCATGCCGATCCACGACGATGTCGAGACGGCCCGCCGCGCACTGCAGGACGGCGAAAGCTAGGCGGCTACTCGGCCTCTTCGATGGCCTCGCCGAGCTCCTCGAGCAGCTTGTTGTGATGGTTGCTTGCCAGCAGGTGACCTGCGGCGATGACCAATGCGACCGGCCAGTCGATCAGCTCGAATGCGGCCAGGGCCGCCAGACCGCCGTAATACGCGAGCTGTTCGGGCCGCGGAATCTCCACCTGCCCGACCACCGGCAGGTTGACGGCGAATGTCTCACCTTCTCGGATGTGAGCGACAGCTTCCGCCTGGGTAGCGCCGCGGCGCGACTTTACCTTTTCGACCATCATTTGCCTTTCAGTAACGTCAGCGTTGCCATTGTGACTGGTGGTGCGGGGACCGTCGTAGTCATGTCGACGACGAAGGAAGCTCTCGCCGACCCACTAGGCGGAGCCGTGGCTGGTCTGCTGACTGTTCCGTTGATCGAGTTGTATGCCCTGTTGTGGCGCGTCGGCGCCGTGGAGGTCGTGGGGACTCGGCGGCCGAATGATCGGCACCACTCAGCTCCAGTGGCCGCTTATCTGCGAATGCGCGGGTCGCAACGGCGACCGCGGCCGTCGCAGCCCCGGCTGAGCCCAGCGCCTGCGCCCAAGCGATCGGGCCGAGAGGCGTGCACCCAAGCAGTTGGCTGACGCCGGGGATGCTGATCAGGGTACCCATCACCGCCAGCGAACCGCCTGCGGTCAGCACGACCAGCGGAGTTCGCGAATCGAGCAGCGTCTGACCCAGCTGAGCCGAGACCAGGGCGACCAGCGCCACCGTTGACGCCCGCTGCGGACGGCCGGTGACCCCGGCCATCGCCCAGGCCGCGGTCGCGGCCGCCGCCGTCGTGGCCCCGCGGATCGCGACCGCCCGCCACAGCTCCTGCTGATCGGGGCCGCGTCCTTCGAGTTTCACCGGGCCGCTCGGCTTGCTGACGGCCAGCGCCGCGGCGGGCAGTGCGTCGGTGAAGATGTTCACCAGCAGCAGCTGCCGGGTGTTCAGCGGCGAATTGCCGGTGATCGCGCTGCCGATGATCGCGAACGCGACCTCGCCGGCGTTGCCGCCGAGCAGCACCGACACCGCAGCCTGGACCCGCCGCCACAGCTCGCGGCCCTCCTCGATCGCGTTGAGCAGGGCTTCGATGCGCGCATCGACCAACACCACGTCGGCGGCGACGCTGGCCGGGTCGCTGCCACCGGAAACGACGCCGATGCCGACGGTGGCGGCCCGGATGGCGGCGGCGTCGTTGGAACCGTCGCCGACCATGGCGCAGACCTTGCCGATGCGCTCCAGCGTCTGCACGATCTGGACCTTGTTCTCCGGCGACATCCGGGCGAAGATCACCCGCTCGGTGGCCGCGCGTTCCTGGTCTTTGCGCGACAGCGCGTCCCATTCGGCGCCGCTGATGACCTGCTCCGCCGTCACCGGCAGCCCCATCTCGCGCGCGATGGCCCTGGCGGTGATCGGGTGGTCACCGGTGATCAGGCGGATGCCGATGTCCCGCTCGACCAGCGCCGCCAGCAGGGCGGGCGCCTCGGCCCGCGGGGTGTCGGAGAGCCCGAGGAATCCCGCCAGGGTGAGATCGCTGCCGGCCAGTCCTTCGATGGCGTCCTCGTCCTCGGAGATCAGCGCGACCTGTGCCGGGGTGAGGTGGCGTCGCGCAACGGTGATGACCCGTAGTCCCTCGGCGGCCAGTTTCCGCACCGTCGCTTCGGTGTCGGATCCGACGCCCTGGCAGGCGGCCAACACCACCTCGGGTGCGCCCTTGACGGTCAGCTCATCGCCCAGCACCGACGCCGAGAACGACCGGCCAGACCGGAACGGCAGATGGGCATCCGCCTCCTCGGTGGGGCTCGAGCCTGCGCCGGACTTGGCCGCCTCGATGATCGCGCGGTCGGTCGCGTGCACCTGCGGTCCGCCGTTGGTGTCCGGGGCGGCGTGCGCGGCGCAGCGCAGGACGTCGTCGCGGGTGAAGCCGTCTGCGGGATGCACCTCCGAGACCCGCAAACGGTTCTCGGACAGCGTCCCGGTCTTGTCGAAGCACACCACGTCGATGCGGCCCAGCGCCTCCACCGATCGTGGAACCCGAACCAGCGCACCGTAATTGGTCAGTCGTCGAGCCGATGCCGCTTGCGCGAGCGTCGCCACCAGCGGCATGCCCTCGGGCACCGCGGCGACCGTGATGGCGATACCGCTGGCGACGGCTTGGCGTAATCCCTTGCGGCGCAACAAGCCGAGCCCGCTGACCAGCAGGCCACCGCCCGCACTGACCGGGAAGGCCCGGTTGGTCAGCTGGCTGAGCTGATGCTCGAGGCCGATCGGCGCAAGGTCTCTGGATACCAGCTCAGCGGCACGGCGGGCTTGGGTGTCGGCGCCGACGGCGGTCACCACGGCTGTCGCGGTACCCGCCTCGACGGTGGTTCCGCCGTAGAGCATGCAGCGCCGTTCGGCCAACACGGCTCCGGGCGTGGGGTCGACCTGCTTTTCCACCGGCAGCGATTCGCCGGTCAGGGTGGATTCATCGATTTCGAGGTCGTCTTCGTCGATCAGCCGGGCGTCGGCGGGGATCACCTCGTGGGTCCGCACCTCGATCACGTCGCCGGGCCGCAGCTGCGCCGCCTTGACGTCGGTGTAGACCGGCGAGCCGTCCGGACCGGTCGTGACTTTGCGGGCCGGTGGAATCTGTTGCGCCAGAAGCTCGTTCAATCGGCTCTCGGCGCGCAGGCGCTGGCTGGCGGCCAGCATGGAGTTGCCGGTGAGCACCGACCCGACCAGTACCGCGTCGACCGGCGAACCGAGCACCGCGCTGGCTGCCGAGCCCAGGGCCAGCACCGGGGTCAGCGGGTCGGACAACTCCGCTCGCACCGCCCGGAGGAACTGCCAGACGGCTTGGCGCGGGCGCCCGGTCAGCTCTGCGCCCCGCTGAGCCGTCTCCATCGCTCTGGTGGCCAGCCCGGTCTGACGCGGTTCGCTGGCCTCGTCGTCCGGCGCCGGCAGCATCCTGCGGACCTGCTCTATCGACATGGCGTGCCATTCGTTGATCGGCGCCGGCTTCGGAGTCGGCTCACGCAACACTCGGCGGGCCATCAGATATCCGGACACCAGACCGGCGGCCGCACCCGTGGTCACTGGGCCCGGGCCTCGCCCGCGCACCCCGGGCACCATCAGCAGTGCGCCCAAAGCCGTTGCACCCGTGGCGATCTCGATGCCGCGCCGACTGGCTGACTTGGCTACCGGGATGGCGTGCAGCAGCCGCCAGGCGCCGGCGAGATCGCTCAGGATCACATCGGCCGTCCACGGCGGAGGCTCCCCGTCGGAGTTGGGCAGCACACCCAAGCCGAGGTCGGCGGACGAGAGAGCCTGCCCGGCTGCCGACGAGATCACCGCGACGGTGTGCCCGGACTGCTGCAGATCGGTCAGCGCGGCCGCGAGTGCCTTGTCGACCGAGGTCCGCTGCAGCGGCCGCAGGTCGTCGAATGCGGTCCGCAGCTCACCGAGATCTTCGACGTCGACCGAGATCAGATCCAGTCCGGCCCGTCGCGTCTCGGCAAGCAGCGCCGAGGCCAGCGGATGATGGTTGGGGCCGATCAGCGCCTCGACCCCGGACACTCCGGGAATTGTCTGCCAGCCCGCGCGCAGGCCGCGGTTCTCCAGGAGCAGCTGCGCGCGGTTCCAGGCCGGCGACAACTCGTCTTCGTCGGCTCCACGGACTCGCACCACGCGGAATGCGTTAGTGCACAACACCCGGGGGTCGATCAGCAGCGCGTCGATGCGGTCCAGCCAGCGCAATTTCTCCGGTCGCAGTGGCAACACATCGTGCTGCTCGGCCAGTCCTTGGCCCAGCGCCGCGGCGAACGACTCGCGAGTGGTGCGGGTGGCCTTCGGCGTGGTGACCAACGTCGCCGTCGAGGCCATGCCGATATTGCGGGTGGCGGCGCCGACGGCCGCGGTGCCGGCAGCTTGCAGCAGCGCGGCGCGCCGGGCATACCGCTCGATGGGTCCGTCCGGCGGTGGCACCGGGCGCGAAGCCGGGTGGACCTCCAGGTGTTCGGCGTGCCGGGCCAACGTCGGCTCCAGTTGGCGCCAGGCCTGCGCTTCCGCTTGGTACTCGGCGGCTTTCAGGATCTCCATGGTCAGGTCGACCGCCAGCGATGCCGGGGAGAGTTCGAGGACGTGGGCGACCGTCATCGCCACCGACAGCACGGCGTCGGTTGCCGAGTGGCCGATGCGGTCTTCGATCAGCCGACGGATCCGCGGCTGGTAGTCGACGGCCACCACGACCGCTTCGACGCCGTCGAACAGTCGCGGCCACACCAGCAGTCGACCCGCGACCGCCGCGCCGACACCGACGGCGGTGGCGCCGACTCCGAGCGCGTTGGTGGCCAGCAGCAGGCCGTCGCCCGGTAACGGCTTGGGGCGTGTGTCGTTGCGCCGTTCGCGACGATTATCGCTTGCACGCCAGCGTCTTTCAGCTTCGTCGACGTCCCGGCACAGCTCACGCAGGGAGGTCTGCTCGCCGTTGAGTCCGATGACGGCCCGCGACAACGGGCGGTTCAGGCTGACCGACTTGACGCCCGGCCGTGCGCGCAGCGCGTCGACGACGAAGCGGCCCAGCTCCGCGCCGTCCGGTCCGTCGAGTCCGCGGACCTCGATCCACGCTCGTCCCTTGCCGCGCCAACTGTGCCTGGTGAGCGTGGGCGCGGGTAGCCCGTCGGAGAGTGCCTTGACGCCTTCGCGAACCGGGATTGCGAACATCGTCAGACCCGTCGAGGCGACGGTACCCAATGATTGCAGCCCCTGCGTTACCGCGCGTAGCGGTAAGGATGCTCGCACCAATCCGACGCTACCTACTCGACAGCGTCAACGACGGGTGCGCGACTGGGTTCCGGGCGACTTACGAGCCGGCGTCTTCTTGGCCGGTGTCTTGCGTGGCCTGGCGGAACTCGTCGACTTGACGGCGGCGATCTTCGTCGGCCGCGCCGGCGCGCTGTCGTTGCGCGAGTTGCCGAGCCGTCGCAACAGCAGTGCGCCACCACCGACGGCAAGCAACACCGGCCACTCGACGAGGCCGGCGACACCGAGGGCACCCAACGTCAGCGCGGCCGCCGGTGTCGAGTGGCTGCCGCTGTCGATGCCCTTTTTCACGCCTTCGGCCGCCCCGGTCACGGCGCCCATGACGCCGTTGACCGCGGCACCGCCTACGGCGCCCGCGGCTGCGGTGGTTGCTGAGGCGGCACGGCTGACCGTTCGACTCACGTTACGTACGGCGCCGTCAACGACACCCATGATGACTCCTGATAGTCAGTGTTAGTTGCCCGCAATCCTATGACCTTGATTGGTAAATGAACAGCGGATGAATACCCGAGCGCTTAATTTGGTGCGTCAGACGGTGTGGAGGTCCACGAAAACCGGTGCGTGATCGCTGGGTGCCTTGCCTTTACGTTCTTCTCGCACGATCTGCGCGTCGGAGACCCGCCCCGCGAGCGCAGGCGAGGCGAGGATGAAGTCGATGCGCATGCCTTGTTTCTTCGGAAATCTCAGCTGGGTGTAATCCCAATAGGTGTAGACGCCGGGCCCGGGCGTGAAAGGCCGTACCACATCGGCGAATTGAGTGTCAATGATGGCATCGAACGCTTTGCGCTCGGGTTCCGAGACGTGTGTTGCACCCTCGAAGAATTCGACACTCCAGACGTCGTCGTCGGTTGGCGCGATATTCCAGTCGCCGACGAGCGCAATCTGCGCCGACGGGTTCTCACGTAGCCAGCCTTCTGCTGCATCACGCAGTGCAGCAAGCCAATTCAGTTTGTAGACATAGTGCGGGTCGTCCAGGGTGCGGCCGTTGGGTACGTAAAGGCTCCACACCCGCACTCCTGCGCAAGTCGCGGCCAGCGCGCGGGCTTCGGCTGCGGCGGCGACGTCCGGTTTGCTGCTCCAGGTGGGCTGGCCGTCGAAGCCGATCTCGATGTTGTCCAGGCCGACCCGGGACGCGATTGCCACGCCGTTCCACTGGTTGAAGCCGCAATGCGCCACCTCGTAGCCGAGTTCGAGGAACGGCATCGTGGGAAACTGCTCGTCGGAGCATTTGGTCTCCTGCATTGCGAGGACGTCGACCTCGCCACGTTCCAGCCAATCCAGCACGCGGGGCAACCGGGAGCGGATCGAGTTCACGTTCCAGGTGGCTATTCGCAGGCCCACGCCTTCGACCCTACGTGTTCAGCGTGACGTAACGCGCGTGGTGGTGCAGCACGAAGCCCAGCGACCGGGCCAGCGCTGCGGTTGCTGTGTCGCCGTCGGCGACGCGGATGTAGCCGCGGGTGGCGCCGCGAGCCGCACCCCAGGCCAGCAGCGCCTCGCACAGAGGTCGTGACTGTGCGGCCGACAGCCCTACCCAACGGGTGCCGTCGGGGGCATCGGTCACCGCGGCCAGTGCCGCCGCATCCTGCACTGCTTGATCGGGCTCGCCGGCATGTATATCGCGTACCAGCATCCAGTTAGCGTGTTCGCCTTCGTCTGGCAGCCGAAGCAGCCGTTCGGGAATCAACAGCCGTGCGGGCAGGCCGCGGCTGCGATACCAGTCGGCGATTGCCGGTATCGCCGCCTGATTGGCGGAGGGGTCAAGGGGCACAGCGGAATTCACACCGTTTCCAGCGCGCAGCAGCCAGCCGTCCAGCCAGTGCTGCTCAGCCCCCGGCCACGCTAACGCGGCGGCGTGCTCGAGCGCGCGGATCTCCGAGGCGCGCACCGGGGTATCGCTGAGCGTCCGGAGCGCGACCGCATCCTCGGGCGCGAATTGCACGACGGCGCCGTTCTTGGTCCGCACGCGGACCAGCGGTGCGACATCGAGCAGGTGGCCGACCGCGTCGGTCAGCGGCGGCACCGAGCCGACTGGGCGGCGGTACCGAACCGTCACCCTGGTGCCGAGCTCGGGCCACGAAACCATCAGTGGCCGAACGGATCCGGCACCTCACCCGGTGTCCACGACAATCCGGGGACCCCCCAGTTGTTCGATTTCACGGCGCGTTTGGCAGCGCGTGCATGCCGGCCGATCAACCGGTCGAGATACAGGAACCCATCGAGGTGTCCGGTCTCGTGCTGCAACATTCGGGCGAACAGCCCGGTGCCTTCGAGGGTGACCGGTGCGCCGTCGGCGTCGAGACCGGTGACCCGGGCCCATTCGGCCCGGCCGGTCGGGAACGACTCGCCCGGCACGGACAGGCAACCCTCGTCGTCGTCATCGGGGTCGGGCATGGTCTCGGGGATTTCCGATGTCTCCAGCACCGGGTTGACCACCACGCCGCGGCGTCGCGCGGACTGTCCACGCTCGTCGGCGCAGTCGTAGACGAACACCCGCAGGCCGACACCGATCTGGTTGGCGGCCAGGCCAACCCCGAAGGCGGCGTCCATCGTGTCGTAGAGGTTGGTGATCAGATCGGCCAGGTCGGCCGGCAGCGAACCGTCTGCCCCGACCGGTACCGGCTCGGTGGGTGTGTGCAACACCGGATCGCCCACGATGCGAATGGGTACGACTGCCATGACCGCAAAGCTTAAGCTGCGTGAAACCTGCTCCGGTTGCGGAGTCGGCTTGGGACAGGCAATCTCAGCTCGTCAGCCGACTCGCGGGCTTGGGTTCCGGGTCAACAGTTGTCGACGTGGTTGAATATCGCCGGAGCAGCGAGCATTCGAGATTTGCCGAAAGGGTCGAGGAAGCGATATGGACAGCGCTATGGCGCGGGCTAATCGATCGGCGAACGACTCTGAACTCGCCGATGGGCTGACCCGCCGCGAGCACGACATTCTGGCGTTCGAACGCCAATGGTGGAAATACGCGGGCGCCAAAGAAGAAGCCATCAAAGAGTTGTTCGGAATGTCGGCTACTGCCTATTACCGGATTCTCAACGCGTTGGTCGATCGACCCGAGGCATTAGCCGCCGACCCGATGCTCGTGAAGCGGCTCCGACGGTTGCGGGCCAGTCGCCAGAAGGCTCGGGCGGCGCGACGGCTGGGGTTCGAGCTCACCTGAGTTTTTTGCCTGCTCACCGAGCGTCGGTGTGGGTTTTGGCGCACTCCTCGTTACAGTGACGTCAATGAATGAGCGCGTTCCCGACTCAACCGGGCTTCCTCTGCGGGCCATGGTGATGGTCCTGCTGTTTCTCGGCGTCATTTTTTTGCTGGTCGGTTTTCAGGCGATGGGTTCGGGCAGTAATTCCGACGATGACTCGTCGGTGGCGAGCGTGACGGCAAGTTCAACAGCGACGACGACATCGGCGAAGGTCGTCCCCAAATCCGACGTGCGGGTCTACAACATTTCCAGTCAACCGGGAGTTGCGGGGAAGGCCGCCGACCAGATCAAGCAAGGTGGCTACAACGTCACCGAGGTCAGCAATCTCACGTTGCCCGATGTCGCGAAAACAACGGTCTATTTCGGCAGCGCACCAGGCGAGCGGGAAACCGCCGACGCTGTGGGCCAGCTGCTCAAGGCGCCCGTCGTGCCGCGGACCCCTGCGGTCGCCGGCCAGCCGCCCGGCGTGATCGTGGTGGTCACGGGCTAGCGTCCCCGCTGGCGGGGTGAGAATGACTGTGCCGTGTGGCATTTGCCGACGCTCAGAAGGGTGGCGGATCGTCGTCGCTGCCGGGCGGGGCCGGTCCCAGGAACGCCATTGACCTGGCGCGACGTGCTTCGCGGGCTTGGTGGTTTCGCCGTCGTTCGGTGTTCACCCGGCTGGCGCGGTCTTGCTGTCGAGTGCGACGCCGGCGGGGCATCATCGCTGCTCGATCACCGCAATGATCGACTGTCGGGTCGAGTTGTGGCACATCCAAGTCGCCGGTGGGCACGCATAAGCTCGGGAAGAGCAGCGCACTGCCGGGCGTCGTGACGTAGGTCTTACCTGCCGGCGAGGTGAGAATGACTGTGCCGTCGGGTAATTGCCGATCCCGCCACCCCCAGAACGTTTTGACGAGGTGATGGCACCGACTGGCCAAAGAACACTTCACCGCGACGGTTGGACCGGTGGCTATGAGCGACCTCGCTGACCTGCTTACACTTCCGCAATGTTCTCGGAGACGCGCTATGCGATGAACGGTGACTTGCGGGTCGCCTATCGCGCGTCGCGTGAAGGTCCTCGCGACATCGTGCTCGTCCCGGGGTGGTTCAGCACCTGTGAGGACACTCCTGAGCAGCCGCCTCTTCGAGGGTGGATCGAGGCGATGACATCGCTCGGTCGACTGATTTTCTTCGACCAGCCGGGCACCGGACAATCTGATCCCGTCACGTCGGGCGCGCTGCCGACGTTGGAGCAATGGGCCGACAGCATCACCGCGGTGTTGGACGAGCTCGGGAGTTGTGAAGCGGTCCTGCTCGCGGTTCCCGGCGCGGTCGCGACGGGGGCGCTGTTCGCGGCAACACATCCGTCCCGCACAACCGCGCTGGTCGTGTTGGAGGGCTACGCGAATCCGATGGTTGAGCGCACCGACGGACCCACACCCGAGCAGTTCTTGGCTGCCCTGGTCGCCATATGGGGAACGGGCGAGTTCCAGCATGTGATGAATCCGGACATGCCGTGGAACGAGGAGATCCGGGCCGCGTCGGCACGCTATGAACGCCTGGCGGCGAGCCCAGGAACGGTCGCCCTCATGATGCCACTGCTGGCCGAAATGGACGTGCGGGCGTTGCTTCCCACAGTCCGCGTCCCGACACTCGTCCTCCATCACACCGACGACGCGTTTATCCCGCCCGAGTGGGGCAAGGACGTCGCTGATCGCATACCGGACGCGAAATACGTTGAGCTCCCAGGGCGCAACGTCAACCACTTCGTTGACCCGTGGCGTGCGTCCTTCCAGGAGATCGCCGAGTTCCTCACCGGACAACAAGCCGCCGTCGCCGACGACCGGGTTCTCGCCACGGTGCTTTTCACCGACATTGTGGACTCGACTCGGCGGGCGGCACAGATGGGTGACCGGGACTGGCATGCGTTGCTCGATGCGCACGACGCCGTAGTGCGGGCGCAGCTGACCCGCTTTCGGGGCCGCGAGGTGAACACGTCGGGTGACGGCTTCCTTGCGATGTTCGACGGCCCGCAGCGAGCGATCCGCTGCGCCATGGCGATCCGCGACGCGGTGCAGTCCCTCGGCATCCAGGTACGCGCCGGTTTGCACACCGGCGAGTGCGAGATCCGTGGGGACGACATCGGCGGGATCGCCGTACACATCGGCGCGCGGGTGAGCGCACTGGCGGGACCGAACGATGTGCTCGTCTCTAGCACGCTGCGCGATCTGGTGATCGGGTCAGGCCTCGAATTCGAAGACCGCGGCACACACGAGCTCAAGGGCGTGCCCGGCGAATGGCGCCTCTCCGCTGTCGCCTCTGGGTAAGTCCGCTGACCGACGCTCAGAAGGGCGGCGGATCGTCGTCGCTGCCGGGCGGGGCCGGTCCCAGGAAGGCCATTGACCTGGCGCGGCGTGCTTCGCGGGCTTGGTGGTTGCGCCGTCGTTCGGTGTTCACCCGGCCGGCGCGGTCTTGCTGTCGAGTGCGACGCCGGCGGGGCATCATCGCGGTCCGCTCGCCGCTGTAGTCAGCGCCGGGGCGGGTTTCCAGTGCGGCCAATTCTCCGGTGGGCCGGCACAGGCTTGGAAAGAGCAGCGCACTGCCGGGCGTGGTGACGTAGGTCTTCCCTGCCGGCGAGGTGAGAATGACTGTGCCGTCGGGTAATTGCCGATCCCGCCACCCCCAGAACGTTTTGACGAGGTGATGAGTCCGGCAGTAACACTTCAAGTTCGAGGCGTGTGTGGGCCCACCCTCAGCGAAAGGCTTCGTGTGGTCGATGTCGCAGTCGGGCGCCGGCCGATCGCAGCCGGGCCAGCGACACGTCAGATCCCGGCACCGCACAAAATCGGCAAGCTTGCGCGACGGGACGTATCCCGGCTCGGGCGCCGCGTCCGTCGGGTGGACCAGCGGGATCAACTTTGCACCGTCAGTCAACTCGGCGATGAGTTCGGGTGCCACGAGACCGTCGGCACAAACCTCCGATGCCAACGACCCGCCGTGGCCGTCGAGAGCGGCCTGGTCGGCGATGACGTGAATGACCACCGACGAAGCGGCGGGCTGCTTTCCGGCAGGGCAGTCGAGGCGCCCACAGCGACAGCGCAGCCGATCTGCACCGGACGCCAGCGCACCCAAGGCATCGGCGCGGCGTTGTTCGCGAGTGCGCGGGTCGTGTTCACACACCGTGCCCGCCAACGCGGTGAGCCGCTTGTCCAGGGCATGGGCGTGGGGGCTTAATAGGCTGCCGTGAACTTCGGACAGACCACCCTCGAGATCCGCGAACCACACCTCGCGCTCGGTACGTCGCTCTTTGCGACGGCGCACCGCATCGGCATCGGCCTTGGCGACGATCTTGTCGATGTGTCCGGCCATCCGTCCTTGCGTCATCGACGGCCAGCGCACCACCGCGAGAGCCAATTGCCCGTCGACGGCCGCGAGCACATCGGGGTCCGTGATCAGATCGGTGCGATAGACGATCGTGGCGAACGTCCGCTGGTCGATGTCACCAACCTTGAAGACCTCGGCGAGCTTTGGCAGCCGTTCGCGCATCGCACGCGAATAGCGCAGCTGGCTCGCGGCCAGTCCCTGGCTCATCCGCAGGGCAGCGGCTACCTCGGCGCTGACCGCGGACTCGGTATCGACGGCCCAGTCCTCAGTGTCGGAGCAGCGCGACAACCGGTAACCGAACAACTCGCCGATTGCCAGCAAGCCGGCGGCCGCCGCACGATTCTGCGCGCGCCACGACGCACCGATCCGATCCAGCAACGCCGACGATTCTGCCGTGCGGGTGGGATGACGCCGCTCGAACAGCTCATCAAACCGGGCGATTACCTCCGGCGATGGCAGACGGCTAGGCGTCGAATCGAACATACATTCGATTATGCCAAGCGGGTCCGACAACCCTGACCGCACGCTGATCCCGCATCGTCGTCAAGATAGGCTCTTCCCATGGTTAAGCCCGCCAGTCGCCGCAAGTTTGTCGCCGCCGCCACGCTGATTCCGCTCGCCGCCGTCGTCGCGCTGTCCAGCGCGTGCAAGCCGAACCAACCGCCCGCGACCTCGCCCGGAACCACGCCGGCGATCTGGACCGGATCACCGTCGCCGTCGGCCGCGGCACCTCAAACCGGCGAGGCGGCACCGGAAAGCATCACGACGTTCTTGAGCGCACCCGACGGCACCAAGGTTGCGTCAGCCAAGTTCGAGTTCGACAAGGGCTACGTCACCGTGACCATCGAAACGACGGGCGAGGGCCACCTGAGCCCCGGCTTCCACGGCATTCATCTCCACTCTGTTGGCAAGTGCGAGGCCAACTCGGTGGGGCCGAACGGCGGCGCACCGGGCGACTTTCAGTCCGCGGGTGGACATTTCCACACCGAGGGCCACATGGGCATGAACGGTCCCGCGAGCGGCGACCTGACCTCGCTGCAGGTCCGCCACGACGGTTCGGCGCTGCTGGTGACCACGACGGACGGCTTCACCAAGGCCGACTTGCAGTCGGGTTCCGGGACCTCGATCGTCATCCACGCCGGTTCCGACAACTTCGGCAACATCCCGTCCGACCGCTACAACCAGGTCAACGGTGCGCCGGGTCCGGACGAGACGACGATGTCCACCGGTGACGCGGGCAAGCGCGTGGCGTGCGGCGTGATCAGCGCCGGTTAACCCACCGTCGGACAGGGGTATCGCTATCAGGGTGAACTTCGCGTCATCACCCAACCCGACACTTGGAGTCGAGTGGGAGTTCGCTCTCGTCGACGCGAAGACCCGCGACCTGAGCAACGAAGCGAACGCGGTCTTCGCCGAGATCGGTCAAAACCCGCATGTACACAAGGAATTGCTGCGCAACACCGTCGAGGTGGTCACCGGTGTCTGCGACTGCACCGCGCAGGCCATGGAAGATCTCAAGTCCACGCTGCGCGCCGTCCTGCCGATCGTCCGGCAACGCGGTATGGAGTTGTTCGGCGCGGGCACACATCCGTTCGCGAGTTGGTCCACGCAGAAGCTGACCGATGCGCCCCGGTACGCCGAGCTGATCAAGCGCACCCAGTGGTGGGGCCGTCAGATGCTGATCTGGGGCGTGCACGTGCACGTCGGGGTCTCCTCGCCGGACAAGGTCATGCCGGTGATGTCGTCGTTGCTCAACTGGTACCCGCACCTGTTGGCGCTGTCCGCGTCGTCGCCGTGGTGGGTGGGCGACGACACCGGGTACGCCAGTAACCGGGCGATGATGTTTCAGCAGCTGCCCACCGCGGGCCTGCCGTTCCAGTTCGAAAAGTGGGACCAGTTCGAGGGTTTCGTCCACGACCAGAAGAAGACGGGGATCATCGAGGACGTCAACGAGGTGCGGTGGGATGTTCGGCCCTCACCCCGTAACGGCACTCTCGAGGTGCGGATCTGCGACGGGGTGTCCAACATTCGTGAACTCGGCGCGCTGGTGGCGTTGACACATTGCCTGGTCGTCGACCTCGAGCGTCGACTGGACGCCGGCGAGACGCTGCCGACCATGCCGCCTTGGCATAACCAGGAAAACAAGTGGCGCGCAGCCCGATACGGACTGGACGCGATCATCATCCTCGACGCGGACAGCAACGAGCGTCTGGTCACCGAAGACCTCGACGACGTGCTGGCCCGGCTGGAACCCGTTGCCAAATCACTGCATTGCGCCGACGAGCTTGCCGCGGTGGCCGATATCCCGCGACGCGGAGCGTCCTATCAGCGGCAGCGGCGTGTCGCTGAGGAGCACGACGGCGACCTGCGTGCCGTCGTCGACGCCCTTGTCGCAGAGTTGGAAATCTGATGGCGAGCGCAGCTGATTTCGGCACCATGGCGATGTTCCCGTTGCAATCGGCATTGCTGCCCGGCGAGGATTTACCGTTGCAGATCTTCGAACCCCGCTACGCAGAGCTGGTGCGAGACTGCCTGCGCGACAACGATCCCCGCTTCGGCGTGGTGCTGATCTCGCAAGGCCGTGAAGTCGGTGGCGGTGACGTCCGCTGTGACGTCGGCACGGTCGCCAAGATCACCGAATGCGTCGACATCGCGGGCTCGGGCCGCTACGTGCTGCGCTGCCGGACAGCCGAACGGATCAAAGTCTGCGAGTGGCTGCCCGACGATCCGTACCCGCGGGCGGTCGTCCAAGTGTGGCTCGACGAGGAGGGAGGGCCGGTGAGTGCCGCTCGAGTCGAGGCGCTCGAAGACCGGATCATCGGACTGTTCGAGCGCATCGCGGACGCCCGCGATCTTCCGCTGCCGAGCCGGGCAGAGGTGCTCGGCGACGACATCGATCGTATCTTCGATCCTGGAGAACGACTGTACGCGTTGGCATCTCGCATCCCGATCGGGCCGGCGGATCGTTACGCCGTGCTCGCCGCGCCGAGCGCCGCGGAGCGGTTGACAGCGCTGAGCGAGGCCGTGGAATCGGTCGCCGCCGTGATCGAGTTTCAGCTCTCCGAGTAGCGGCTAGCGCCGGGCGGTGTGCAGCCGTCCTTCGATGAAGACGTTGCGCGGCGCCACGTCTTTCAGAGCGTGGTCGGGTGGCCGGTCGTAGCGTTGCATCAGGCTCAGCGCCTCGATCACGGTGACGGCCCAGCCGCGTTCGGTCAGCCACGGCCGAAGGTCGGTGCGTTTCTCCATGAACATGAGATCGTGGACATTCGCCGCGTCCGCATCGCCCTGCACGCCGCGCAGGTACTGACGACCTTGCTCCAGGTAGTCCGGGTCCAAGGCGGTTGGGCCCAGCGCCTCGACGGCGATCCGGCTGCCGTTGGCGCTGAGCGCCACGATGCGCTCGAACAACAGATCCTGGCCGGTTGCCGACAGGTAGGGCAGCAGCCCCTCGGCCGACCAAGCCGTCGGCGTCGACGGGTCAAAACCGGCTTCGCGCAACGCTTTCGGCCAATCGGCCCGCAGGTCGATCGGGACCGCCTGATATCTCGCCGTGGATCGCGCTCCGCGCGCGGCGAGGGTATCGGCCTTGAACGCCAGCACCTGCGGCTGGTCGATCTCGAAAACGGCACTTCCGCTCACCCACGGCAGCCGCCACGGGCGGGCGTCCAGGCCGGCGGCCAGAATCACCACCTGGTCGATGCCGTTGGCGCCGGCGGCGATGAAGTACTCGTCGAACCACTTGGTGCGCACCGCGGCGTAGTCCTTGACAATCGGCACTTGCGAAGCGATCGCCGAGGAATCCCAGCCGCGCTGGATCGCGGCGTCGACGAAGAACTGGGCGTAACGGTCGGTGAACAGTGGGCAGTCGCAAACGGATTCAGCAGCCCGCGCCATGGCCACACCGAGAGCCGTCGCGCCGACGCTGTCGGTGATGTCCCAGCTGTCGTGGTCGTTCCGTGCCATGGTTCTCGCTTCCCGCGAAAATGCTCGTTACGGCGACCACATTGTCGGAACAAAACCAGGCTAGTGAAATTCCAAACCGCCCGCTGGCCGCGCGGGCGCGTGGTGTACTTCGACGCGATGAGCAGCGATGTTGCGGTACAAATCGACGCGGGCGTGGCTGTGCTCACGCTCAACCGGCCGGATCAGCGCAACGCATACACCGCCGAGATGGGTGCGCTGCTGAGCCGGGCGTATCGGGATTGCGACGACGACGATGACGTGCGGGCCATCGTCGTCACCGGGGCGGGCCGGGCATTCTGCGCCGGAGCGGATTTCTCCGGCAGCGCATCGCCGTTCGATGCCCCCGATGCCGACAGTGGCTTCTCCGCATCGCCGATCGATCCCGCGGCCTTCGAACTGCGCAAGCCGGTGATCGCCGCGGTCAACGGCCACGCGATCGGGATCGGCTTGACCATCGCCCTGCAGGCCGATCTGCGGATCGTTGCCGATGACGCCAAATACGGTGTGGTGCAAGTTCGCCGGGGAGTGATCCCGGACTGCATGTCGCACTGGACGCTCGCACACTTGACCAATCTCGGCGTGGCGGCCGAGGTGCTGTTGACCGGGCGCACGTTCACCGGCGCCGAGGCGGTGGCGTGGGGAATCGCCAATCGCACGCTGCCGGCTGAGCGGGTTCTCGATCACGCGCTGGAGATTGCCCGCGACATCGCCACCAATGTCGCACCGATGTCGGCGGCATTGTCCAAGCGGCTGCTCTGGGATACCGCGATCAACGGCTACACCCCTCGCGAGGTTGCGGCATTGGAAACCCAATTGCACCAACGGGTGATGGGGACCGACGATGCCACGGAAGGAGTGGCTGCTTTCCTCGATCGGCGGCCGCCGCGCTTCACCGCCCGGCTTTCGGCAGAATGGACGCCGCTGCCCGAGCCGGAGGTGTGAGGATGCTGATCGATGTGATCGCAGACGGCCTCGGATTCACCGAAGGCCCCGTCTGGCTGCCCGACAACAGGATTGCGCTGACGTCGATCAGCCATGGCTGCGTGTACATCGTCGATCCCGACGAAGGCCCGCTGGAACGCATCGACACCGGCGGCGGACCCAACGGGCTGGCGTGCGACACCGACGGGACGCTGTATGTCGCGCAGAACGGCGGAGTCTGGGGCGCAAGCGGTCCCGCGGAGCCCGGGGTGCAGGTCATCACCGGAACGCAGGTCGACTATCTGGTCGAGGGGCTCGGCGCTCCCAACGACCTGACATTCGGGCCGGATGGTCGGCTATGGATCACCGACACCCGCTCGGAGTTCGACATCGGCACTCCCGGAGCCGGTCTACCCGGCCACGTGTATGCCACCGACGTGGCTTCCGGTGAAACTCAGCTGGTCATCGAGGACGGGCCGGTGTTCATCAACGGGTTGGGCTTCGACCGGGACGGGTCCAGACTGCTTGTCACCGCCACACTTTCGTCACAGCTGCTGTCTTACGACTACCGGCGGTCCGCTGAGCCGGAAATTCTGCACACGTTCGACGCCGGCTGGCCCGACGGGATGGCGGTCAGCTCGGAAGGCCATTACTGGGTCGCGCTGACCGCCGCAGACCGCATCGACGTGATCGACACCTGGGGCAGGCTGGTCGTGGAGATCCCGCTCGCCGGTGGATCGCTGCCGACCAACGTGTGTATCGGCGGACGGCGACACGACGAGTTGTTCGTCACCGCAGCGCATGCTGAGTCGTTGCTGCGCATCAGGTTTGACGGAGACGCTCCGCCGCTTTAGGCCGACAGCAGCTCAGAACACCGTCAGCCGGCGGACCACGTCCAGCGCCGACGGGTCGCCGTGCGTCTCGACACCCAGTGCATCCCAGCTGCCACGCTGAGTGATCCAACGCACGAATGCCGCTGAGTCGCTGGCGATGTGAGCGACCACTTCGCCGCCGCCGACGCGCAGAGTTCGCTCGTCGACACCGCCCAGACGTATCTCGACCGCGCCATCCATCCTGTCGAGAAGCGTGCTGTTCTGCTGGGGGAGGGCGGCCTCGATCCAGTCCAGCGTGGGCGGTAGTTGTGACTCGTCAGGCGGCAGGGGGCCTGCGGGAAGCGGTCCGCCGGGTGCGAAGAGGTCGTATCTGATGTGGACGAAATGCTCGAATGCGTAGGCGGTCGGCAGAATTGAGGCCGGATAGGTCCCGACGTCGCCGAGTGGGACGTCGAACTCTTGATCCTGCACGGCGGCGAGCATGTCCAAACCCCGAGAGCTGACCGACTCGTAGTCGGCGATCACTTCGGCAGGGGTCATGGAGCGACGCGACTCGACATAGACGTCAGCCGCACGCTCGGCGGGTAGGCCCGCGGAATCGGGCAGGTTCGACATGTCCACGGCCAGCCAGAAGCTGCACGCCATGTGCGACACGACATCCTGCACCGTCCAGCCCGGACATCCGCTGTCCGTCGCCCAGTCGGCGTCGTCAAGGGTTCGGCAGAGTGCAAGCAGCGCGTGGCGGTCGGCTTCAATAGCTTTCAGTGCGGTACTCATCTCACTGTGACTCCTGTGAAGTACGATCGGACAACCTACATACGGTATGTACGTAACATACATACCGTATGTATGAAAGGCAATGGCTGATGGATGCAACCCGTCGCACGCAGGCAGAGCGTGCCGCGGAAACCCGCGAGGCGCTGATCGCCGCGGCCCGTCCGCTGTTCGCCGCGCAGGGTTTCGCCCAGGCGGCGCTGGAGACGATCGTGCGCGCGGCCGGCGTGACCCGGGGCGCGCTGTATCACCACTTCGCCGACAAAACCGAGCTGTTCGCGGCGGTCTTCGAGCAGGTGGAGGCTGAAGTGGCCGCCCGAATGGGCGAGGCGATCGCCGCGTCCAAGCAGACCGATCCGATCGAAGTCATGCAATTGGGCGCCGACTATTGGCTCGATGCCTGTTCGGATCCGGAGGTCCAGCGCATCGTCCTCGTCGACGCCCCGGCCGTGCTCGGCTGGACGCGATGGACCGAGATCGGAAACCGGTACAACATCGGCCTGGTGCGTGCGCTGCTCGAGAACGCCGTCGAAACCGGCCGTATACCGCCGCAACCGATCGAGGCGACGGCTCTGACGATGCTCGGTGCAATGCGCGAAGTGACCCTCTACGTCGCCCGCGCAGAAGACCACGACCAGGCGCGTCAGGATGCCGGCGCCGTGATGAACCGGCTGATTCAGGCGCTGGCCTAACGCTCCGCGGCGAACGCGCGTAGCGATGCCAGTTGCGCGGGATCCAGTGAGGGGCGGACGTTTTCGCGTGCGGCGGCAACGTCGGCAGCAGTGATCTCCGCGGCGTCGACCGAGCGTCGCATCGCGGTCAGCGCAGCCTCGCGCAGCAGCGCCACGCAATCGGCGGCGCTGTACCCGTCGAGGTCGGCTGCCAACGCCTGCAGGTCGACATCACGCAGCGGAATCGACTTACCCGCGGTGCGCAAGATGTCCAGACGGCCTTGCGCATCCGGCGGTTCGACGAAGACCAGCTTCTCCAGCCGGCCGGGGCGCAGCAGCCCCGGATCGATGAGGTCCGGTCGGTTGGTGGCCCCGACGACCACAACGTCATTCAGCGGCTCGATGCCGTCCAGCTCGGTGAGCAAGGCCGCCACCACCCGGTCGGTGACGCCGGAGTCGAAGCTCTGGCCACGCCGCGGCGTGAGCGCGTCGATCTCGTCGAGGAAGACCAGTGACGGTGCGGAATCGCGTGCGCGGCTGAATAATTCGCGCACCGCCTTCTCCGATGAACCGACCCACTTGTCCATCAGCTCAGACCCTTTGACGGCGTGCACGGACAGTTTTCCGGTGCTGGCCAGAGCGCGCACCACGAAGGTCTTGCCGCAGCCGGGCGGGCCGTAGAGCAGGACGCCGCGAGGCGGTTGCACGCCGAGCCGGGTGAACGTGTCGGGGTGTTGCAGCGGCCACAGCACTGCTTCGGTCAGCGCCTGCTTGGTCTCGGCCATGTCGCCGACGTCGTCGAGGGTGATCGAGCCGACCGACACCTCGGTGGAGCCAGAGCGCGACAGCGGCCTGATCACGGTCAGCGCGCCGAGCAGGTCGTCTTGGGTGAGTTTGGGCGCGTTGCCGTCAGAGCTGGCCCGCGCCGCCGCGCGCAGCGCCGCCTCGCGGACCAGCGCGGCCAGGTCGGCGACCACGAAACCCGGTGTCCTGTCTGCGATCTCACCGACATTGAGGTCCTCGGTGGGTGCGTGCTTCAGCAGACTCTGCAACAGGGCTGAGCGGGTCGCCGCGTCGGGCAGGCCGAGCACCAGTTCGCGGTCGCACAGGTCGGGTGCCCGCAGTCGCGGGTCGAGGTTGTCCGGCACGGCCGAGGTGACGATCAGCGCCACCCCCGCCGCGGCGACCGCCTTGCGTAGTTCGGCGAGGATCAGCGTCGCGACCGGTTCGGCCGCGGCCGGCAGCAGGGTGTCGATGTCGGCGACCAGCAGCACTCCGCCGCCGTCGGCGACAGCGGTCACCGCCGCGGCCACTCGCTGCAGGCGATCTTCGGCGGCGAGCGCGCCGACCGCGGGGCCGTCGATGTCGACCAGACGTCGGTCCGCGCAGACGGCACGCACCATCGCGACTTTGCCGACACCGGCCGGCCCCGATACGAGCACACCCAAATTGGTTGTGGCACCCAGAGTTTGAAGCAGGTGCGGCTCATCGAGCGCGAGCTTGAGCCATTCGGTGAGCTTGCCGGCCTGCGCGTTGACCCCGATGAGGTCGTTGACGGTGAACGCGGCCGCCTCAGGCCTGAGCGAGGTGGACATCGCAACGGCGGCTCCCCAGGTCACCAGGGAGTTCGGCTGCACGCTGACCGGTCCGGCGGGATCGACGCCGGTGACGGTCAACAGTTCCGACGTCCAGCTGATGCCTACGGCCGAGGCCAGCGCGCGGGTGGCCTCTGACGTGGACGTGCCCGGACCCAGGTCGCGCGGCAGCAGCGACACCGCGTCGCCGACCGTTAACACTTTGCCCAGCAAGGCTTGTCGCAGCGTGGTCGACGGCAGTGACTGCACGGTGATCGCGGACCCACTCAACGTCACCGATCGCGCGCCGTACACGGTGGCGGCCACGACGATGACGGCGGTGTCCTCGGTCAGACCGGCATTCGACAGTGTTACGTCGTCCAGCAGCACAATACCGACCGGGATCTGCGGGCCGGCCATTGCGGCGACCGCCGTCGTGGTCCGTGAGCCGCTGAGCGATACCGCGTCCCACTCCCGAATACCAAGGGCGGCAATGGCGCTGGGGTGCAATCGAATGACGCCGCGGCGGGAGTCGACGGCCGATGTGTTGAGCCGGGCGGTCAGCGTCAGCCGCGCGGGCGCAGTCATGGCCTGCCGGCCGGCCTGCGCAATCCCAGCCGCGCCATCGACCGGCGATTGGGCTGCGCTCGCCGGATGGCGCGACGGGTGGCGCGTCGTTGCTTGGGCTTCTCGCCCCACGCCTCGGGATGTGCCGCGAGCCAGTGGTGGCCACGGACCGAGAACGGTATGTAGCAGAGGTAGGCCACGATGACGACCATGACCAGGACGTAGGGGAACAGAAACGCTGCGGCGGCGACGATGGCCAACGATGCCAGCAGCAGAGCCGCCAGATTGGGTGGCACCGAAACGGCGTGCATCTTGCGCATCGGGATGCGGCTCACCACCAGCATCGAGCACGCCGCGACCCAGGCGCAGACGACCCACGGCGACGTCCACCAGCCCACGCCGAACTGCAGCTTGGCGGCAATCGGCCCCAGCGCCAGGATCGCCCCTGCCGGTGCGGGTATCCCGACGAAGAACTCCCGTGCGTAAGAAGGCTGGGTGGCGTCGTCGAGCAATGCATTGAACCTCGCCAGCCGCAACACAATTGACACCGCATACAGCAGCACCACGACCCAGCCCGCCGGCGACGAGGACAACATCGACACGTAGATCACCACCGCGGGGGCCACACCGAAGTTGACCGCGTCGGCCAGCGAATCGATCTCCGCACCCATCCGCGACTCGGCGTCCAGGGCCCGGGCCACCCGTCCGTCCAGACCGTCCAGGATCGCGGCCGCGGCGATCAACGCCAGCGCCACATGCGGCTGGCCCTGCAGGGCGAACCGGATCGACGTCAGGCCGGCGCAGATGGCCAGCACGCTCATCGAGCTGGGCAGGATGCGCAGTGGGACCACGCGTTTGCCGCGAGCCTTCGACGATGTGATCACGGCAGTTCGGCCAGCACCGTCTCGCCGCCGACCGCGCGCTGACCGATGCGGACCGACACCTCGGTACCGGCCGGCAGGTAGGTGTCCAGTCGGGACCCGAACCGGATCAGGCCGTAGGTGTCGCCGATGGACAACTTGTCCCCGGTGTGCACGTCGCAGACGATCCGTCGCGCCACCAAGCCGGCGATCTGCACGGCGACGATGTCCACGCCGTCCGCGGTGCGGATTCGGATGCTGTTGCGTTCGTTATCCACGCTGGCCTCAGGTAGGTCGGCGGACAGGAATTGGCCCCGCCGGTGCTTCACCGCGATCACCTCACCGCTCACCGGGGCGCGTTGCACATGGGCGTCGAACACCGACAGGAAAATGCTGACCCGCGTGAGTTCGGCGTCGCCCATCTCGAGTTCGGCGGGTGGGGCGGCGGTCTCGATCAGGCAGACCCGTCCGTCGGCCGGGGCGACGACGACGCCCGGCCGAGTCGGCGGCACCCGGGAGGGATGCCGGAAGAAGCCGGCGCAGGCACCCGCGGTCAGCAGGCCGGCCCGGCGCAGCCAGCGGTGACGGCGGCCGACCAAGGCCAGGCCCAGGCCCGCCGAGACGAACGGCAGGCCGGCCGGATGCACCGGCGGAACGGTCGAACGCAGCAACGACACGAAGTGCTGCGGGCTGAAGGTCGGGCCTTCTGCGTTGGAGCGGGGACGTCGTGCCACGCGGTCATCTTACGGAGCCGCGGCCTGCCTCAGACCGGATACGTGACCCCGGTCAGTTCTTCCGACACCGTCCACAGCCGGCGTTGCACATCCTCGTCATGGGATTGCGCGCTGGACGAGACCACCTTCGGGTGGCCACGTTGCTCGCCGAAGCCGTCGGGACCGTAGTACTGGCCGCCCTCGACGTCCGGATCGGTGGCCGCGCGCAACGTCGGCAGGGCGCCCATCGCGGCGTTCTGGAAGAACAGTGGGCTCGCCAGTGCGAACAGCGGCTTGAACAGCGTCGGAGCGTTACGCCCCAGCTCGGTGCTAGCCGCGCCGGGGTGTGCGGCCACCGCGATGGTGTTCTGCTGCTGGGTGGCCAACCGGCGTTGCAGTTCGTAGGTGAACAGCAGGTTGGCCAGCTTGGACTGCCCATAGGCGGCGAACCGGTCGTAATGGTGTTCGGACTGCAGATCATCGAAGTGGATCCCGGCACGGAACCGGTGACCATTGCTGCTGACGGTCACCACCCGCGAGCCGCGGACCGGCAGCAGGTTCTCCAGCAACAGCCCGGTCAGCGCGAAATGACCGAGATGGTTGGTGCCGAACTGCATCTCGAACCCGTCGGCGGTCAGCTGTCGGGGGGTCCACATCACGCCCGCGTTGTTGATCAGCAGGTCGATGCGCGGGTAGGACCTGCGCAGCGCCGCGGCGGCCGCGCGCACCGAGTCCAACGAGCTCAGGTCGAGTTCCTGCAACGTCACGTCGGCGTGTGGCTGGGCGGCAGCGATGCGCGCCAGCGCGTGATTGCCCTTCTCGGTGTCACGGACCGCCAGCACGACGTGCGCGCCGGTCTGGACCAGTGCCGCGGCGGTGTGATAGCCGAGACCGGTGTTCGCGCCGGTGACGACGGCGACGCGACCGCTTTGGTCCGGCACGTCCGCGATCGTCCACTTGCCGTTCGCACTCATCCCCGAAAACACTACTCACCGAGCATCGCTGCCGTCGTGTCGCTGCTCGTCGACCAGCGTGGGTGGCATCCTCATGGGCGTGGACATGGTTGATCCCGCGCATCCGCCCAGCCGGCGAGCCCCGCTGCGGTGGGCCGTCGGCGGTGTGGTCCCGTGGCTGTTGCTGGCGGCGGGCGAAGCGGTGTGGATCGGCGTCGACAAGCGAATGCCGTGGCTGCACATCCTGATCGGCATCGTCACCGTGTTCGGCGCGGTGGTCGCGGCGTCTATTGTGCCGCTGTGGCGGTATCGGGTGCACCGCTGGGAGCTCGGGCCGCAGGCGGTGTTCACCCGCACCGGCTGGCTGGTGCAGGAGAGACGCATCGCGCCGATCTCGCGGGTGCAGACCGTCGACACGTATCGCGGGCCGCTGGACCGGTTGTTCGGCTTGGCCAACGTCACCGTCACCACCGCGTCGTCGGCGGGGGCGGTGCGCATCAGCGCGCTCGACGTCGACGTCGCCGACCACCTCGTCGCGCAGTTGACCGATATCGCGGCGATCGGTGCTGAGGACGCCACGTGACCCAAACTGGTTGGCAGCGGCTGAGTCCCAGGATGCTGCTGGTCCACCCGGTGCACGAAGTGCTGCGCGAGCTGCCGTTGTTGATCGGCGGGATCGTCCTGGGCTCGACGACCGGCAACCAATCGTGGACGGCGGCGGTGCTGGCGTGGACCATTGGGGTTGGTGTCGCGCGCTGGTTCACCACGAGCTACCGGATCGACGCAGATCCCGAGTCGGGCCAGGTGCAGCTGCGCACCGGTCTGCTGCAGCGGAAGGTATTGTCTTTGCCGCGCAACCGGATTCGTTCGGTGCAGAGTGACGCGCGGCTACTGCACCGGATGCTGGGGCTGGCCATCCTGCGGGTCAGCACGGGTCAAGAAGCCAGGGGTGAGCACGGCTCTGCGGCGTTCGAGCTGAACGCCGTCCGGGTCGACGAGGTGCCGCGGCTGCGAGAGATCCTGCTGGCGGCGTCGACGCAGCCGGCTGACGCCGCGGTACCCGCGCCGGAGGGGGGTGTGCTGGCCCGCTGGCAGCCGTCGTGGTTGCGCTACTCGCCGTTGAGCGTGTCCGGTTTGTTGACGATCGGCGGCGCGGCCGGTGTGGTGTATCAGAGTGGATTCATTGGGCCGCTTCAGCATTGGCGACCGGTCGAGTCGGCACTGACCGCTGCGCAGCGGCTCAGCGTGGCGGGCGCTATCGGGGTGGTCGTGGCGGTGGTGCTGGTCGCGTCGATAGTGCTCGCGGTGTTGAGGTCGCTGCTCACGTGGGGCAACTTGGTGCTGTCCCGCCAAGGAGACGTGCTGCATCTTCGGCACGGGTTGTTGCGGCTTCGTGAGCGCACCTACGACATGAGCAGGTTGCGCGGCGGCACATTGCGCCAGCCGTTGCTGGTGCGCGTATTCGGCGGCGCCCGACTGGATGCCGTGATGACCGGTGTGCACGGCGCCGGTGAAGCGTCGGTGCTGTTGCCGCCGTGCCCGGCGGCGACCGCGGAAGCGGTGCTGACGGGGTTGGTCGGCGACCCCGACGTGGTGACCGGCCCGCTGCGCGGTCATGGCCGACGTGCCGCGACCCGACGGTGGACGCGCGCGCTCGGGCTTCCCCTGTTGCTCGGCGTCGCACTGGCGGCGGTGGTCGCGGTACGGGGTACATCCGTTGTGCCGCTGTGGGTTTGGCCGACGTTGATCGCGGTCACCGCCTGGTGTGCGTTGCTGGCTGCCGACCGGGTCAGTGCGCTCGGGCACCGGGTCGACGGCCGCTGGCTGGTGATGCGCGCCGGCAGCGTGGAGCGCCGGCGCGATTGCATCGCCACCGCGGGCATCATCAGCTGGACTGTGCGCCAGTCGCCTTTTCAGCGACGTGCCGGGGTCGCGACGTTGGTCGCGGCCACCGCCGCGGGCATCAAGCGCTATCCGTTGATCGACGTTCCCGAGGACCGCGCGTGGGCGATCGCGGCGCAGGCGTCGCCGTGGGTGGCCGACAGTATCTGGGCGATCGCCGCTAAGCCGTGAGGCCGCGGACCGCTTCGATGCGAGCCTGAAGCTGCTCGGTGGTCGCCGCGGCCACCGGCGGGCCGCCGCAGAGCCGACGCAGTTCGTTGTGAATCCAGCCGTGCGGCTTGCCAAGTCGATGATGCGCTGCCGACACCAGCGCGTTGAGCTCACGGCGGAGGTCGCGCAGTTGGCCGTGCCGGGTGACGGGTTCGGGTGTCGCGGCGCGGCGGTCGAACTGCTGTTCCTGGTGGCGGCGCAGCAAGTCCCGCATCTGCCCCGGGTCCAGCAGCCCGGGGATACCCAGGTAGTCGGCCTCTTCGTCGCTGCCCGCGGGGGTGGCGGTGCCGAACGACGAGCCGTCGAAGATCACCTGGTCCAATTCGGCGTCGGCGCCCAGTGACTCGAACTTGTTGTCGATTTCTGACGGCTCGTCGCGCTGTCGCTGCGCCTCGGCGAGCTCGTCTTTGGGTTCCCGATCCGGTTGGCCGAGAACGTGATTGCGCTGTGCTTCCAACTCGCTGGCCAACAGCAAGAGCGTCGGCACCGACGGCAGGAACACGCTCGCGGTTTCGCCGGGGCGTCGCGACCGGACGAACCGGCCGATGGCCTGGGCGAAGAACAGCGGGGTGGATGCGCTGGTGGCGTAGACGCCGACGGCCAGCCGCGGCACGTCGACCCCCTCCGACACCATACGCACCGCGACCAGCCATCGACTGGTACCGCGGGAGAACTCCGCGATGCGCTGCGACGATCCGGGGTCGTCGGACAGGACGAGGGTCGGGGCTTCGCCGGTAATCCGTTGCAGCAGAACTGCGTACGCGCGCGCTGCCGTCTGGTCAGAGGCGATGATCATGCCGCCGGCGTCCGGCACTCCGCCGTCGCGGAGCTGGCGCAGCCGGGTGTCGGCCGCGGTGACGACCGCCGGCATCCACTCGCCGGCCGGGTCCAGCGCGGTGCGCCAGGCTCGTGCCGTGTGTTCGGCGGTGGCGGGCTCACCGAGCCGCGCGGCGTATTCCGCGCCGGCACTGTCGCGCCATCGGGTCTCTCCGGAATACGCCAGGAACACCACTGGTCGCACCACACCGTCGGCCAGCGCGTCGGTGTAGCCGTAGGTGTGGTCGGCCTGCGAACGCAGCAGGCCGGCGCCGTCCGGCTCGTAGCGCACGAACGGAATCGCAGCGTCGTCGCTGCGAAATGGCGTGCCGGTCAACGCCAATCGTCGGGTGGCGTCGCCGAACGCCTCCAGGATCGCGTCACCCCAACTCTTGGCGTCGCCGCCGTGATGGATCTCGTCGAAGATGACCAACGTCCGTCTGGCCTCGGTACGCACCCGATGGCGGGCGGGGTGTTTGGCGACCTGTGCGTAGGTGACGACGGTGCCGTGATACTCCGACGAGGTGTGCGCGGCACTGTTGCGGAACTTCGGGTCCAGCGCGATGCCGTCCTGCGCCGCGGCCCATGCCCACTGCACCTTCAGGTGTTCGGTGGGCACCACGACGGTGATCGCCTCGATGACGCGGTCGGCCAGCAACTCGCCGGCGATGCGCAGAGCAAACGCGGTCTTGCCTGCGCCGGGGGTGGCGACCAGCAGAAAATCCCGCGGTTTGGTGGTCAGATAACGCACCAAGGCTCGCCGCTGCCAGCCCCGCAAAGCCCGGGTGCTGGGCGCTTCAACTGCCCGCACCCGCAGACTCCTATCTGGTCGAGATGCAGTCTAGGGCAAGGACATCGGGGCGTGCATCTCCGCAGGACAGCGGCGAGTCGCAGCAATCGCTGGTGCGATGTCCGCACATTTGACATTGTTCAGATCGTGATTACCGGATTGGCGCATACCGGCGTCTGCGTGCCCGACTGCGAAGCCGCGGTGGCGTTCTACCGCGACGTCTTGGGTCTGCGCGTGCTGTCGCCGCCTTACGTGATGGCGGGTGATGCGATCCGCGACGACATGGGTCAGTTGGTATCCGATCCCACGATGAAGGCGGCGATCGTCGGGTTCGACGACGACGGAGACCGGGTTCTCGAGGTGATCGAGTATCTCGGCGTCGCCGGCGGCGATCAGCGCAGCGCCGCCGCCATCACCGACTACGGGCTGTCGCATGTCGGCTTGATCTGTGAGGACCTCGACGCCACCCGGGCCCACCTCGAGGCCAACGGAGTGCGCTTTCTCGTCGACGGCGTCGCCGACGTGGCGCGCGTCCGCACGACATGGTTCGTCGACCCGTGGGGTGTGGTGTTCATCCTCGTCGAGAAGAGCAGGCCGCAGCGTCCGTACTTCGCGCAGTGGGGCTGAAGCGCTCTAGCATCGATGCGGTGACCGACGAAAGTGTCCGAGCCGAACGGCTTCTGGACGCCGAGGCCAAGGCGGCGCAGCTGTTCGACGAGATCGAGGGGCGCGCGATGATCCGCGCCGGCATCGGCGAACAGCAGTTGTCCGACGAGATCAACGCGTTGGCCGCGGACCTGTTCGGGGTCGACAGGCATTGGCATCGCCGGATCGTGCGGGCCGGCGAGAACACCCTGCAACCGTTCAAGGAGCGACCGCCAGACCGCCAGATCGTCGACGACGACATCGTGTTCCTCGATTTCGGTCCGATCTTCGAAGAGTGGGAAGCGGATTTTGGGCGCACCTACGTGCTCGGCGACGATCCGGACAAGCTCGCCGTCCGCGACGCCCTGCCGCGGGTGTGGCAGGCCGGCCGCGACTATTTCGAGAGCCACCCGCAAGTGACCGGCGCCGAGTTGTTCGACGCCTCCGTCGAGGCCGCCCGTGCCGAGGGTTTCGGTTGGGGCAGTCACATCGCCGGCCATCTGGTCGGGGAGTTCCCGCACAAGAAGATCGCCGGGACAGCCACCGAGTGGTACATCATGCCCGGGTCGACCAAGCCGATGCGGCGCGCCGATCCCAGTGGGCGGCGCTGTCACTGGATCCTCGAGATCCACCTGATCGACCCGCAGCGCCGCTTCGGCGGTTTCTACGAGCAGCTGCTCGATCTGCCCTGAGGCTCAGACCGGATAGGTGACCGCGGTCAACTCCTCTGACACCGTCCACAACCGTCGCTGCCGGTCGGCGTCGTGCGACTTCTTGCTGGATCCCACGATCTTGGGGTAGCCCCGGGTTTGGCCGAGGCCGCCGGGGCCGTAGTACTGCCCGCCGAGCACCGCCGGGTCGGTGGCAGCACGCAGCTGTGGCAGAGCGCCCATGGCCGCGTCCTGGAATATCGGTGCCAGCACGGGATAGGCGGTCGCAGCCCAGCTCGGCAGGTGGCGCATCAGCTCGGTGTTCGAGCCGCCGGGGTGGGCGGCCACCGCGATCGTCGTGCCGTGCGAAGCGAGCCTCCGTTGCAGCTCGTAGGTGAACAGCAGGTTGGCGAGCTTGGCCTGCCCGTAGGCAGAAACCCGGTTGTAGCTGTGTTCCCACTGCAGATCGTCGAAATGGATGTCGGCACGAATTCGGTGGCCGATGCTGCTGACCGTGACGACCCGGGAGCCGGCGACCGGCAACAGCCGATCCAGCAGCAGGCCGGTGAAAGCGAAGTGGCCCAGGTGGTTGGTACCGAACTGCAACTCGAACCCGTCTTTGGTGGTCGACTTCGGCGGGTACATCACGCCGGCGTTGTTGATCAGCAAGTCGATGCGCTCGTGGTCGGACCGTAGTTGGCGCGCGGCAGCGCGAACGGACTCCAGTGACGTCAGGTCGAGCTCCTGGAGCGCGACGTCGGCCTGCGGGCTTTGGGCGGTGATCCTCGAGATGGCGTCCTTGCCCTTGTCCAGATTGCGGACCGCCAACACCACATGGGCCCCGTGCGCCGCCAGGGCCAGGGCGGTCTCGTAGCCGAGCCCCGTGTTGGCACCGGTGATGACGGCGACGCGGCCGCTCTGATCGGGAATGTCCGCTGTTGTCCACTTGGCCATGCCGAACTCCTAAGCTGTAAGGTAAACGGGGCGTGCGCTCCGGTTCTGCTGTCGACTATACGGAACGCGCGCCCCGGTTTGTCAACCTCTAGGCGGTGCGAGATGTCTGTACCCGCTCGGCCGCTCCGCGCCGACGCGGCCCGCAACCGGGCCCGCGTGCTCGAGACCGCCTACGAGACGTTCGCCGCAGAGGGTCTCGCGGTGCCGATCGACGAGATCGCGCGTCGCGCCGGCGTCGGCGCCGGCACCGTCTACCGGCATTTCCCGACGAAGGAAGATCTGTTCCGAGCGGTGGTCGACAGCCGGATACGGCACATCATCGACGAGGGTCGCGCATTGTTGAATACGCCCGGACCTGGGGAAGCGCTGTTCGCGTTCCTGCGGTCGATGGTGCTGGACTGGGGCGCCACCGACCAGGGTCTGGTCGATGCGCTGGCCGGGCTGGGCATCGACGTCGACTCCGTCGCGCCCGACGCCGACGCCGCGTTCCGCGGCTTGATCGGCGAGCTGCTGGCCGCCGCGCAACGCGCCGGAACGGTGCGCCCCGACGTCGACGTGGCCGAGATCAAGACACTCATGGTGGGGTGCCAGGCGATGCAGGGCTACGACGAAGCGCGCGCCGAACGGGTCACCGACGTGGTGATCGACGGCCTGCGGGCCCCGTCTTAGGGCATTTCGGCTGGTTGCACTCGGCATAGGCGAGTGCTAAGAATGACATTGGCACTCGCGACCGGCGAGTGCTAGGTCGGGACGGTGAGACCGGGGCCGCAAAGTTCTGCGAGCACAGCCCCAGTCGTCCGTCGCGGGCACTGCGCCCGACCACTGAACGTGCGATCCCCTAACCGGAGGAATCACTTCGCAATGTCCAAGATAATTGCGTACGACGAAGAGGCCCGTCGCGGCCTCGAGCGGGGCCTGAACGCCCTCGCCGACGCGGTAAAGGTGACGTTGGGCCCCAAGGGCCGCAACGTCGTCCTGGAGAAGAAGTGGGGCGCCCCCACGATCACCAACGATGGTGTGTCCATCGCCAAGGAGATCGAGCTGGAGGACCCCTACGAGAAGATCGGCGCCGAGCTGGTCAAGGAAGTCGCCAAGAAGACCGACGACGTCGCCGGTGACGGCACCACCACCGCCACCGTGCTGGCTCAGGCCCTGGTCAAAGAGGGTCTGCGCAACGTGGCGGCCGGCGCCAACCCGCTGGGCCTCAAGCGCGGCATCGAGAAGGCCGTCGAGAAGATCACCGAGACCTTGCTGAAGTCGGCCAAGGACGTCGAGACCAAGGAGCAGATCGCTGCCACCGCCGCGATCTCCGCGGGCGACCAGTCGATCGGTGACCTGATCGCCGAGGCGATGGACAAGGTCGGCAACGAAGGCGTCATCACCGTCGAGGAGTCCAACACCTTCGGCCTGCAGCTCGAGCTCACCGAGGGCATGCGGTTCGACAAGGGTTACATCTCGGGCTACTTCGTCACCGACGCCGAGCGTCAGGAAGCTGTCCTGGAGGAGCCGTACATCCTGCTGGTCAGCTCCAAGGTGTCGACCGTCAAGGACCTGCTTCCCCTGCTGGAGAAGGTCATTCAGGGCGGCAAGCCGCTGCTGATCATCGCCGAGGACGTCGAGGGCGAGGCGCTGTCCACCCTGGTCGTCAACAAGATCCGTGGCACCTTCAAGTCGGTCGCCGTCAAGGCCCCCGGCTTCGGTGACCGCCGCAAGGCGATGCTGCAGGACATGGCGATCCTCACCGGTGGCCAGGTCGTCAGCGAAGAGGTCGGCCTCTCGCTGGAGACCGCTGACATCTCGCTGCTGGGCAAGGCTCGCAAGGTGGTCATCACGAAGGACGAGACCACCATCGTCGAGGGCGCGGGTGACTCCGACGCCATCGCCGGCCGGGTGGCCCAGATTCGCGCCGAGATCGAGAACAGCGACTCCGACTACGACCGCGAGAAGCTGCAGGAGCGCCTGGCCAAGCTGGCCGGCGGTGTTGCGGTGATCAAGGCCGGAGCTGCCACCGAGGTGGAGCTCAAGGAGCGCAAGCACCGCATCGAGGACGCGGTCCGCAACGCCAAGGCGGCCGTCGAAGAGGGCATCGTCGCCGGTGGTGGCGTGGCCCTGCTGCAGGCGGGCCCGGCTCTCGACGAGCTGAAGCTCACGGGTGACGAGGCGACTGGTGCCAACATCGTCCGCGTGGCGCTGTCGGCTCCGCTGAAGCAGATCGCCTTCAACGGTGGGCTCGAGCCCGGCGTTGTCGCCGAGAAGGTCAGCAATTCGCCGGCCGGTACCGGTCTGAACGCCGCCACGGGTGAGTACGAGGACCTGCTGAAGGCCGGCGTCGCCGACCCGGTCAAGGTGACTCGTTCGGCGCTGCAGAACGCTGCGTCCATCGCGGGTCTGTTCCTGACCACCGAGGCAGTTGTCGCCGACAAGCCGGAGAAGGCGGCCGCACCCGCGGGCGACCCGACCGGTGGCATGGGCGGCATGGACTTCTAGTTCGACGTCCAAAAGGCAAACGAGAAGCCCGGTCCCGACGTGGGGCCGGGTTTTTCGTATTTCTGGGTAACTGATGTACTGAACATTCGAACAGTGCGGGATGAAGGGGATGGCACAGTGGGAATATCGTTACGGCACATGCTTTTTGGAGTGATTCCCGGCTGCGTGCTCTGCCTGATGGTTGCACCGACGGCCGGTGCCGCGCCCGATCCGTGCTCGGCCAGCGGCGTCGCCGCTACTGCCAGCGGCGTGCTGAACTCGGCGAGCGGCTACCTGGATGCTCATCCTGACGCGAACAATGTGCTGACCGCTGCCGTCAATCAACCGCCGGCCGATGCGAAGTCGTCGATCCGGGGCTATTTCATCAGCCACCCCGGCCAGGCGTTGGACTTGAAGAACATCGCCCAGCCGCTGCTCAACCTCAAGGGCCAGTGCAACGCGTCGGTGTCGCCCGACCAGCTGGCCGGCCTGTTCGACGCGCTGTCCAATTAACGCGTCAAGCGACGCCGGCGGTTGCGACCGAGCGCGCGGCGGTGCTGAATCGCAAAGCAGGGTCGGCCACCGGACCCCTGCGTAGCCGCTCGCGATCTGCGCGGAAGTTCATCTCCACCGTCCACGGGCCCGTCGTTCCCTGCTGCGGGAACTGCTCGATCGCGCGCAGGATGTAGCCCGCCGAGAAGTCCAGCATCGGGCGCTTCTCGATGTTCGGGTCATCGCAGACCGGAACGACGGTGGTGTATCCGTGCTCGTCCAGGTAGTCCAGCAGCCGGCACAGGTGCTCACAGATCATGTCCACCTTCAGCGTCCAGGACGAGTTGGTGTAGCCGAACGCGTAGGCGAAGTTCGGGATGCCCGACACCATGAAGCTCTTGTAGACCAGGCTCTGGTGTGGATCTTGCACGTCGCCGTCCACCGAGAGCTGGATGCCACCGAACGGAAGCAGTTTCAGGCCGGTCGCAGTGACGATGATGTCTGCCTTCAACTCCCGACCCGATTCCAGCAGGATCCCCGTCTTGGTGAAGCGCACGATCTTGTCGGTGACCACCGACGCCTTGCCGCTGCAGATGGCCTTGAACAGATCGTTGTCGGGCACCGCGCACAGCCGCTGATCCCAGGGCTTGTAGCTGGGATTGAAGTGGGTGTCCAGGTCGTAACCTTTGGGCAGCGCCCGGGTGTTCAGCTCGCGGATGATGCGGCGCACCACCTTCGGGTGACGCTGGCCCATGGTGTAGATCACCCGCTGCCGGGCCTTATTGATTTCGCGGGTGATCCGGTAAGCGGTCTTGTCCGGCAACACTTTTCGCAGACCGTTGGCGATCGGGTCCTTACGCGGAAGCGGCATGACGTAGGTCGGTGACCGCTGCAGCATGGTGATGTGCGCGACGTCGTCGGCCATTGCCGGGATCAGGGTGACCGCGGTGGCGCCGCTGCCGATGACGACGACCTCCTTGTCGCGGTAATCGAGGTCCTCGGGCCAGAACTGCGGGTGTACGACGACGCCCTCGAAGTCTTCCTGGCCCTCGAAGTGGGGAGTGTGGCCGGCGGCGTAGTCGTAGTAACCGGTCGCGCTGAACAGCCAGCCGCAGGTCACTTCTGACTGCTTGCCGTCAACCTCGAGCACTACCGTCCACCGCGCCGTCTCGCTGCAGAAGTCGGCTCGAATCACTCTGTGCTGGAAGAAGATTCGCTTGGCCAGGCCGTCCTCGTCGATAACCTCGTGCAGGTAGTCGAGGATCTCGTGCGCGTCGGCGATGGAGTTGTCACTGGTCCACGGCTTGAACTCGTAGCCGAACGTGTGCAGATCGGAGTCCGACCGGATGCCGGGGTAGCGAAACAGGTCCCAGGTGCCCCCGATCGCGTCGCGGCTGTCCGCGATGGCGAAGGTGCGCCCAGGTTGCGAGGTGACCAGGTAGTGCCCGAGCCCGATCCCGGATATCCCGGCGCCGACGATGAGGACGTCGACGTGACCGGTCAATGGCTCTTTCGGACGGGCCTGGTTGAGCGTCTCGGTGGACATGTGCACTCCCGATGTGCGTAGAAATTGTAACAGAAGTAATGTTATAGTTTAGCGACCAGCTGTCAAGGGACTTTCGTCACATTGGCTAGCCACGAACGAGAAACGAGACATCAATGACAATCGCACCTGTTCAGCGCCGCGCGCCGGTGCAGGAGCGCAGTCGGCGAACGGTCACCCGCATCCTCGATGCCGCTGCCGCCATCGCCGACGAGCACGGTGTCGAGGCCGCCACCACCCGCGCGATCGCCGACCGTGCCGGCGTCTCCTATCCCTCGCTCTACCGGTTCTTCGCCGACCGGGAAGCCATCCTCGGTGAACTGCTCGAGCGGCAGTGCGCCGACCTCGACGCCCGCTGCGTGGCTGCGGAAAAGACCTGGACGATCACCTCGGTCGCCGACCTCCTCAACAACGAGATCGACGTGCACTTGCGCTATTACTGCGAGCACCCGAGCACAGCGCGGATGTGGATGGGCGGGCGCACCTCACCGGCGGTCACCAACTACGTTCGGGCCCGCATGCAGACTCTCGCCGACCGGTTGCACGCGCTTCTGGTCGAGCGCGGACTGATCCCGGCCGATTCCGATCCACGGGCCATGCTGGTGGCCGTCGAGATGGCCGATCGCATGTTGGAGCTGTCGTACCGCAGCGCGGAGGACTTCGACGAGGAGATCCTCGCCATCGGTCGGCGTGCGCTGATCGCCTTCGGCGACGAATTATCTCGCTAGGCGGGAACCTGCTGACGGCCGCGGACCAGCTTGCCCGGCCGTGCGTCGGTGGGCACGCCGTTCTCGGCGATCACCTCGCCGGAAACGATGGTGGCCACGTAGCCGTCGGCGGTCTGGTCGAGACGGCGGCCACCGGCCGGCAGGTCGTGGGTGATCACCGGCTTGTGGATGCGCAGCGCCGCGTGGTCGATCACGTTGAGGTCGGCCTTGAAGCCCACGGCGATGCGGCCGCGGTCGCCGAGCCCGGCAACGCGGGCCGGCACCGAGGTGAGTCGGCGCACGGCCTCGGGCACCTCGAATCGGCCGGACTTGCGGTCGCGCGCCCAGTGCGCCAGGAAATACGTCGAATAGCTTGCGTCGCAGATCATTCCGTAGTGCGCACCGCCGTCGCCGAGACCGAGCACGACGTCGTCGCGATGGAGTAATTTGCCGACGGTGTCCAGCGAGTTGTTCTCCAGGTTGCTGGTCGCGACCAGCAGCATGGCGCGTCCGTCGTCGTCGAGCAGCCGGTCGTAGGCCTCTTCCATCGGGTTCACGCCCTTGGCGCGGGCCCGCGCGCCGATGCTGGTGGCGGGGTCCGGCTCGTAGTTGGGGTCGTCGGTCAGCGGGAAGATCCAGTCCCACATCTGCGTGACGAACAGCAGCGGATGCCCGGCGCCGGGTTTGTCGGCCAGGATGCGGGCGCGGACCTCGGGCTTACGCATCTCGGCGACGCGCTCGGCCAGCGGCAGGTCCGCGATCTCGCGGTAGCTGGGGTAGAGCACGAACGGGTTGGCGCTGAGCTGCAGCCCGATGATCAACCCGATCGGACGCGGCAACAACTGCGCAGTCACGTCACCGCCGGCCGCGTTGGCCTTCTCGATCATCGTGATGGCGTCCGGCCAGGTCGGGTCGCCGGCATTGCCGACGACGAGCGTGAACGTGACGGGCAGTCCGACATCCTCGGCCACGTCGAACACCGTCTGCAGCACCGGCTGGTAGCCGCCGGCGGGAATGTCGGGCACGAATTGCAACAGCCCGCCACCGCCGTCGACGACGCCGCGCGCGATCTCCTCGATCTCCTCGCGGGCCGCGTCGTAGCTCGGGATCGGCGATCCGCTCTCGGTTTTGTGGATGGTGAACCGAGACGTCGCGAAGCCCAACGCCCCGACCTCGACGGCCTCCTTGGCCAGTGCCCGCATCGTGGTGCGGTCCTCGGCGGTGGCCGGTTCGCGGTCGGCGCCGCGCTGGCCCATCACGTAGACCCGCAGCGGCGAATGCGGCAGATAGGCGGCCACATCAATGTCGCGCTTGCCCGCGTCCAGGGCGTCCATGTACTGCGGGAACGTCTCCCAATTCCACGGCAGGCCGTCGGTCATCACCACACCGGGAATGTCTTCGACCCCGGCCATCACGTCGACCAGCACGTCGTGGTCCTCTTGGCGGCACGGCGCAAACCCGACGCCGCAGTTGCCCATCACCACCGTCGTCACCCCGTGCGCCGACGACGGCGTCAACCGGTCCGACCAGATGGATTGACCGTCATAGTGCGTGTGCAGGTCGACAAATCCCGGCGTGACCAGCAGCCCGGTCGCGTCGATCTCCCGCCGTGCATCCGACCCGTTGACCGAACCGACCACGGCGATCACGCCGTCCTGGACGGCGACGTCACCGACGTACGGCTCACCTCCCAGCCCGTCGACGATGGTGCCGTTGCGGATGATGAGGTCGTAGGTCATTTAAATAATCTACGACCGTGTCGGTGGCTGGTGCCAGGATCAAGGTATGGCCAATAACGACACTGCCGTCCGGGAGTTACTGCGCGACGCGTTCACCCGGCTGATCGAGCACGTCGACGAGCTGACCGACGGGCTCACCGACGACCAGGCCGACTACCGGCCGACCTCCGGCGCGAACAGCATCGCCTGGCTGATCTGGCACAGCGCGCGGGTGCAGGACATCCAGCTCGCGCCGATCGCCGGCGTCGACCAGGTGTGGACACGCGACGGGTGGGTCGACCGATTCGGGCTCGAGCTGCCGCGCAACGACACCGGTTACGGCCACGGACCCGACGAGGTGGCCAAGGTGCGTGCGCCCGCCGAGCTGCTGGCCGGGTACTACCACGCCGTGCACGACCTGACGCTGGAGTTCGTCGACCGCATCACCGCCGAGGACCTGGCCCGGGTCGTCGACCGCCACTGGGACCCGCCGGTGACGGCCAGCGCCAGACTGGTCAGCATCATCGACGACTGCGCCCAGCATCTCGGCCAGGCCGCTTACCTGCGGGGTATCGCCCCCTAGGGCTGGCCTGCGCCGGGCGCGGGAGCGGGGAACACGACGACCTGTCCGGTTGGCCGCTGCGGTGACTGCGGGCCGGTCCACTCCTGGCATACGACGTAGAGCTGCGGCGGTTGGTCGCCGCGGCTGAGCGTGCAGGCGAACGCGCCGCGGTCGAGGTGCACGGTGTCCAGGACATCGCCGCCCTCGCGCACCCGCACGCAGCGTCGGCTGCCGACGTCGGCGTACCAGACCGCGCCCTCGGCATCGATGCAGATGCCGTCGGGGTGGTCGTCTCCCACCTCCGCCCACGTCCGCCGTCCGGCGAGATCTCCCGTGGAATCGATGTCGTATGCCGTGAGCCGATTGCCGTAAGACTCCGCCACGATCAACGTGTCGGCGCCGGCGGTGATTGCCATGCCGTTGGGGAATGCGAGATCGTCGGCGACCGTCCGGACTGTTCCACTCGGCGTCACGAGGGCGACGCTCCCGGGCGCAGGCTCGCCACCGGGAAAATCGAAGCCGATCGTGTTGACGTACGCGTTGCCGACCGCGTCGACCACGATGTCATTCCAGGGTTTCTCCGAGATCGACGACAGGTCGGCATGGACGATCAACTCGCCGTCGGGTTCGCGGCGAAGCAGGCGCCGCTGCGCTGAGTCCACGACGAGCAACCGGCCGTCGGGTAGAAAGTCGATGCACATCGGAAACGAATCGACGCTCACCACAACCTCATGGCCGCCATGCGAATCCAGCGCGATCACCCGATGCGCGCCCCAGTCGGAAAACCACACCCGACCGTCGTGCCAGCGGGGTGACTCGCCGAACGTAATCCCGTCAAGCAGAACGGTCATGACTAGAAGACTGACCACCCCACCTAAACTCATCGCGTTCACCCCCATTTGATCGACAAGGTTGCGAGGTTCTCGAGTGGACTGGTTGGCGCGGGTGCAGACCGCTCGGCGCGGCGGTGCGGTCTTGCTGATCGTGGCGTTCTCGATGATCGGAGCGCTGTTCGCGCTGCTGCCGAAGTCGATGCCCGACGCCGTGCCGCCGCAGGGCGGGCCCCCGGCGGCTGAGTCGACAAAGGTGGCGGCCCTACTCAAGGACTTTCCGGACGCCGATCAGACCGCCGCACTGCTCGTGTTCGCCACCTCCGACGGCCCGCAGCGCGAGGTGCTGACCGGCCCGCAGCGTGCGGCCGTCGATCAGCGCGCCACCGCCCTCGCCGGGTATTCGACGGTCCCGCAGGCGGTGCGGCCACGATTCAGCACGGACGGGACGACGGCCTTGATCACCGTCCCGGTGCGGGCGCAGTCCGGCACGACGGCGATCGTGAACCAGGCCGACTCGTTGCGGCAGACGGCGAGGCAAGGTCTGCCGGGCGGTCTGCGGGCGTGGCTGACCGGTCCGGTCGGTTTTCAAGGCGACACCATCACGGCGTTCGCCGGGGCGGATGTACGCCTGTTGGTGATAACGGCCTCGGTGGTGGCGGTGCTGTTGATCGTCACCTATCGCAGCCCGGTGTTGTGGACGGTGCCCCTGGCGGTGGTGGCTGTCGCCGACGGACTGGCGCGCTTTGTGGTGGCCGCCCTCGCGGACTCCTACGGTCTGTCGGTCGATGCGTCCATTCTCGGAATCTTGTCGGTGCTGGTATTCGGCGCCGGGACGAATTACGCGCTGTTGCTGATCGCCCGCTATCGCGAAGAGTTACTCGCCGAACCCGACACCCGGCGAGCCATGCGCACCGCAGTCGTGGCGGCCGGCCCGGCGATTGTCGCTTCGGCCGGCACTGTGGCGCTGAGCCTGCTGATGCTGCTGTTCGCCACGCTTGCCGGAAACCGGGCACTCGGGGCGGCGTGCTCGATCGGCATCGTCATCGCTCTGCTGATGGTGCTGGGGGTTCTTCCCGCGGCGCTGGTGGTATGTGGCCGAAAAGTGTTCTGGCCCTTCATTCCTCACTACCTGGAGCCGGAGGATCGCGGCGAGGGTGGGCACGCGATCTGGGGTCGGATCGGCTCGGCGGTTCAGCGCAGGCCGTGGCAGATAGGCGGGGCCGCGGTGCTGTTGATCGTGCTCCTGAGTGCCGGCCTGAGTGGCGCGACGATAGGTCTGAGCCAGACCGATCAATTCGTCGGACATCCCGAGTCGGTGCGAGCCCAGCATCTGGTGGCCGAGACCTTCCCGGCCGAATCAGGGCCGCAACTGGTGGTCCTCGCGCACGACGCCGACGCCGCAGACGCGGTCGGGATCGCCGAGTCGGTCGAGGGCGTGAGATCCGCGCGCGTTGCCGGCAACGCGAACGGATGGACGAAGATCGACGTTGCCGCCGCCGGCACGCCGCAAAGCGACGCGGCGTTCGCGACGGTCAAGGCACTGCGAGCGGCCTACGCCAGTCGCGGGCATGCGTTGGTGGGCGGGCCGGACGCCGCCGCGCTCGACCAACACGACGCCGCAGCGCGTGACCGCGTGGTCATCATCCCGCTCATCTTGACCGTCGTCGCGGTGGTTCTCCTGGTCCTGTTGCGGTCCTTGGTTGCACCGCTGTGCTTGATCGTCACCGTCATCGCGACCTATGTGGCAAGCCTGGGTTGTGGCAACTGGCTGTTTCAGCACGTCTTCGGATTCCGGGCGTTCGACACCCCAGTCTTGCTCTATGCGTTTCTGTTCCTCGTCGCGCTCGGCGTCGACTACAACATCTTCCTGGCCACCCGCGCCCGCGAACAGCGCCTCGACCTCGGTGCCCGAGAAGCCATGCGATACGCATTGACCCGCACCGGCGGCGTCATCACCAGCGCAGGGATCCTGCTGGCCGCGGTGTTCGTCGTGCTGGGCGTCCTGCCGGTCGTGGCGCTGGCCCAGATCGGGACGATCGTGTGTATCGGCGTGCTGCTGGACACCCTCGTGGTGCGCACGCTGCTGGTTCCGGCGCTTGCGTCCGTTCTCGGCGAACGCTTCTGGTGGCCTGCGGCCCGGGCTGCCACGAGATCCACGTCACACTGACGCGTCTACGATGGCGACCATGACCGCCATCAAGCCTCCCGACACCGCTTCGAGCATCGATGAGTTCTCCGGTATTGGGACTATCCGTAACCCGGCGACCGGTGCCGTCGCCGGGCACGTGCACTGGACCGATCCCGCTGACGTGCCCGCGATCGCCGTGGCGTTGCGGGCGGCCCAGCGCGAGTGGGAGCAGCGCGGCGCCAGGGGTCGCAACAAGGTGCTGGCCCGGTTCGCGGTGTGGCTGGCCGACCACCGCGGCGAGATCGAAGCGCTACTGATCAACGAAACCGGCAAGTCCGCCGTCGACGCGGCACAAGAGGTGCCGATGCTGATCATGATCCTGTCGTACTACATCAGAACGGCGGAGAAGGCGCTGGCGCCGCAGAAGCGGCCGGCCGCACTGCCATTCATGGCCATCAAGAAGATCACCGTGCACTACCGGCCGCGGCCCGTCGTGGGCATCATCGCGCCGTGGAACTACCCGGTGGCCAACGCGCTGATGGACGGCATCGGCGCGCTGGCCGCTGGTTGCGCGGTATTGCTCAAGCCGTCCGAACGCACCCCGCTGACCGCCGAGGTGCTGCGCCGCGGCTGGCAGGATGCCGGTGGTCCGGACGTATTCGCGCTGGCGCAGGGCGCCCGCGCGGTCTCCGAAGCCGTCGTCGACAACGTCGACTACCTGCAGTTCACCGGGTCCAGCGCCACCGGCAGCAAGGTGATGGAACGCGCCGCCCGCCGGCTGACACCGGTGAGCCTGGAGCTGGGTGGCAAGGACCCGATGATCGTCCTCGACGACGCCGACGTGAAGCTCGCCGCGCACGCCGCAGTCTGGGGCGCGATGTTCAACGCGGGGCAGACCTGCGTCTCGGTGGAACGCGTCTACGTGCTCGACTCGGTTTACGACGCGTTCGTGAAAGCCGTCGTACGCGACGTGGAGTCGCTCAAAGTCGGTGCGGGCGAGGGCAAGACGTTCGGTGCGCTGATCGACGAGCAACAGTTGGCGGTGACCGAGCGGCACGTCCGCGACGCGGTCGCCGCGGGTGCCCGCGCGTTGACCGGTGGCCGGCGCACCGACACGTCGGGAAGCTTCTACCCGCCCACGGTGCTCGTCGACGTCGACCACTCGATGGCGTGTATGACCGAGGAGACCTTCGGCCCGACGCTGCCGATCATGAAGGTCGGATCTGTTGCGGAAGCGATCCGGCTGGCCAACGACTCTGAATACGGGCTGAGCGCCTCGGTGTTCTCCCGGGACGTCGAGCGCGCCAAAAACGTTGCACTGCAAATTGACTGCGGTGCGGTCAACATCAACGACGTGATCACCAACCTGATGTGCACGACGGCGCCGATGGGCGGGTGGAAGGCCTCGGGTATCGGCGCGCGGTTCGGCGGCGCCGACGGCTTGCGTAAGTTCTGTCGTGTCGAAACCGTTGTGGGGCCTCGCACCAACGTCGGCGCGGGCGGGAACTACTACCACAACTCGCTGAAGGCGCTGAAGCGGATGAACCGGATGATGACGAAGATGGCGTTGTCACGCCCGCGCCGCGAGGCCAAGTAGCGGCGTTGCGATTCGCCCTGACGATTCTGCTGTGGCTGTTCACCACAGTCGCACTGGCGGTAGCGGTGCCGACGGCATGGACCCAGACCCATGTCGTCGACGTCAACGGCTACGCAGCGCTGGCCCGCCAGGCGGCCGGTAATCCGGAGCTGCAAACGGCGGTGGCGTCCGAGTTGGCCACCAGGGCAACGCTTCTGATCAACCAACGTGGCTATCGCGTCGACTCTGGGCGGGTGCACAACGTGGCTGTCGGCTACACCGCGGGCCCGGACTTCCCGTCGCAGTTCGCCGACGCCAACCGGTTGGCGCACGACTGGATGTTCACCGGCGCACACGCACAGTCCGAGGGTGACCAGTGGGTCGTCGACTTGGCCGGGATGCTCAAAGACAGCGCGTTCGCTTCGCTGCTGGCTGCCTATCGCGTACAAGTGCCCGACACCGTCCGCGTTCCGGTCACGGTGTCGACACCAAAGGCATTGCAGCCAGGCGAATTACGCCTGCTGGCCAAGTGGGGGCCGTGGGCGACGATCGGCGTGACGGCCTTGGCCGGAATCGGAGCGCTCCTGACGTTGGCGTCGGCACGTAGTCGCGGCCGCGCGCTGGCCGGTCTCGGGATCTCGGCGTTGCTGGTCGGCGCCGCGGGCTGGGTCGGCATCGAAGTTGCCCGTCATGCGATCAACGACACTCTCAACGACACCGCCGGCGACATCCGCCGTATCGCCGACGTGATGGTCGGCCAGGCCAGGGCCAGCCTGCACCATTGGCTCGACCTGTCGCTGGCCGCCGGCGCTGCGCTGGTGGTGCTCGGCGTGTCAGCCGCTCTGCTCGGGGGCCTGCGCAAGTAGGGCTTCGAGCTTTTCGTTGGCCGACTTGAGCCCCGCGGTGATGAGCCCGAACACCTTGTCGCGCACCGCTTGCGGCTTGCCCATCAGCGGGGCGTACATGTGTCGCATCAAATCCAGCCGGGCCTCGCCCAGCCACTCCATCAGCTCACCGTCTTCGAACCAGCGGATCTGGTTGCGGTGTTCGGCCAACGTCACGGTCAACCAGTCCACGTCGGTGTTGGGGTGCGGCACCGGCTGGCAGAGCTCATTGCGCGTCACGTCGTCGTGGTAGGCGGCTTCGACGTGCGCGATCATCCCGGAGCTGAACACCTGCTGACAACCCCGAATGCTTTGCAGGGTGATCTTGTCACCTCTGAAAACTGTTACCGCCGGACGCCGTTCGAGTCCGTCGGCGCTGCAGTCGATGTAGAGCGCCGAACCCTCGATGGATATCGCGCCCTCCGCCAGGGTCACCTTGCCGGGTTCGATGCGATCGACGCGTCCCATCCGCACGACATCGCCGATGCGCCGCAGCTGGTCCAGCTCGGTCCGCGTCACGTTCGCGCAGCGATACATGGTCGGCCTGATCGCCGGATCCACCCGCAGCAGGTTGCCGCTCGCCTCGAGTCGGTCGAACAGGTCCGACACCGAAGTGGCTTCCATGATCGCGGCCAGCCGTGCGGCGAAGCCGCCCTGGAACCGCTCCAGGAACTGCGGCCCGGGTTGGATGTTCGCCCGATCCATCAGCCATGCGTCGCGCGGCATGATCCAGGTCAGTCGTTCGGGCGCAATGTCGTTGCGCAGCAACCACAAACACGCATCGATCCCGGTTTTGCCCGCGCCGACGACGACGAACCGGTCGCGGTTCGCCACGAAGGCCGGCAGGTCATTGGGCGGCACGCAGTCGACCCCGTCGACGATGTAGGCAGGGGGTCGCATCGACGGCACGGTCGTCTGCAGATATGTCGCGTCGACGATGCGCTTCCGGACGCCGACGGTGTACTCGCCGCCGGCCAGCGTGCGGAACCGACCCTCGCCGAGATACTCGGCCATCGGAAAGTAAGACACCTGCCCGCTGGGAAGCAGGTCCTGATGCATGACGCGCTCGAAGTAGGCGCAGATCTCGCCCATCGTCGCGAGCTCGTAAAGCCCCTGGTTCCAACCGAGTTGGTCGATGCTGTCGCTGCCCAGCGCGCGGGAGTTGACGCCGTAATACGCCGACGGCTGATGCAGACGCACGAACGGGTACGCCCGGATCCAATGCCCACCCGGCGCGGGGCCGCGGTCGACGATCACCACCTGGGCGTCGGTCTCGGCCACCAGGGTGTCGGTGAACGCCATACCCATCGCTCCGGCACCGACGATCACGTAATCCGCCTCAAGTGTTTTCACACCCGCCACCCCCTTGCGGCCAGGCTAGCTCAACCGCAGTTTGGTGAGGATCGACCCGGTCGGCTGGACCGACCCCTTGCCCGGTTCCACGGTGAAAGCCAGCGTCCCGGCCTTGCCGAGATCGTTGAGCAGATGAGTGGTGGACGGTGTGACGGCGGCAGTGTCCATCGTGCCCGCGGACTGCGGCCCTTTGTCGTCGATCAGCCACATTTGATACACGGTGCCCTGCGACGGCGGCGGCACGTTGTTCATCACCAGCACACCGGCATTCATGTGCCGGGAGAAGAGCACCGTCGCGGTGCCGCCGGCGAGTTGGCCGGAGGTGGTGTGCACATCGGGTGCCGCCATGATCTGCTCGGCCATGGTCGGTGTGGGAGTCGGTCGCAGCGCGATCCCCGCGCCGAACGCCGCCAGGCCCACGACGATGGCGGCTGCGGCGGCCAGAAGCGCTGTGCGCCAGCGAGGTTGGGCCGGCTTTCCGGCTTGCGCGACGGCCAGTACCGCGGTCCGCAGCCGGGCCGGCGGCTCGGTCGCGGTCGCCGCGGACACCACGGCCATCGTCTCGCGAACGGCGCGCACCTCGTTGTCGAAGGCGGCGGCGACTGCTGTCGGCGCCGCGGCCAGTTGCCGCTCGACGGCCACCCGTTCGGCGTCAGAGATGGCGTTCAGCGCGTAGGGGGTCGCCAGCTCGAGCAGATCGAATGCGGACGGCTCGGTCATGACACACCCAGACAGCCGCGCAGACCGCGCAACGCGTCACGCATCCGCGATTTGATCGTCGACAGGTTGGCCGACAACCGTTGTGATACTTCGGCATATGTCAATCCGCTGTAGTAGGCGAGGTCGATGCACTGTCGTTGCACATCGGTCAACGAGTCCAGGCACTCGGCCACCCGGCGGCGCTCGTCAGCGGCGATCGCGAAGTCGGCGACCAGATCGCCGGGTCGCTCGACGGTGGCCGCGCCGTACCGCGATTCCCGCTGACCGGCCGACTGCTCGGCACGGACCCGGTCGACGGCCCGCCGATGCGCCATGGTCAGCAGCCAGGACAGCGCCGAACCCTTGCTGGAGTCGAAGGCACCGGCGGATCGCCACACCTCCAGGTAGATCTCCTGGGTGGTCTCTTCGCTGTATCCGGAGTCCCGCAGCACCCGCACGACCAGTCCGTAGACCCGCGATCTGGTCTGGTCGTAGAGGGTGGCGAACGCGTCGGCATCGCGGCGCGCCACCCGGTGCAGCAAGAAGTCCAGATCCTGTCGTGGTGCTGTCATCGATCGGTAGCCTATCGACTCCGCGACAAGTGTCGTCATTTTCGCGCCGATCGGGGTCGACGCGGTACGAAAAACGAAGTCCGTTGCTGGTATTCGGCGAAGCCCGGGCGGCCTTTCATGTACTTCTCGGTGAGTCGGGCGCCGGTGACGGAGACCAGGAAGTAGGTCATCAACGCAGGAGAGAGCACGGTGCTCAGCGACCACCACCCGGCGATCGTGATCAGCCACAATCCCCACCACACGCAGGCATCGCCGAAGTAGTTGGGGTGACGCGTCCACGCCCACAGGCCGCGGTCCATCACCACGCCGCGGTGGGCCGGGTCGGATTTGAACACCCGCAGTTGACGGTCACCGACGGCTTCGAAGACGACACCGGTCAGCCACACCGCAAAGCCGGCCCCAGTGACGGCGAGCAACGGTCGAGGTGTCGGTCCGATGACCGCCGAGAGTTGCAGCGGCAGCGAGATGAACCAGCTCGCCACACCCTGCATCAGGAAGACTTTGCGGATGATCTGGCCGACCGAGGCGCCGCGCAGGAGGTCGGCGTAGCGCGGATCTTCGCCCTGGCCCGCCGATCTGCGGTGGATGTACCCGCTGAGCCGTAGACCCCAGATCGCAACCAGCGTCAGCAGCAGCCACCTGCGCAACGCGTCACCGTCGCCGACGATCGCGGCGACCGCCGCCACCGCGATGAAGCCCAGCCCCCACGCCACATCGACGACGTTGTAGCGGCCGACGCGCCGCGCAACGCCGAAGGTGATCGCGTGCACCACCAGCAGTGCGACGGCGGACGCGCCGGACACCACCGCGAAGTCGACGATCACGGGGAGGCCTTGTTGACGAAAGTCCACTGGTAGACGTTGAGGTTGCCCGACCGGAACCCAGCCTCGCGAGAAGCCAGGTACAGCTCCCACATCCGCGCGAACACCTCATCGAAACCGATGTGGCCCAATGTTTTCCGACGCTGCAGGAATCTCTCGCGCCACATTCGCAACGTTTCGGCGTAGTGCTCGCCCAGCGACAGCATGTCCACCGGGCGCAGCGTGGTTTTTCGCTCCGCGATTGCCAGCAGAGCTTTGGCCGACGGAATCTGGCCTCCGGGGAAGATGTAAGTCCGTGTCCAGGTCTGCCGGTTCCGGGTGGCCAGCATCTGAGTGTGCGGCATGGCGATTGACTGCAGCACCACCCGGCCACCGGGTGTGACCGCCCGTTCGAGGGCGCGCACGAAGCCGGGCCACGAGCGATGGCCCACGGCCTCGACCATCTCCACCGAAATGACGGCGTCATAGCGTCCTGCGATGTCGTGATAATCGCACACATCGACCCGCACCCGGTCGGACTTGCCGGCCGCGGCGATTCGCTGCCGTGCCAGCCACTGCTGCTGTTCGGAGGGGGTGATCGACCGGACCTCGGCCCCGCGGGCGGCCGCGCGGATGGGCAGCTCACCCCACCCGGTGCCGATCTCCAGCAGTCGGGTGCCGGGGCCGACGCCGGCCGCATCCAGCACGCGATCGATCTTGCGGCGTTGTGCGTCGGCCAGGTCGGACCATGTCGCGGGCAGGCGGTCGAACCACGCGCTGGAATACGTCATGGTCTCGTCGAGGAATTCGATGAACAGATCGCTGGACAGGTCGTCGTAGTGCGCCGCGACGTTGCGCTGTGTCTGTGCGCGGCTGAGCTGCGGCGAACGCGGTCGGGGCCAGCGCAGCCCCCAGGGTGCCCACCGGGTCAGCGTGGGGGCCAACGCGGTCAACACCGCGACCAGGTCCGTGGACTCCCACTCGGCTGCCATGAAGGACTCGCCGAAGCCGACCAGTCCGTGAACTCCCAGCCGGCGGTGCAGTCGGTCTGGGTGGCGGACGACCAGCACGGGCGCCCCGGCGTCACCGCCGCCTCGCTGTGTGCCGTCGGGGTAGACCACTCGCAGCGGCAGGCGGGAGACCGCGCGATGGAACAGTTGAGCCGCGACGAACGCCGACGCGGCGGCGGCCGGTCCGGACGGCGCCGGTGCAACCGTTGGCCGGCGCGCTGAATCTGACGCCGTGGCAGGGTTTTTGCTGTTGTCAGTCACCGTGGGGCGGTAGAAGCGGATAGCCGCGTGGTCCACCGCCGACAGTTCATATAGCTCGTGCACACAACGGTATTCGGAGCGGGTGGCCTGTTGGATGACGCGAGCCGAGACCCAACCGCCGCACCCACCGCTCCGAATGACAGCTATGCGGGAGTGGCCCGTCGCCTGACAAAGGAGCTAGCGGAATGATGGACGTGCGAAGCAAAACCCTCGTGGTGAGCATGACTGCCCTTGCGGCCGTCGGGTTCTCGGCGTGTTCGAGTACCAAATCCGACACCGGGCAGCAGACCAGCCCGAGTTCGGCGATGAGTTCGGCGGCGCCTGCCATGACCGGCGCGCCGGCGGCCCCGGCGTCCGACCTGATCGGTTCCGGCTGCGCGGATTATGCGGCAATGCATCCGACCGGCCCCGCGTCGGTGACCGGTATGTCGCAAGACCCGGTTGCGACGGCGGCGTCGCACAACCCGCTGCTGTCGACGTTGACCGACGCGTTGTCGGGCAAGCTGAATCCGGCCGTCAACCTGGTCGACACCCTCAACAGCGGCCAGTACACGGTGTTCGCGCCGACCAACGCCGCATTCGACAAGCTTCCTGCGAGCACGATCGACGAACTCAAGACGAACGCCGACATGCTCAAGAGCATCCTGACCTTCCATGTGGTGCAGGGACAGCAGAGCCCGAACAAGGTCGACGGCATGCACAAGACGCTGCAGGGCGCCGAGGTGAACGTGACCGGCCAGGGCAACGATCTGAAAGTCAACGACGCAGGTCTGGTGTGCGGAGGGGTGCACGCCGCGAACGCGACGGTGTACATGATCGACACGGTGCTGATTCCTCCCAGCCAGTAGACGGTCAATCCGTCCCGATAGGGCAGTCCGGTTCGCCGGGCTGCCCTATCGCTGTCAGGTAACCCATCCAAGATGGTTGTGGCCGCGAATAATGGGCATGGTGTCCATCGCACTCATCGGTCTTGTCGGAGGCTTGATCACCGGAATCTCGCCGTGCATCCTTCCGGTGCTGCCGGTGATCTTCTTCTCCGGGGCGCAGGGCAAACCCGACGAGGTCACGGGCGACGGCGGGGTCGCTGTGGCGGTGAAGTCGAAACGTGAAGTCTCGCGGCCATACCGGGTGATCGGTGGCCTGGTGTTGAGCTTCAGCCTGGTCACCCTCGTCGGCTCGGCGCTGTTGTCGCTGCTGCATCTGCCCCAGGACGCGATCCGGTGGTTCGCGTTGGTCGCACTGGTGGCGATCGGCCTCGGCTTGATCTTCCCGCGGTTCGAGCAACTGCTCGAGCGGCCGTTCGCCCGCATACCGCAGAAGCAGATTGCCAGTCGCAGCAACGGCTTTGGTCTCGGTCTGGCGCTGGGCGTGCTGTACGTGCCGTGCGCGGGGCCGGTTCTGGCCGCGATCGTAGTCGCCGGCGCCACCGCCAAAATCGGCCTGCCGATCGTCATGCTGACGGTGGGATTCGCCGTCGGCACGGCGGTGCCGCTGTTTTTCTTCGCTCTCGCGGGTCAACGGATTGCGGAGCGAGTCAACGCCTTTCGACGTCGCCAGCGCGGGATCCGCATCACGGCCGGCATCGTGACGATTCTGCTGGCGATCGCCTTGGTGTTCAATCTGCCCGCGGCGCTGCAACGCGCCATCCCGGACTACACGCACTCCTTGGAGGACAAGTTCGGCGGCAGTCAGCAGGTGCAACGCCAGCTCGGCGGCATCGTCAACGACCAGAACAAGGAATTGTCCAACTGCGCCAACGCATCGGAGCAGCTGCAGAACTGCGGCACTGCGCCCGATCTCAAAGGCATCGTCGGATGGCTGAACACGCCCGGCGACAAACCGATCGACCTGCGTTCGTTGCGGGGCAAGGTGGTGCTGATCGACTTCTGGGCCTACTCCTGCATCAACTGCCAGCGTGCCATTCCGCATGTCGAAGGTTGGTATAAGGCATACCGGGATAGCGGTTTCGAAGTCATCGGCGTCCACACACCGGAGTACGCGTTCGAAAAAGTGACGAGCAATGTCAAGAAAGGCGCCGCCGATCTGGGCATCACGTACCCGATAGCCCAGGACAACAGCTACTCGACGTGGACCAACTACCGCAACCAATACTGGCCCGCCGAATATCTCATCGACGCCAATGGCGTTGTGCGCCATACGAAGTTCGGCGAAGGCGACTACAACGGCACCGAGAGACTGATCCGCGAGTTGATCACCGACGCGCACCGGGGAACCACGCTGCCACCAGCCGTCGACGCACCCGACACCACCCCGCAGAACGGGCTGACTCCGGAGACCTACTTCGCGGTCGGCAAGGTCGTCAACTACGCCGGCGGCGGGGTCTACGACGAAGGCCGAGCCGATTTCGCGGTTCCGCCGGTGTTGCCGGACGATTCGTTCGCCCTGCAGGGTCCGTGGACGCTGGATTATCAAGGCGCAACGGCAGACTCCGGCGCGTCAGGCATTCAGTTGAACTACCACGCGAAGAACGTCTATCTCGTCGTCGGTGGAAAAGGCAACCTGACGGTGACGCGCAACGGAAAGACGACAACGCTGCCGATCGACGGGCCGCCGCAAGCCCGCCAGATCGTTGCCGGCGACGCGGTGACCCGCGGATCACTTCAAGTCCGTCTCGACCAAGGGCTGCAGGTGTTTTCCTTCACCTACGGCTGATCACCAGTCCAGGAGCCGCTCGGCTCCGAATGACGTGCATGAACATATACAGCAAGTTGATCCCAGCGACAGGTCTGGCGGCCACCGCCGTCGGTCTCGTCATCGCCAACTCCGCACCCGCAGGGGCCGCGCCAAACCTGATCGGCGCGGGCTGCGCTGACTATGCGGCCCAGCACCCCTCCGGGCCCGCCTCGGTGACCGGAATGTCGCAGGTCCCGGTCGCGGTCGCCGCGTCGGACAATCCCGAGCTCACCACCTTGACCGCCGCGCTGTCGGGCCAACTGAACCCGCAGGTGAACCTCGTCGACACGCTCAACGGCGGCCAGTTCACGGTGTTCGCGCCGACCGACGCCGCCTTCAAGAAGTTGCCGGCAGACACGATCAACCAGCTCAAGACTAACCCCGACATGCTGAAAAGCATCCTGACCTATCACGTCGTTCCCGGCCAGCTGAGTCCGAATCAGGTTGACGGATCGCACAATTCAGTTGAGGGTGCACCGGTGAACGTGACCGGTTCGGGTAACGGTCTCAAGGTCAACAACGCCGGATTGGTCTGTGGTGGAGTGCCTACCGCCAACGCTCAGGTGTACATGATCGACACGGTGCTGATGCCGCCGAGCCAGTGAGCTCACACCAAGTCAGGGCGTGATGACGTGCGACGGGTCCGGGCGTAGTTCCGGCGGTGCCAGGCTGTAATCGCCGAACGGCCCGTCCCGGCGCGCGACGGCGGCCCGCACGCCCTCGGTCGCGGCGGTCTGGATGAAGTCCAGGGCGTCGGGGGTATTGCGCATCAGGCCGTCGAGAATGCCGCCCAAAACCTGGGTGGAGGCCAGCCCCATGTTCTCGTAGGCCTGGTTGACGATCAGCTTCTGTGCTTGTAACTGCGACAACGGAATTCGAGACAACTCCGCCGCGATCTCGGCGACCCGGGCTTCCAGTCGCTCGAATGGGACCGCCTCGTTGATCAACTCGACCTCGGCGGCCTGCACACCGGTCAGCGGCCTGCCGGTGAGAGAGTGCCACTTCACCTTGGCCAGGCTGAGCCGGTAGAGCCACATGCCGGTCAGGTAGGCGCCCCACATCCGGCTGTACGGCGTGCCGATCACGGCGTCCTCGCTGGCGATGACGAGGTCGGCGCACAGGGCGTAATCGCTGGCGCCGCCCACACACCAGCCGTGCACTTGCGCGATCACCGGTTTGGACGCCCGCCAGATCGCCATGAACTTCTGCGTCGGCCCGGTCTCCCGCGCGGACACCATCGCGAAGTCCTTGCCCGGATTCCAGCGGCCGTCGGTGTTCATCGCCTCGCCCCAGTGCGCGAAGCCGTCACCGAAGTCGTAGCCGCCGGAGAACGCCCGCCCGGCGCCGCGCAACACGATGACCTTGATGTCGGGGTCGCGCTCGGCCAACCCGACGGCGGCCTCGATCTCGTCGGGCATCGGCGGAACGATGGTGTTGAGGTGCTGGGGCCGGTTCAACGTGATGGTGGCGACGGATCCGGCGGTCGCGTACAGCAGGGTCTCGAAGTGATCGCTTGGCATGCGGAGAATGGTGTCAGCTCAGGTCGACCTGGGCGGTCGGCTTCGCCGCAATCAGTCCTCAGCGTGCCGTCGGGCGTCCCACTGTTCGAGGTGCGCCTGCAACTTGTAGAAGCCGACCGCGAACAGCGGGCTGACCAGCGACAAGGTGCCCACCAACACCGGGTTCATCGCGACGCCTCCGACCGTCCATGTTCTTCTCAGTGAAATTTAAGGTACGCCTTAGGCAACGCACATGGAAGCACAACGGCCATGTTTCGACTGAATTGTTGCGAAAAATATGCGCGGGCTTAGCCGCCCTCCGGAGGGAGCATCTGGAATCCGGTCAGGATGAGGTCGGTGTCGCGCGCGTAGCTGGGGTTGGTGGGGTCGGTCGACTGCACGGTGACGGTCGCGACGTAGGTGTTGGCGCTGAACGTCGCGGTCACCATCAGCGTCCTGACCTTCCGCGGCGGAATCCGGCCCATGCCCGGCGCGTCATAGTTCACCGTCTCGGCCTTGTCGCCGCACAGCGTCGTCTCGGAGCTGCGTACGTGTGTGGCGCCGAGGCGCTGCACCAGCGCCGCACGCTCCTGGTCGAAGATCGTTTGGTAGTCGACGTGTCCGCCGGGTACCGATTCGAGAGTGACCACGACGGTCGGCATGAAGTTCCTGGCCGTCAGGGCTTTGTTGCCCATCGTGAAGCGAATGATCTGCGAGTCGAGCATCGACGTGCGTTGCCACCCGGGCGGTTGCGGAATCTTGAGCTGCGGCTCACCGTCGGTGTGCGATTCGATGGCGGTCATCGGCGCTGAAACCGATTCGCACTCAGTGTTGTTGGAGGCCGGAGTGCCGGCGGCCAGAGTCGGGCTGCCGGTCACCACTCTTGTGCAGCCCGGCGCCGCGAACAATGCCGCCGCGGTGACCGTCGCACAGACCAAGTACGGCAACCGCATCGCACCACATCACACCTTGGCCGTTGGGCTGTCAAGCACCCAGCATCCGCCACAGGAACGAGAAACTCAGCGCGACCTTGAACGCGGTCTGGGAGTTGTCGGCCGCACCGGCGTGGCCGCCCTCGATGTTCTCGTAGTACCAGACGCGATGGCCCGCCGCCTCCAACGCCGCCGTCATCTTGCGGGCATGTCCGGGATGTACCCGATCGTCCCGGGTCGACGTCATGATCAGCACCGGCGGGTACTTGTCGTCGGCCGAAACATTCTGGTAGGGCGAGTATTCGGCGATGAACTCCCAATCGGCCGGGTCGTCGGGATTGCCGTACTCGGCGACCCATGACGCACCGGCAAGCAACAGATGGAACCGGCGCATGTCCAGCAACGGCACCTGGCACACCAATGCGCCGAACAGCTGCGGGTATTTGGTCAGCATGATGCCCATCAGCAGGCCGCCGTTGCTGCCGCCCTGCGCGCCGAGCTGTGGCACCGTCGTGATGCCGCGGTCCACCAAGTCGGTTGCCACCGCCGCGAAGTCCTCGGCAACAAGGTGACGCCCGGCCCGCATGGCCTGGGTGTGCCAGCTCGGGCCGTACTCGCCGCCGCCGCGCATGTTGGCGAGAACGTACGTGCCGCCACGGGCCAGCCACAGCCGGCCGAGTACGCCGTCGTAGCCCGGCGTGCGAGACACCTCGAAGCCGCCGTAGCCGCCGAGCAGCGTCGGGCCGGGACCCGTCGCGCCACCCGGGCGCACCACGAAGTAGGGAACCGCGGTGTCGTCCTTCGACGTTGCGAAATACTGTGCAACGGAGATGTTTTCAGCGTCGAAGAAGGCAGGTGCGGACTTGATCTGCTCCAGCGGTCCGTCGACGGGCCCGTGCAGCAGCCGCGACGGGGAATCGAACCCGCTGGAATCGAGGAAGATCTCGTCGCCGTCATCGTCGGCGCCGGCGATCACGGTGTTGGTGTTGGCCGGCACGTCGGTCACGGTGCGACGCTGCCAGCTGCCCGGCGTGACGATCTCGACGCGGGAGGCCACGTCGGCGAGCGTGACCATGACCAGCCGGTCACGGGTCCACGCGTAGTGGTTGAGGCTGGTGTGCTGGTCAGGGGAGAAGACAACCTGCAACTGGGCTGGGCCGGCGAGGAATTCGTCGTAGCCGGCCGCGAGCAGCGACCCTGCGGGGTAGCTCGCGGTGCCGGTGTCCCAGTCGGTGCGCAGTTCGATCAGCAACCATTGCCGGTGCACCGACAGCGATGCGTCGGTCGGGGCGTCGATGCGGATCAGCTCGTCACCGCGCAGCTCGTAAACCTGGTCGTTGAAGAAGTCCAGAGCGCGGCGCAGCATCGTCCGCTCGAAGCCGGGCGTGCGGTCGACACCGGCGGACACGACCACGTCGGCGGCCGCACCTTCGAACACCGTCTCGGCGGCCTCGAGCGGCTGACCGCGGCGCCACCGCTTGATGATTCGCGGATAGCCGGACTCGGTCAGCGACCCCTCGCCGAAGTCGGTCCCGACCAGCAGCGTGTCCGGGTCCTCCCAGGTGTAGCCAGACTTGGCCTCCGGCAGGGTGAACCCATCGGCGACGAATTCTCTTGTTGCCATGTCGAATTCACGCAAGACTGCGGCATCGGAGCCGCCGCGCGACAGGCCCACCAGCGCGCGGGTGCGCTCGGGGTAGAGGACGTCCGCGCCGGCCCACACCCAGTTCTCGTCGTCGGCGCGGGCCAACTCGTCGACATCGATGAGGACGTCCCACTGAGGGCTGTCGCTGCGGTAACTGTCCAGCGTGGTGCGCCGCCACAGACCACGCGGGTTGTCCGCGTCGCGCCAGAAGTTGTACAGGTAGTCGCCGCGACGGCGGACATAGGGAATGCGGGCGTCGGTGTCGAGCACCTCGAGGGCCTGCGCGCGCATCCGGTCGAAGTCCTCGCCGGCGAATTGCGCCACCGTCGGGTCGTTGCGGGTGCGCACCCAGTTCAACGGCTCATCGCCGAGGATGTCTTCGAGCCACAGGTAGGGGTCGCTGCCCTCATCACCAGCCATGACGCCCATTGTTACCGCGACGGTAGTGTGAGCTGTGTAACACCGTCTCGCGAGGAAGAGGAGTGGATTAGATGACCGTCTTCGCACGACCGGGTTCCACAGGGTCCCTGATGTCCTATGAATCGCGGTACGGAAACTTCATCGGCGGCGAATGGGTAGCGCCGTCGAGCGGCAAATACTTCGAGAATTTGACGCCGGTCACCGGTCAGGCGTTCTGCGAGGTGGCGCGCTCGGAGGTGGCCGATATCGACAAGGCGCTCGACGCGGCCCACGCGGCGGCACCGGCGTGGGGCAAGACCGCCCCAGCCGAGCGGGCCGCGATCTTGAACAAGATCGCCGACCGCATCGACGAGCACCGGGATGCGCTGGCGCTGGCCGAGGTGTGGGACAACGGCAAACCGATCAGGGAGGCGCTGGCCGCCGACATCCCGCTGGCCGCTGACCATTTCCGCTATTTCGCCGGTGCGATCCGCGCCCAAGAAGGTTCGCTGAGCCAGATCGACGAGGACACCGTCGCCTACCACTTCCACGAGCCGCTCGGCGTTGTCGGGCAGATCATTCCGTGGAACTTCCCGATCCTGATGGCCACCTGGAAGCTGGCGCCCGCGCTGGCCGCCGGTAACGCGGTGGTGCTCAAGCCCGCCGAGCAGACCCCGGTGTCGGTGCTCTACCTGATGTCGCTGATCGGCGATCTGTTGCCGGCCGGGGTGGTCAACGTCGTCAACGGTTTTGGCGCCGAAGCGGGCAAGCCGTTGGCATCGAGCAACCGGATCGCCAAGATCGCGTTCACCGGGGAGACCACCACCGGGCGGCTGATCATGCAGTACGCCAGCCAGAACCTGATCCCGGTCACGCTGGAACTGGGCGGTAAGAGTCCCAACATCTTCTTCTCCGACGTGATGGCCGCGCACGACGACTTCCAGGACAAGGCGCTGGAAGGGTTCACCATGTTCGCGCTCAACCAGGGCGAGGTGTGCACCTGCCCGTCGCGCAGCCTGGTGCAGGCCGACATCTACGACGAGTTCCTGGAACTGGCGGCCATCCGCACCAAAGCGGTCCGGCAGGGCGATCCGCTCGACACCGAGACGATGGTCGGCTCGCAGGCCTCCAACGATCAGTTGGAAAAGGTGTTGTCCTACATCGAGATCGGCAAAGACGAAGGCGCCAAGATCATCACCGGCGGAGAGCGCGCCGAACTGGGCGGCGACCTGTCCGGTGGCTACTACGTGCAGCCCACCATCTTCGCCGGCAACAACAAGATGCGGGTCTTCCAGGAGGAGATCTTCGGCCCGGTGGTCTCGGTCGCGTCGTTCAAGGACTACGACGACGCCATTTCGATCGCCAACGACACCCTCTACGGTCTGGGCGCGGGGGTGTGGAGCCGCGACGGCAACACCGCCTACCGGGCCGGGCGCGATATCCAGGCCGGCCGGGTGTGGGTGAACTGCTATCACGTCTATCCCGCGCACGCCGCGTTCGGCGGGTACAAGCAGTCCGGCATCGGGCGGGAGAACCACAAGATGATGCTCGACCACTACCAGCAGACCAAGAACCTGCTGGTGTCCTACAGCGACAAGGCGCAGGGCTTCTTCTGATGACGCCCCGGGTAGTGGTTACTGCCGCTGCCGCCGGGCTGCTCGGTGAGCTGCGAGACAAGCACGGCCCGTTGATGTTTCACCAATCGGGCGGGTGCTGCGACGGGTCGTCGCCGATGTGCTATCCGGACGGCGACTTCATCGTCGGCGATCACGACGTACTGCTCGGCGTGCTCGACACCGAGGAAGACGGTGTGCCGGTGTGGATCTCGGGGCCGCAGTTTCAGGCCTGGAAGCACACCCAGCTCGTCATCGACGTGGTGCCCGGCCGGGGCGGCGGGTTCAGTCTGGAAGCGCCCGAAGGCAAGCGGTTCTTGTCCCGCGGCCGCGCGTTCAGCGCAGACGAGAACGCCGAATTGAACGCCTCGCCGGTGATCACCGGCGCCGACTACGAGCGCGGCGAACGCCCGCCCGATCGCGCTCCGGTGGTGTCGGCCGCCGCCGATGCTTGCCCAGTACCTGCGGGGCGCGCCGAAGCGGTAAAGCGCTAGGAGCCTGTCGCGGCAGTATCTTTTAGGGGTGATACCGCTGCCGCGGAGTTGGCTACTGGCCAGTGCGATGTTGGTCGGCCTCGCCGCCGGCGTGCTGGGCGCAGCAGCCGCGTTGACCGTGGAGCACGCCCGCATGCGACCAGACCTGGCCATCGCGCTGGTGGTCGGTTTCCCCAGCGTGGTCGGGCTGCTGGTGCTCTTACTGTCACGGGCCCGATGGCTGACCGCGCTCGGCGTTTTCTTCCTGGCAGTGGCGCCGGGATGGTTCGGGGTGCTCGCGGTGATCGAGGTGGTGACCCGTGGCTGAAACGGAACGGCTGGACACCGAGTCGATGCCGCTGACCGAGCGCTACACACCGACTTTCGACACCGGCGTTCATCAGAAGGTCGAACCCGAGCTCATCGAGCCGGAGCCACCCGCTCCGCGACGCCGGTGGTGGCATCGGCGCTCCGACCCGGCGCGCACCGAGTCCCCGGCAGAGGTCCCGTCGACCGATGACCTGCCGGTAACCGACCACCACCACTACGTGAAGTGGTGGCAGTTCATCCTGGTGCTGCTCGCGGTGTGGATCCCGGCAGGCGGGATCGGTGCCGGGCTGTTCTATTGGTGGAGCCATGACAGCTCCAGGCACAAGACCGCGGTGGTCTTCGTCGTTCTGGTTTTCGTCGTGGTGTCGGCGGTCGCGGGCCTGATGCTGGCGATGGTGTCCGACCGGCCGCTGGTGTCCGCGCTGGCCATCGCGATGATCTCGGCGGTGTTCGCCGCCGTGGTGTGCGCCGGTCCGGCGTACGGCAAGTTCTACTGCGAGCACAGCCAGCGGCCCTGCCTGATGGGCGTCCTGCCGCACTGAGCAGCCGCGCTACGGCTGTGCAAGGCTGGCGACGTGCGCGCCGCTTCGATCGCCGACGTGATCGAAGACCCCGCGCTCTCCGCGATGCTCGCGGCGTTGGCCGGTGGCCGGGCGTTGCCTGCCGGTGAGCTGGCGCGCCTGGCCGGAGTGCAGCCGGAGGCCGCCCCGATGTATCTACGCCGATTGACCGACGCCGGTCTGATCAAGGTTCGGGTCCGGGGCCGGCACCGCTACCACGAGATCGTCAGTCCGGAAGTGGCGATCGTGCTGGAAGCCATCGCGGAGATCGCACCGCCGGCGCCTGTGCCCTCGCTGTCGGAAGCACGCACCTGCTACGACCACCTGGCGGGACGGCTCGGGGTGGAATTGCGCGACCGGCTGCTGGGCGTCGGGGCCATCCGCGGTCTCGACGACCGCGACCACGAGCTGACCGATCGCGGGCAGGATCTGCTCGGCCGGCTGGGCATCGAGCTGGCCGTACTGCGGGCCAGTCGGCGGGTGTTCGCCCGGTCTTGCGTCGACTGGACCGATCGCCGGGTGCATCTGGCCGGGGCGCTGCCGGCCGCGATCACCAGCGTGTTTCTCGACCGCGGTTGGCTCGCCCGCGGTCCGGGTCGCGCTCTGCGGGTCGACGACGCTTTCGACGACAACATCGAAAAATGGTTGGTGCCCTGACGCCGCGTGGTCGGCCACTAGGGTGGATGCCGTGACTTCTCACTATGACGTTGTCGTGCTCGGAGCCGGACCCGGCGGATACGTGGCGGCCATCCGCGCCGCGCAGCTGGGCCTCAACACCGCCGTCGTCGAACCGAAGTACTGGGGCGGCGTCTGCCTCAACGTCGGCTGCATCCCGTCCAAGGCGCTGCTGCGCAACGCCGAACTCGCGCACATCTTCAATAAGGAAGCCAAGACCTTCGGTATCAGCGGCGAGGTGACATTCGACTTCGGCGTCGCCTACGACCGCAGCCGCAAGGTCGCCGAGGGCCGGGTCGCCGGCGTGCACTTCTTGATGAAGAAGAACAAGATCACCGAGATCCACGGCTACGGCCGGTTCACCGACGCGCACACACTTGACGTCGAGCTCAACGAGGGCGGTACCGAAACGGTCACCTTCGACAACGTCATCATCGCCACCGGCAGCAGCACCCGGCTCGTCCCGGGCACCTCGCTGTCGAAAAACGTTGTCACCTACGAAGAATTGATCCTGACCCGCGAGCTGCCGGAGTCGATCGTCATCGCCGGCGCAGGGGCCATCGGCATCGAGTTCGGCTACGTACTCAAGAACTACGGCGTCGACGTGACCGTCGTCGAGTTCCTGCCGCGGGCGCTGCCCAACGAGGACGTCGACGTGTCCAAGGAGATCGAGAAGCAGTTCAAGAAGCTCGGCGTGAAGATCCTCACCGGCACCAAGGTCGAGTCCATCGCCGACGACGGCTCCACCGTCACCGTGACCGTCAGCAAGGACGGCAACACCGAAGAGCTTCAGACCGCAAAAGTGTTGCAGGCCATCGGTTTTGCGCCCAACGTCGATGGCTACGGGCTGGAGAAGGCCGGGGTTGCGCTGACCGACCGCAAGGCGATCGGGATCACCGACTACATGCGCACCAACGTCGACCACGTCTACGCGATCGGCGACGTCACCGGACTGCTGCAGCTGGCCCACGTCGCCGAGGCGCAGGGCGTCGTCGCTGCCGAAACCATTGCTGGCGCAGAGACTTTGCCCCTGGGTGACTACCGGATGCTGCCTCGTGCGACGTTCTGCCAGCCGAACGTGGCGAGCTTCGGGCTGACCGAGCAGCAGGCCCGCGACGAGGGCTACGACGTGGTGGTCGCCAAGTTCCCGTTCACCGCCAACGCCAAGGCGCACGGTGTGGGGGACCCCAGCGGTTTCGTCAAGCTCGTCGCCGACGCCAAACACCTGGAACTGCTCGGCGGACACCTGGTCGGGCACGACGTCTCCGAGCTGCTGCCCGAGCTGACGCTGGCGCAGAAGTGGGATCTGACCGCGACCGAGTTGGCCCGCAACGTGCACACCCACCCGACCATGTCAGAGGCCCTCCAAGAGTGTTTCCATGGCTTGACCGGGCACATGATCAACTTTTGACGCCGATGTGCCGGCGGACGCTCGCAGTCGTCTTCGCGTCGATCGTGGTTGGCTTCGCGGCGCCGGGGTGCCACGACTCGCAGCCCGAGCAGCCCACGCCCGGTCGGCCGGCAGCGCCGCCGCGGGCACCGCTACCGGCACCGCCCGCGCCCGAGCTCAACGGCTACCAGGAGGTCGCGGCCAACGATTACCAGGTCGCTGACCAGTACGTGGCGTTCCAAACGCCTGACGGGCTGACCTGCCGGATCGGGTCGTCGATCGGCTGCGACGGTGCGATCCACGGCACCCTGGCGCCGGCCAACGAGGTCGTGCTCAACGGCACCCCGGCGGTGGCGGGCGGCAGAGTCGAGCCCAGCGGCTTCCGGCAGACGGCCCAGCCGCGGTTTGCCGCGCCGCCCGGCGCCCCCCCGAAGCTGTTGCCGCCGCGGCACAAGATCGTCTATCAGGGCACGCAGTGTGCGGTCGACAGCGGCGCGATCACCGTATGCGCCCATGGGTCGCCGCCCGTGAGCTGGTTCGTGCTGTCGCCGACCCGCAGTGGTATCGGGCCGCGCATCGCGAATCTGCCGCCGAAGTTCCCGGACCCGCACGACTTCGTCGTCGACGAGCAGAGCTACACAGTCGGGTCGGGGGGCCGGAACATCTTCCCGTACTTCACCGTCGCGTCCGGACTGACCTGCAATATCTCCGTCTTCAGCGGCGGCGCGGTCGGGTGCGACGGGCCACTGCCCGGGATGGCGGAAGCGGACAGCGAGATCTACATCGACCTATCCGGTCGCCGGGTCGGGATGCGCACGACCGACACGCCCAGGTTCACCACCCACGGAACCATCAAGCAGCTGCCGGCCTGGCACCGGATCGACTACACCTACGAAACCTTCACCACCTGTCTGGCCGGCGGAGACGGCGGGGTGGCGTGTTATGCCCAGTCGCCCGATCATCCCAGAGGGTTTGTGGTGTCGGCGCATTCCGCCTGGACCTTCGGCGACTAGCCCGGATCCGCGACAGCGATACCATGGCCAGGTGACCGCGCGCACTCAGTCGATTTGGGCAGTGATCGGCGGTGTCTTGGCTGGTTATGTCCTTTGGCTGGCAGCGATCTCGATCGGCGAAGCGCTCACCGTGGTGAGCCTGTGGGGGCTGGTGGTATTGGTCGTCTCGGTGGCGTTCGCGATCGGCACGGTGCTGTGGGGACGGCGTGTGCGGCAACAGGGCAACGTGCCGCTGGCGTTGTTCGCATTCGCGTTGCCGGTTCTTCCGGTCGTGCTTTCGACGGTCGTGCTGGTCGACAGTTATCTGTAGCGGTCCGACTGTCCGGGGTTGTCCAGCGGAATCTGCAGTGCCGACATCGTCGCGGCCAGACTGTCGTATTGCCCTGCGAGCATGCAGAATTCGATGATCTGACGCTTATCGAGGTGGCTGGACAGCTGCTGCCAGACCTCCGGGCTGATGGCGCGGTTGAGGATGAACTCATCGGTGGCACGCAGCAGCGTCTTCTGGCGGTCGGTCAGGTCGCCGCCGGACGTGTCCGGCCAGGCGAAGATCAGCTCCTGGGTGTGATCGTCGAGTCCGCGGCGGCGCCCCATCCAGCGGTGGTGCTGCAATTCGTACTCGGACCCGCGCAGGTGAGCGACCCGCAGGATCACCAACTCGGTGTCCACCTGCGGCAGCCGACCCCTCAACAGCAACGCGGAGAACGGCATCATCGCCAGGAAGAGCCGCTTGTGCTGTCCCAACGTGGCGAACAGGTGCATCCTGGGTGCGCGGACGGTGCGGGCCGCCGACTTCGCCAAAACCCAATTGATCGGCCCTAATTCGCGAAATCCACCTGCCGGGATGCGGCCAATCTCTTCCGTCATCTGCGCCGCTCCTCCCCATCGCTGCGCTCTGCATCGTCGCCGGCGCGGGTCATGTTCGCTTCACCAAGTAGGGCGAGACCGTGCTGCGGTGCTCGTCGAGGTCCAGTGCCCGTCCCAACGCGGGGAACGCGCGCTGCGGGCAGTTGTCGCGTTCGCAGACGCGGCAGCCCGCACCGATCGGTGTTGCGATATCCCCGGACAAGTCCAGTCCTTCCGAGTAGACGAGCCGGTGGGCGTGCCGGAGCTCGCAGCCCAGCCCGATCGCGAACGTTTTGCCGGGCTGACCATACCGTGATGCCCTGCGCTCCACGGTGCGGGCCACCCACATGTAATTGCGTCCGTCGGGCATCTGGGCGATCTGCACCTGGATCTTGCCGGGGTTGGCGAATGTCTCGTAGACGTTCCACAGCGGACAGGTGCCACCGCTGGAGGAGAAGTGAAAGCCTGTGGCGGACTGGCGTTTTGACATGTTGCCCGCGCGGTCGACGCGGATGAAGGAGAACGGCACGCCGCGCATCGACGGCCGCTGCAGGGTGGACAGCCGATGGCAGATGGTCTCGTAGCTGACGGCGTAGTACGCCGACAGCCGCTCGACGTCGTAGCCGAAATTCTCGGCGACCTCGTGGAACTGCCGGTACGGCAGCACCGTCGCGGCGGCGAAATAATTGGCCAGCCCGAGCCGGGCCAGCTTGCGGGACTCCTCGCTGGTGAAATTGCCCTCGTCGACCAGACTGTCGATGAGCGGACCGTGTTCCAGGTAGGCGAGCTCGGCGGCGAGCTTGAACGCGTACTGGCCGGACGGCAGGTGCCCGCCGATCTCCAGCGTGCGCGTCTCCGGGTCGTACTGGTGAAGAACGTTGTCGCCCAAGTCGATTCGCTTGATGCGGACGTCGTGGACGGAGATCAACCGGTCGGACAGGTCGCGCACCAGATCCGCGCGGTGCATGCGCATCCGCACCGTCAGCTCCTCGGCCGCAGTGTCCAGCTCGTGCAGGTAGTTCTGTCGCTCGTAGAAGTAATCGCGCACCTCTTCGTGGGGCATGGTGATCGACCCGCTGCCGTCGGAGAAGCGGTCCTCGGTGGCCGCGGCGAGTTGCGTGGTGGTGAGCCGGTATCGCCGGTGCAGGTTGACCAGCGCGCGCGCCAAAGCCGGGTGCGAGCTCACAACGTCGGCCAGCTCCGTTTGATCCACGTCGACACCGAGGTCGTGATCGAGGGTGACCTCGCGTAACTCGGCGAGCAGACGGGTGTCGTCCTGCGAGGCGAAGAACGTCGCGTCGACGCCGAAGACCTCGGTGATGCGCAGCAGCACAGCCACGGTCAGCGGCCGGACGTCGTGCTCGATTTGGTTGAGATAGCTCGGGGAGATGTCGAGCATCTGGGCCAGTGCGGCCTGGCTGAATCCGCGCTCGCTGCGCAGCTGCCGCACCCGCGAGCCGACGAACGTCTTAGACATCCGCCCAGCCTACGCGGGTTGCTAAGGCTTCATTAGCAAGATTTGCACGATGTTCCGGATTAGCGCCTCGTCGTGGTCGTTTGGCATCATCGGTGATTGGGGGAGGTTTTAGCCGGGCCACGCTATTTGGGTAGCGGCCGCGGTGCGGTGGGAGGAGCAGCGGAGACTCGTGAGCCTGGACAAAGTAATGATGCCGGTGCCGGACCCGCACCCCGACGTCTTCGACCGGGAATGGCCGCTGCGCGTCGCCGACATCGACCGCGACGGGCGACTGCGCTTCGATTCCGCCGCCCGCCACATCGTGGACATCGGTCAGGATCAGCTGCGCGAGATGGGGTTCGAGGAGACTCATCCGCTCTGGATCGTCCGGCGGACGATGATCGACGTGATCCGCCCGATCGAGTTCGGCGACATGTTGCGGATGCGTCGGTGGTGTTCGGGGACCTCGAACCGGTGGTGCGAGATGCGAGTCCGCATCGACGGCCGCAAGGGCGGCTTGTTGGAGTCGGAAGCGTTCTGGATCAACTTCAATCGGGACACCCAGACACCTGCCCGCATCGCCGACGACTTTCTCGAGGGCCTGCGCAAGACCACCGATGTCGACCGGCTGCGGTGGAAGGCCTACCTGAAAGCGGGCAGCCGAGACGACGCCGCGGAAATCCACGAGTTTCCGGTCCGATTCACCGACATCGACTTCTTCGATCACATGAACAACTCCGTGTACTGGAGCGTCGTCGAGGATTACCTCTCGTCATACCCGGAGCTGCTCAAGGCGCCGTTGCGGGTGACCATCGAGCACGATGCCGCGGTGGCGCTGGGCGACAAGCTGGAGATCATCTCGCACGTGCACCCCGCCGGCTCGACCGATCGCTTCGGCGCCGAGCTTGCCGATCGCACTGTTAGAACGCTCACATATGCCGTCGGCGACGAGATCAAGGCGCTCGCGGCGATCTTCCCGCTCTAACAGTACGAGCGTTACGCAAACCGGGCACTGACCTGCGGATTCTTGTTACCAGCCGGTAACGTCTGAACCGGTTCAGTTGCGAAGAAACTTTGCAAGCTTTGCAAATACTGCGCGAGCCCTAACGAAAATTGGCAATAGAAATGGGTGGACCTGCGGTGCAAGGCTGTGCCATCTTCGTCTTAGCAGAGCAATCAAGAAGCTGAAAGCCTTAGCAAGGCTGGAAATCCCTATCGACTTGAGGAGCAGCGCAATGTCAAGCGTTGGCACGCCGAAGACCGCCGAACAGATCCAGAAGGACTGGGACACCAACCCCCGCTGGAAGGGCCTCACCCGCACCTACACCCCCGAAGACGTCGTCGCCCTGCAGGGCAGCGTGGTCGAGGAGTCGACGCTGGCCCGCCGCGGCGCCGAGGTGCTGTGGAGCCAACTGCACGACCTGGAGTTCGTCAACGCGCTCGGCGCGCTGACCGGAAACATGGCGGTGCAGCAGGTTCGCGCCGGCCTCAAGGCCATCTACCTGTCGGGTTGGCAGGTCGCCGGTGACGCGAACCTGTCCGGCCACACCTACCCGGACCAGAGCCTCTACCCGGCCAACTCGGTGCCGCAGGTCGTCCGCCGGATCAACAACGCGCTGCTGCGCGCCGACGAGATCGCCAAGGTCGAGGGCGACACCTCCGTCGAGAACTGGCTGGCCCCGATCGTCGCCGACGGTGAAGCCGGTTTCGGTGGCGCACTCAACGTCTACGAGCTGCAGAAAGCCATGATCGCGGCCGGTGTCGCCGGTTCGCACTGGGAGGACCAGCTGGCCTCGGAGAAGAAGTGCGGTCACCTCGGTGGCAAGGTGCTGATCCCGACCCAGCAGCACATCCGCACGTTGACGTCCGCGCGGCTTGCGGCTGACGTGGCTGACGTGCCGACCGTCGTCATCGCCCGCACCGACGCCGAGGCCGCCACGCTGATCACCAGCGACGTCGACGAGCGCGACCGCCCGTTCATCACCGGTGAGCGCACCGCCGAGGGGTTTTACCGGGTGAAGAACGGACTCGAGCCGTGCATCGCCCGGGCCAAGGCCTACGCGCCCTACTCCGACCTGATCTGGATGGAGACCGGCACCCCGGACCTCGACCTGGCCCGCCGGTTCGCCGAGGGCGTCAAGAGCGAGTTCCCCGACCAGCTGCTGGCCTACAACTGCTCGCCGTCGTTCAACTGGCGCAAGCACCTGGACGACTCGACCATCGCGCGGTTCCAGAAGGAGCTCGGTGCGATGGGCTTCAAGTTCCAGTTCATCACGCTGGCCGGCTTCCACGCCCTCAACTACTCGATGTTCGACCTGGCTTACGGCTACGCCCGCAACCAGATGAGCGCCTACGTCGAGCTGCAGGAGCGCGAGTTCGCGGCCGAGGAGCGCGGTTACACCGCCACCAAGCACCAGCGCGAGGTCGGGGCCGGTTACTTCGACCGGATCGCCACCACCGTCGACCCGACGTCGTCGACCACGGCGCTGGCGGGCTCGACCGAAGAGGGTCAGTTCCACTGACGATGCGCGGCCTCTTGCCGCGAGGAGGAAGTGGAACCGACAGACGGAGCCACTGACGATGCGCGGCCGTCAGGCCGCGAGGAGGAAGTGGAACCGACAGACAGTTCCACTAGGCCGCACCAAGACCAGGCCGTAGCCACAAGCGAACGGCTTGACAGCGCAGGCCCCGCCCGGAAACCCTGGGCGGGGCCTGACGCATATCGAGAGGACACCTTCACCAGTGAGTAGTGCGATTGAGCGCGTCGGCGTTATCGGCGCCGGGCAGATGGGCGGCGGCATCGCCGAGGTTTCGGCGAAGGCCGGGGCCGATGTGGTGGTCTTCGAGCCCACCGAGGAGCTGGCCGCCGCGGGCAAGGCCCGGATCGAGGCGTCGCTGGAGCGCGCCGTCAGCAAGGGCAAGCTGTCCGCCGACGAGCGCGAGGCGACGGTGGCGCGGCTGCGGTACACCACCAAGCTGTCCGACCTCGCCGACCGTCAGCTGACCATCGAGGCGATCGTCGAAGACGAGGCCGTCAAGGCCAAAGTGTTCGCCGAGCTCGACGAGGTGATTACCGACCCCGCCGCCGTGCTCGCGTCCAACACCTCGAGCATCCCGATCATGAAAATCGCTGCGGCAACCAAGAATCCGGGTCGTGTGCTCGGTCTGCACTTCTTCAACCCGGTTCCCGTACTGCCACTGGTCGAGTTGATCAGCACGATCGTCACCGACGACGAGGCTGCGGCGCGCACCGAGCAATTCGCGAGCGAGGTGCTCGGTAAGAAGGTGGTGCGCTGCGGCGACCGTTCCGGCTTCATCGTCAACGCGCTACTGGTGCCCTATCTGCTGTCCGCCATCCGCATGGTCGAGTCGGGTGTCGCGTCGGTCGAAGACGTCGACACCGCCGTTGTCGCGGGACTGTCGCATCCGATGGGTCCGTTGCGGCTATCCGATTTGATCGGGCTCGACACCATGAAGTTGATCGCCGACGCCATGTTTGACGAACTCAAGGACGCGCACTACGCCCCGCCGCCGCTGCTGCAGCGAATGGTCGAAGCCGGCCAACTGGGTAAGAAATCCGGGAAGGGTTTCTACACCTACTGAGGCGCGGGCACCGCGTTCGTCCGCGGTAATCATTGTCGAGCGAGTGGCATGGGCCGCATTTAAGCTTAAGTTCTGTCAGGTCGTGGGTACTGAGGTCTTGGAGCGATCTCACGTAGAGGAACGAAGCAACCATGGCGGAGCTGTCAACCGGAAATGGTTTGCCCGGTGTCGTTGTCACCGGCGTCGCAATGACGACTGCGCTCGCCACGGATGTCGAGGCCACCTGGAAAGGGCTACTGGACGGCCAGAGCGGGATTCGTCGGCTCGACGATGGATTCGTCGATAAGTTCGACATGCCGGTCCGCATCGGCGGGCACCTGCTCGAAGATTTCGATGAAATGCTCACGCGGGTCGAACTGCGTCGATTCCTGTTCCTGCAGAAGATCTCGACGATCGTCGGGCGGCGGGTCTGGGCGAACGCGGGAGCGCCAGAGGTCGACGCCAACCGGTTGATGGTATCCATCGGCACCGGGATGGGCTCGACCGAGGAATTCGTCTGGGTCAATGACGAAATCCGCGAGCGCGGGATCCGGGCGATCTCTCCGTTGGGTGTGCAGAAGGCCATGCCCAACGCCGCGGCCGCGGCCGTCGGGCTGGAGCGCGGCGCCAAAGCCGGTGTCATCACACCGGTTTCGGCCGGAGCCTCCGGCGCTGAAGCGATCGCCCAGGCGTGGCGCCACATCGTGCTCGGCGAGGCCGACATGGCGATCTGCGGCGGCGTCGAAACCAAGGTCGAGGCCGTGCCCATCGCGGCGTACTCGCATCAAAACCTGCTGTCGACGAACAACGACGATCCGGCCGGCGCGTGCCGCCCATTCGACAAAGATCGGGACGGCTTTGTGTTCGGTGAAGCGGGCGCGCTGATGGTTGTTGAGACCGAAGAGCACGCAAAAGCGCGGGGCGCCAACATCATCGGACGACTGATGGGCGCAGGCATCACCTCAGACGGCTACCAGCCGGTGCTCAATGACCCCGACGGCGTGCGGGCCGGCGACGCGATCACCCGGGCGATCCAGCTGGCCGGCCTCACCGCCGGCGACATCGACCACGTCAACGCGCACGCGGCCGGAACCGTCGCCGGCGACTTGGCCGAGGCACGGGCGATCAGGCGCGCACTGGGCAATCGCGACCCGGCGGTCTACGCGCCGAAGGCGGCGCTGGGCGACTCGATCGGCGCCGTCGGAGCGGTGGAGGCGATCCTGACCGTGCTGGCGTTGCGCGACGGCATCGTCCCGCCGACGTTGAACCTGCGGACGCTCGACCCGGAGATCGATTTGGACGTGGTGTCCGGCGAGCCGCGGCCGGGTGATTACCGCTATGCGATCAGCGATTCGTTCAGCTTCGGTGGCCTCAACGTCGCCCTGGCCTTCGGGCGCTACTGACGACGGTCACCGGCCCGGCAGCAGCACACCGATCGCCAGGCCCGCCACCAGCAGGGCGCCCGCCTGACGAACGTGCAGCCACGCCAACGCGGCGTACCACAACGGCCACACCGGAAAGTCGGCCGGCGGCTCGTCGGGCGGCGGGCGGCGGAAGTACGGCCACACCTTGACCAGCCTGGGCAGCGCCAGCACGACCAGCAGTGCGGGCCACGGCATCGCCTTGACCAGCACCGCCACGACGACCAGCAGGTAGAAGCCGACCATCATCGCGAGCGTGAGCGCGCGGGCGCGGGTCGCACCGAAGATCACCGGCAGAGTGCGGATACCCAGCGGCTCGTCGTAGGGGATCTTGTCGGTGTGCTTGCCCATCAGCACCGTCGTGCACAGCAAGCCGTAGGGGAGTGACGCCACCAGGACCTCCCAGCCGACGTGTCCGACCGCTGAGTAGTAGGTGCCGCACACCATCAGCGGGCCCCACACCACCAGGACGTCCGGTTCGCCGAGGCCGCGTTTCTTGAGCCGCACCGGCGGCGCGGTGTAGGCGACGCTGAGGATGAAGCCGGATAACGCGAACGCCACCACGGGCCAGCCGCGGGCCCACGTCAGCACGATCAGGATGGCCAAGTCGGCCAGGTTGACCAAGCCGATCGCGGTCAGCAGCGTGCGGCGGCTGACCAATCCCGACAACACCGGATGCGGAGCGTAGAGGGCGCGTGGGTAGTTCTCGCTGTCGAGGCCGGTCTGCGTGTCGAACAGATCGTTCATCAGGTTGTTTGCGGTGTGCGCCAACAGGATTCCGACGATCGCAAGAGTGAGCCAGCGCCAGTCAAAACCCGGCTTCCCGATTGCCAGCAGGGCGGCCACCAGCCCGGCGAACAGCGTCATCGGCAGCACCGCGGCGCGGGTGACGACGAGCCACCGGGTGACGACGTCGACCGGGCGGTCCGGCGGCGGGTTGGTGGTACGCAGGGCGTATGCCCAGGAGCTGATACGAGAGCGCGACTTGAGGTCAGTCATGGCGCCAACGTAGACCTCTAGTCAGTCAGCGGCGGCACTATTGGCGACGGATGCGGCTGACCGCGGAACTTCTCCAGCGAACCGCCGACCTCGACGATGCCGCACAACGCACTCCAGCTCAGCATGGTCAGGTAGTCGATGAGCTCGTCGGCGCTCATCCGCGGGTCCAGCAGCCAGGAGTGGGTGGCCAACTGGACGCCGCCGACGATGTGATACGCCCACGGTTCCACCCCGCCGGCGTCCATCCCCGCGGGCTTCATGCGCCGTCGCAGCATCACAGCGAGCATGCGGGCGATGATCCGCTCGGAATCGGCGACGACCTTGTTCTTGCCGGCCGAGTTGTTGGCCATCACGAACCGATACGGCTCCGGCTCGGAGGCCACCGTCTGCACGTAGACCCGAATGATCTCGCGGGTCAGGTCGAAGCCGTCCAGGTTCGACGACAGCGCCTTCGCCATATTAGGGATCAGTGTGATCTGCGCGAACCGCATCATCACTGCGGTGGTCAGGTCGTTCTTGTCCACGAAGTAGCGGTACAGCACGGTCTTGGAGACGCCGATCTCGCCGGCGATCTCGTCCATGCTCACGTACTGGCCACGCCGCCGGATCGCGTCGATGGTTCCGTCGATCAACTCGTTGCGGCGCTCGACCTTGTGCTGATGCCAACGTCGTTTCCGGCCATCGGTCTTTACCGTCCCGGCCGGGAGATGCTGTGCCACTATTGCCGGTTCCTAATCTCGTAGACCCTATGCATAGTACGGGTTATTTATCGCAATTTCTCGCCTGGACCTCAGGTAACAGTCCAGCCCGGCCGATGCGGTAACAGTTACCGGGCTTTTTCCGGCGTTGCCCGGGAGCGCATCGTCACCGAGCAGCTACCTCGATAGCGGATGATGGTGAGGTGGCAGTCGGACTGAACGGAAGACCCGAGACGGGTCCCAGGCACCGAGCCGATCCGCGGCGCGGGCAGGCGACGCCGGTGGATCCGGAGCCACTGCCGCCGGAGACGCCGAGCAAACCCGCGTCGTTCGCGGAATCGTTCGCCGGAGCCGACCCGCAGGCGGACGCCGAACGGCAGCGGGCGCTGCGACGGATGAAAGCGGTCGCGCTGAGCTTTCTGATCGGCGCCACCGGCGTGTTCCTCGGCTGCCGGTGGGCGCAGTCCGCCGGCATCACCGCGACGTGGGTCGGCTATGTGGGTGCCGCCGGGGAGGCCGGCATGGTCGGCGCGCTCGCGGACTGGTTTGCGGTGACCGCGCTGTTCAAGCACCCCTTGGGCATCCCCATCCCGCACACCGCGATCATCAAGCGTAAGAAGGACCAGCTCGGCGAGGGTCTCGGCACGTTCGTGCGGGAGAACTTCCTGTCGCCGGAGGTCGTCGGCACCAAAATTCGCGACGCACAGATCCCGAGCCGGCTGGGCAAGTGGCTGTCGGAGCTGCCCCACGCTCAGCGGGTGGCCGCCGAGTCGGCCACGGTGCTGCGGGTGCTGGTGGAGTTGCTGCGCGACGACGATGTCCAGCACGTGATCGACCGGGTGATCGTGAAACGCATCGCCGAGCCGAAGTGGGGTCCACCGGTCGGCCGGGTGCTTGCCACGCTGCTCGCCGAGCATCGGCAGGAAGCCCTCATCCAGTTGCTGGCCGATCGGGCATTCCAGTGGTCGCTGAATGCCGGTGAAATCATCCAGCGCGTTGTGGAGCGCGATTCGCCGACCTGGTCACCGCGATTCGTCGACCATCTCGTCGGCGACCGCATCCACCGCGAGTTGATGGACTTCACCGACAAGGTCCGCCGTAACCCGGAGCACGAACTGCGCCGTTCGGCGACTCGCTTCTTGTTCGAGTTCGCTGACGACCTCCAGCACGACGACGCGACGATCGCCCGGGCCGAGGCCGTCAAGGAGCAGTTGATGGCGCGCGAAGAGGTCACCAACGCCGCGGCGACGGCGTGGAAGACGCTCAAACGGCTGGTCCTGGAGGGCGTCGACGACCCGTCGAGCGCGTTGCGGACCCGCATCGCCGACGCAGTGGTCAGCATCGGCGAATCGCTGCGTGACGACGCCGAGCTGCGGGACAAGGTGGACAACTGGATCGTGCGGGGCGCAGAACATCTGGTCGCGCAATATGGGGTAGAGATCACAGCGATCATTACCGACACCATCGAACGCTGGGACGCCGAGGAAGCCAGCCGGCGCATCGAGCTTCATGTCGGCCGTGACCTGCAGTTCATCCGGATCAATGGCACCGTGGTGGGCTCGTTGGCCGGGTTGGTCATCTACACGATCGGGCAGCTTCTTTTTTGAGCGGTGCTAACTAGTGCTTGCAATAGCTAGCACTAGTTAGCTACGGTGGGCGCGTCCGCACCGAACGTGGCCAACACCAGGACTCAAAGGACTCAGTTGTGGCTCAGGAGGAAAAGCTCTCCGCTGTGGTCTCCACGGCTGCGTCCGACATCGGCAGCTTCATCAAGGCGCAGCGTGAAGCAGCGCAAGTATCGGTGCGGCAGTTAGCGGAGAAAGCCGGTGTCAGCAATCCATACCTCAGCCAGATCGAGCGCGGATTGCGCAAACCCTCCGCTGAAGTGCTCAACCAGATCGCCAAGGCACTGCGGGTCTCTGCCGAGGTTCTCTACGTGCAGGCCGGGATTCTCGAGCCTGGCGCAAAGAACGAGGTCCGCGACGCCATCGTGACCGACACGGCGATCACTGAGCGACAGAAACAGGTCCTGCTGGACATCTACACGTCCTTCGTCCAACAAAACGAAGCGGATCGTGAGGAGACTGCGCCTGCTTAGACCTCGACAACTTGGCAACCCAATTGAGAAGACCGAGAACGACGAAAGGAAACACCAATGGCGGACAACAACCCGAACATCGACGACCTGAAGGCCCCGCTGCTCGCGGCGCTGGGCGCCGCTGACCTGGCGCTGGCCACGGTCAACGACCTGCTCACCGAGCTGCGCGAGCGTGCCGAGGAGACCCGCACCGACACCCGCAGCCGCGTCGAGGAGAGCCGCGCTCGCCTGACCAAGCTGCAGGGGGAGCTCCCCGAGCAGCTGCGTGACCTGCGCGACCGGTTTACCGCAGACGAGCTGCGCAGCGCCGCCGAGGGCTACGTCGAGGCCGCGACCTCGCGTTACAACGAGCTGGTCGAGCGCGGCGAGGCCGCCCTGGAGCGGCTGCGCAGCCAGTCCGGTCTGGACGACGCATCGGCGCGTGCCGAGGGTTACGTCGACCAGGCGGTCGAGCTGACCCAGGAGGCGCTGGGCACCGTGGCGTCGCAGACCCGCGCTGTCGGCGAGCGTGCCGCCAAGCTGGTCGGTATCGAGCTGCCGAAGAAGACCGACGCGGCCGCCAAGAAGGCGCAGAAGGCTGTCGCCAAGAAGGCGCCCGCCAAGAAGGCTCCCGCCAAGAAGGCTCCGGCCAAGAAGGCGCCGGCCAAGAAGGTCACCCAGAAGTAAGCGAATATCGCTGACGTTCGACTCCGAGTTGCCCGGTTGGGTGGCTCGGAGTCGACGTTTAGCGGGACGCCCGCTTACGCTTACTGGGTGAACTTGGTGCAGACCGTCATCTTGTACTTGCAACTCGGCGTGATGCTGATGACGCTCTACGCGTTCGTGCACGCGGCGATGCAGCGGCCTGATGCCTACACGGCCGCCGACAAGATGACCAAGCCGGTGTGGCTGATCATCCTGGGTGTCGCCTTGCCGGTGGCGTACGTGCTCAGTGTGATGGGGGCGGTCGCCGCCGCCTGTGCAGCGGGTGTCTACCTAGTCGATGTGCGGCCCAAACTACTTGAGATTCAAGGTAAGTCGCGATAGCGATATGCGAGTTCTGCTCCTCGCGGCGACCGTCCTCGGCGCGCTGACGAGTGTCGCTCCCGCGTCGGCCGATCCGGGATCGGGCGCGTTGCCTTATGCACCGCCGTTCGTCGACCACGTTTTATGGACCCAGTGGTCCGGGCGGAATCAGCTGTCCAGCCTGCGGGTCTATCCGACGCAGTCCGGGCGGGCCGCAGCGCGGGAGCTCGGGTCCTCGACACCCGCCGCCGACGAGGCGTGGTCCGAGGTGCTCGCGCAGGCCCCCAACGCCGGCTCACCCGGCATGCGTGCGCAATTCCTCTGCCATTGGGAGTTCGCCGAGGTTGCGCAGCCCGGCAAGGTGAGCTGGAACCTGGAGCCGTGGCGTCCGGTCGTCGACGACGCCGCGATGGTCGACGCCGGCTGCAACCCCGGCGGCCCGCGCGAGCCGTTCTGATGCCGACCCGACTGACCCGCGGCCAGTTGGCCGCTCTGGTCGACCACACTCTGCTCAAACCCGAGGCCACCGCCGCCAAGGTCGCCGCCGTCGCTGACGAGGCCGCGCAGCTCGGGGTCTGCACCGTCTGCGTCTCGCCTTCGATGGTGTCGCACGCCATCCACGCCGGGGTGCCGGTGGCTGCGGTCGCCGGTTTCCCGTCGGGCAAGCATCTGTCGGGCCTCAAGGCGCGTGAAGCGGCGCAGGCCGTCGAAGCGGGCGCGGCTGAGATTGACATGGTGATCGACATCGGGGCGGCGGTCGCCGGTGACATCGACGCGGTACGGGCCGACATCGCGACGGTGCGCGCCGCCGTGCCCGACGCCGTGCTCAAGGTGATCGTCGAGTCGGCCGCGCTGTTGACCCTGGCCGGCGAGCAGGCGCTGGTCGACGTCTGCCGGGCCGGCGAGGACGCCGGGGCCGATTTCGTCAAGACCTCCACGGGATTTCACCCCGCCGGTGGCGCCTCGGTCGCCGCCGTCGCGCTGATGGCGGACGCCGTCGGCGGCCGGTTGGGGGTCAAAGCCAGCGGCGGCATCCGCACCGCCGACGCCGCCCTCGCGATGCTGGACGCGGGCGCTACCCGGTTGGGGCTGTCCGGCACCCGCGCCGTGCTCGACGGCTTGGGTTAAGGCTTAGGCCGGATTGCCCGGCTCCTCCTCATCGCGCTGCGCGCTCTGCATCGTCGCCGGGCAGGCTAAAGATTCGCCAGGCAGGGGTCCTGGTTGCCGCCGCCCGACGGGATGGTCGCGTTGCGCGTGGAGAACGCGCCCTCGACCCCGGAACTGGTGACTTTCACACTGTCGGCGTGGATGCCCAGGGGATAGTTCTGGGTGGCTTTAGATGTGAGGTCGTCCAGGTTCTTCTGGACTGTCGCCGTCGACATGTTGGAACCCAACGCAGACAGGCTGACCACCTGCAACGACAGCCCGTTATTGACGATCTGCGGCTTGACCGTCGCGCTGTCGAACGTGCCCTTGATCGTGATGGTGCCGTCACTGGGATTGGCGGTCACGTTGCCGCTGACGAACTTGCCCAGGCCGGGGATGGCGTCCTGGATCGACTGCTTGATCCCGTCGGTTGACCAGCTGATGGTGCCGCTCAACGACCCGATCGTGCCTTGAGAGTTGTTGCCGCTGGCCAATTTGATGTCGCGGATGTCCAGGTTCACCTTCATGCCCTTGGCCTGGCGCACCTGGTTGCCGTTGGTCTGCACCGAGATGTCGCTGTAGTCCTTGGTCAGGTATTGCCACAGCACCGGTGGGACAGGCGAGAAGGACACGCTGGCGCCGTCCTGCACCTCGCACTGCACCGCGTTGGCCACCTTCGTGCTTGCGACGTGGCGGGCATAGAGCTCCGCGCCGACCGGCACCGCGATGACGACCAGCGCCACGATCAGCAGGATCAACAGCAGCGACGTCCGGTTGGCGAAGAACGAACGCTTACCCGTCTCGGTCGCTTCCGGCGGCGGCGGTGGCGTCGGTGTGGAGATCCGGGTGGTCAGTTGCTCATGCGGCTGCGGCGGGGGACCGGGCTGCTGAGGCCGCGGGTTGGGCGCCGGGCCGGGCTGCTGCGGTGGCCGGTTGACCGGGGGAGGCGGCGGCTGTTGCGGAGGGCCGGGTGGGCGGCCGGGTTGCTGCGGCCGCGGGACATCGCGGGCCGTCGACTGCGGGCGGCCGGGTTGCGGGATGTGGCGAGTCGGCGATTCCGACGGCACCGGCGGTTGCCGGCGCGGCGGAAACCCGCGGTTGGGCGGGCCGGCCGGCCTGAGCGGCCGACCTCGTTCTGGCGGCTCGCCGTTGCCGGGGCCTGGCGGATTCGTCATCAATGAATGACCTTAGACGTGGGCGAAGCAGGGGTCCTGCCCGCCGGGCGGGATCGACGCGTTGTGCGTCGAAAAGTGAGCTATCACACCGGAATCGGTGACTTGCACGCTGTCCGCGCGAATGCCCAGCGGATACTGCTTGAGCAATGCCGCGGTGAAGGTGTTCAAAGCGGTCTGCGCCGTCTCGTGGGGGATGATGGCGCCCAGCGCAGTGACTTTGTATACCTGCAGCGTCAGCGCGCCGTCGGCGACCTGGGGTTTGACGGTGACCCCGCCCAGGCCCATCGCGCCGCTGAGCTCGATGGTGCCGGCGCCGGGGTTGGTGCTGACGCTGTTGACCAGGCCGCCGATGAACGGCAGGGAATCCTGAATGGTCTCCTGAATGCCCTCCGACGTCCAGGTGATGTTGGCGTCCAGCTCGCCGATGGTGCCCTTGGAGTCGGCGTTGCCGTGCAGGTCGACGTCGTTGATGTTGATGTCGGCCTTCATGCCTTTGGCGTTCTTGATGTTGTGTCCTGCGGTGTGGATGGAGATGTCCTTGTAGTGCCCGGTGAGGTGCTGCAGCAGGAACGGGCTGGGACCGAACGACGCGGTGGCGCCGTCTTGCACGACGCACTGGGTCGCGGTGGCGACGACGTTGTTGGCGCGGTTGCGGGCGTAGAGTTCGCCGCCGATCAGGGCGGCGATGCCCAACGCGGCCACGATGACCAGCACCAGGATGATCGACACCGGATCGCTGCGGCGAAATTGGAAGCGGCGCTTGGTTTTCTCGGGAGCTGTGCTGTCCTGCGGCGGGGGCGAGCCGGCCGGGAACTCCGCGGTGGCCGGATATTCGCGCGCGGGCGGCGAATAGGACTGAGAAGTCGACTGGGTGGGCGGGCTGTTTTCGCCCGGACGAGCCCACATCGACGGGTCCTGTTGTGGGGGTCCCTGGGGATTCGTCACCTGGGCGATTCTGCCTTATCGGGATTAGCGGACGCTGAGTGGTTGCGTAGCACCGCTATAGTCTCGCGGGCCTTTGTCACCTGCTCGAGGTCGAGGTCGGCGACCAGCAGCTGCGGGTCGGCACCGGCCGCGGCCACCACGTTGCCGAACGGCGACACCACCAGGCTGCCGCCCACCCCGGTCGGCGCGCTGGAGGCCAGCGGTTCGCCGGGATCGGCCTGCCCCGCCGCGACGATGTAGCTGGTGCAATCCAGCGCGCGGGCACGCGCCAGCAGCGTCCACTGCTCCAGCTTGCCGGGGCCCGCGGCCCACGACGCGCTGACGACGATGAGCTGGGCGCCGCGGTGGGCCAGCGTGGTGAACAGCTCCGGAAAGCGGATGTCGTAGCAGGTGCTCAGCCCCACCCCGACACCGTCGACGGTGATCACCACCGGCTCGTGCCCCGGCGCGACAGTCCGCGACTCGGTGAACCCGAAGGCGTCGTAGAGGTGGATCTTGTCGTAGTGCGCGTCGGCCTGATCCGGCGCCGCGACCAGCAGCGTGTTGAAGACCCGGTCACCGTCCGCCGGAGTGAACATACCGACGATGACGGTGACACCGGCGTCGGCCGCGATGCGGCGGACGGCGTCTGCCCAGGGCCCGTCGACCGGCTCGGCGATCGGTGACAGTGGGACACCGAACCGGCACATGGTGGCTTCCGGGAACACCACCAGCTGTGCGCCGGCGTCGGCGGCCTGCCTTGAGTAGTCCCGCACGAGTTGCAGGTTGGCGGCCGGGTCAGTGCCGCTGAGAATCTGCGCCACCGCGATCCGCATGCAGAACAGCCTAGGGGCGATCGCCAGCGCGGCGAAGCCGGGCGCAGCGGGTCGCCCCCGACGGACTAGGGGCGATCGCCAGCGCGGCGAAGCCGGGCGCAGCGGGTCGCCCCCGACGGACTAGGGCGATCGCCAGCGCGGCGAAGCCGGGCGCAGCGGGTCGCCCCCGACGGACTAGGGCGATCGCCAGCGGGGCGAAGCCGGGCGCAGGGGTTATCGCCGAATCTCTTTAGGGATGGCTCGACAGACTGTATGGTCTTCTACACGCATCTAATAGACGGCTAACGGGGCATTAGTCGGACGTAGAGGGAAGCTTGGGATTGTCCTTATGCCCAGACACCGTGCCGCTCGTCGACAGCTCCAGCGCGGGGACGTTGCAGGGTTAGCTGGTGCGACCCTGGCCACCGCCGCTGTGATCGGGATCGGCGCCGGCCAAGCCGATGAGTCCGCCCACGCACGCCCGGTGACCGCCTCCGCGCAGCTGCTCTCCGGTCCGAGCGACACCGGCGTCGACGCGTTCACCCTCGGCCCGTACACCTTTGATCCCTACACGACCCCCCTCCTCCTGCCCCAAGAGGGCTGGGCCACATTCCCCGCCCCGGTCTTCCCTGGTCCGCCTGTGTTTAATATCGCCGGCGGAAATCTGGACGGAATTGGCCTCGCCCCTCAGAACTTCGAGGTGTTCAACGCCAGCGGCCAAGAAGTCGGGACCATCGGCACCGCCGGGACCATATTGCAGGTCCTTGGCCAAGACAGCTACGAGTTCACCGTCACCAGCTCAACCCCTGTGTTGTTGGGAAGCACTGCGAACCTGCCGGCAGTGGGAACGGTGTACGACATCTTCAAAGGTCTCGGCGTGGGGCCCGGCGGTTCAAACGCCTTCGAGAATGTCTACGAGGCCACCCCGAGCGGCAACATCGCCGACTACCTGGTGGAGCCGAGCGGCCAGTACAACCTGGCCGACCCCATTCGGCTGCCGCTAGGCCTCGGCACAATCAACCTGTCGTCGTTGTTGACGACGAACTACGCCGCGGATCTGCAGCCGGGCGCCGCCTTCAGCAGTCTGGCGACAGCGGCCGATGCCAGCATCGGCCCAGACGCCTTCACGATCAACGTGCCTGGCTTCGACTACACACTCGACCCCGTCAGCACTCTCCTCGCCCCGGACACGTACAACGCGGTGACCCCCCTCGCAGGCTTTCCGCCGTTCTTCGCCGCCGGCGGCGCCGACTTCATCGGCATATCTGTTGATACCCAGGGTTTCAATGTCTACAACGCCGCCGGCACCGACGTCGGCAGCATCCAGGCCGACGAGTTCGTGGTCAATGCGGTGGGCGTTACCAGCACGGAGGAAGTGGTCACCGCCGCACTCCCGCAACTCGGGTTTACCGACGCGAACCTGCCGGCAGTGGGAACGGTATTCAGCGTCACCAACCTGGCCCCGTTTCACAACGCCGGGAAGGCCGAGGTCTACCTCACAACGCCGACAACATCCGCCACCGACACCACGGTGACGACGACTGGCAGCTTCACCGAAGCCGCCCCGTTCAACCTCGACTCAGCCGGCACCGCGGAGATCAACCCGGCCAGTGTGTTTGCCTCGCTGGCCGCGGAGCAGCCCCAGGACGCCAGCATTCCGCCGCCCCTGCTAGGCGCCCCCGCTACGGACGCTTTCACCATCAACCAAATTACGTTCTACCCCGAGACGTCTTTACTCACCGAGGGCTATAACAACATCGCTCAAACGCTGGGCGCAGCGCCGTGGGTCGCCGCCTTCGGCGGCTCGGCTGAGGGCATCAGTCTCGCGCCGCAAGACTTCTTCTACTACAGCGGCACGGGTGCCAGCGCCCACTTAGAAGGGGAACTGACAACCAGCATGTCGGTCTTGGACGTGCTGTCGTTCAGCAACGCGTCGTTCACTGTCACCGGCTGTGCGATCGTTCTCTGTACGGATGCGCCGGCAAACGGAACGATCTTCGACGTCTTCAACCTGGGCGGTGGTATCGAAAACATCTACGAGGGCACCCCGAGCGGGACCGTCACCGACACCCTGATGACGGCGTTCGGGCCGCTGATCACTTTCACGATCCCGTCCCTCGACGCCGCCATCCCCCTCAACCCGCTGGACATCATCCCCGCCGGTTTTGACGTGCCTGCGCTATGAATCCGAACGCCCGGCGGATCGGGCGGGTCGCCGCGGATGCCAGAATTCGACGATGACCGAGTTCACTCTCACGCGGACCACGCCGGCGCCGATCGAGGCCGTGTTCGACGCCCTCACCAATCACCGCGGGATCGCAAGCTATGTCCGGCTGGTACGTCGCAGCACCCTCGACCGGGAGGGAACGCCGCCGCCCAACGGCATCGGCGCCGTCAGGCGCATCGAAGCACTCGGACCCGCGATCGTCGAAGAGATCATCGACTACCAGCGACCGACCCGCTACGCCTACAAACTGGTCGCCGGCGCCCCGGTGCGCGACCACGTCGGCACGGTCTCGCTGAAGGAAGCAGGCACCGGCACCGAGGTCAGCTGGCATCTGCGGTCGACACCCAAGATCCCCGGCCTCGACTGGTTGCTGTCGCCGGTGCTCAAGCGGGTGATCGGCGAGCTTCTCAACGGCGCGGTGGACGCCGCCGAAGGTCGCGCCTGACCTCAGGCGGTTCGGCCGATCCACGTCGTGGTGAACCGCTGCTCGGCGATCAGCAAGTCGACGAGTTGGCTGCCGATGAAGTTCTCCAGTTTGCCGCCGACCAGCGGGACCTTCACCTCGACGGTGGCCCGGAGCGTTAACCGCGCGCCGCCGCAGTCGTTCAGCGGCTCCAGCATTGCGGTGCCGGTCAACAACGCCGGCGCATCCAGGATCGAGCCGGTGACCGTTGCGGTAGCCGCGCCGTCGATGACTGGTGCCCAACGCTCTTCGCGGCGGATACGCAGATCGCCGCGATGGAACTGAGTGACCACACCGGGCAACCGATCCCGGCGCAGCACCTGGGTGGTGATCACGTCGATGCTGCCGTCGTCGCCGGCGGGGCCGCCGATCTCCATCGAATCCAGGACCGTGTCGTCGGCGCCCGAATCGGCCAGCCGGGCGAGCCAATACTGCTCTTCGCTGAAGGCCGCAAGAACCTCGTCGACGCTCACGCCGTAATCGGTGGACATGTCGAACGAACGCGGCATAGCAGGTCAGGCTACCGTCAAGACTCATGAAAGCGGGTGATGTCGGAACGCTTTTCGCCGGTGCGCGTGTGGACGAGGGCGTGCCGCTGGCGCCGCTGACCACCCTGCGCGTCGGACCGGTCGCGTCGCGGGTAATCACCTGCACCAGCACCGAGCAGGTCGTCGTAGCGCTGCGTTACCTCGACGCCGCCAAGGGAAACGGCCCGCTGCTGGTATTAGCCGGCGGGTCGAACGTGGTGATCGCCGACACGCTGACCGATCTGACCGTTATCCGGTTGGCCGCCAACACCATTCGCGTCAACGGCAATGTCGTTCGCGCCGAGGCCGGCGCGGTGTGGGATGACGTGGTCGTCGCCGCGATCGACGCCGGCTTGGGTGGACTGGAGTGCCTGTCCGGTATTCCCGGCTCGGTGGGCGCCACCCCGGTGCAGAACGTGGGGGCCTACGGCGCCGAGGTGGCCGACACCATTACCCGGGTTCGGCTGCTGGACCGGCGCAGCGGCGAGGAGCGCTGGGCGACGGCCGACGAGCTGGAATTCGGGTATCGCACCAGCGTGCTCAAGCACTCCGACGCCGCGACCGTGCTGGAAGTGGAGTTCGCGCTGGACGCTTCGGGCCGCAGCGCGCCGCTGCGCTACGGCGAACTTGTGACGGCGCTGGACGTCGCGGCCGGGCAACGCACCGATCCCGCAGCGGTCCGGGCGGCGGTCCTCACGCTGCGGGCTCGCAAAGGCATGGTGCTCGACCCAGCCGACCACGACACCTGGAGCGTGGGATCGTTCTTCACCAATCCTGTTGTCACACAACATATTTACCAGTCGATCGCTGACGGTGCACGCCATGCGGTGCCGAACTATCCGGCCCCCGGCGGTGTCAAGCTGGCCGCGGCGTGGCTGGTGGAGCGGGCCGGGTTCGGCAAGGGCTATCCGGATGACGGTGCCGCGCGCTGCCGGCTGTCCACCAAACACGCACTGGCGCTCACCAACCGCGGCGAAGCCAGCGCCGACGATGTGCTGGCGTTGGCCCGCACGGTGCGCGACGGCGTCCGCGATGTGTTTGGCGTCACACTTGTACCCGAGCCGGTGCTGGTCGGCTGCTCGCTGTGACGCGCTCGGGGACGAAGAGCGGCATTCCCGCCGGTATCTTGGACTCTCGTGAACGCAGCACGCGGCTTGTCGCCGGTCAACCGACGCCGGGCCCTGACGACCCTGGCGGTCGGCGTGTTCGCGCCCAACGTGTTGGCCGCGTGCTTCGGGGAAGCAGCTAAGCAGGCCGAGAAGGCCAAGCCGCCGGCTGCGGCCGCAATCACCTTCCGGCCCGCCGACAAGGCGACCGACGTGCAGCCGACGACGCCGGTCAGCGTCGAGGTCCGCGACGGCTGGTTTCAGCACGTCGCATTGAGCAATCCGGACGGCAAGGTCGTCGCCGGTTCGCTCAACCGCGACCGCACCATCTACACCGTCAGCGAGCCGCTCGGCTACGACGTGACCTACACCTGGACCGGGTCGGCGGTAGGGCACGACGGCAAGTCCGTCCCGGTGGCGGGCAAGCTGTCCACGATCGCACCGACGAAAGTCATCGACGGCGGGTTTCAGCTCAACGACGGCCAGACCGTCGGCGTCGCGGCGCCGATCATCATCCAGTTCGACGCGCCGATCTCCGACAAGGCCGCCGTCGAGCGTGCGCTGAAGGTGACCACCGAGCCGCCCGTCGAGGGCAGTTGGGCGTGGCTGCCCGACGAGGCGCAGGGCGCCCGGGTGCACTGGCGCACCCGCGAGTACTACCCGGCCGGCACCAAGGTCAACGTCGACGCCAAGTTGTACGGGCTGGCCTTCGGCGACGGCGCGTACGGCAAGCAGGACTTCAGCCTGAACTTCAACATCGGGCGCCGCCAGGTCGTCAAGGCCGAGGTCTCGTCGCACCGCATCCAGGTGGTCCGCGACGAGGGCGTCATCATGGACTTCCCGTGCAGCTACGGCGAGGCCGACAAGCCGCGCAACGTCACCCGCAACGGCATTCACGTGGTCAGCGAGAAGTACTCGGACTTCTATATGTCCAACCCGGCCGCGGGCTACAACCACATCCACGAACGCTGGGCGGTGCGGATCTCCAACAACGGCGAGTTCATCCACGCCAACCCCAACAGTGCGAGCGCGCAGGGCAACACCAACGTCACCAACGGCTGCATCAACCTGTCCACATCCGACGCCGAGCAGTACTTCGGCAGCGCGATCTACGGCGACCCGGTCGAGGTCACCGGCAGCACGATCGAGTTGTCCTACTCCGACGGCGACATCTGGGACTGGGCCGTGCCCTGGGACACCTGGGTCGGGATGTCGGCGCTGCCGCCGTCCTCGGGCGCCAAGCCGTCGCCGGTGTCGATCCCGCGCAGCGCCCCGGCCACGCCACGCGATGCCCCGACGCTGTCGGGCACGCCGACCACGACGCCTAGTCCTGCGGGGCCCGGCGGTTGAACCGACTCCCCGGCGCCTGATCGCGCGGCCGGATGACGATCTGGTCGAGATCGACGTGCGACGGCCGCGACGCCACGAAGCCGATCACCTCGGCGACGTCTTGCGCCGTCAACGGCGTGATGCCCTGGTAGACCGCGTCGGCGCGCTCTTTGTCGCCGTCGAAGCGCACCAGCGAGAACTCGGTCTCGACCGCCCCGGGCGCAATCTCGGTGAGCCGCACCGGTTTTCCGAGTAGTTCACCGCGTAGCGTCCGGTGTAGCGCCCCTTGCGCGTGCTTCGCTGAGGTGTAGCCGGCGCCGTTGTCGTAGGTCTCCAGTGCCGCGATCGACGTAACGGTGACGATCAGGCCGTCGCCGGAGTCGATCAGCTTCGGCAACAGCGCGCGGGTGACCCGCAGCGTGCCCAGCACGTTGGTCTCCCACATCCACCGCCAGTGCTCCAGGTCGGCGTCGGCGACCGGCGCCAGGCCCTTGGCGCCGCCGGCATTGTTGACCAGCACGTCGACCCGGCCCAGTCGACTCGCCAGTTCGTCGACCGCCGAGCCGTCCGTGACGTCGGCCACGACCGCCGTCCCGCCGATGTCGGCGGCCAGTGCGTTGATCCTGTCCGCCCGCCGCGCCACGGCCACCACATGAAAACCTTGTGCGGCAAGGGCTCTCGCGGTTGCCTCGCCGATGCCGGCGCTGGCGCCGGTGACCACCGCAACGCGCTTCGCGGAACTCATCTGCCCAACTCTAATAACCGTGCTAAATTCCTCGTGTGTTCACCTACACCTTGTTCGGCTGTCTGTCTGCGTGTTGTCACGCGGACTGCGCGTGTTGTTGCCGCGCAACCAGCCGCGCCTGATCGAGCGCCCAGCGCTCGCGACGGTGTGCGGCTCAGACCGCCATCGGAACTCGGACAAGGACACGCAATGCGCTCAACCACTTTCACCACCCATAGCCACCTCGCTCCCAACCGCCGGCGATCGCCCGGACGACACCGGGTCGTGGCGCCATCACTGCAACTCTCCGACGCCGCCGCCTCGTCGGTATTCCGGGCGGTGCGGCTGCGCGGCCCGATCGGCCGCGACGTCATCGCTCAAGTCACCTCGCTGTCGATTGCGACGGTAAACCGCCAGGTCATCGCGCTGCTGGACGCCGGCATCCTGCGGGAACGTGCTGATCTGGCCGTCTCCGGTGCAATCGGGCGCCCCCGGGTGCCGGTCGAGGTCAACCACGAACCGTTCCTGACGCTGGGCATCCACATCGGCGCGCGAACCACCAGCATCGTCGCGACCGACCTGCTCGGCCGCACCCTGGACGCGGTCGAGACCCCGACCCCGCGCAGCGCCCAAGGCCCCGCGCTGGCCGCTTTGGCCGACGGTGCCCAGCGGTATCTGCGGCGCTGGCACCGACGTCGTGCGCTGTGGGTCGGCGTCGCGATCGGTGGCTCGGTCGACGCGGCCAGCGGGCACGTCGAGCACGCCCGGCTGGGCTGGCGCGACGCGCCGGTCGGCCCGGTCATCGCCGAGGCGCTGGAACTGCCGGTGTCGGTGGCGTCACACGTCGACTCGATGGCCGCCGCCGAATTGCTGCTCGGCATGCGCCGGTTCGGGCCGAACTCGTCGACCAGCTTGTACGTCTACGCCCGCGAGACCGTCGGCTACGCGCTGATGATCGGCGGTCGGGTGCACAGCCCGGCCAGCGGACCGGGCACCATCACCAACCTGCCCGCACAGTCCGAGCTGCTCGGCGGTACCGGGCTGCTGGAATCCACCGTGAGCGACGAGGCCGTGCTGACCGCGGCTCGTCGGCTGCGCATCCTGCCGGCCCGCACCGGTGGGGCGGGTGTCGCCGTCACCGAGCTGCTGCGCGCAGCCCGCAGCGGCAATGAGCAGGCCAAGGACTTGCTGGCCGAGCGGGCCAGGGTCCTCGGTGAATCGGTCGCGCTGCTGCGTGACCTGCTCAACCCCGACGACCTGGTGGTCGGCGGGCAGGCGTTCACCGAATACCCCGAGGCGATGGAGCACGTCGAGGCCGCCTACAAGGCTCGCTCGGTGCTGCCGCCGCGCGACATCCGCATGACCGCGTTCGGCAACCGGGTCCAGGAAGCCGGGGCGGGCATCGTGTCGCTGGCCGGGTTGTACGCCGACCCGCTCGGTGCCATGCGCCGCGCTCAGCCGCCTGCGCCCGCGTTCGAGGTTGCCTCGGAGTCGTCCGCCTGACCTGCGCCTTCTGGCGGCTTGCGGTGGCCCTGTAAAGATGATCGTGTGGGCCCCTCTGATCTGACCAATCCGCGTCGCGTCGCGGTGCTGGCCGTGCACACGTCGCCGCTGGCTCAGCCCGGTGTCGGTGACGCCGGCGGGATGAATGTCTACGTGCTGCAAAGCGCGCTGCATTTGGCCCGTCGCGGTGTCGAGGTGGAGATCTTCACCCGGGCCACCGCGTCCGCCGATCCGCCCGTCGCGCGGGTGGCGCCGGGTGTGCTGGTGCGCAACGTGGTGGCCGGGCCGTTCGAAGGGCTCGACAAGTACGACCTGCCGACCCAGCTGTGCTCGTTCGCCGCTGGAGTCCTGCGGGCCGAGGCCGCCCACGAACCTGGCTACTACGACATCGTGCACTCGCACTACTGGCTGTCCGGTCAGGTCGGCTGGCTGGCCCGCGACCGTTGGTCGGTGCCGCTGGTGCACACCGCGCACACGCTGGCGGCGGTGAAGAACGCCGCCCTGGCCGACGGTGACATACCCGAGCCGCCGCTGCGTACCGTGGGCGAACAGCAGGTGGTCGACGAAGCCGACCGGTTGATCGCCAACACCGATGACGAAGCGCGACAACTGGTTTCGTTGCATAACGCCGACCCGGCCCGGATCGACATCGTCCACCCCGGCGTCGACTTGGACGTGTTCCGGCCCGGTGATCAGCGCGCCGCGCGGGCCAGGCTCGGCCTGCCGATCGACGGGGACGTGGTGGCCTTCGTCGGTCGGATTCAGCCGCTCAAGGGCCCCGAAGTCCTGCTGCGCGCGGCGGCCAAACTGCCGCGGGCGCACATCGTGGTCGTCGGCGGTCCCTCCGGCAGCGGGCTGGCCACGCCCGACGGCCTTGTTCGGCTCGCCCGCGATATGGGTATCTCTGACCGGGTGACCTTCTTACCCCCGCAGTCGCGGGACAACCTGGCCACCGTCTTCCAGGCCGCCGACCTGGTCGCGGTGCCGAGCTATTCGGAATCGTTCGGCCTGGTCGCCATCGAGGCGCAAGCGTGCGGGACGCCGGTTGCCGCCGCCGCCGTCGGCGGCCTGCCGGTGGCGGTGCGCGACGGGGTGACCGGCACCCTGGTGCCGGGTCATGACGTCGACCGGTGGGCGCAAGCTATCGACGAGTTGCTCGAGCGGGACGACGAGACCATGGGCCGCGCCGCCGTCGAGCACGCGTCGCGGTTCTCCTGGGATCACACCGTCGATGCGCTGCTGGCCAGCTACCGGCGGGCGATCGGCGACTTCACCGCCCGCCGTTCGGTCCGCGGTCTGCCCTCGACCCGCCGCGCTGCCCGGCGGTCGTCGCGCAGGAAGGCGTGGGCGTGAGCCACCCGAACGGTGACCGGCCGATCCCACACGTCCAGCGGCTGATCGAAGACACTCTGGACGCCAACGAGCTGACCTACTCGCGGCACGAAGGCTCGCATGGCGGTCTGCCCGGCCTGATCGTCGAGCTGCCGGGCGAGCGCAAGCTCAAGACCAACACCATCCTCAGCATCGGTGAGCATTCGGTGCGCATCGAGGCGTTCGTCTGCCGCAAGCCCGACGAAAACCACGAGGGCGTCTACCGTTTCCTGCTCAAGCGCAATCGCCGCCTCTACGGCGTCGCCTACACGCTGGACAACATCGGCGACATTTATCTCGTCGGCCGGATGGCGCTGGCGTCCGTGGATGCCGCAGAGATCGACCGCGTGCTCGGACAGGTGCTCGAGGCGGTCGACACCGACTTCAACACGTTGCTGGAGTTGGGTTTTCGGTCGTCGATCCAGAAAGAGTGGGAGTGGCGGGTGTCCCGCGGGGAGTCGCTGAAGAACCTCGAGGCCTTCGCGCATCTGATCGAAGACGACGATGCAGAGCGCGAAGCGCGATGAGGAGGAGTCGAGCATAAGGCTCGAAGACGACGATGCAGAGCGCGAAGCGCGATGAGGAGGAGTCGAGCATAAGGCTCGAAGACGACGATGCAGAGCGCGAAGCGCGATGAGGAGAAGTCGAGCATAAGGCTCGAAGACGACGACGAAGGTTAGACGGCGACGGCGCGCAAGAAGGCGTCGGCGAACACCGTGCAGGCCTGATCCAGGTCTGGCAGCTCGACTTCGGGGATACCGTCTGCGGCCGGCCGGGCCATGGTGTGGAAGGCCATCGGCGCGAGCATCTGCTGAATGAGCAACGGCAACGGCAGATCTCGAATACGACCGGCAGCAATCTCGCCCGCCAGCCACTGACCTACGCCGGCGAGCATGCGCGGCACGTAGTACTGCAGAATCGCTTGCGCCGTCGGCCCGGTCGGCCGGGCCAGCCCCTCGGCCAGCATCGCGGGTGCCACCCGTGGCTCGCGACTGAATGTCTTGGCCAGCAACCGGTAGATCCGGTGCACCGTGTCGCTCAGTTCGGCATCCGGTTCGGCGACCACCTCGTCGAGGTCGAGAATCGGGCCGTAGCGGTCAAACACCTTGCGCAGCAACTCGTCCCGGCCGCCGAACACTGCGTACAGGCTGTGTACTGAGCAATCCGTTTGCACGGCAACAGCTTCCAGTGTCACTGCAGCCAGGCCGCGGTCGCTGATCAGGGTGGCCGTCGCCTCCACCGCACGTTCACGCACCGGCGGCCGGCCGCCGGGTTCGACCCCGGCGGCACGCACCGCGTCGTCCAGCGGCTGTCGGGAACCGTCGAGCCGCCGCAGGAGGGTGCTGCGCGACATCCCGGCCTCGCGGGCGATCGCGACCAGTGGCACGTCGGCCACGTCGCGACCGAGGGTCTCGGCGGCCCGCAGCGCCGCCGCGATCACCTCGGGCGGCACGTCGTGGATCGCGGGCGTCGTCATCGGTCCGTCGCCGCCGAAACCGGTTGCGGTGCACGACGGGCGAACTGCGGAGCGTGCTCGGGCCGGACGCCGACGCCCATCAGGTACGCCGGAATCGCCGCCAGTTGCGGGAAGCGAGCCAGGATGCGCAGCGCTCGGGTCGGTGCCGGCGTCGTGCCGGCGTTCATCGCGCGCAGCATCGCGGCGTGCAGGAATCGTTGACCCGTCTGGGTGACCGCCGTGGGGAATTCGCGGCGGCGCTGCACGGCGGCCAGGTCCTGCGCGGTGACGCGGTGTTCGCGAAGCGGGGCCGCGAGCAGCCTGGCCGCAGCCACGGCGTCCTGGACGGCCATGTTGATGCCGACGCCGCCGGCAGGGGACATCGCGTGTGCGGCATCGCCGATGCACAGCAGGCCGTTGGTGTACCAGCGGCGCAGCCGGTTGAGCCGGATGTCGAGCAGCTTGACGTCGTCCATCGCGAGGCTGTTGACAGCCTCAGCCAGCTCGGGAATCGCGTTGACGATGTCCGCGCGCAGCGCCTCGATCCCACGGGCCCGCAGTCGAGCGTCGGCGCCTTTGCGCAGGAAGTAGGCGGTCTGCAGGTAGTTCTCGCGCGGAATGACCCCAAGGAACTGGCCGTCCTTGAATCGAGGCAGCAGCGTATCGCCGACCCCTTCCGCCTTGGGCAGCCGGAACCACCAGATGTCGGCGCTGACCGGGTACTCACGCGGAATAAGCCCACCTTCGCGGCGGCACAGCGACCAGCGCCCGTCGCAGGCGATGGTGAGGTCGGCGCGCAGTTGCCCGGGCCCGTCCGGGCTGTCGTAACGCACGCCGGCCACGCGGCCCCGCTCGTAGATCAGCCCGGTGACGTCGTGGCTCATCCGCAGGGTGAACGACGGCTCGTTGCGGGCCGCCTCGGCGAGCAGGTCGAGCAGGTCCCACTGCGGGACCATCGCGATGTAGCGGTGCGGTAGCCGCAACCGGGTGAAGTCGATCACCGGCGCCTTGCGGCCGTCGGGCAAGTCCAGGCCCCACCCGCTGAGTTTGGTGTGTGGCAGCGCATCGAACTGCTCGAAGAGGCCGAGCTCGTCGAGCAGCCGCAGCGTGGAGGGATGCACGGTGTCGCCCCGGAAGTCCCGAAGAAAATCCGCATGCTTCTCCAGCACGGTGACGTCCACGCCGCCTCGGGCCAGCAGCAGCCCCGCGATCATTCCGGCGGGACCGCCGCCGACGATCACGCAGGTCGTCTTCTCGCTCATCGGATCCTCCTCACAACGCTGTGATACTCGATTACGGCATAACTTTATATCAGTTCCAAACGATGATCGACGGCGTGTGACTCACCTCACCGAGCGCCGATCCCCCGGGAGCCCATCGGAGGGGGGTGAGAGACTTTCTCCCATGGGTGACACGGCCACGCTGGTGCTGCTCCGCCACGGCGAGAGCGAATGGAACGCAAGCAATCAGTTCACCGGCTGGGTCGACGTCGACCTGACGGAAAAGGGCCGCCGCGAGGCGGTCCGCGGCGGCGAGTTGCTGTCCGAGCACGGCCTGCTGCCCGACGTCTTGTACACCTCGCTGCTGCGACGGGCGATCACCACCGCACACCTGGCACTCGACACCGCCGACCGGCTGTGGATCCCGGTGCGGCGCAGCTGGCGGCTCAACGAGCGGCATTACGGCGCGTTGCAGGGGCTGGACAAGTCCCAGACCAAAGCGCGTTACGGCGACGAGCAGTTCATGACCTGGCGGCGCAGCTACGACACCCCGCCGCCGCCGATCGAAAAAGGCAGCCAGTACAGCCAGGACGCCGACCCCCGCTACGTCGACGTCGGCGGCGGGCCGCTAACCGAATGCCTGGCCGACGTGGTGGCCCGTTTCCTGCCGTACTTCACCGACGTCATCATCCCTGACCTGCGGGTTGGCAAGACGGTACTGATCGCCGCGCACGGCAACTCGCTGCGCGCCCTGGTGAAATACCTCGACGACATGTCCGAGGACGACGTCGTCGGGCTGAACATCCCGACCGGCATTCCGCTGCGCTACGACCTGGACGCCGATATGCGGCCGCTGGTTCGCGGTGGCAGCTACCTCGATCCAGAAGCCGCGGCGGCCGGTGCGGCGGCAGTGGCCAGCCAAGGCGCGAAATAACCGCCCGATCGCAGCAACCCGGCAAACGTCGGGTGAACGGCGCCCGAACACCTGTCTCGTGGCATGTGACATGCCCGATTTTGGCCTTGCGCTGCTGGGTTGGCGTTCACCTGATTTGTAAGCTTTTCACGTGACCGTGTTCTCGGCCCTGTCACTGGCCGGGGTTTTGTTCCTCGCGGCATTGGCTGTCGGAGTTACCGTCGGCGCCCGCCTGGCGCCGAGGGCGCTGGAGCGACGGCAACGGGCGGTCGTCGAAGCGGCCGGCATCACCGTCGCGCAGATGCTGGATCGCATCGTCGCGCTGATGCCGCTGGGCGCCGCCGTCGTGGACCGCCACCGCGACGTGGTCTATCACAACGGCCGGGCCAAGGAGCTGGGCCTGGTGCGCGAGCGACAGCTGGACGACGAGGCGTGGCAGGCCGCGCGTAAGACCCTCACCGACGGCTCGGACGTCGAGTTCGACCTGATGCCGGGCAAGCGGCTGGTCCCGGGGCGCGCGGGCCTCTCGGTGCACGGACAGGCGCGGCTGCTCAGCGAGGAAGACCGCAGGTTCGCCGTGGTCTTCGTCTACGACCATTCCGAATATGCCCGGATGGAGGCGACCCGCCGCGACTTCGTGGCCAACGTCAGCCACGAGCTCAAGACTCCGGTCGGTGCGATGTCGGTGCTCGCCGAGGCGCTGCTGTCCTCGGCCGACGACCCCGAGACCGTGCGGCGGTTCGGCGAGAAGGTGCTCGTCGAGGCCACCCGGCTGGGCAACATGGTCAGCGAGCTGATCGAGTTGTCCCGGTTGCAGGGTGCCGAGCGATTGCCGGACATGGGTGCCGTCGATGTCGATTCCGTTGTCGCCGAAGCAATTTCACGTCACAAGGTGCCTGCCGACAACTCCGACATCACGGTGCGAACCGACGAGCCCAGCGGTCTGCGGATGATGGGCGAGCAGGCCCTGCTGGTCACCGCCGTGGCCAACCTGGTGTCCAACGCGATCGCGTACTCGCCACGCGGCTCGCTGGTGTCGATCAGCCGTCGGCGTCGCGGCGAGAACATCGAAATCGCGGTCACCGACCGGGGTATCGGAATTGCCCGTAAGGACCAAGAGCGCGTCTTCGAACGGTTCTTCCGCGCCGACAAGGCCCGCTCGCGTGCCACCGGCGGCACCGGACTCGGCTTGGCCATCGTCAAACACGTTGCGGCCAACCACAATGGCAGCATCGGTTTGTGGAGCCAGTTGGGTACCGGCTCGACGTTCACCCTGTCCATCCCCGCCTACGACACCGTTTACGACCCGCCCGAACAACCGCCAGAGCGCGAGATTCGGCCCATGAAGCCCCAACGGGAGCCCCAACGAGAGGAAGAGCTACACCGATGACCCTGAAGGAATCGCACTAATGACCAGTGTCCTGATCGTGGAGGACGAAGAATCGCTGGCGGATCCGCTGGCGTTCCTGCTCCGCAAGGAAGGCTTCGAGGCCACCGTAGTGACCGACGGGCAGTCCGCGCTGGCCGAGTTCGACCGGGCCGGCGCCGACATCGTGCTGCTCGACCTGATGTTGCCGGGCATGTCGGGCACCGACGTCTGCAAGCAGTTGCGGTCGCGTTCCAGCGTGCCGGTGATCATGGTGACGGCACGTGACAGCGAGATCGACAAGGTCGTGGGCCTCGAATTGGGCGCCGACGACTACGTCACCAAGCCGTATTCGGCGCGTGAGCTGATCGCCCGGATCCGCGCGGTGCTGCGCCGTGGCGGTGACGACGACTCTGAGATCACCGACGGCGTGCTGGAGTCCGGGCCGGTGCGAATGGACGTCGAACGCCACGTTGTCTCGGTCAATGGTGAACCGATTACGTTGCCGCTCAAGGAATTCGACTTGCTCGAGTACCTGATGCGCAACAGCGGCCGGGTGCTGACGCGTGGTCAGTTGATCGACCGGGTGTGGGGCGCGGACTACGTCGGCGACACCAAGACGCTGGACGTGCACGTCAAGCGTCTGCGCTCCAAGATCGAGTCCGACCCGGCCAACCCGATTCACCTGGTGACGGTCCGCGGACTGGGTTACAAACTCGAGGGCTGAACCCTCACGCCGATGATTGGCGAGTCGAGCAGGAAACTCACGACGGGGTCTTCTCGGTGGTATTCGGTGCCGAGTCACCGCGTAAGCCGACCTCGGCGTGGCCGGTGCCGATCACCGACCAGTGGCGGTCGTCGATCTCGACGTAGATGTCGGCCTGCTCGGTGTTGGTGCATACTGCGGTGGCGCCGTCAGGATCGGTGTAACCGAGGCTCACGCATCGCTCGGCGGGCTGGTCGACGCGGATCAGCACCTGACGACCGCCGATCCGACCCTTCAGTTGCCAGTGCCGCAGGCCCAATGTGGTCCGCATCCGCACCGACGGCAAAGTGCTTGCAGGCCAATCTTTTCCGTCGATACGGAATCGAACGAACGCCAGCGGCGAGAGTCTGCGCAGGCCCGCTTTGCGCGACACCGCGGTGACCACCTCCAGCACGTCGCCGTCGCCGAGGTCAGCGTGGATCCAGCCCCAGCGGCTAGCGTTGCCGTGCCCGTAGATGTGGGATACGGCGCCGCGCCACCCATCGACCCGGTGGGTGATGTCGCCGACGCCGAGCGAGCCGGTGAACTGTGCGGTCGGGGCGAGCACCACTTGCGCGCCGGGCAGCAGTTCGCGCTCCCACACCGATCGCGGGAAGGTCCACAGCGGGGCACCGCTGTCCTTCCAGCTCAGGTTCCATGCCATTGGCCCGGCCCGCCCGGTCAGCACTTCCGACGTCATTCGAGCTTCGGCAACTGTGAGCCAGTCCGGCCCAGTGTCCGGCGCGACGGGCTCGGGACCGAAACGCTCGGTCTGCGGTAGGCCGCCTGCGGGAAACCAGCTCACCCAGCCGTGTGCATAGGGATCGCGGGCGCTTGTCGACGTCGGCGACACCATCTCGTAGTGGACCCACAGCGCAGCGCGCGTCACCGGATCCGACAGGGTCGCGTACCAAACCTCCAGACGGCCGGCCTGTCCGCGCCACCGTGGTGCCGCAGCCGACTGCAATTCCTCGTTAACGGCTCCACCTCCCGCGTCGCTGAGGGTGCGTCCACGATATTGGTTAAACCAACGAACCAGTCAAGTGTCTTCCGGCAGCCGGACGGCTGATGCCATTGCAGGGCTGACACCGGCCGACCGTCGGCGCACACTGGCGTCATGGCTCGACGGTTACGCATCGTCGCGGTCGTCATCGGCACCGCTGTGTTTCTGGTCGCCTCCGCCGGCTGCATGACGACTCCCGCCGCGCCCGGCAGCCCCGGAATCCGCGCCAAGACCAAGATGTGGCCGTTCAAGCGGAACCCGGCCGGCCCGGATATGCGGGCGTGGGTGGAGAAGTACGGCCAGAACGCGTTGCAAATGCCCAATCTGCCGGATGTGGGCGCCGCCACCCCACAGCAGCGGGCCGCTGCGACCGATCTGCTGGTCCGAACCGAAGCCGCCACAGCCGGATGGGTCGACTTGGCCGCGGCCGAGAAGGCTGGTTACCGGCAAAACCCGGCGGTCACCAGACTCACCGAGGTCTACGCCTCAATGGTGCCGGGCAAGATGACGATGATGCATGTCGCCAAGGACCACCCCGGCGGCGCCGTGCTGGACCCCAACGCCCCCGACATGCTGATGTACGACTACGAGAGCGACGGCGCATGGAAGCTCGTCGGAGTCATGTTCCTGGCCGACGGCGCGTATCCGGGGCCGCCGCCCACGCCGGGAGGTCCGATCACTCGCTGGCACTACCACCCGCGCATGGCCATGCGGCACTTGGGAATGCACATCTTCTTCGGCATGGGCAACGATCTCGCCCACGCCTACGCGGTCAACATGGACGGCATGTAAGCGCCCGCTATTCGGCGGCCCGGGTAGCGGGGTGCACCGCGACAAGCCCTAACCCGCCACGCCGCTTGCACATCGCCGCCAGCTCGGAATAGGCCTTCTCGCCGAGCAACTCGGTGAGCTCGGCAGCCATGCTGACCCACACCGGCTCGGCGCCGACATGGGCGGCCGGATCGCCGGTGCAGTACCAGTGCAGGTCGGCGCCGCCGGCGCCCCAGCCGCGGCGGTCGTACTCGGTGACGGTGGTCTTGAGGATCTCCGAGCCGTCGGGACGGGTCACCCATTCCTGACTGCGGCGGATCGGCAACTGCCAGCAGACGTCGGGCTTCATCGTCAGCGGCTGCACGCCGAGCTTGAGCGCCTTGGTGTGCAGTGCGCAGCCCTGGCCGCCCGAGAAATCCGGCCGGTTCAAGAAGATGCAGGCGCCTCTGTACTTGCGGGTGCGGAACTGCTCTTCGCCTTCATGCTCGTCGAGCTCGAGATAACCCTTGCGCCCCAAGCCTTTATCGCGAAACTGCCAGTCGTCGTCGGTGAGCTTGGACACCGCGTCGTCGAGCCGGGCCCGGTCGTCGTCATCGGACAAAAACGCGCCGTGCGAGCAGCAGCCGTCGTCGGGGCGGTCTTCGACGGTGCCCTGGCAGGCAGGCGTGCCGAACACGCACGTCCACCGGGACAGCAGCCAGGTCAGATCCGCGGCGATCAGATGCTCGGGATTGTCGGGGTCGTAGAACTCCACCCACTCACGGGCGAAGTCCAATTCGACTTCACCGGGGTGATTTGGCTGCGCACTTGCCACGGTTTTCACGGTAGACCAATCCGTCGGTACCGTGCCCCACCGTAAGGTTGTGTCTCGTGCGATTAGGTGTGCTCGACGTGGGCAGCAACACGGTCAACCTGCTGGTGGTGGACGCCCGCCGCGGCGGGCACCCGACGCCGATGAGTTCGACGAAGGCCACCTTGCGACTGGCCGAGTCGATCGACGGCTCAGGCAAGATCACCCGCAAGGGCGCCGACAAGCTGATCGAGACCATCGACGAGTTCGAGAAGATCGCCGACAGCTCCGGATGCGCCGAGTTGATGGCGTTCGCCACATCAGCGGTCCGCGACGCCACGAACTCCGACGACGTGTTGTCCCGGGTCCGCAAGGAGACCGGCGTCCAACTGCAGGTGCTGCGCGGCGTCGACGAGTCTCGGCTGACGTTCCTGGCGGTGCGGCGCTGGTACGGGTGGAGCGCGGGCCGGATCATCAACCTCGACATCGGCGGCGGCTCGCTGGAGATGTCCAGCGGCGTCGACGAGGAACCCGAAGTCGCGTTATCGCTGCCCCTGGGCGCCGGCCGGCTGACCCGCGAATGGCTCAAGGACGATCCGCCCGGCCGCCGCCGGGTGGGCATGCTGCGCGACTGGCTGGACGCGGAGTTGGCTGACGCGAGTGCCAAGTTGCTCGACGCCGGCAACCCCGACCTCGCGGTCGCGACGTCGAAGACATTCCGTTCGCTGGCCCGGCTGACCGGGGCGGCGCCGTCGGCCGACGGACCTCGGGTGAAGCGGACGCTGACGGCCAATGGCCTCAGACAACTCATATCTTTCATCTCTAGGATGACGACCGCTGACCGTGCCGAATTGGAAGGGGTGAGCGCCGAGCGAGCGCCGCAAATTGTGGCAGGAGCTCTGGTCGCAGAGGCAAGTATGCGAGCGCTGTCGTTGGATTCGGTGGACATTTGCCCGTGGGCGCTACGGGAGGGTCTTATTCTGCGCAAACTCGACAGCGAAGCTGACGGAACCGCCCTGGTCGAGACATCGGTGCGAGATGCTGTTAAACAGCGAGCCGATCGGAATGGCGGCAAGAAATGACCGGACCAAACGAGACCACCCGACCCATCTCGGTTGCCGAGCTGCTGGCCAAGAACGGCACACTCGGGGCACCCGTTCCCGCGCGTCGCCGCCGCCGCCGCGGCAACTCCGATGCGGTCACCGTCGCCGAACTGACCGGCGAGATTCCGATCATCACCGACGACACCGACCCCGACGCGCCTGAGCATTCGACTGCCCGACCCGTCGACGACCCGGCCCCCGCCAAGCCCGCTGAGAAGCCGTCGTACTGGTCGGAACCCGAGCCGCGCTGGCCGGAGTCCGCGCCGCCTCGCCCGCGGGAAGCGGGACCCGAGCCGCGCGAACCGCGTCTGCAGCCCAGCGCGTATCCGCGCCCGGTGCGCACCAACGGACGAACCGAAGCCGATCGCGCCGAGGACCGCAACGACAAGCCGGCGGAACGGACCGGGGCCGAGGGCATGGCCCCCGATCCGATCGAGGACTACGCGGGCATGTCGGTGGATGTGATGGACACCGACGTGCGAGACGCCGAGCCGGTGATCGAAGACTCCGCCTACGTGCGCTCCTACCTGCAAACTGGCGAGAACGACGATTCCCACGACGACCGGTCTTATCGCGACATCGCCGATGTCGCCGAGGAAGAGGACTACCCCGACGACCTCGACCACGGCGAACCGCACACCTGGTCGCGAGCCGACAGCATGCGTTTCGGCGGAATGGTTGTGCTGCAATCGATTCTGGCTGTCGCATTTGGCGCCGGACTGTTCATCGCGTTCGACCAGCTGTGGCGATGGAACAACATCGTGGCGTTGGTGCTCTCGGTTCTGGTCATCCTCGGCCTGGTGGTGGGTGTGCGGGTGGTGCGAAAGACCGAGGACATCGGCAGCACGCTGATCGCGGTGGCGGTCGGCGCACTGGTCACGCTGGGCCCGCTGGCATTGTTGCAATCCGGCTAGCGCTCAGCAGACATCTGTGCGCCCAGCCATCAAGGTCGGTCTGTCGACGGCCTCGGTCTATCCGATGAAGACCGAGGCCGCTTTCGAATATGCGGCCAAGCTGGGCTACGACGGTGTCGAGCTGATGGTGTGGGGCGAGTCGGTCAGCCAGGACATCGGCGCGGTGGCCAAGCTCTCAAAGCGATACCGGGTTCCGGTGCTGTCGGTGCACGCGCCCTGTCTGCTGATCTCGCAGCGGGTCTGGGGTGCCAACCCGATCGCCAAGCTCGATCGCAGTGTGCGGGCCGCCGAAAAGCTGGGCGCCCAAACCGTCGTCGTGCATCCGCCGTTCCGCTGGCAACGCCGTTACGTCGACGGCTTCACCGAGCAGGTCGCGCAGTTGGAAGAGTCCAGCGATGTGCTGGTGGCCGTGGAGAACATGTTCCCGTTTCGGGCCGACCGGTTCTTCGGCGCGGGGCAGACGATGGAGCGGATGCGCAGACGCGGGGGCGGGCCGGGGCCGGGGATCTCGGCGTTCGCGCCGTCGTACGACCCGCTGGACGGCAACCACGCGCACTACACGCTGGACCTCTCGCACACCGCGACCGCCGGCACCGATGCGGTCGACATGGCGGAGCGCATGGGTTCGGGGCTGGTGCATCTGCACCTGTGCGACGGCACCGGTCTGCCGGCCGACGAACACCTGACACCGGGTCGTGGCACCCAGCCGGTGGTCGAGGTCTGCGAGATGCTGGCCACCGGCGACTTCGCCGGCCACGTCGTCCTGGAGGTGTCGACCTCGAGTGCGCGTTCCGTTCACGAGCGCGAGGCCATGTTGGCTGAGTCGCTGCAATTCGCCCGTACGCACCTGTTGCGTTAAAACGCAAGGATATTCGACAACTTGACCCCACTATTCACCTCCGCGATGGCACTCCGCGAGGTCCGTGAGGACGGCGTGCGCCGCATCTATGAGGGCGAGCTGAACAAGATTTGGACCATCGGGCCCAAGGTGCACGGCGGCGCCATGGTTGCGTTGTGCGCCAACGCCGCTCGCACAGCCCACGGCGGACCCGTTGAGCCGGTTGCGGTTTCGGCCAGCTTTCTGTCCGCACCCGATCCCGGCCCGATGCAGCTGGTCACCTCGATGCGTAAGCGCGGGCGTCGGATCAGCGTGGTCGACGTCGAGCTGATCCAGGGTGATCGCGCCGCGGTGCACGCCGTGATCACGCTCGGTGAGCCGGAGCACCTGGTGCCGCCGCTGCTGTCGGCCAATCCGGCGGTCGGCCTGATGGATCCCGAGCCACCCGACGACGTCCTGCCGATCGCGCCCGGTCATCGGCTGGCCGGGCTGGTGAACCTGGCCGAGGGCTGTGAGGTGCGGACGCTGACCTCGACGCTGGGCATCTCCACCGACGGCAAGCCGCCGGTGATACAGAACTGGGTTCGGCCACGTGACGCGGCACCCGACGTGCTGTTCGCGTTGATGTGCGGCGACATCTCGGCGCCGGTGAGCTTCGCCGTTGATCGCACCGGCTGGGCGCCGACCGTTCAGCTGACCGCCTACCTGCGTGGGTTGCCGGCCGACGGCTGGCTGCGGGTGGTGTGCACGTGTGTGCAGATCGGTCAGGACTGGTTCGACGAAGACCACACCGTCGTCGACTGCGAAGGCCGCATCGTGGTGCAGAGCCGACAGCTGGCGATGGTGCCCGCGCCTTGATGACGAAACTGTCAAACGTCTGAGATGCTGGTCGGCATGGCCAGAATCGCGATCGTCGGCGGCGGCAGCATGGGCGAAGCCCTGCTTTCCGGGCTGCTGCGGGCCGGACGGCAGGTCAAGGACTTGGTGGTCGCCGAGCGGATGCCTGACCGCGCCCGCTACCTCGCCGACACCTATTCGGTGCTGGTGACGTCGCTGCCGGATGCGGTGGGCAACGCGACGTTCGTCATCATCGCGGTGAAGCCCTCCGACGTCGGTTCGACGGTTGCCGACATCGCCCAGATCGCCTGCGATGCCGCCCACGACAGTCCTGATCAGGTGGTCATCACCGTCGCCGCCGGGGTGACGACGGCCTACCTGGAGTCGAAGTTGCCGGCCGGCACACCGGTGGTCCGGGTGATGCCCAACGCGCCCGCGTTGGTCGGCGCCGGGATCAGCGCCATGGCCCCAGGCCGCTATGCGACGCCAGAGCAACTCAAAGAGGTCGCCGCGCTGTTCGACTCGGTCGGCGCCGTGCTGACGGTGCCCGAGGAGCACCTGGACGCCGTCACGGCGGTATCGGGCTCAGGCCCGGCGTATTTCTTCCTGATGGTCGAGGCTCTGGTGGATGCCGGCGTGGGTGCAGGGCTAAGTCGCGCGGTCGCCACCGAGCTGGTTTCCCAGACGATGGCCGGGTCGGCGGCGCTGTTGCTGGACCGCATGGAGCAGGACCGTGGAACGGGTAGCGACGCGGCGCGGGATCTGTCGCTGGATACCACCGCTGCGCGGCTGCGGGCCGTTGTTACCTCGCCCGGTGGAACTACTGCGGCTGCTTTGCGAGAATTGGAAAAGCGTGGTTTGCGGGCGGCGGTAGACGAGGCGGTTCGGGCCGCAAAAACCCGCTCTGAGCAGCTAAGAATTACATCAGAGTAATTTATAGAATTTTATTTAATTACCCCCATGCGTCGCAGTAACCCCACTAGTCCCGCTATTCTCCTTCTTGGTAAGCACCTGTCGGTGCCAGCGGAGGGGAAGCCGCTGGGATTGCAGGAGCCTGACGGATTGGGTTGCGATGACGTCTATGAACGGGCCATCGGGACGGGATTCAGCTGGCGGTAAGGCGGGACGAGATTCAGGTTCCGCGGACGGCCAGCAGCCCCGCACGCAGTTCCTGACCGTCGCTGAAGTGGCAGCACTGATGCGGGTCAGCAAGATGACGGTCTACCGGCTGGTTCACAACGGTGAACTGCCGGCCGTCCGCGTCGGCAGGTCATTCCGCGTGCACGCCAAGGCCGTGCACGACATGCTGGAGAGCTCCTACTTCGACGCCGGCTAGCGTTGCCGCGTCCAGCATCAAGCTGGCGTGACATTGGAACGCGATCGCCACGCCGGCCTCGCGGTCGCCTCTAGTCGCGTGCACCGGTGAGCCGTATCGGCCTGCCGGTGCACTTTGGTGTTCGACGCGTTGTCCCGGGTAGAGTGTCCGGGTTATTGCATGTAGCCCGGCCATGGCGGACTCGGGCCGGCCACCGCTCGACGACGATGCGGGACGCGCAGCGTCTCGAAGAGGAGTCGGGCAATCCAATACAGATAGCGGAGTTATGGGTTCAGTAATCAAGAAGCGGCGTAAGCGGATGTCGAAGAAGAAGCACCGTAAGCTGCTTCGCCGCACACGGGTGCAGCGTAGAAAACTCGGTAAGTAACCTCGCACCGCTGCCGCCGCTAGGCTAGCCAGGTGGAGTCGTCGGGCGGTCAATCAGGCAACGGACCTGACACCGTTCACTATCCGAAAGTCGTGCTGGTCACCGGTGCGTGCCGGTTTCTCGGCGGCTATCTCACGGCGCGACTGGCGCAGAACCCGATGATCAACCGGGTCATCGCGGTCGACGCCGTCGCACCCAGCAAGGACATGCTGCGGCGGATGGGCCGCGCCGAGTTCGTCCGCGCCGACATCCGCAACCCCTTTGTCGCCAAGGTGATTCGAAACGGCGACGTCGACACGGTGGTGCACGCCGCGGCGGCGTCGTTCGCGCCGCGGTCCGGTGGCGGGGCGGCGTTGAAGGAAATCAACGTGCTCGGTGCGATGCAACTGTTCGCTGCCTGCCAGAAGGCGCCGTCGGTCAAACGTGTCGTGCTGAAGTCCACGTCGGAGGTCTACGGGTCAAGCGCGCATGACCCGGTGATGTTCACCGAGGACAGCAGCAGCCGTCGTCCATTCCGGGAGGGCTTTCCCAAGGACAGCCTGGACATCGAGGGTTACACCCGCGGGCTGGGTCGGCGTCGGCCCGACATCGCGGTGACGATTCTCCGGCTGGCCAACATGATCGGTCCGGCGATGGAAACCACACTGTCGCGATATCTGGCCGGGCCGCTGGTGCCGACGGTGCTCGGTCGCGATGCCCGGCTGCAGCTGTTGCACGAGCAGGATGCGCTCGGCGCGCTGGAACGCGCCGTGATGGCGGGCAGGGCAGGCACTTTCAACATCGGCGGCAGCGGGGTCATGATGCTGTCGCAGGCGATTCGACGGGCCGGGCGCGTCTCGCTGCCGGTGCCGGGATTCAGTCTGTGGGCGTTGGATTCACTACGCAAAGCCAATCGCTACGTCGAGGTCAATCGCGAGCAACTCGACTATTTGAGCTACGGCCGGGTGATGGACACGACCCGCATGCGTCAGGAGCTCGAATACCATCCCAAGTGGACCACTGCGGAGGCTTTCGACGATTACGTACGCGGCAGAGGTTTGACTCCCATTATCGATCCAGAATGGGTACGCTCCATTGAAGGTCGAGCCGTAGCCGCAGCGCAGCGCTTTGGCGGACGAATCAAAATCAACTGATGGTGGGGCGAGGTTAGTTTCGTGGCGGGCGACTCAAAGGCGAAAGTCATTCCGCTGCACGGGAATACAGGTCGTGCAGCGGCGCAACGACGTGCTGGCCGCGCGCAGGCTTCCCGGCAACATCCGTCACTGCTCTCCGAACCCGACACCCACGCGTCGGCAGACGAGATCGCCGCGGTTGTCCGTGAAATCGATCTGCACCGTCGCGGCGCGTCCGACGTCGAGCAGACTCCCAACGAGCTTGCGCAAAAGGTCAGCGCGGTCGCTGACTTTCTGCGGCATCGGTTCACCGGCGACTACCGCGTCGACGAGTTCGGGTTCGATCCGCATTTCAACGACGCGTTTGTGCGGCCGTTGCTGCGGTTCTTTTTCAAGTCCTGGTTCCGGGTCGAGGTCAGCGGCATCGAGCACCTTCCCGACACCGGCGCGGCGCTGGTGGTGGCCAACCACGCCGGCGTGTTGCCGTTCGACGGGCTGATGGCCTCGGTGGCCGTGCACGACGAGCATCCCGCGCACCGGGATCTGCGGCTGCTGGCCGCCGATATGGTGTTCGACCTGCCGATGGTCGGCGCCGCTGCCCGCAAGGCCGGCCACACCATGGCCTGCACCGCCGACGCCCATCGCCTGCTGGCCGCCGGCGAGCTGACCGCGGTGTTCCCCGAGGGCTACAAGGGCCTCGGCAAGCGCTTCAAGGACCGCTACAAGCTGCAGCGGTTCGGCCGCGGCGGCTTCGTCGCGGCGGCGCTGCGCACCAAGGCTCCGATCATCCCGTGCTCGATCGTCGGGTCCGAGGAGATCTACCCGATGCTGACCGACGTCAGGTTGTTGGCCCGGTTGTTCGGTCTGCCGTATTTCCCGATCACGCCGCTGTTCCCGCTGGCCGGGCCCGCCGGGCTGGTGCCGCTGCCGTCGAAGTGGCATATCGCGTTCGGTGAGCCGATCGACACCGCGCACTACGAGCACGCCGACGCCGAAGATCCGATGGTCACCTTCGAGTTGACCGATCAGGTGCGCGAGACGATCCAGCAGACGCTCTATCAGCTGCTGGCCGGGCGCCGAAACATGTTCTTCGGCTAGAACCCCCGAGCTAAGCGGGCTTGACCAGGGTGAACTGCGCCACGTCGCAGGCGCCCTCGCGGAACAACTCGGCGCATCCAGTCAGGTACTTCATGTAGCGCTCGTAGACCTCTTCGGACTGGATCTTGATCGCCTCGTCCTTGCGGGACTCCAGCGCCGCAGCCCAGAAGTCCAGGGTCCGCGCGTAGTGCTGTCGCAGCGGCTGGACGCGGGTGAGCTCGAAGCCAGCCTTAGTGGCGTGATCCTCGACGATGGCGACGGTCGGCAGGCGGCCGCCGGGGAAGATCTCTTGCATCATGAACAGGGCGAACCGCGCTCTGGTCATGGTCATCTTGATGCCGCGGTCTGCCAATTCCTGGTCGGTCGGGACGACGATGGTGTGCAACATCATGGTGCCGCCGGCGGGCAGCGCATCCCAGGCCATCTTGAAGAAGTCGTCGTAGCGTTCGAAACCGAAGTGCTCGAAGGCACCGATCGAGACGATCCGGTCGACCGGCTCGTGGAACTGCTCCCAGCCGTTCAGCAGTACCCTCCGCGAGCGCGGGGTGTCCAGTTCGTCGAACGACTTCTGCACGTGCTCGGCCTGGTTCTTGGACAGCGTCAGGCCGATCACGTTGACGTCGTACTTCTCGATCGCGCGGCGCAGGGTGGCCCCCCAGCCGCAACCCACGTCGAGCAGGGTCATGCCCGGCTCCAGACCGAGCTTGCCCAGCGACAGGTCGACCTTGGCCAGCTGGGCTTCTTCCAGCGTCATGTCGTCGCGTTCGAAGTAGGCGCAGCTGTAGGTCTGGCTCGGGTCTAAAAAGAGCTGGTAGAACTCGTCGGACAGGTCGTAATGCGACTGGACGTCGTCAAAATGCGGCGTCAATTCGGTGCTCATCGGATTGGGGTCCCCCTGATTCGTCCGCGCTGACATTATGCCCCGCTTCGGATCGAAGCAATTGCCGCGATGGTGGCTTCGGCATTCGCGTCTGGACTTGTGGATTCGCCGAGCATCGTGACGATGCTGGTGATCACCGGCTTTCCGTCGGCGTCTGTGACTTCGCTGCGGATCTCCGCGATTACGGTGCTGTGCGACTCGATGACCGAATCGAGATAGGTGTCGAAATACAGCTTGTCGCCGACCACCATCGGGCGGTGGTAGATGAACTTCTGATCCCGGTGCAGCACGCGGGCCAGGTTGATCGGGATGTCGAACTTGGTGAAGACGTCGGCCTGAACGCGACGTCCGGCCACGGCGAGAAACGTCAGCGGGGCCACCGTGCCGTAGTAGCCCTGCTCAGCAGCGGCTTCCTCGGAATGATGCGACGAGTGGTCGTCTTTGATGGCGCTGGCGAACTCGCGGACCTTTTCGCGGCCGACCTCGAAGTAGTCCGGGTACCGGTAGTGCGTTCCGATAAGGCCCTCGGCGCCTACGGGAACTGACATTGCGCTGATCTCCGCTCTGGAATGGGTGCTCAGCGGCGCAGCTTATCAGCGAGATTGCCGCCGAGATGCCACCGCGGCTAACGCACCCCCTGCCGCGCCGAGCGCCAGAGCTGACGGTACGCCAATCCGCGCGGCCTTGCGGGCGGTGCGAAAATCGCGGATTTCCCAGCCACGCTTGCGGGCGTAATCCCGCAGAGCGGCGTCGGGGTTGATCGCCACTGCGGTGCCGACCAGAGACAGCAGCGGCACGTCGTTGTAGCTGTCGGAGTAGGCGGTGCAGCGCTTCAGGTTGAGGCCCTCGCGGATGGCCAGTGAGCGCACCGCATGCGCTTTGCCGGGGCCATGCAGGATGTCGCCGACCAGCCGGCCGGTGAAAATGCCGTCGACCGATTCGGCGACGGTGCCCAGTGCGCCGGTGAGTCCGAGGCGGCGGGCGATGGTGATCGCGAGTTCGTACGGCGTGGCCGTGACTAGCCACACCTGTTGGCCGGCGTCGAGGTGCATCTGGGCCAGATCGCGGGTGCCCTCCCAGATCTTCTCGGCGATGATCTCGTCATAGACCTCTTCGCCCAGCCGCATCAGCTCTTCGGTGGGCCGACCCTCGATGAATGCCAGCGCCTTGCGGCGGCCAGCCGCGACGTCGTTGCTGTTCTCCTTGCCCAGCACCTGGAACTTGGCCTGCGCGTAGACGAATCCGAGCACGTCGCGATAGGTGAAGTACTTGCGGGCGGCCAGGCCACGGCCGAAGTGCACCAGCGACGAGCCCTGCACCAAGGTGTTGTCCACGTCGAAGAACGCCGCCGCGGTGAGGTCGACGGGTGGCTGCTCGGGTCCGGACTCGGTGTGCGCGTCGACCAGCGCGCGTTCGGCGCTGGCGTTGGCGGCCAACGTCTCGAACTGCAGGTCAGCAGGGTCAGGTGCTGCGCCGGGGTCGGGTTCGACGGCGTCCGGGCCGTCGGGGGAGCTCACGCGTCAACATTATCCGGCCGCGGGGCGTTCGGGTGGTCGGCGGAGCGGGGCCACTGGCCTAAACCGGAGTCCCTCGGTTGCTTCCCGGCTTCTGGATGAGCAAGTCGTCTTGCTCGTGGCGACGGCAAGACTCGATAAATGCAATCGCCGCATCACGGTCAGTTGAGAACGCGTCAAATTGTTCAGGGGTGATTTCGTAATACTCTTCGTAATCGACGATGCCGTTGCTTACGGGTATCGAGGCGTAGTTGCGGCCTGACGTCGTCTCGACACCGAGGGAGTATCTATCCTCCCTCGAAAAGTACGTATCCTCGAATTTCACCGCCGGCCCTCTTCTGCAGGGAATACGTTGGTAGCGCGATAATCCGGTTCGGGTATTTTCCCGCCGTCGACGACCGCTTCCGATGCGCCGTTGGGCAACTTACCACCTGGAATCCATTGCTCATTCGCACCTGCTTCGTTGCCGGATGGCACCCGCAGATTGAATTGATCTGGATGGTCTATATCGATTCTCACGATGTTGTTCGAGTCGAGAAAGCCCTCCGCCAGGCCCAATGCTTCCTCCACGGCGCGCGGATCTCCGTGGGTCGCACTAATCAACGCGTCTGCTTCGCTCCTCGGCATCACAAACGAAGTTCCATCCTGTTGGGCGATTCCATACTTCGCCAGGTTGCTTTCAGGCATGAACCGAGTCACGCCTTCATGGAACTTGTCGAGATGGTGCTCGATGTACTCGGGGGAGAGGTATTCGCTTGGATGGGGACGACTGCCCTTCGGCATCGCGAGGATCTCATCGCGCTTCTCCTCGGACAGGCCTGGTACGGCCGCGTCATCGCTTCCGTGCTCTTGAATGATGCTGTCGGCGTGACGGGATGGCGTCTCAGGTAGACGCCCGGCAGGAGGAGTCGCTGGCGGGGCGGTGACTCCGGCGTGTGCGGTCGGGGACGACGGCGGCCCGATCGTTCCTCCCTGTGGCGCCGATGTCGGCGCACTGGGATGTCCCGGCTCGACGGGCTTGGAAGCTGTTGTTCCGGGCGGCTTTTGGCCGACCGCGTTCTTCGAATCGGTGAGTCCGTACGGCGGCATCGGCTTTTTGGGCTCCGGTGCGGGAGCCGGCTGTCCGCCTCTGGGCGGTTCGCTGCGCTGGACCGGGTTATGTTGGGGCGGCGCCGCTTCGCCGAGCGGCGCGAACGGATGAAAGTCCTCGGACCGCTCGGCGGTTTCTGCAGCGAGCCGCCCGAGCTTGGGCAGTTTCGACAGGACACCGCCTGGGAGCAGCAACGTCGCGACGTCGAAGACGGATTCGCCCGCGGCCTGGAAGGGGTTGGTATTCCACTCATCCCAGTGCAGTGTGTCCTTGCCGACTTCCTTCCATGAGTCTGCGAGCTTCTGCTCACCGTCCAAGCCGGTCAGTGACTCCGCTTTGTCGACCGCACCAGCGACTGAGCGCCAGAAGCCGTTTGGGTCGAGTACGGCTCGTGCCGGGTTGAAGGTCCAGAAGCTTTCGACCAAGCCTTCGACTTCAGTGAACATCCCCTTGAATATCTGGCCGGCGTGATCCAACGCTCGGCCGACATCGGTGTCGTGTAGGAAGTGGTCCCACTCCTTTTCGGCGTAGCGGGCCATTGTCGACACAATCGTGGTCGCCTCGTGGAGGGGTCTGGCGATCTCCTGACGCAATGCGTCGACCTCGGCGGTGAACTGATCGACGATGATGCGAATGTCGTTGGCGATTTTCCTGATTTCGTCTTCGTCGTCGTCGGTCAGGAACTCCCAGACTTCTTTGATCCCGGTGAGCGGATTGCAGATGCGCGACAACAGATCGAGGATCGCCGCGTGGACGGTGTCGATCTTGGTCGCCAGTGACGTGAGCTGAGTCGCGATCGTGGCGCACTGCTGCAGGATTCCGGCGGCGCTGCGGTTGGCAGCGGAGAATGCCTCGGCAATCGCCGGGCCTTCGGGAATCTGCTGGGCGCCGATGCTGCCTATCGGGCCGACGGACCCGACTATCTCGCCAACTTCGAATTGTGTTCCGGCGCTTGTCCATGCGGCCGCAGCGCTTCGTAGCTTGGCCGAGTCGCCATTCGGCCAGATCATCCCGATGTATTTCGATACCCAGCCCCAGCCTGCCGGTGCGGCCACGCCGTTGCCGACCGCTGACGGCGCGGAGCCGGCCGAGATCGATCCGGTTGGAGGTGGCGCGGGAAGGGGTTGGGCGTGTCCTGAGATGTTCGACCTCGCTTCGGCCGTCGAATAGTTGTGTGCCGAAACCCGCACCCCGTCGCCCAAGCGGCACAATCCATTACGGGTGGTGGCCATCGCCTCCAGCAGCTTGGACGCCGACGCGTTGTAGGTGCGGCCGAACGCTGCCCCAGCTGGGTCGTTGCCGGCCATCCCGTTGCATCCGGCGAGCGCCGTGGTCAGCGTCGAGATGACCGATGCCAGTCCATCGCCCGCCGAGATGACGGCGACGCCGGCACCGTCGAGCGCCTCGGGGTCTACCGCGAGCGGTGCCATTAACTCAAGACCACATGCTCGTATTCGTTGTCATCACGTTGCTGTAGTTGTGCTGTGCCGCACTGCCGGCGGACTTCAACGCGTTCAACGCTTTTCGCATGGTCGCCTCGCCCCGCACCCAATGGCGATGCGCCTCGGCGTGCGCAGCTGCCGCCTCTCCCGACCAGGTTTGGTGCAGATGAGTTACCAGCGAGCCGATTTCAGCCACGACGCTCTCGGTGTGCCGCACGAATTCACTCATCTGCTGAACCGCGTCGGCCAAGGCGTCAGCATCTACGCTAAATGCGTCAGCCACGGTAGACGCCGTCCAACGCCTGAGTCGCCGTTTGGTCGTGGCCCTGAAACTCGGCACCGGCAACGCCGACAACCTTGGCCAATGTCGACAGCCCCAGCTGGACTTCGCCGGTACCGCGATGCCACAGATCCCATGCCTCGCCGTACGCGTCGCCCGAACCACCGCGCCACCTGGCCAGTAACTCGCGGACCTGGCCATCGAGCTCGATGAGCCTGGTGTGCAAGTCTTTCGCCGCAGCCGACAATGCTTGTGACGCGCTGTGCATCACCTCGGGCTGGACCCTCAACGTTCCGCGCTCCGCCATAGCGATCAAGCTAACGGCGTGGCGCATTCTGCACAATTCACCCCGGCCGGGTGAAAACCGGCGGCGCCTTACAACGGACTAGGACTGTGCCGCAACAACATTGGGCAGGTGCGGTCAGCGGTTGCGGTCGTTCTCATCTTCGTTCTCTTCGGGCTTGTCGTCCGGCGCCAGGATGCGTCTGCTGGCAACCGGCTTGCCCGCAACACGTTTCACGACTTCCGGTGCCGTCTGCGGCGCGGTGATCCGTCCCTGCACCGGAGCGCCGTTCTTCACCGACGGTGGGACGACCCGCTTGGTCTCGGCCTTGCTATCGCTGCCGCTACCTCCCGCGCCGCCCGCGGCGCCGGGCGGCATCATCGGCATCCCGCCCATCGGGCCGCGAGTTCCAGCGCCTGAATCAGGTTGAGCGGGCACCGGCGCCTGCGGCGTCGGGGACGAGGCCGGGTAGGTGCCGGCGGACGGCGTCGGCGGCGGCCCAAGGTTTCCGGCCGGGGCCGTGGCGCCTGCGAGGTCCGCACCGGCCCCTCCGCCGGCGCCTAATGCTGCGCCACCCGCGCCCATCGCGTCGCCGAGAGCGTCGGCGGGGAGTGATGCGCCGCCGCCGGCGCCTTGGCCGGCTTTGCCGAGCGTGCTGGTCAGCTGGGAGCTGATCTGCGAAACCTGTTGCATGGCCTGATTGAGTGGTTGCGACAACCCTTGAAAGAGGCCGCTCAAGGTTTGGACGGCTTGTTGAGGCATCTGCTGGACGGTGCCCATCAGCTGCTCGAGTTCCTTGCTTCCCTCTTGGTCGGCGGCGGGGAATTGCGTCATCGCGTCGCCAGTTTTCTCGCCACGCTTCGCGTGTCCGGCTTGAGCGGCAGCCAGGTCAGTCGGGTCGCCGGCATTGCCAGCAAGACCGAGCGCGGCGAGCAGTTGACTCATCAGTGAGCTGCCCGAGGCGATCTGATCGGGCGTCAACGGCGGCGGCGGCGGCATGCCGAATGCGTGCGCGAGTTGACCGAGCACGGCCTGAACCTCTTGTGGGTTCGTCATGATCCCTCCCTATGGCACGCGGCTCAGTGCCTGAAACCAGGCGAAGTGATAGTTGGCACCGATGGTGTCCGCCGCCGCCAAGGCCTCGATCGAGGCGAGCAGTTGCCAATTGGCCACCGCGGCGGCGTCGACGTCATCGGGATATGCATCCAGCACACGCTCCCTAAGCGCGGCGAGATGCTGGTGGAGGAACTCGACTTCGTTGTCGATGACGCCGGTGCCGGTCGATGCGGCCTTGGCGAGGGTGTGCGCCATCTGCGGCAGCCCGTCTCGCCAGTTGGTGGCCTGACCGAGTTCCCATCCGAGTTCCTCGACCGCAGGCACCTGCCGCGGACGGGGCGACGTGGGGATGGGCTCGTTGACGTCAGCGGCGTCCGGAAGATAGTGCAGGGGTGTGTAACTGGCTGCGACGCTCACCTGGCCAAGCATGGACTCGATGTCGCCGCGGCGTTCGCCCGGTTCGAGCAGGGTCACGACAGAAGGGATGGCAATGCCCGGCGGCATCCACCCGCTGGCAAGGTCCGTGACGAGCAAAGTCGTGCCGTCAGCGAGATCGCCTGCGGCCCAACGCAACCGCGGTTCTTGGCGGGCGACGAAGTCGACCAGACGCTGCAGACGGGCTTTAGCCGTGGCGTGCGCGGAGGCGGCTCCGGCGGCGGCTCCACCCGCGGTGACTGCCACGGCCTGCTCGCCGACACCGGCTGGTGCCGGGTGGGCGAGTGATGCCGCACCCGGTTGGCGGACGACCGGCTGCGCAATGCCGCCTGCTCCGGACGACGGGCTCACCGGAGCCGACGCCGGGGAGGCGGCAGACGGCGTAGCCGGGGTTCCTACTGGAGCCGACGGCAGAGTCGGGGCCGAAATCGTTGGCGTCGGCGGTCGGATATCGGAGCCGTAGGTTGGCAGCGGACCCGCGGGCGTTGCCGAGGCGGCCGGTGCGGCCGCTGCTGGTCCCGCAAAATATGCTGCGCCCGAGTCGGTTACGGAGGTATGCGCGCTGCTGACGGGTGCAGGGGGCGGCGCCTGCGGCGCATCGACAACAGGGGCGTGCGCAGTCGCTGGGACGGTGGCGCCCGCGTTCGAAATCGCTGGTTCGGTAGGCACCTGCGGCTGAACCGGACCGGTCACCGGCGGCGCCAGGTTGTTCGGCACGGCGGAAGTGGGTGCGCCGGAGTCGGGTCCATGCGTAAAGGCGTTGGGCGGTGGACCGCTCGACATCGCGGGAGGGGCGAACGCGTTGACCGGCGCGCCAGACGTCAAAGCGTTGGTTGGCAGCGGGGAGTTAGCGGTCGGCAGGGCGCCTAATGATCCTGAACCCCGCAGGCCAGATCCGCCGTTTGTGGCGGGACCGGCTGGAAGCTGACCCTGCATCAAGTTGCCTGGTGCTTGCGGTGTTTGATCGGCCGCGGCGGACGCAGGCGGGGGGGTGCCTTGCATTAAGGCTCCCGGCGCTTGGGGTGTTTGATTAACTGCCGGGGGCGGCGGCGGGTCCCCTTGAAGAAGGTCTCCCGGTGCCGGCGGCGCGTCCGCGGGCGGCGGTGCTTGCGGTGGCGCTGGCCCGTCAAGAAAAGCCTTCACTTGTTCTGTCACGGCGTCCTTGTTCGGGGACCCGAGCATATGGGTGGTGTCGAGGCCGTGTTCTTGTGCGAATTGGCGCGCCGACATCTGAATACCACGCCGGTCCAGAATAGTTTGCATAGCTTCAAATACATTTTGAGTGTGCGGCGCTGCTGCAGCATTAGCTTGCTGCTGGCAGTCCATAACTACTCCGACGATTTTCCCAAACTTTATCGCTGCAGATTCCTTTGAACTTTGTATTGCGTCGATCTGCATTTTCCCGTTGTCCGCGATTGTGTCAAGCTGCGAGTTCAGATCAGTCACTGAGTGGTGAGCAGCCGTATGTGCTCGGCCGATAGTTTCGTTCGTCTCAGCCACATTGCGTGACTGGTCAGCCCCCCAAGCGAAGGCCTCGCGGATGCTGTCGGCCGTCATTCCCTTCTGGATATCTGGATTTAATGACGTCGACAGTTCACCCGTCAGTTGGTCGGAATAATTATGCCATTCTGTGGCAGTGGCTTGCCGTTTGGTAGCAGCAGCACCAACAATGCTTAAATCGGACTCTGGAGTGTCCCAAAGACCGACCAGTAGTTTGCGGTATTGGTTGACGCTCGTCACTTACAAAGCTCCTGCACCTGCGCGAAAGATGACTGCGCCTCGCTAAGAAGGCCAGCCTGAGGCTGGTCTGCGTTTTGAGCACCGGCTAGAGCGTTGGCGCCAAGGTCCAGCAAAATGTCTGAAGTCTTTCTGACAGCTGTAGCCAACTCTGATGGCGTCGCCGGGTCTAAACGGTCACGCAAGTACGAACCGCCCGCAGCGAGTGCTAGTTGACCATTCACGGCTTGGGCTTTTCTCATTGCGGGGTCATCCGAGGGCTGCCCATGGGTTTGCAGAGTGACCCCCTTGAGCACCGTCTCGAATGCCGCGCAGGCGCGGGTTTTCGCATCCGAAATCTGCTGCTCTGTGTACGTCGGGCCCGTGGAGTGCGGAGGCGGCGCGACGGGTGTGGGGCGAAACCATCCAACGATTGCAAGCCCGGTGGCAATAACTGCAATCGCGAGTGCGAGGAACGTGAGCCAGCGTGACGTCCCGCCGGTCGGCGGAGGCGACCACGGCGTCGATCCGGCCGGTGCGCCGGGAAACCCGGCGGGGCCCGCTGGATACCCGCCCGCGCCGTGCGCGGAAGACTGCCCGCTCGGAGGATGGTCTGACATGCTGCGATGTTATCGCCGATCGCCGAACTCGGTATTCACCATCGCAATCCTTTACCGCAACGTCAGCACGCGATCTGTCGACATTTCGCTCCGGATTTCGCTCCGGCAAACTGGACGCATGACGCGTCCTCAAGTCCGGCTGCTGACCCGCGCCGGCTGCACGATCTGCGACGGCGTCCACGCGCAGCTGAAGCAGCTGTCCGAGGAACTCGACTTCGACCTCTCGGCCACCGACGTCGACAAGGCCGCTGAAGAAGGCGACAGCGCCCTGAGGGCAGAGTTCGGCGACCGGCTGCCGGTCGTCCTGCTCGACGGTCGCGAACACAGCTACTGGGAGGTCGACGAGCCCCGGCTGCGCCGAGACCTAGCCGGCAGGTAAAAGCCCCTTGAATTTGGTGGCCCATCAGGTAACCGTCTACGGTGGACACCAGTCAATTCACCGGTGGTAGCAAGGGAGCAGGCCAGGTGATTAAGCCGTGAGCGTTCTGCTTTTCGGTGTTTCGCACCGCAGCGCGCCGGTCTCCGTCCTGGAGCAACTCAGCACCGACGAATCCGAGCAAGTCAAGATCATCGACCGGGTGATGCAGTCACCGTTGGTGACCGAGGCGATGATGCTCTCCACCTGCAACCGCGTCGAGGTTTACGCCGTCGTCGACGCCTTCCACGGCGGCCTGTCGGCCATCGGCCAGGTGCTCTCCGAGCATGCCGGGATGTCGCTGGGCGACCTCACCAAATACGCCTACGTGCGCTACAGCGAGGCCGCCGTCGAGCACCTGTTCGCCGTGGCCGGCGGCCTGGATTCCGCGGTGGTTGGCGAGCAGCAGGTGCTCGGCCAGGTGCGTCGCGCGTACGCCGCTGCCGAAGCCAACAGCACGGTCGGGCGGACGCTGCACGAGCTGGCCCAACGCGCACTGGCGGTCGGCAAGCGGGTGCATTCCGAAACCGGCATCGACGCAGCGGGCGCCTCGGTGGTCTCCGTCGCGCTCGGCATGGCCGACGCCAAAGTCGGTGGGCTGCAAGGCAAGACAGCGGTCGTCGTCGGCGCCGGAGCAATGGGCGGCCTGTCGGCGGCTCACCTGACTCGGGCCGGTGTCGGCAACGTCTACGTGGTCAACCGCTCGCTGCCCCGCGCGCAGCGGCTGGCCCGCAAGATCCGCGAAACCGGCGCAGGCGCAGAAGCTTTCAGCCTCGACAACCTGGCCTCCGCGCTGGCCGACGCCGACGTAGTGGTCAGCTGCACCGGGGCGGTGCGACCGGTGGTGTCGCTGGCCGACGTGCACAACGCCCTGGCCGCCGCGAGCCGCGAAACCGGTCAGGCGCTGGTGATGTGCGACCTGGGCATGCCGCGCGACGTCGACCCGGCGGTGTCGGGGCTGCCGGGCGTCTGGGTGATCGACATGGACCGCGTGCAGCGCGAGCCGTCGGCCAAGGCCGCAGCGGCCGACGCCGAAGCCGCCCGTCACCTGGTCGCCGCCGAAGTCGCCACCTACCTGGCCGGACAGCGGATGGCCGAGGTCACCCCGACCGTCACCGCGCTGCGCCAGCGCGCCGCCGACGTCGTCGAGGCCGAACTGCTGCGCTTGGAAAGTCGGCTGCCGGGCCTGGAAGCCGCGCAAAAAGACGAAGTGGCCCGCACCGTGCGACGAGTCGTCGACAAGCTGCTGCACGCACCCACGGTCCGCATCAAGCAATTGGCCAGCGCCCCCGGCGGCGACAGCTACGCCGAGGCGCTGCGCGAGCTGTTCGAGCTCGACCAGACCGCCGTCGACGCCGTCGCCACCGCGGGCGAACTGCCTTCCGTACCAACCGATTCCACTGAGTAGCCGCTTGACCGACGTGATCCGGATCGGCACCCGGGGCAGCCTGCTGGCCACCACCCAGGCCGGTGTGATCCGAGATGCCCTGCACGCCAACGGTCATCGGGCCGAATTGGTGATCATCAAAACCGCAGGAGACCAGTCACAAGAGCCGGTCGCCGACATCGGGATCGGGGTGTTCACCGCCGCGCTCAGGGAAGCCATCGACGCCAACGAGGTCGACATGGCGGTGCATTCGTACAAGGACTTACCCACCGCCGAGGATCCGCGGTTTGTGATCGCCGCCGTCCCGCCACGGGAGGACGCCCGCGACGCACTGGTGGCCCGCGACGGGTTAGTGCTGGGAGAGCTGCCGGCCGGCGCAATTGTGGGCACTTCGTCGCCCCGTCGGGCCGCGCAGCTTAGAGCACTGGGTCTCGGTTTGGAAATTCGCCCCCTACGAGGCAACCTAGACACCAGGTTGAACAGGGTAAGCAGTGGTGATTTGGACGCAATCGTGGTTGCCCGGGCGGGTCTGACCCGGCTGGGACGTCTTGACGACGTCACCGAGACGCTGGAGCCGGTGCAGATGCTGCCGGCGCCGGCTCAAGGAGCGCTCGCCGTCGAGTGTCGCGCCGGGGACACCCGGCTGGCGGCACTGCTGGCCGAGCTGGACGACGCCGACACCCGCGCGGCCGTCACCGCCGAGCGTGCCCTGCTCGCCGAACTGGAGGCGGGTTGCTCCGCGCCGGTGGGGGCGATCGCTGAGGTGGTCGAGTCCATCGACGAGGACGGCAACGTCTTCGAGGAGCTGTCGCTGCGCAGCTGCGTGGCGGCACTCGACGGATCCGACGTGATCCGCGCGTCCGGTATCGGCAGTCCGGATCGGGCACGGGAGCTGGGGCTCTCAGTGGCCGCCGAGCTGTTCGAGTTGGGGGCACGGGAACTCATGTCGAGCGCGCGGCAGTGAGGCCGTGCGCGAAAACGAGGTAGGAGCGACGATGACGACGCGAGGGCGCAAGCCGCGGCCCGGCCGCATCATGTTCGTGGGGGCGGGTCCTGGGGACCCCGCGCTGCTGACGACGCGGGCCGCTGCGGTACTGGCAAATGCCCCTCTGGTGTTCATTGACCCCGACGTGCCCGAGCCCGTGCTGGCGCTGATCGGCAAGGATCTGCCGCCAGTGTCCGGGCCCGCGCCGGCCGAGCCGGCTGCGCCGTCGGACAACGGAGCCAGCGAGGGGTCCGCACCCGAAGATCAACCCACCGTGGTGTCGGTGGGCCCCGACATCCGGCCCGCACTGGGCGATCCCGCCGAGGTGGCCAAGACGCTGGTCGCCGAGGCTCGCACCGGAGCAGACGTGGTGCGGCTGGTGTCCGGTGACCCGCTGTCGGTGGACTCGGTGATCACCGAGGTGAATTCGGTGGCTCGCAGCCACCTGCATTTCGAGATCGTGCCGGGCCTGGCGGCCAGCGACGCAGTGCCGACCTATGCCGGGCTGCCGCTCGGCTCGTCGCACACCGTCGCCGACGTCCGTGGCGACGTGGACTGGGGCGCGTTGGCCGCAGGCCCGGGCCCACTGATCCTGCAGGCCACGTCCTCGCACGTGGCCGACGCGGCGCGCACGCTGATCGAATACGGGTTGGCCGACACCACTCCGTGTGTGGTGACGTCGTCCGGAACCACCTGTGCGCAGCGCTCTCTGGAGTCGACGCTGGGTGGGCTGACCGATACCAACCTGGTCATCGGCGCCGACGGTGCCGCCCCGTCGCCGGTGGTCGTCACCATCGGCAAGACGGTGGCCAACCGGGCCAAGCTGAACTGGTGGGAGAGCCGCGCCCTGTACGGCTGGACCGTGCTGGTGCCGCGGACCAAGGACCAGGCCGGCGAGATGAGTGATCGGCTGACCGCGCACGGCGCGCTGCCGATCGAGGTGCCGACCATTGCCGTCGAGCCGCCGCGCAGCCCCGCGCAGATGGAGCGTGCGGTCAAGGGTCTGGTCGACGGCCGCTACCAGTGGGTGGTGTTCACCTCCACCAACGCGGTGCGTGCGGTGTGGGAGAAGTTCGGCGAGTTCGGGCTCGACGCCCGCGCATTCTCCGGAGTGAAGATCGCCTGCGTCGGCGAATCGACCGCCGACCGGGTGCGCGCTTTCGGGATCAGCCCCGAGCTGGTGCCTTCCGGTGAGCAATCGTCGCTGGGCCTGCTCGACGAATTCCCGCCCTACGACAGCATTTTCGATCCGGTGAACCGGGTGCTGCTACCGCGGGCCGACATCGCCACCGAGACGTTGGCCGAGGGTCTGCGCGAACGTGGTTGGGAGATCGAGGATGTCACCGCCTACCGGACCGTGCGGGCTGCCCCGCCGCCGGCGGCCACCCGCGAGATGATCAAGACCGGTGGTTTCGACGCGGTGTGCTTCACGTCGAGCTCGACGGTGCGCAACCTGGTCGGCATCGCCGGCAAGCCGCATGCGCGCACGATCGTCGCGTGTATCGGCCCCAAGACCGCCGAGACGGCAGCCGAATTCGGTTTGCGCGTCGACGTGCAACCCGAGACCGCCGCGGTGGGCCCGCTGATCGAAGCGCTGGCCGAGCACGCCGCCCGGTTGCGCGCCGAGGGTGCGCTGCCGCCGCCGCGTAAGAAGAGCCGCAGGCGATGACTTATCGTGCGTTGATTCTGCGTCCAGGGCGAAGAAGTGCGGGTAGCCCCCACCCTCGACGCAGAGTCAACGCGGGGCGATGAGGGGCTAGCCGTGTTCCCCCGGCAACGTCCGCGTCGGCTCCGCTCGACTCCGGCGATACGCCGGTTGGTCGCGGAAACATCGCTGGAGCCAAGGCATTTGGTGCTGCCGATGTTCGTTGCCGACGGCATCGACGAGCCGGCGCCGATCGCCTCGATGCCGGGCGTGGTGCAACACACCCGCGAATCGTTGCGGGCGGCCGCGGCCGATGCGGTGAGCGCCGGGGTGGGTGGACTGATGCTGTTCGGTGTCCCGCGTGCCGAGGACAAGGATGCGGCCGGCTCGGCCGGGGTAAATCCCGACGGGATCCTCAACGTCGCGTTGCGTGACCTGGCCAAGGATCTCGGCGACGCGACGGTGCTGATGGCCGACACCTGCCTGGATGAATTCACCGACCACGGGCACTGCGGGGTGCTCGACGAACGCGGCCGGGTGGACAACGACGCCACCCTGAAGAGGTATGTGGAACTGGCTGTTGCGCAAGCGGATTCGGGTGCCCACGTGGTAGGCCCGAGCGGGATGATGGACGGCCAGGTCGGCGCGATCCGCGACGGCCTGGACGCCGCCGGCCATCGCGACGTGGTCATCCTGGCCTACGCGGCCAAGTTCGCGTCGGCGTTCTACGGCCCGTTCCGGGAGGCGGTGAGCTCGAGCCTGTCCGGCGACCGGCACACCTATCAGCAAGAGCCGGGCAACGCCCGCGAGGCGTTGCGCGAAGTGCAACTCGACCTCGATGAGGGCGCCGACATCGTCATGGTCAAACCCGCTTTGGGCTACCTGGACATTGTGTCTGCCGCGGCCGCAACTTCCACGGTGCCGGTGGCGGCCTACCAGGTGTCGGGGGAGTACGCGATGATCTGCGCCGCCGCCGCCAACGGGTGGATCGACGAGCGCGCCGCGGCCCTCGAATCGTTGACCAGCATCCGGCGTGCCGGCGCCGACATCGTGCTGACTTACTGGGCTGCCGGCGCGGCCAACTGGTTGTCGTGACGGGTCCGTACGGGCAAGGGCTGCCACCCGGGCCGCAGCCGCCGGCCCGGCCGGTGGACGTCGACACCGGCTTCTGGCTGTGGCTGGTGGCCACGCCGCTGATGGTGATCGGCTACGGCGCCGACGTGGTCGGCTCGTCGAACGGCCGCGGATCGGCGCCGCTCTACGTCGCGGCGGCGCTGTTCACCGGGGTGCTGTGCGCGATCGTCGTCACGTTCCTGATTCTGATGCGGGCCGGTTACCGCTTTGCCCGGACCGTACTGACGGGCGGCGCCATGGCCACCATCGTCTACGTCGGCATCCGGCTGTTCACCGTGACCTGGCCGCCGATGTACGCCGTGGTCTGCGGCCTCGCCGGCATCACCGGATCGGTGCTGATCGCGGGCGGCATGTTCCTGCTGCACCGCCTCGACTCGCACCAGTACTTCACCAGGTGAGCGTGCAAAAAGGTGAAGTGTGGTCGCAGCGCTGGCCATATAGCATTTCGGCCAATCGGTCGAATCGGTAGGGGGAGTGGCTGTGGACAACCTCGAGATCAAGCCCGAAGAGGTGTTTCACGCGGCGGCGCTCGGACGCAACCAGCACGAAGAACTGGGCGGCACCTACGCATCCACGCAGTCGCAGGGGTGGGACGCGGAGTCCGGTTGGGTCGGCAGCTCGGGTGCGGCGTTGTCCGGGCTGCTGGACCGCTGGCAATCGCATGCCATCGACCACCACCAGATGATCAACAGCCACCACGAACGTCTGGACACCGCGGCGACGTCATTCTCCGAGCTGGACAACAACGCCGCCGAACGGGTGCAGCAGCTTCGATGACGTTGTCGCTGGCGGACATCGAGACGTGGGATGAGGCCGCGATCGAGCAGGTGTTCTCCGCCGCGACGTTTCGGGCCGAGGGCGCGCAGACCACCGGCGACACCGTCGGCGACCTGCTGACGTTCGTCACCTGGCAGGGCGCGACGGCCGATGCGGCGCGGGACTCGGCCACCCGCATCAAGCTGACGCTGTCCAACCACGCCGAGGAGTGCAGGCGAGTCGCGGCGGCAGCACACAAGGCGTCCGCGGAGGTCGCCGACCTGAAATACCGGTTGTCGTCGATCAAGGCCGAGGCAAGTCAGGCGCAGCTCAACATCAACGAGCAGACCGGCGCCGTCACGTCCAAGGTCACCGTGCTCACCGTCGAGATGAAAAAGCAACAGGACGCGGTCAAAGCGGACGTCGAGAACCGCATCCGGCAGCTCATCGCCGACGCCGACGGCGTCGACAAGGATCTGGCCGCTGCCATCCAGACCGCCGACGGCGCATCGCCCGGGTCGACACCCAGCGCCGGCCCGGCGCCGAACCTGCCCAAACCCCCACCGGCACAAGCCAAACCGGACGAGGTCAAGAAGTGGTGGGACGGCCTGACCCCGCAGCAGCAGACCGACTACATCGGCCACGATCCGGCGGCGATCGACCGCGACGGCATCCCGGCCGACATCCGCGACGCCGGGAACCGGATCCGGCTGCCCCACGAACTCGCGGTCGCCGAGTCGACGCTGCGCGATGCCAAAGGCCGGGAGTCGAACTACTGGGAGCAGGTCAATCTGCATCCGGGGGACATCGAGAAGCTCGGTGACCCGCCGGGTGACCTGGCTCGCGCGCAGTCCAGGTACGACGACCTGATCGGCATCAAAAGCGCGCTCTACCCGACGAATTCGGACGGCTCACCCCGGGCGATCAACCCCAAGGATCGTCGCAGCCTGATCCTGCTCGACACGACGTCGAATCCCCGCCACGTCTTCGGCGCGATCGGCATCGGCGACGTCGACAACGCCACCCACGTGGGCGTCACGACCGGCGGTGTCGGCACCAACGCATCCAGCCTGCCCGGGATGGCCGATGAGGCCACCAACCTGCGACACACCACCCGTGACGTCCTGACCTGGGCGCACGACCCCAACCCGGAATCGGTGGCCACCGTGGCGTGGGTGGGCTACGAGCCGCCCGCGGGCATGGAGGACCTGCGGGTGACCAACGACGGCCTCGCCAAGGCGGCCGCCCCGCACCTCACCAGCTTCTTCAACGGGCTCGGGGCCACGACCGAGAACCCGAACCAGCAGATCACCGCGTTCGGGCATTCGTACGGCTCACTGGTCACCAGCCTGGCGTTGCAGGGCGGCACCCCGGTCAATGACGTCGTGTTCTACGGTTCGCCCGGCCTGGAACTCCCGCACGCCAGCGACCTGCACCTGGCGCCGGGTGGGCACGCCTACTACGAGCAGACGCCTGACGACCCGATCCGCGGCGTCCAGCACCCGCTGAGCCTGATCCCCTACGTCGGACCGGCGCTGGACTGGCTGGCGACCGGTGGATTTCCCACCGACATGCCGTTCGATGCCACGCCCGACGAGATGTCCGACATCACGCAGCTGTCCACGTCGCCGGGTACCGACCCGATGAACGTTGACCGGGCCGGGTCCAGTGGACACTCGGAGTATCCGCGTGACGACGGCACGGGCAGACAACAGCTGCGGATGTCGGGCTACAACCTAGCGGCCGTGCTGTCCGGCGTGGCCGGCGCGACGAAGGAGGGACGCTGACATGAGCCGCTGGTGGGTTCTGTTGATGGCGATGCTGGCGGCCGGGTGTCACCACAACGACCCCTATCCTTGGCCGCGGCCGGGCCACCCATCGGCGACCGCTTTGGAAAACCAACTGAGCCAACGTGATTCGCTGCAGGACGCCGCCAACGACGTGATCGCTGTCGCCGCTGCCATCCGCGACGCGGTGGTAAAGCTCTATCCCGCGGCCGCCTGGAGGACGACGTCGGCCGGTGGTCAGGCCGGCTGCGAGCCGCCGTTCGTTTTTCTGTCGGGCTCGATCTACGAACTCCCCAACTGGCAAGCGTCCGCACCGACGTCGCAAGCCGACGCCCAGGCCGTCGTCGCCGCTGCAGCGGACGTGCTCAAGGCGCACGGTGCCGACAGCCTCGATCTGAAGCCGGGGCAGTCGGTGCGCGGTGCGCTGCCCCGCGAGCACGGCACGATCGAATTCACCATCAGAGCGCCCTACGGCTCGAATCCTCCCGACATGGTGGTGTCGGGTGCGACGGGATGTCACCACGTGGCGCCCGGTCCCGGACCGTGGAACACCCCGCCGACGCCATGAACGCTCGCAAGGGATGATGGTCGACGTGACCGCAGGCACCGACACCGACGCGACCCCGCTGTTTCGCGAGGTCGGCGCGAGCTGGTTGTGGCTGTTGGCCGGCCCGGTCTCCGCCGGGATCATGCTGTGGATCGAGAGGTCCAACGGCAACGGCTGGCAGATCACCGTTCCGGCATTCTTCCTGGTTGTGGTCACCTGTTTCATTGCGCTGCAAGTCAAGGCGGCGCGCATCCACACCTCAGTGGAGCTGACCCCGCAGACGCTGCGTCAGGGCACGGAAACGATCCGGATCTCCGAAATCGTCAAGGTGTACCCCGAACCGGACAGTCCGCTGGGGTCGAAGAAGGATCTGGAACGCTGGCAATCCGCCCGTGCGCTCGGCGAGCTGGTCGGCGTGCCGAAGGGTCGTACCGGCATCGGGCTGCGGCTCAGCGGTGGTCGCACCGCCCAGGCCTGGGCGCGCAAACACCGTCATCTGCGCAACGCGCTCACCCCGCTGGTCGAGGAGCGCGTCAGCCCTGCCGAACTTGCCCAAGACGACGACGGCGACGACGGATCACGCTGGTGATGACCCGTTTTCGGGCCGTCGTCGAACTTCTGCTGGCCTGCGGCGCGGTCGCGGGCTGTGCGATCAGCTGGTCGGCGGTGCGTACCACGGTGGCCGTCGCGCCCGTGGCCAAAGATCAGCCGGCGACCACATCGGTGGTGTATGACCCGTCGCTGCTGTTGGTGACCCTGCTGCTGGCGACGGCCGCCGGGATGCTGGCGGTGGTCGGCGTCGCGCGGCTGCGTCGAGCCGCCAGGCCCGCATCGGCATGACCACCACCGATCTCGACCTGCGCGGGATGAGCTGTGCGTCCTGCGCTGCTCGCGTCGAGGGGGCGCTCAACAGGCTCGACGGCGTGCGCGCCGCGGTGAACTTCGCGCTGGAGCGGGCTCATGTGCAGCACGGGTCGGCGGTGTCGGCCGGTGACCTGATCCGTGCGGTGGAGTCGACGGGCTATCGGGCGTCGGTCGCCCGCTCCGGTCTGCCCGACGACTTGTCGGACCACCGACTGCGGACGCGGCTGGTCGGCTCGGCGCTGCTGGCGATTCCGGTGGTGGCCGTGTCGATGCTGATGGGGTGGCAGTTCGCCGGCTGGCAATGGCTGGCGTTGGTGCTCGCCACCCCGATCGTGGCGTGGGGTGGCCTCCCGTTTCACGTCGCTGCGGCGCGAGCGCTCCGGCGTGGCAGCTCGACGATGGACACCCTGGTGTCGTTGGGCACGCTGGCTGCGTACCTGTGGTCGGCGACCGCGGTGCTGCGCGGGACCGGACCGGTGTACTTCGAGGTCGCCGCCGCCGTCACGGTGTTCCAGCTGGCCGGTCGCTACGCCGAGGCGCGGGCCAAACGCGCGTCCGGTGCAGCGTTGCGGTCGTTGTTGAGCCTGGGCGCCAAGGACGCCGCGGTGCTGCGCGACGGCGACGAGGTCCGCGTGCCGGTATCCCAGCTGCGGGTGGACGACGTCGTCGTGGTGCGACCGGGGGAGCGGGTCGCCGCCGACGGTGTAATCGTCGACGGGGCAACGGCTTTGGACACCTCAGCGATGACCGGCGAGCCGATGCCCATCGACGTGTCCGCGGGCGACACGGTGACCGGCGGATCGCTGAACACCTATGGCCGGCTGCTGGTGCGCGCGGTCAGGGTCGGCGACGACACCCAGTTGGCCCGGATGGCCAAGCTGGTCAGCGACGCCCAGAACGGCAAGGCACCCATCCAGCGAACCGCCGACCGGGTCGCCGCCATCTTCGTTCCCGCGGTGCTGGTGATCGCCGCGTTGACGATGGCCGGCTGGGTGATGGCGGGACAACCCGCATCATCGGCGTTCACCGCGGCCGTCGCTGTGCTGATCATCGCCTGCCCGTGCGCGCTCGGACTGGCCACCCCGACGGCGATCCTGGTCGGCACCGGGCGGGGCGCGCAGCTGGGCATCCTGATCAAGGACCCGCGGGTGCTGGAGACCATCGACCGCGTCGACACCGTCGTCTTCGACAAGACCGGCACCCTGACCACCGGCGCGATGGCGGTGCGCGAAGTCCAACCGCAGCCCGGCGAGGACGCCGACGTCGTGCTGGCCCGCGCGGCGGCGGTCGAGTCGGCCTCCGAGCATCCGGTGGCGGCGGCGATCGTCTCGGCGGCCCTCGACCGGGGCGTAAAGCTAAGTGCCGTCGAAGGATTCGTCAACGAACCGGGTACCGGCGTGGCCGGCGTGGTCGACGGTGTCGAGGTCGCGGTGTCGAGAGCGGGCTCACTGGCCGGGGTGGACCTGCTGGCGCCGCCGGCACGTCAGACCGCGGTGCAGGTGACGTGGGGCGGACAGTTGCGCGGCGTCATCACGCTGGCCGATCAGATCAAGCCCGGCAGCGCCGCCGCGATCGCCGAACTCAAGGCGATGGGTATCACCCCGATGCTGCTGACCGGCGACAGCTTCGCGGTCGCCGAGCAGGTCGCGGCGGCCGTCGGCATCGACTCGGCCGACGTGATCGCCGGTGTATTGCCGACCGGCAAGGCCGACGTCGTCCAGCAGTTGCAGGCCCGCGGCCGCACGGTGGCGATGGTCGGCGATGGCGTCAACGACTCGGTGGCACTGGCGGTTTCCGATATCGGCATGGCAATGGGCAGCGGCGCCGACGTCGCGATCGACGCGGGCGATCTGACGTTGATGCGCGCCGACGTGCATGCCGTGCCGACCGCGCTGCGATTGTCGGCGCGCACGCTGCGCACCATCCGGATGAACTTGTTCTGGGCCTTCGCCTACAACGCGGCGGCCATCCCGTTGGCCGCGGCGGGCCTGCTCAACCCGATGATCTCCGGCGCGGCGATGGCGTGTTCGTCACTATTGGTCGTGGCAAATAGTCTGCGGCTCAAGCAGTTTCAGGATGCCAACCAGGCGAGTTCGCCGGGCAGCTGCTGACGCCAGTACGCCTCGTCGTGTCCACCGGGAGTGAATCCGCCGGCGGGTGGCTTGTGCAGCTGGGCGACGAACTGGTGGGTGGCCGGGCTGAACTGGTCGTCGTTGCCGCAGTCGATGCGCAGCGGGATCTGCGACAGCGCCGGCAATCCGAACACGGTGTTCTTGGTCCAGTCGTCGTAGCTGTCGAAAGCACCGATCGTGCTCGCGGTATACGACTGGTACAGCGCCGGGCTGATCGCGCAGATCCCAGCGGTGCGCGCCGGGCCCAGCCGTGCGCCCAGCAGCATCGCGCCGTAGCCGCCCATCGACCAGCCGATGAAGCCGATCCGCGAGATGTCCAGACCCATCGCCGGCAGCAGCGGAATCAGTTCATTGAGCACCATCGATCCGGCGTCCTCGCCGCCGGCCCGTCGATGCCAATAGCTGTCGCCGCCGTCGACCGCGATCACGGCGAACGGCGGCCGGCCCGCCCGGACCAGATCGGCCAGCCCCTGTTCGACGCCGAAACTCATGACCTGCTTGGCACTTCCGCGCACCCCGTGCAGCGCGATCACCGGACGCAACGGCCCGATCTGCCCGGGTGGACGGGCGAGAATCCAATTCGTCAGCACCCCGCCTCGGGCCGCGGAGATGAACGAGCCGGACTCCCGGGTCGGCAGCGGAGCGGGGATCGGCGGTGGGACAGCGGCGTTCGGAGGCGTCGGCGCGGCGGGTTCGAACGGGCCGGGATCGGCCGGCACCTGGGTGGGATCGAGCAACCCGCCGAGCGACCAGATTCCCGCCGCTCCGGCAACGGCACTGACGCCAAGACGCAGCGCAGCACGACGGGACAGCTCGGGCATGAGGGCAATAATGCCGCCTACATGTCGTAACCCCGATAACCGCGCCATCTCGATAAGGCAACGTATTCATCGTCCTGGACCGACTTGGTACAAAGTGCAAGATATGTAACACTGTCCCGTATGACCGAGCTGAGTGAGTCGTCTACCGCCGACAGCACCGCTGATGCCCTACCGTTAGGGCGACAGTCGTTGGTGTGGCGCTATTTCGGTGACAACAGGATGTTCTTGATCGGCCCGCGACCCGCCGTGCTGCAGAACATGCTCGCCGAGCTCGGTCAGGGCGTCCTGGATCACTCGGTGTTCTTCAGCGACACCGCGGCGCGGGTCAAGCGGTCACTGCCGCCAATTTTCAAGACGGTCTACGGGTCCGACGACGACAACACCGGCCAGCAGGTGCGCGACTTCCACCACGAGATCAAAGGTGACATGCCCAGCGGGGGTAGGTATCACGCGCTGGACCCGGACACCTACTTCTGGGCGCACGCCACCTTCGTCGAGCAGGTGCTGTACTTCGCCGACACCTTCGTCAAGCGGTTAAGCGACGAGGAGAAGCAGCAGATCTACCTCGAGTCCAAGACCTGGTATCGCCGCTACGGCGTCAGCGAGCGGCCGATGCCTGCCGACTACGACGAGTTCGAGCGGTACTGGGATCACATGATGGAGCGCGTCATGATCGCGCACCCGACCGCCAAATACGGTGTCGGATATGTGACGAAAGGCTTTCCCCGACCCAAAGGTGTCTCGCCGCTGGCCTGGCGTGTGGTCGCGCCGGTGTTCAATCCGATGGCGGCGTTCTTGACCACCGGTGGCCTGCCGCCCCGGGCGCGCGTTCTGCTCGGCCTGCCGTGGAGCGATCGGCAGGAGCGCCGCTATCAGCGATTCGCCGCGTTGTGCCGGTTGCGGCCGGTGAATTGGGCGTGGGACCGTCTACCAATGAGATTGCGCTACAACGGATATGCTCAAGCCGGCTATGCCCGCGCCTGACGCGGCCACCGATGCGATCCTCGACGCCGCCGTCGCCGAGTTCCAGCAGCACGGCTTCCGGCGGGTCGCGCTCGACGACGTAGCCCGCCGCGCCGGGGTCAGCCGCACCACCATCTACCGGCGCTTCGCCGGACGAGACGAGCTGGTCGCCGCCGTTATCGACCGGGAGAACGCGGTGCTGTTCGCCAACATCGCCGACGAGCTGAAAAGCCGAAGGCCGCAGTCGAATTACTACGTCGAGGCGTTCACGCTGTCGATCATGCGGTTCCGGCAACACCGGGTGCTGACCCGGATGATCGCCGACGAGCCGGGCCTGATGCTGGAATTGGCCCACCAACATTGGGAGCCCGCCGTCGAGCGGATGGCAGCCGCGTTGCGGGTCATCTTCCCCGACGGCTTCGCCGAGCGAGTCGGGGCTCGCGCCGTCGACGACCTGGCCGACACCATTCTGCGCTACGCCGCGATGGTGCTGCTGCTACCGGCCCGCGAGCCGCTTGTCGACGCCGACGACATCCGCGAATTCGCCACCACGCACTTCCTGCCCAGCCTGCCCGTCGCGCTGCGCGCCGTGCCGGTCTGAATCGAGCGCGCCGACATCGGCGGGTGTTAGCGTCCGGTGATGCCGCCGACCCACGAAACCCGCACGGACGGCGCGTCACCGCTGCGCCGCGGGCTTACCCAGCGGCAGCTCAACATGATCGCCTCGGCGGCGTCATCGGGGCCGGCCTGAGATGAACACCACACCGCAACTGCGCCAAGGCTTGTCGCAGCGTCAGCTGATGATGATCGCCATCGGCGGGATCATCGGCGCCGGATTCTTCGTCGGGTCCGGTGTGGTCATCGGCAAGGCAGGCCCCGCCGCGTTCCTCACCTATGCGCTGTGCGGCCTGCTGATCATCCTGGTCATGCGCATGCTCGGGGAGATGGCCACCGCGAACCCGTCGACCGGCTCGTTCTCCGAATACGCCCGGCAGGCGCTGGGCGGCTGGGCGGGCTTCTCGGTGGGCTGGCTGTATTGGTACTACTGGGTGATCGTCGTCGGCTTCGAGGCGGTGGCCGGCGCCAAGGTGATCACCTATTGGTTCCACGCGCCGCTGTGGTTACTGTCGCTGATCCTGATGGTGTTGATGACCGCGACCAATATGTTCTCCGTCTCGTCCTACGGCGAGTTCGAATTCTGGTTCGCCGGAATCAAAGTCGCGACCATCCTGATCTTCCTGCTGCTCGGCACGTTGTACGCGGTGGGCCTGTGGCCGCATCACCACGCGAATTTCTCCAACTTGCACGCGCACGGCGGATTTTTCCCGAACGGTGTGCACGGTGCCTTCGCCGCCGTCGTCGTGGTGATCTTCTCGATGGTCGGCGCCGAGGTCGCCACCATCGCCGCCGCGGAGACCCCGGATCCCGAGCGAGCCGTCCAGCGGGCCACGAACGCGGTGGCCGCGCGCATCGCGATTTTCTTTGTGGGATCGGTCTTTTTGCTGACGGTCATCCTGCCGTGGAATTCACTGCAGGCCGGGTCGTCGCCGTTCGTCGCCGCGCTGAAACAGATCGGCATTCCGGGCGCCGACCATGTGATGAACGCGGTGGTGCTCACCGCGGTGTTGTCCTGCTTGAACTCCGGGCTCTACAGCGCGTCGCGGGTGTTGTTCGTGCTCGCCGGGCAGCACGAGGCACCGGCGAAGATGCTCGAGGTCAGCGAACGAGGGGCGCCCTACATCGCGATCGTGTGCTCCTCGGTGGTGGGATTCCTGTGCGTCATCATGGCCGCCGTCGCTCCCAACACGGTGTTCTCGTTCCTGCTCAACTCGTCGGGCGCGATCGTGCTGTTCGTCTACTTGTTGATTGCGTTGTCGCAGATCGTGTTACGGCGCAGGACGCCGTCGGAGGAGTTGCGGGTCAAGATGTGGTTCTTTCCCGTGCTGTCGATCCTGACGGTGCTGGGGATCGTCGCGGTGCTGGTGCAGATGGCCTTCGACCACTCCGCCCGCACCCAGTTCTGGCTCAGCCTGCTGTCCTGGGCGGTGGTGGTCGCAATGTACTTCGTGACCAAACGCGTTGCGGCGCGGGCCGATTAACCAGTCTTGGTCAGCAGCACCGCCTGCTCGAACGGCAACCTGCCGAAGACCCGGTGCGCCGCCCCCCTGACGTGCGCCGCCGCCTCTTCCTTGGTGACGGTCTGCGGGTTGGCGACGTGGAAGGTCTTGCCGTGGCGGCGCATCTGCCCGCCGCCGGCGGCGTTGAGGTTCTTCAGCCAGTCGCGATCCGGGCCGTAAGTCAGCAGGATCGCGACGCCGGGCTTGCCGTCTACGTCGGCGTTGAACACCGTCAACGGGGTGCGGTACGGCTTCCCGGATTTCCGGCCGACGTGCTCGAGGATGCCGAACGACGGGGCCCAGCCGGCCCACATGCGCTGAATTGGGTTGGTGACGTGCCGGTTGAACCGGGCAAGTCGCTGCGGTAGTTGCATGCTCCAATCAAACTGGAGTTCATGGCCTACCTCAAGCCCCCGTGGTTCACCGCCAAGATCTTCAACCGGATCGCGATGGCCACCGGCATCAGCAATACCGAGACCTTGACGGTGACCAAGCGGGGCAGCGGGGAGCAGCAGCACATTCCCGTCGTCACGGTCGACGTCGGTGGCACCCGGTATCTCGTCTCCACCCGCGGTGAGTCGCAGTGGGTCAAGAACGTGCGTGCCAGACCCACCGTCACGCTGACCAGCAAGTCCCGCGCCGCGACGTACGAGGCTCGCGAGCTGCCGGTAACGCAGCGCCAGCCGATCCTGACCGAATACCAGCGCAAGGCCGGTCGGGCGGTCGACGGCTACTTCCGCAAGTTGCCTGACCCGGCGGACCATCCGGTGTTCGCGCTGGCCGTGGCGGAGCCCTGAACGACTGAGAAGTTTGGCCCGAGCCCGTCGGGTCTACTCGCGTAGGTATGGACCTCGTAGGGCGTTGTTTCCACCCACTCAAATCCAGCGCGTGATCTGCGCCGAATACCTGTAAAGGATTTAGGGGAGGACTGCAATGACGCATCTCAGCGATTTACCCGGCGAAGCGACGGTCACGCTGCTCGGTGTCTGCCGGGAGCTGTCGCGGTCAGGTGCCGCGCCCGACGCGGAGCTGACCCGGTTGAGCTCCGCTGAGCTCGCCGAATTGCGGCAGGTCTTGGCCGAAGGTGCTCGCTCCGGCCGCGAGGACGACTTTGTCGACTGGTGCACGAACATGGGTCAGCTGGTCATCGCGCAGCTGTATCTGCGCATTTATCACCAGGTTGCGATCGACGCCAAGGCGGCGGCCATCGTCGATGAGGAACGTCGCATCGCTCAATCGCGGACTCGTCCTTCACCTGCCGCCTGACTGCCGTCATACGTAAGCCGTTGTGGCTCAGTCATATTGCTGTCCACAGCGCTTCGGTTTTCGACGTGTGTGAGACTTCCGGGATGGTTTCCATGGACGAAGCCGCTCGTCGCTCTTTGCTGCGCCGCGGCTTCGCGCTGGAATACGCCACGTTGGGGTGGAACGTCGTCGGGATCGTCCTGCTCGCCATCGCGGCGCTCAGGGCGCACTCCGTGGCGTTGGCTGGATTTGGTTTGGACTCGCTGATCGAGATCGGTGCGTCGACCGTGGTGATCTGGGAGTTGTCCGGAACCAGTGAGGTTCGGCAGCGACGTGCTTTGCGACTGATTGGTATCGGGTTCGCGGCGTTGGCGGTGTATCTGCTGGTCCAGTCGACGGTTGTGCTGGTCGCCGGATTCCGTCCGGGACATTCACCGGTAGGAATCGGGTGGACCGCGGTGACCGCGGCGGTGATGTTCGCGCTGGCAGCGGGGAAGGCTCGCACGGGTGCTGCCTTGGCTAATCCGGTGCTGAGCGCCGAGGGTCGGGTCACCCTGATAGACGGGTTGCTCGCGGTGGCTGTGCTGACCGGGTTGCTGCTCAACAGCTTGGCCGGGTGGTGGTGGGCCGACCCCGCGGCGGGGTACGTGCTGGTGGTTTATGCGCTGCGCGAGGCCGGGGAAATCTTCTTCGGCAAGCACTAGCCCGGTGATCCAGATCCCGGCATGCGCCCGCCGATACGCACCGATCAACTACACCCTGTAGTGAAGCCGGCCGCGGCGGCTGGGACACTGGTGAACGTGCCTACGTCCGATCGCGCGGCTCCTCCTCAGGCCGCTGCGCAGCCTGCATCGTCGCAGCGCGCGTCCGATCGCGCGGCTCCTCCTCAGGCCGCTGCGCAGCCTGCATCGTCGCAGCGCGCGTCCGATCGCCCGCGGCGCACCGAAGCCTCAGCGAAGCTGTTCGACGACGCCTGCGCGGTCATCCCCGGCGGGGTGAACTCGCCGGTGCGCGCGTTCACCGCCGTCGGCGGCACCCCGCGCTTCATCACCGCGGCCGACGGCTACTGGCTCACCGACGCCGACGGCAACCGCTACGTCGATCTGGTCTGTTCGTGGGGCCCGATGATTCTGGGCCACGCGCACCCACTCGTGGTGGACGCCGTCACCAAGGCCGCTGCCAACGGGTTGTCGTTCGGCGCGCCGACCCCGGGCGAAAGCGAACTGGCCCGCGAGATCATCGACCGGATGCCACCGGTGGAGCGGATCCGGCTGGTCAACTCCGGCACCGAGGCCACCATGAGCGCGGTGCGACTGGCCCGCGGGTTCACCGGCCGCGCCAAGATCGTCAAGTTCTCCGGCTGCTACCACGGCCACGTCGACGCGCTGCTCGCCGACGCCGGCTCGGGGGTCGCGACGCTGGGCCTGCCGTCGTCGCCGGGTGTCACCGGCGCCACCGCGGCAGACACGATTGTGTTGCCGTACAACGACATTGACGTGGTCACCCAGACATTCGAGAAGTTCGGCGACCAGATCGCCGCGGTGATCACCGAGGCCAGTCCCGGCAACATGGGCGTGGTCCCACCCATCCCGGGCTACAACGCGCAACTTCGCGCCGTCACCGCCGAGCACGGCGCGCTGCTGATCGTCGACGAGGTGATGACCGGCTTCCGGGTCAGCCGAAGTGGTTGGTATGGAATCGATCCGGTGGATGCCGACCTGTTCACCTTCGGCAAGGTGATGAGCGGCGGCCTGCCGGCCGCGGCATTCGGCGGGCGGGCCGAGGTGATGGAACGCCTGGCGCCGCTGGGCCCGGTGTATCAGGCGGGCACGCTGTCGGGTAACCCGGTGGCGGTCGCCGCCGGGCTGGCCACCCTGCGCGCGGCTGACGACGCGGTGTACGAAAAGCTCGACGACAACGCGAACCGGTTGGCCGACCTGTTATCCGGCGCATTGTCGAATGCCGGTGTCGTACATCATATTCCGCAGGCCGGCAATATGCTCAGCGTATTCTTCGGCGAGACGCTGGTGACCGATTTCGCTTCGGCGCGAGCCACCGAGACGTGGCGTTTCGCGCCGTTCTTCCACGCGCTGCTCGACGGCGGCGTCTACCCGCCCTGTAGTGCCTTCGAGGCGTGGTTCGTCTCGGCGGCACTCGACGACGCCGCGTTCGCCCGGATCGCCGATGCGCTACCCGCGGCCGCCAACGCCGCGGCCGCAGCCAAGGAGGACACGCCCTGATGGCCGAGCAGACCCGCGTCCACTTGGTGCGCCACGGCGAGGTGTACAACCCCGAGGGCGTGCTGTACGGCAGGTTGCCGGGATTCCGCTTGTCGGACAAGGGAAACCAACAAGCGCAAGCTGTGGCCGCGGCGCTTGCCGGCCATGAGGTCGTCGCGGTGATCGCCTCGCCGCTGCAACGCGCGCAGGAGACCGCCGCACCGATCGCCGCACGCCACGGTCTGGCGGTGGACACCGACGCCGACCTGATCGAGTCGGCCAACTTCTTCGAGGGCAAGCGGCTGGGGCCGGGCGACGGCGCCTGGAAAGACCCGCGGTTCTGGTGGCAGCTGCGCAACCCGTTCACCCCGTCGTGGGGTGAGCCCTACAAGCAGGTCGCGGCCCGGATGACGACGGCCGTCTTCAAGGCCCGCGCGCGGGCGGCCGGCGCCGACGCGGTGTGCATCAGCCATCAACTGCCGGTGTGGACGACGAGGCTGTCGCTGACCGGTAAGCGGCTCTGGCACGACCCGCGACGTCGCGAGTGCGCGGTGGGTTCGGTGACGACGTTCGTGTTCGACGACGACCAACTGGTCGACGTGCTGTACAGCGAGCCGGCGGGCAGTTGACCGTGCGGCGGCTGACGTTCGTCGTCGTGACACTGGCGGGCCTACTGGCCGGCTGCTCGCACGGTCACGACGCGGTCGCCCAGGGTGGCACCTTCGAATTCGTCTCTCCCGGAGGCAAAACCGACATCTACTACAACCCGCCCGACAAGCGCGGCAAGCCCGGGCCGATCGCCGGCCCCGCGCTGACGGACCCGGCCCGCACCGTCTCGGTGGACGACTTTCCGGGCAAGGTCGTCGTGATCAACGTCTGGGGGCAGTGGTGCGGGCCGTGCCGCGCCGAAGCCACTGCGCTGCAACAGGTGTACGACGCGACCCGCGCCGACGGGGTGGTATTGGTCGGCATCGACGTGCGCGACAACAACCGCGAGGCCGCCCAGGACTTCGTCAACGACCACAAGGTGACCTATCCGTCGATCTACGACCCGGCGATGCGCACCATGATCGCCTTCGGCGGTAAATTCCCCACCTCGGTCATCCCTTCCACGCTGATCCTCGACCGCCAGCACCGGGTGGCCGCGGTGTTCCTGCGTGAATTGCTCGCCGCGGAGCTGCAGCCGGTGGTGCAGCGGATTGCCGCAGAACCGGGGTCACCGTGAGCGGCTTCACCGAAACCGCCGCTGCCGGGCCCCTTTTGCTGGCGCTGGCGGTGTCCGTGCTGGCTGGGTTGGTGTCCTTCGGGTCGCCGTGCGTGGTCCCGCTGGTGCCGGGCTATCTGTCGTATCTGGCCGCCGTGGTCGGCGTCGACGAGGCAGACGATGCGCCGCCGAATGCGCGGTGGCGGGTCGCCGGGTCGGCCGCGTTGTTCGTCGCCGGATTCACCGTGGTGTTCCTGCTGGGCACCGTCGCGGTATTGGGCATGACCACCACGTTGATTGCCAATCAGGTTGTGCTGCAACGGGTCGGGGGCGTCCTGACCATTCTGATGGGCGTGGTGTTCGTCGGCTACGTCCCGGCGCTGCAGCGTCAGTTCCGGTTCGCGCCGCGGCAGTTGTCGACGGTGGCAGGGGCGCCGTTGCTGGGCGCGGTGTTCGCGCTGGGCTGGACGCCGTGCCTGGGCCCGACGCTGGCCGGTGTGGTGACCGTCGCGTCGGCGACCGACGGCGCGAGCGTGGCGCGCGGGATCGTGCTGGTGATCGCCTACTGCCTGGGCTTGGGAATTCCGTTCGTGCTGTTGGCTTTCGGCTCGGCGACGGCCGTCGCCGGGCTGGACTGGCTGCGGCGGCACACCAGGGCGCTGCAGATCTTCGGCGGCGTGCTGCTGATCGCGGTGGGGTTCGCGTTGGTCAGCGGCGGGTGGAACGACTTCGTGTCGTGGCTGCGCGACGGGCTGGTATCCGATGTGAGGTTGCCGATTTGAGCCGGCTACTGGCATGGGCCCGCAACACCTGGCGGGCGCTGACGTCGATGGGCACCGCGCTGGTGCTGCTGTTCCTGCTGGCGCTGGGCGCGATGCCCGGCGCGCTACTGCCGCAACGCAGCCTGAACGCCGGCAAGGTCGCCGACTACCTCGCGGCCCACCGGACGATCGGGCCGTGGCTGGATCGGCTGCAGGCGTTCAACGTGTTCGGCAGCTTCTGGTTCACCGCGATCTACACGCTGTTGTTCGTGTCGCTGCTCGGCTGCCTGACGCCGCGGTTGATCGAGCATGCCCGCGCCATGCGGGCAACCCCGGTGCCCGCCCCGCGCAACCTGGCCCGGCTGCCCAAGCACGCTGACACCACGATCGCCGGTGAGGTCGACGAGTTGGCATCGACGCTGACGGCCCGGCTTCGCGGTTGGCGCACCGTCGTCCGTCGTGGCGACACCGTCGAAATCTCCGCGGAGAAAGGCTATTTGCGCGAGTTCGGCAATCTCGTCTTCCACTTCTCGCTACTCGGCCTGCTGGTCGCGGTCGCCGTCGGCAAACTGTTCGGCTACGAGGGCAACGTCGTCGTCATCGCCGACGGTGGCCCCGGCTTCTGCTCGGCATCACCTGCGGCGTTCGACTCGTTTCGGGCGGGCAACACCGTCGACGGCACGTCGCTGCACCCGATCTGTTTGCGCGTCAACGACTTTCAAGCACGTTACCTGGCGTCCGGACAGGCCACGTCGTTCGCCGCGGACATCGACTACCAGGCCGGCCGCGATTTGACCGGCGGCCGCTGGACGCCCTACCGGCTGGAGGTCAACCACCCGCTGCGGGTCAGCGGCGACCGCGTCTACCTACAGGGCCACGGCTACGCACCGACGTTCACCGTCACCTTCCCCGACGGCCAGAGCCGCACCTCGACGGTCCAGTGGCGACCGGACAACCCCCGGACGTTGCTGTCCTCGGGCGTTGCGCGCATCGACCCGCCCGCCGGGTCGTATCCCGACGCCGCCGAGCGTCGCCAACATCAGATCGCCATCCAGGGACTGCTCGCGCCGACCGAGCAACTCGACGGCAACCTGCTGTCGTCGAGCTTCCCCGCGCTGATCGCTCCGGCGGTGGCCGTCGACATCTATTCCGGCGACACCGGCCTGGACAGCGGCCGGCCGCAGTCGCTGTACACGCTGGACCCGCACCTGATCGACCAGCACCGGCTCACCCGAGTGAAACGGGTCAACTTGCGCATCGGTCAGCAAGTCCGCGTCGAGCAGGGACCCGCGGCGGGCAGCATCGTGCGGTTCGACGGAGCCGTGCCGTTCGTCAACCTGCAGGTCTCGCACGATCCCGGGCAGATCTGGGTGCTGGTGTCGGCGATCACGATGATGGCCGGGCTGGTGGTCTCGCTGCTGGTGCGCCGGCGGCGGATCTGGATTCGGCTGCAGACGGCGTCGCGCGGTACGGTGAATGTCCAGGTAGGCGGTTTGGCGCGGACCGACAACGCCGGCTGGGGCGACGAATTCGAACGGCTCGTCGGAAGGCTCCAAGACGGGCTACCCGCGCCGACGACGATGGCGCCGGCGTAGCCGGGGTCGAGGAGTGGCGCCAGTGTTGCGCCGACGACGATGGCGCCGGCGTAGCCGGGGTCGAGGAGTGGCGCCAGTGTTGCGCCGACGACGATGGCGCCGGCGTAGCCGGCAGACAGGAGGGGCGCGCCAATGAATACCACGCACGTCGACATCGGTTTGGCGCGCAACTCCGACTGGGCGTTCACGTCGTCGGTGGTGATCCTGGTGGTCGCCCTGTTGCTGCTGGCCGTCGAACTCGCCTACACCCGCAGCCGAGAACCCGACCGTGAACTCGTCAGTGCCGGATCCGTCAAGACAGACAGCCCCGCCCCCGAGGCCCCGCGCCGACCGTTCGACGAGCGCGTCGGCCGGGCCGGCCTCGTTCTCGTCTACGCCGGCATCGGGCTGCTGTTCGCCTGCATCGTGTTGCGCGGTCTGGCCACCACGCGGGTGCCGTGGGGCAACATGTACGAGTTCATCAACCTGACCTGCTTCTGCGGGCTGACCGCCGGCGCGATCGTGCTGCGCCGCCCGCAATACCGCCCGTTGTGGGTGTTCCTGCTGCTGCCGGTGCTGATCTTGTTGACGGTGTCCGGACGCTGGCTGTACACCAACGCCGCACCGGTGATGCCCGCGCTGCAGTCCTACTGGCTGCCCATCCACGTCTCGGTGGTCAGCCTGGGCTCGGGAGTTTTCCTGGTCGCCGGGGTGGCCAGCATCCTGTTTCTGCTGCGGACCTCGCGGCTCGGCGCGCCCGACGCCCGGGGCCGCCTGGCGCAGTTGGTGCATCGGTTGCCCGATGCGCAGACGCTGGACCGGATTGCCTACCGGACGACAATCTTCGGCTTCCCGGTCTTCGGCTTCGGGGTGATCTTTGGCGCCATCTGGGCCGAGGAGGCCTGGGGTCGGTACTGGGGCTGGGATCCCAAGGAGACTGTGGCGTTCATCGCCTGGGTGATCTACGCCGCCTACCTGCACGCCAGGTCGACAGCGGGCTGGCGGGACAGAAAAGCGGCCTGGATCAACGTCGTCGGCTTTGTGGCCATGGTGTTCAACCTGTTCTTCGTCAACCTGGTGACCGTCGGTCTGCACTCCTACGCCGGGGTGGGCTAGATCACGATCAGCAGGCTCTCAGCAACGCTGCGATATCTTCGGGTCAGCAGGGCTGTTCGTTAACAACGCGACCCCAGGGTTGCGACAAGGGGAAATTTCACGTGTCTGACCATCCGACGCACGGCGCGAATGCAGGAGCGCCGCGCGGTCGCGAAGACCATCCGACCACCGAATTGCCACCTCATCCGCCACCACCGGCGCCGGAGCCGCCGACCCGAGCCTTCGCCGGGTTCCGCACCGAGCGCGTCTTCACCGACAACACCACGCTGGGCGTGCCACCCCCGGAGACCCGCTCCGAACCGCGCGCCTGGGCGAACACGCCGTACCAGGGCATGCCGCGCGTCGTCGAATCCGGCGATGCGCCCCGACGGGTCTACGGCAATTACGGCGGACCACCGGCCCCGGGGGACGCCGGCGCGTCCCAGCCGGGCATGCCGCCGCAGCGGTATCCGGAGTTGTCCACCAGGACGCTGCTGCGCCACGTCAAGCCGGCACCGACCGAGGGTTGGCGCCGGTGGCTGTTCCGGTTGTCCGGGCAGCTGATCAACGTCGGCGAGAGCCAACGCACGATGCGGTACAACGACCTCACGGTGCAGGTCAACAAACCGTTGCGGGGCTGCTACCGCATCGCGATGCTCTCGCTGAAGGGCGGCGTCGGGAAAACCACCATCACGGCCACGCTGGGTTCGACGTTCGCGTCGATCCGCGGCGACCGGGTGGTGGCCATCGACGCTAATCCCGACCGCGGCACGCTGAGCCAGAAGGTGCCGTTGGAGACACCGGCCACCGTCCGGCACCTGCTGCGCGACGCCGAAGGCATCGACCGCTACAGCGATGTCCGCAGTTACACGTCGCAGGGCCCCAGCCGGCTGGAAGTCCTTGCGTCGGAAAGTGATCCGGCGATGTCGGAGGCGTTCAGCGCCGACGACTATGCGCGCACCTTGGAGATCCTCGAGCGGTTCTACGGTCTGGTGCTCACCGACTGCGGCACCGGGCTGCTGCATTCCGCGATGACGTCGGTGCTGGACAAGGCCGACGCCCTGGTCGTGGTCAGTTCGGGTTCGATCGACGGCGCCCGCAGCGCCTCGGCCACGCTGGACTGGCTCGACGCCCACGGCCACGAGGATCTGGTCAGCAATTCGATCGCGGTGATCAACGCGGTGCGGCCGCGATCAGGCAAGGTCGACATGCAAAAGGTGGTCGATCACTTCTCGAGGCGTTGCCGCGCAGTGCGTTTGGTTCCGTTCGATCCGCACCTCGAGGAAGGCGCCGAGATCGACCTGAATCGGTTGAAGCGGGAAACCCGGGAGGCGCTCATCGAGCTGGCAGCCGTTGTCGCCGACGGTTTTCCGAGCGATCAGCGCCGCTCGAACGAGCACTTCATCTAGATCAGCGGGGCTTGTTGTCGCCGTTGCCCAGACGCCAGAGGAACTCCGGATCGTCGTCGGGTCCGATGACGCGACTCTTCGGACGGGTGACCTGTGAACGGACAGCCCGCCAGCCGATGTAGACCAGTGTCCCGAGAGCCAGGACCAGGAGCAGGTAGAGCACGCAACACCTCCTTTGTCCGAATATACGCGGCGTCCTAGGCTCGCACTGTGTCAGACGGAACGAGTCCCGCCGGCCGGGCAGTCGTCAGCGTCTCGCTCTATGCTGCGGCCCGAGTCGCGTTGGTGGTGGTGCTCACGGCGGTCATCTACTGGACCGGCCGGGCTCTTGGCGTGCGGGAATTCCCGATCGTCGTCGCCGCGCTGTTCGCTCTCGTCATCGCTATGCCGCTGGGTTTCTGGCTTTTCGGCCCGCTGCGACGCCGGGCCACTGCGGGGATCGACGCCGCGACCGAACGCCGGCGCCGCGACCGCGAGCAGTTGCGGGCCAGGCTGCGCGGGGAGGCGCCGCCGGATTCCGATTGACTCTGCGCAGAGGGCGGCGACGTCTCGACAAAAGCCGCCAAGAGCGCAGAGTCACGTCGCTCGACGGGGACGCGCCCACCCCGGCCTCTACGACGTTGTCGTCACCCTTGAGCGTTGACCGCCAACGCTACGGCCACCGCGATCGACCAGACCAGCATCGTCAGCCCGGTGTCGCGCAACACCGGGATCAGCTCGCTGCCGATTCGCCCCGATCGCACCGGCGCCGCGGCGCGCAGCCCCAACGGTGTGGCCACCAGGCCGACCGCGCACCACGGGGTGGCCGCCGTCAGCGTCAGCGTCAAGACCGCGGCCACGCCCAGCAGCAGCTGATAGAAGATCCGCGTCCCGCGGTCGCCGAGGCGGACCGCCAGCGTGATCTTGCCGGACTCCTTATCGGTCGGGATGTCGCGTAAGTTGTTGGCCACCAAAACCGCTGACGACAAAGCGCCCGTCGCCACCGCCAGCACCGCGCCGACCCAGTCCACCCGCAACGCCTGGGTGTACTGCGTGCCCAGCACCGCGACCAGTCCGAAGAACACGAAGACCGCGACCTCGCCGAAACCCGCGTAGCCGTACGGCTTCGCGCCGCCGGTGTACAGCCAGGCGCCGGCGATGCATAACGCGCCGACCGCGATCAGCCACGGCGCGCTGGTCAGCGCGAGCGCCAACCCGGCGACCGCGCCGATGGTCAAGCTCGCGACGGCCACCGCCCGCACCGCATGCGGGGTTGCCAACCGCGAACCGACCAGCCGCAGTGGGCCCGCCCGGTCGTCGTCGGTGCCGCGGATGCCGTCGGAGTAGTCGTTGGCGAAGTTGACCCCGATGATCAGGGCGACCGCGACCGCCAGGGCCAGCAGCGCCTTCCACCAGATGGCGCCGTGCAGCCAGGCCGCCCCGCCGGTGCCGGCGATCACCGGGGCGATGGCGTTGGGAAGGGTGCGCGGTCGCGCGCCCGCGATCCATTGCGCAAGAGTGGCCACCCTGTGATCGTTCCATGCGCGTGCTCGACAATGAGCAACGTGCCCGCCGACGACGCGACCTCGCGCCGCATGAGCGGCGCCAACGAGGAGGAGCGGCGGTAGATGATCGGAGTGATCGGTGGCAGCGGCTTCTATACCTTCTTCGACTCGGACGCCCGCAGCGTCAGCCTCGACACCCCGTTCGGTGAGCCCAGCGGCCCGGTCACGATCGGCATGGTGGGGGAGCACGAGGTGGCGTTCCTGCCGCGTCACGGCCTCGAACACCGCTTCCCGGCGCACAAGGTGCCGTATCGGGCGAACATGTGGGCGTTGCGGGCGCTGGGGGTGCGGCAGGTCTTCGCCCCGTGCGCAGTCGGCAGCCTGACGCCCGAACACGGCCCGGGCGCCGTCGTGCTGCCCGACCAGCTGGTCGACCGCACCCGCCATCGCGCCGACACGTACTACGACTCCGGCGCGGCGCACGTGTCGTTTGCCGACCCGTACTGCCCGACGCTGCGTTCGGCGGTCAGCGGACTACCCGGAGTCGTCGACGGCGGCACCATGGTCGTCATCGAGGGTCCGCGGTTCTCCACCCGTGCCGAAAGCCGGTGGTTCGCCGCAGCGGGTTTCACGCTGGTCAATATGACCGGCTACCCAGAGGCGGTGCTGGCCCGTGAACTCGAAATGTGCTATGCCACAATCGCTTTGGTGACAGATCTGGATGCGGGCATCGACGCGGGCGCCGGCGTCAAGGTCGACGAGGTCATCGTCGAATTCGAGAAGAACATCGGGCCGTTCAAGAAACTCGTGCGCGAGGCGATCGGTCAGGTCGAAACGGAGCACACCTGCACCGAGTGCCTGTCGCACGCCGGTGTCCCGCTGCCGTTCGACGAGGGGTGACGGCTCAGCTGGCTTTGGCTTCCTGCTGTTGGCCCTCGTCGGCGGGTGGCCGTGGTGGGCGTCCTCGGCGCAGCGTTTCGATCAGGTCGCGATAGGGCCCGACCAGGTAGACGGTGTCGTCGCCATGCAGCCGGGCGTCGCGTCGCGGGTGCAGCTTCAGCAACCCGTTGGACGTCGTGATCGCGATGACCCGGGTGTGCGTGGACAACTCGTACATGCGGAGCCCGTCGAGCTCGCTGCCGGGGGCCACCTGCATACCGCCGACCACGAACGAGCGTTGACCCACCGAGAACGTGCCCAACACCTGCAGGCCGATCGCCCCGCCGATGAACCAGGGTGCGGCCAGCTCGACCGTGGACCGGACGTTCTCGAAACCGAATCGCTGCGCGACCGCGAAGCCCAGCGTGCGGTCATACACCCGCAACACCAGAGGAACTGGGGTCCAGTGCTCCCGGGTCTCGGTTCTCGTGCCCAGCATCTCGGTCAGCACGATGCCGGTTTCGATGTTGATCATGTCGTCGCGGGTCAGGACCGCGACCGCGCGAGCGCGATCCACCCGCGCTGCCTTCAGTGTCTGGCGCAATGTGGCGTCACCGAAGATCACCGGAACGTCCAGGTCGCGCACCGCGGAAAGGAATCGGTTTTCCTCGTCGAGTTCGATCACCGCGACTTCGTATCCGGCGGCGGTCAGGTCGCTGACCACCCGCATGCCCAGGGCGCTCAACCCGACGACGACGATGTGGTTGCGCAGATGACGCACCCGGGGGCGCGCCGAGGCGAACACGAAGCGACGCGACAGCAGGACATCGGCGACGAACGACACCAACAACGCAGTGGTGGTCACGCCGCTGAACATCAACATCGTCGAGAACGTGCGCAGCCAGGTGGGCTGGTTCACGAAGCTGAAGTCGCCGTAACCGGTGGTGGTCATCGTCTCGACGGTGAAGTAGAACGCGTCGATCCAGCCCATGGTGGGTGGCGCTTGGTACCCGAAGCGCAGGATGATCGTCGAGCTGATCAAGACCAGCGTGGTGGCCGCCACGACCGGATAGAACGTCGGGTTGAAGTCGCCGAGCACACCGCGGACACTGTCGATCACTCGTCGCGGCCACGGCCGACCGGTACGCGTGCGCGTCGCGCTGGGAATCCTGATGCCCTGGGCGGCGATCTCGTCGGCGGTGCCGATCATGATTGCCGTGTCGCCCCGGTGCACTCGTTGATCGCGGCCCGGACACACATCCATCTCGCCGGGGTCGGGTGAATTCTGACAATGGATGACCGCCACCGGGGCGAGGTCGCCGTAGAGTTCCCGCAGCGTCGCTTCGCGGGACGCCGTGGTGCCCGAGACGACGAATTCGATGCCGGCCGCGTCGAACCGGTGGGTGGTCTGCGCCAGGCAGGCTTCCACCACCGAGGGTGCGGCAAGATCGGCGACGTCCAGGGTCGCCCCGGGCCCTTCGTCGTCGGCCACCGCTTCGCGCAGCACGTCGTTGGCAACCCTGGCCACCACGCGGACGTCCGGGTTAGCTTTCCTTGCCAGCAAAGCGATTTCGAGGTTTCGCGCGTCGTCGTTTCCGGCGCAGACGACGGCAAGCGCGCGGGACACGTCATGCAGGGTGAGCTCGCCGGCGACGCCAGCTTCCGACGTCTCGGCGTCGAGGAGCCGCACGACGGTCGCGCCGGCGTTTTTCAGCTCGTCGGCGATCGTCGTGGCGAGCGCATCGTCACCGCTGACAATGATGTGGCGATGCATGCTCAGTCGGTGACTAAGGGCCGGTTCACCAGGGCATTATGTCATCCGGCTTGATTCGGCCAGCCGCATCAGCGCCCGCCTGTCGACCTTGCCGATGCCGCGCATCGGCAAGGCGTCCACGATGAGCAGCTCGCGCGGCGCCGCGGTGTGGGCCAATGTCTGCATCACGTGGGCCCGCAACGAGTCGAGTGCGGGTGGGGCGTGGCCGTCGGCGACGACGACCGCGGCGACCACTCGCTGGCCCAGTCGCTCGTCGGCACGCCCGAAGACCGCGCAGTCGGCCACCGCGGGATGCGTCCGCAACGCCGCCTCGACCGGTTGCGGCAGGATCGTCAGGCCGCCGGTGCTGATCGCGTCGTCGATTCGGCCCAGGACACTGAGCACACCCGAATCGTCAACGGCGCCAACGTCGTCGGTGTGAAACCAGCCCGGCTCGGCGAACGGGTCGGGGTTGGGCGGATTGCGGTAGCCCTTGGCCAGCGTCGCGCCACCGATCGCGATCCGTCCGTCATCGTTGATGCGCACCTCGACGCCGTCGAGCGGGACGCCGTCGTAGACACAGCCACCGGCGGTCTCGCTCATGCCGTAGGTGCGCACGACGCGGATGCCCGCCCCGGCGGCAGCCTGCAGGATCGGCTGCGGGGCCGGGCCGCCGCCGATCAGCACGGCGTCCAGGCCGGCCAGCGCAGCGGTGGCCGCCGGATCGGTCAGCGCCTTGGCCAACTGCGTGGCGACCAGCGCCGTATAACGCCGCCCCGAGCCGAGTTCATCGACGGCAGAGGGCAATTGGCCGACATCGAAGCCGGTCGAGACGTCGAGTTCGACCGGCACGGAATCGGCGAGCAGACTTCGCACCAGCACCTGCAGGCCGGCGATGTGATACGGCGGCAGGACCAGTAGCCACCGGCCTGGCCCGCCCAGCCGGTCGTGGGTGGCCGCGGCGCTGGCGGTCAGCGCGGCGGCAGTGAGCAGCGCGCCTTTCGGCGCCCCGGTGGTGCCCGACGTCGTCACCACCACGGCGACGTCGTCGTCGATGGCGTCGCCCACCCGCAGCGACGACAGGTCCGACCCGTGATCACCGTCGGCGGGAACCGGCAGCAGCGCGGGCGCACCGCCAGTCAGGACCTGTTCGAGTGCCGCCAACAGCGGCCGCGCCGAGGAGCCCCGCGCCACGGCGAACGCGCGCAGGACGGCTATCCGGTGCCCTCGCCGTCGCGGGCGTCGTCCAGCGGCCAGCCCTTGGCGGCCAGCCGCTCGCGGACCCGTTCGATATCTTCCGGCGACGGCAACTCGTCGGTGACCTGCGTGATCAGCACGCCGATGTCGACATGGTCGAAGTCACCTCGCTGCATCAGCTCGTGGGCCACCAGCTTGACCTCGTCATTGCTCATCCGACGGGAGAGCAGCGCGAGCACCGGGAAATAGTCAGTCGGTGGGATGCCTTCTGGATATCCCGCGCGAAGCCAGGCGACTACCGAGCTCAAGAATCGGTTCACAGCATGTCAACTTCCCCCGCCGGGCCGTCGGTAAGCCTCGAGACAAAATAATTCCCGATGCTACGCGGGCTTGGCTCCGAGGATGTACAGGCCGGTACGCGCCCCGATGAAGTCCCGGGCGACGTACAACACCCCGACTATGACCGCAACCAGGGCCAACGCGTAGATCGCATACGAGATCGCGGTCAGCGCCGGGTTCTTGTGCTTGACGGCCGCGCCGTCGGAACCCATGACACCGTCGCCCGCGGCGCCTGCCCGCACGGCGAGCGCGAACAGGGCCGGCAGCCCGCTACCGAGGATCAGACCGAAGATCAGGATCTTCAGTGACGCCTGGTAGTTGAACCAGTGGTTCAAGTGGCTCATAGCGTGCCTGCTTTCTTGGCGTCGGCGGTGTGTTCAGCGGCCTCTCCGTTGCCGATCGGAGCGCCGGCGATGCCCGGCTTGCCGTGCTCGTCGAGCCCGGCGGTCAGGTCGCCCTTCCACTCGGCGTTGACGTTGTTGTGGTCGACCTTCGTCTTACGCGATTGCAGGTAGATGGCCGACGCCGCCGCTGCCAGCAAGAGGAAGCCGACGGTCGCACCGGCGTAGCCGCCGATCCCGTGGGTCACCCAGTAGGTGACGGCCCCGACCAGGCCGGCAGCGGGCAGGGTGATCAGCCATGCGGTCGCCATCCGGCCGGCGACGCCCCAGCGAACCTCCGCACCGGGTTTGCCGACACCGCTACCGAGCACGGATCCGGTCACCACCTGCGTGGTCGACAGCGCGTAGCCGAAATGAGCCGACAGCAGGATGATGACGGCCGACGACGATTCGGCGGCCATGCCTTGCGGCGACTTGATTTCGACGAGGCCCTTGCCCATCGTGCGGATGATCCGCCACCCGCCGGTGTAGGTGCCCAGCGCCATCGCGCACGCGCAGGCCAGGATCACCCAGAACGGCGGCAGGGCGTCGGTCCGGCTGACCGCGCCGTAGGAGATCAGCGCGAGGAAGATGACGCCCATCGTCTTTTGGGCGTCGTTGGTGCCGTGTGCCAGCGAGACGAGCGAGGCCGAGAAGATCTGGCCGCGGCGGAACGCGGTTTCGCTGCGCTCCTCCGGGACACCGCGATTGAGCCGGTAGACCAGCCAGGTGCCCACCGCTCCGACGATCCCTGCCAGCACCACCGATACCAGCGCCGGAATCAGCACGCGGGACACCACACCGGTCCAGATCACCCCGTGTGCGCCGGCCGCGGCGATCATGGCGCCGACGATGCCACCCACCAGGGCGTGCGACGAGCTCGAGGGGATACCCAGCAGCCAGGTGAGCAGGTTCCAGACGATCCCACCGACCAGGCCGGCGAACACCAACTGCAGCGTCACCAGGTGACCGTTCACGAGGTCTTTGGCGATCGTCCCGGCGACGGCAGTGGACAAGAACGCTCCTGCGAGGTTCAGCACCGCCGACAACGTCACCGCTTGCTTCGGCTTGAGTGCGCCGCTGGCGATGGAGGTGGCCATGGCATTGCCGGTGTCGTGGAATCCGTTCGTGAAATCGAATGCGAGGGCAGTGATCACGACGATGATCAATAGGAACAGCTGAAGGTTCACGGGCCTAATTCTGGGGGTAGAGGGCCGTAGTTGTCGAAAGAACGAGGTCGTGAAACCAAGGTATTTTGCAGTCGTCGTCAGATGTTCGCCTCGGGTTAACCTGTGGGCTTGGCCTAGTCACGGCGCGTGTCGCGGCGCAGCGGGTGCTCGGGCGGGATCTCGACGAAGATCAGCGTGACGCCGTCGGGATCGGTCACGTGCATCTCATGCAGACCCCAGGATTCTTGGCGGGCTTCGCGAGCGATCGGCACGCCCCTGCCTTCCAGCTCGGCTTGGGTCGCCCGGACGTCGCGCACCTGCAGCCACAGCGCACCTGGAAACGCTCCGGCCGGGTGCTCCGGCGCACCGTGGCTGGCCAACTCGATCAGCGACTGGCCGGCGAAAAAGACTGTGCCCGCGCCGTAGTCGCGGAAGATCGCAAGGCCGAGTTCGTCTCGGTAAAAGGTCAGCGACCGCTGGTAATCCGCGGGGCGGAACAGCATCCGGCTCGCCAGGATTTCCATGCCCTCGTGTCTATCACGGTTGAAGCCGCTGGCGTCTGATCAAGTTGGTCGCCAGTTCCGGACCGAAGGTGTCCAGTGCCTGGGACACGATCGCCATCCGCGGCGCGATACGGACCGGCCGGCGGCGGGCGGCGGTGATCATCCAGCCGGCCGCCTCGTGCGTGGTCAGGGCGGGCAGCCCTTCGTATTCCTTGGTCGGCGCGATCATCGGGGTGGCCACCAGCGGGTAGTACAGCGTGGTCGAGCTGACACCCTTTCTGGCCCACTCGGTTTCGGCCACGCGACTGACCGCTGACAGCGCAGCCTTGGACGCGTTGTAGACCGCGAACAACGGCGACGCCTCGCTGAACACGCCCCAGGTCGCCACATTGATGATGTGCCCGTCGCCGCGCTGCAGCATCGCCGGCGCGATGCCGCGAATCAGGCGCAGCGGCGAGTAGTAGTTGAGCAGCATGGTCCGCTCGACGTCGTGCCAGCGTTCCAGCGACTCGGCCAGTGGCCGTCGGATGGACCGCCCGGCGTTGTTGATCAGGATGTCGACGCCGCCGAAACGCTGATCGACGTCGGCGACCAACGCGTCGACGGCGTCCAGGTCGGACAGGTCGCAGGGGATCGCGACGGCGTTGCCGCCGCGTGCGGTGATGCGACCCACCACCTCGTCGAGCAGATCCTTGCGGCGAGCGACGGCGATCACCGTGGCGCCGCGGCGGGCGAACTCCTCGGCGGCACTCTCGCCGATCCCGGAGGAGGCCCCGGTCAGCAGGATCCGCTTGCCGTCGAGTTCGACGGGCTTGGCCGCCGGTCGGTACAGCCTCAGCGATTCGGTGATCGGGGGCCGCATCGAGGTCAGCGTGATCTGCTCGGCCAGTCGGCGCAGGGGGTTCTTGCTCACAGGGCTGGAGTGTAGGTGGCGGCTGTCGACGTCCTCCGTCGCGTCAGACGGGAGAGGCGTTTTGCCCGCCTTCGAGCGACAAAAATCCATGCGTTCGCTCGTTGTCGCTCAGAGGCGGGCAAATCGTGCCTCTCAACCCGCCGAGCACCGCCCTAGAAATAGCGCGGGAACGCGCTCCAGTCGGGGGGCCGCTTCTCCAGGAACGCGTCACGGCCCTCGACGGCCTCGTCGGTCATGTACGCCAGCCGGGTGGCCTCGCCGGCGAACAGTTGCTGGCCGACCAGCCCGTCGTCGAGCAGGTTGAACGCGTACTTCAGCATCCGTTGCGCCTGCGGCGATTTCGCGTTGATCTCCGACGCCCACTGGATGGCCTCGGTTTCCAGATCGGCATGGTCGATGACGGCGTTCACCGCGCCCATCGCGTGCATCTGCTCGGCGGTGTACGGGCGGCCGAGAAAGAAGATCTCGCGGGCGAACTTCTGGCCGACCTGCCGGGCGAGGTATGCGCTGCCGTAGCCGCCGTCGAAGCTGCCCACGTCGGCGTCGGTCTGCTTGAACCGGGCGTGCTCGCGGCTGGCCAGGGTGAGGTCGCAGGTCACGTGCAGACTGTGCCCGCCGCCGGCTGCCCAGCCGTTGACCAGGCAGATCACCACCTTGGGCATGAAGCGGATCAACCGCTGCACTTCCAGGATGTGCAGCCTTCCAGCCCTTGCGGCGTCAATAGTGTCGCCGGTGTCTCCGCTTGCGTACTGATAGCCGCTGCGCCCGCGGATGCGCTGATCGCCGCCGGAGCAGAACGCCCAGCCCCCGTCTTTCGGCGAGGGCCCGTTTCCGGTCAGCAGCACGACGCCGACGTCGGGCGACATCCGGGCGTGATCGAGCACCCGGTAGAGCTCGTCGACGCTGTGCGGGCGAAACGCGTTGCGCACCTCGGGCCGGTTGAACGCCACCCGCACGGTGGCGTCGGCAACGTGACGGTGATAGGTGATGTCGGTCAGATCACCGAACCCGTCGACCGGCTTCCAGGACTCGGCGTGAAAAGGATTGTCGCTCAAGGTTATTGAATTCCGTCCAGTCGAAATACCGCGCAGCGGCCGGCCAAAGCTTCGAATTCCTCCGGCCGGCCCTCGTCGACCAGGCCGGCCCGCTTCATGAATCCCACCCCGGTGGGCACTTCTTCGGGGAACACCCGCAGCAGCGGACGGGCGTCCTCGGCCGACAACTCGACCATCCTCACGCGCCGGACACTGCGACCGCGGGCCAACGTCGCCTCGCCGGCTGCGCGGACGTTGGCCACCCAATCGGCTCCGGGAAAGCCCGCAACCACGTACTCTTGGCCGTCGACCGTCATCGGCGTGACGGGGGTCGACCGTTCGCGTCCCGACTTGCGTCCGGGCACCGTCAGCACGACCGGGCTTTCACCGCCGAAGCTCAGGCCGAGACGCGACATCTGAATGAAGAGCTTGTTGGCCGGTTTGAGCCACCACGGCGGCCTAACCGACTTGCTGCTGCCCATACGGCGACGGTACTCGTCGGCCTTCCGGCGCTTTGGCAAGGCTATGTTTCCTGGCGGCCGGGGCCGCGGGTGCTTATGGTGTTGCTCCGTGTCCGCAGGATCGCATCCCCATGAGCCGCATCTGGGCTCGTTCTCGTCACGGCTGAACTGGCTTCGGGCCGGCGTCTTGGGCGCCAACGACGGAATCGTCTCTACGGCAGGCATTGTCGTCGGTGTCGCCGCGGCGACCGTCGCCCGCGGCCCGATCGTCACCGCGGGCGTCGCCGGATTGGCCGCCGGCGCGGTGTCGATGGCGTTGGGCGAATACGTGTCGGTCAGCGCGCAGCGCGACACCGAACAAGCGTTGCTGGCAATAGAACGCGGCGAGCTCCACGCCGACCCCGAAGCCGAGCTGGACGAACTCACAGCCCTGCTCGAGGCCAAGGGTTTGTCCGCGGCGACCGCACGCACCGCCGCCGAGGAGCTCACCGATCACGACGTCATGGCCGCCCACGCCGACGTCGAACTCGGCGTCGATCCCGACGACCTGACCAATCCGTGGCAGGCCGCGTTCTCGTCGGCCTCGGCGTTCTCCGTCGGCGCACTGCTGCCGCTGATCGCCATCCTCACCGCGCCGGTCGCCTTGCGGATCCCGGTCACGGTGGTGGCCGTGCTGCTCGCGTTGCTGGTCACCGGAGTGGTGTCGGCGCATCTCGGCCGCGCTCCGAAAATTCGTGCGGCCCTTCGCAATTTCATCGGTGGCGGCTTGGCTCTCGCGGTGACCTACGCGATCGGTCACCTCGTCGGGCTCAGTGGCGTTGGGTGAACTCTTCGATGCCATGACTGGGCGGGCCGGCGTTCGGCTCGCTGACAGCGTCCAAGCGCGCCAGCTGGTCTGCGCTCAGCTCGACGTCGCCCGCGCCGATGTTCTCCTCGAGGTGGTCGATCGACTTGGTGCCGGCGATCAGCAAGGTGTTCGGCGCATGGGCCAGCAGCCAGGCCAGCCCGACCTGGGCCGGCGTGACGTTAAGCTCGCCGGCGATCGCTCGCACCACGTCGTTGTCGGCCACCTTCGGGAAGCCGGGGAACGCCGACCCGAGCGGAAAGAACGGCACCCAGGCGATTCCTTCGGCGATACAGAGGTCGAGCATCGCCTCATGTGAACGGTCGAGCAGGCTGTAGGCGTTCTGCACGCAGACAATGCCCGCGGGCAACGCGCGCTGCAGGATCTCCAGCGGCACACTGCTGATCCCGATCCCACCGATCTTGCCTTCGTCGCGCAGCGCGATCATCTCGGCCAATTGGTCGTCCACGTCGACGATCTGGTCGCCTTCGGGGGCCACGCCCGGTCCCAGGTCCATCCGGCGCAGGTTCACCACTGGTATCTGGTCGAGGCCGAGTTGGCCCAGGTCGTCTTCGACGGCCGCGCGCAGTTCGGCGGGCCGCTGGGCCGCGGCCAGCGGTACCGGCTCGCCGCCGGTGTATCGGGCGCCGACCTTGCTGACCAGAACGAGGTCGTCGCGGTAGGGCGCCAGCGCCGCGTGGATGCGGCGATTCACCTCGCCGGGGCCGTAGAACGACGCGGTGTCGATGTGGTCGACCCCGAGTTCGACGGCCCGGCGCAACACCGCGGCGGCCTCGTCGGGCGACGGTTCGAAGAGTTGCATAGCGCCGAAGCCGATTCGCGCGACGCTCTGGCCGCCGATAACGGTGACGCCGCCGGGTTTGTCTGACATGGTGCTCCCTGATTCGTGCGACACTGAAACAATGCGGAGGTTCCTCCGCTTACCAACATAGCATAACCGGAGGAGGCTCCGCTTTGGCTGGGGGTGTTCGGTCCGACGCGCGCCGCAATCGGGAGAAGCTGCTCGAGGTGGCGACCGCGGCGTTCGCCGCCGCGGACGGGAAGCCGGTGTCGCTGGAGTCGATCGCGCGTGATGCCGGTGTCGGGATCGGCACGCTCTACCGCCATTTCCCCACCCGGGAAGCCCTCGTCGAGGCGATTTACCGCGCCGAGCTCGCCGAGGTGGCCGCCGTCGCCGAACAGCTGCTCAGCCGGAACCCGCCCGCGACGGCACTGCGTCGCTGGATGGATCGCTACGCCAGCTTCGTCGCCGCCAAGCGCGGCATGGCCGAATCGCTACACGCGATGTTCGATTCGGGCGCCATAGAGCGGAGCGCGACTCGCGACAGCATCGTCGGCGCCGTCGACCTGCTGCTGCGAGCCGGCGTCGACGACGGCAGCCTGCGCTCCGACGTGCGCGCCGACGACGTGGTATCCAGCCTGATCGGCATCTTCCTGGCCAGCGGCTCGCCCGAGCAGACCGGCCGGCTGCTCGACCTTCTGGTCGCCGGAATATCTCAGCGCTGACCGTGGCTTCATGCAGACATGAAACTCAACGACGCAGCGCGTGAACTCATCGGTGACGGCGTCGACGCCACCCTGGTCACGGTGAATCCCGACGGCAGTCCCCAGGTATCGCTGGTCTGGGTGGCCTTGCGATCGACCCCCGACGGCGACGAGTTGGTGACCGCACATCTCGCCGAGCACAAGAAGGTCCGCAACATTCGCCGCGACCCTCGCGTCGCCGTGACGATCGCCGATCCGGGCGACATGGGCAAGAAGCTACGGCCGTATCTCGCGATCGACGGCACCGCGCGGATCGAAGAGGGCGGCGCACCGGAGCTGCTCACCGCCCTGTCCGGGGTGTTGTTGGACCCCAACGCGTTTCCGCCGAAGGATGCGCCACCCGGATTCGTGACCCATATCCGCATCGACAAAGTCGGCGGCGTCGGGCTCTAGCACCTAGCCGTCGAGCGCCCGACCTGCCGGGCGTTGGGATGCGAGCGCCCAGTTGGCCGGGCGCTCGAGCCCCGAGGCTCTAGCCGACGGCCCGGCCCGCGCCTTCCCAGAACCTCGCCCGCACAGCCTTTTTGTCCGGCTTGCCCAGACCTGTCAACGGCAGCGCGTCGACGATCTCGATCCGCTTGGGTGACTGCACCGAGCCCTTACGCTCCTTGACCGCGGCCTGGATCTCGGCGGTCATCGTGTCGATCGCCGCCTCGTCGGTTGGCGCGTCGGACCGCAACACCACCACGGCGGTGACGGCCTCGCCCCACTTGTCGTCGGGTGTCCCGACCACGCACACCTGGGCGATCGAAGGATGTTCGGCCACAACGTCTTCCACCTCGCGGGGAAACACGTTGAATCCGCCCGTGACGATCATGTCCTTGACCCGGTCGACGATGAAGTAGAAGCCGTCTTCGTCCTCGCGGGCCATGTCGCCGGTGTGCAGCCAGCCGTCCTTGAAGGTGTCGGCCGTCGCCTCGGGCAGATTCCAGTAGCCGCCGGCCAAAAGTGGCCCGCTGACACAGATTTCGCCCGGCTCGCCTTGCGGCACCGGCTTGCCGTCCTCGCCGAGCAATGCCACGCGGGCGAACAACGTCGGGCGCCCGCACGACGTCAGCCGCTTCTCGTCGTGATCGGCCTTGGCCAGATACGTGATCGCCATCGGCGCCTCGGACTGGCCGTAGTACTGGGCGAAGATCGGCCCGAACCGCCGGATCGCCTCGGCCAGCCGCACCGGGTTCATCGCCGAGGCGCCGTAGTAAACGGTCTCCAACGACGACAGGTCCCGGGTGTGCGAATCCGGGTGGTCCATCAGCGCATAGAGCATCGACGGCACCAGCATGGTCGCCGTGATCTTCTGTTCTTCAATGGTTTTCAGCACCTCGGCGGGATCGAACTTGCTCAACACCACCATCTCGCCGCCCTTGACCACGGTGGGCGTGAAGAACGCCGCACCGGCGTGCGACAGCGGCGTGCACATCAGAAAGCGCGGGGTTTCCGGCCACTCCCACTCGGCGAGCTGGATCTGGGTCATCGCGGCGATGTTCCCCGTGGTACCCATGACGCCCTTGGGCTTGCCGGTGGTCCCGCCGGTGTAGGCCATGCCCCCGATGTGGTCCGGTGCCAGCTCGGCGACCACCAACGGCTTGGGCTGGTATTTGGCCGCCTCGGCCGACAGGTCGACCGCGTGCCCCTTCAGCGCCTCGGGAACCGGGCCGATGGTGAGGATCTGCTTGAGCGAGTCCACCTTCTCCAGCAGGCCCAGCGCGCGCTCGACGAACATCGGGTTGGGGTCGACGATCAGCGAGCTGGCGCCGCAGTCGGAGAGTACGTAGGCGTGGTCATCGAGTGAGCCGAGCGGGTGCAGGGCGGTGCGCCGGTAGCCCTGGGTCTGGCTGGCGCCGAGGATCATCAGCACCTCGGGACGGTTCAGCGCCAGCAGGCCGACGGTGACGCCGGTGCCGGCGCCCAAGGCCTCGAATGCCTGGGTGTACTGGCTGATCCGCTCGGCCAATTGACCGCCGGTCAGGGTGGTGTCGCCGAGGAACAGCACCGGGCGGTTCTTGTGGCGCTTGAGCGCGCCCACCAGCAAGTGGCCGTTGTGGGTCGGATGGCGCAACAGATCGTCACTCATGTGGCCAGACTAGAACGTGTTGCAATTTCTGTCTGCAACCCCCTGGGATACCCCAACCATCACTAGCATTCGTGGACATGGCCGCCGCAGATGTCGTCATGTACGGAACCGTGTTGACCGTCGACGACGCCCAGCCCACGGCTGAGGCGCTGGCGGTCGCCGACGGCCGGATCGTCGCCGTCGGCGATCGGTCCGTCGTCGCCGCCCGGGTCGGCCCCGACACCCAGGTCATCGACCTCGGCGACGGCTGTGTGATGCCGGGATTCATTGAGGCGCATGGCCATCCGCTGATGGAGGCGATCGCCCTGTCGGACCGCATCGTCGACATCCGGCCGGTCATCATGCGCGGCGCCGACGAGGTCGTCGACGCGGTCCGCCGCGAAGTCGCCGGCCGCGGGTCCGCCGGGGCCTACCTCAACGGCTGGGATCCGCTGCTCCAGCCCGGCCTACCGGCGCCGACGCTGACCTGGCTGGACGACGTCGCACCGGACGGACCGCTGGTCATCATCCACAACTCCGGGCACAAGGCCTACTTCAATTCGCTCGCCGCCAAACTCAACGGCCTGAACCGCGACACCCCGGACCCCAAGGGCGCCAAATACGGCCGCGACGCGAACGGCGAACTCGACGGCTCCGCCGAAGAGATCGGCGCGGTGTTCCCCCTGCTGGGCGGGGCGATCTCGCCGAACGACTTCCCGGCGATGTTGCTGGCCGAATGCGCCCGGCTCAACCGCGCGGGCCTGACCATGTGTTCGGAGATGGCGTTCGACCCGAATTTCCGTCCGCTGGTCGAGCACCTGCGCGACCAGTTGTCGGTCCGGCTGCGTACCTATGAGGTCTCTAACGCAGCGATGTCGACCACCGCCGCGCCAGGCGACGGTGACGACATGGTGCGTCAGGTCGGCATCAAGTGCTGGGTCGACGGCTCGCCGTGGGTGGGCAACATCGCGCTGTCGTTCCCGTATCTGGATACCGCCGCGACCCGGGCCATCGGCGTGACGCCGGGCTCCTGCGGCTGCGCCAACTACACCGCCGAACAGCTCACCGAGATCGTCGGCGCCTACTACCCGCACGGCTGGCAGATGGCCTGTCACGTCCAGGGCGACGCCGGGGTGGACACCATCCTCGACGTATACGATCAAGCGCTGCAACGCAATCCACGCGCAGACCATCGCTTGCGGCTCGAGCATGTCGGCGCGATCCGGCCCGAGCAACTTCAACGTGCCGCGAACCTCGGCGTCACCTGCAGCATCTTCGTCGACCAGATTCACTACTGGGGCGACGTCATCGTCGACGGCCTGTTCGGCGAAGAGCGCGGATCCCGTTGGATGCCGGCAGGTTCCGCGGTGGCCACCGGCATGCGCATCTCGCTGCACAACGATCCGCCGGTCACCCCCGAGGAGCCGCTGCGCAACATCAGCGTCGCCGTGACGCGCACAGCGCCGAGCGGCCGGGTGCTGGGCCCCGAAGAGCGGCTCACCGTCGAGCAGGCGATTCGGGCGCAGACCATCGACGCGGCGTGGCAGCTGTTCGCCGACGACATCGTCGGCTCACTGGAAGTCGGCAAGTACGCCGATCTGGTTGTGCTGTCGGCCGATCCGCGCGCCGTGCCGCCGGAGCACATCGCCGACTTGGACGTTCGCGCAACGTATTTGGCGGGGCGCCGGGTCTACGCGCAGTGAGCGTCGTACTGGACGACGTGCTGGACCGCCTGCACGTGGTGTCGCTGCCGATGCGGGTGCGCTTCCGCGGCATCACCACTCGCGAAGTGGCGCTGATCGACGGCCCAAGCGGCTGGGGCGAATTCGGCGCGTTCCTGGAATACGACGACGCCGAAGCCGCGCACTGGCTGGCTGCCGCGCTCGACTCGGCCTACCGGATGCCGCCGCCGCCGCTGCGGATGCGTATCGAGGTGAACGCCACTGTGCCCGCGGTGCCCGCCGAGCAGGTGCCCGAGATCATGGCTCGCTTTCCCGGCGCCCGCACCGCCAAGGTGAAGGTTGCCGAACCCGGCCAGAGCCTCGACGACGACGTGTCCCGGGTCGACGCGGTGCGCGCGCTGGTGCCGACCGTGCGGGTCGACGCCAACGGCGCCTGGACGGTCGAGCAGGCCGTCGCAGCTGCCAGGGCCCTCGGCCCGTTGGAGTATCTCGAGCAACCGTGCGCCACCGTCGAGGAACTAGCCCAGGTGCGCCGTCAGGTCGACGTGCCGGTGGCCGCCGACGAGAGTATCCGCAAGGCCGGCGACCCGCTGGCCGTGGTGCGCGCCGGCGCCGCCGATATCGCGGTGCTGAAAGTCGCTCCGCTGGGCGGTATTTCGGCGTTGCTGACCATCGCCGGGCAGATCGACATCCCGGTCGTGGTGTCCAGCGCGCTCGACTCGGCGGTGGGCATCGCGACTGGCCTGTCCGCCGCCTCGGCGCTGCCGGAGCTGCGACATGCCTGCGGGCTGGGCACCGGCCGACTGTTCGTCGAGGACGTCGCCGAACCCCTCGCCGCCGTCGACGGCTACCTGCCGGTCGGGCCGGTGACGCCCGACCCGGCGCGGTTGCAGGCGCTGGCCGCGCCACCGCAGCGGCGACAGTGGTGGATCGACCGGGTGAAGGCCTGCTATCCGTTGATGTCCTGATTTGTGGGGTACATGGCGTAGACGCCACGGCACTGTGTCGTCGACACTGATCGCATGACGCGAAAAGTGCTGATCGTCGGGTTTCCCGGCATCCAGGGACTGGACCTGGTCGGCCCGTTCGAGGTGTTCACCTCCGCGTCGCTGGCCGTGCAGGGCAGCGAGCCGGCCTACCAGCCGATGGTGGTGTCGCTCGACGGGCAGCCGGTGACCACCGAGACCGGGCTGAGCTTCGGCGCCGTCGACCTGCCCGACCCCACCGAACCCGTCGACACCCTGGTGCTGCCGGGCGGTCGCGGAGCACGCACCGAGCGGCGCGACCCGCGCCTGATCGACTGGATCGTCGCGGCGGCGCCGCACGCCCGCCGCGTCGTCACGGTCTGCACCGGTGCGTTTCTGGCCGCGCACGCCGGCCTGCTCGACGGTTGCCGGGCGACCACGCACTGGGCCTATGCGAACCAGCTGGCGCGCGAATTCCCGGCCGTCGACGTCGACCCGGATCCGATCTTCCTGCGCAGCTCGCCGAAGGTGTGGACGGCGGCGGGCGTCAGCGCCGGCATCGACCTGGCGCTGGCACTGGTCGAGGAGGACTACGGCACCGAGATTGCCCAGACGGTGGCCCGCTGGCTGGTGCTCTACCTCCGGCGTCCCGGCGGCCAAACACAATTCGCCGCGCCGGTCTGGGTGGCCCGCGCCAAACGCGAACCGATCCGCGCCGTGCAGGACGCCGTCGAGTCCGAGCCCGGTGGCCCGTACAGCATCACCGAGCTGGCGCGCCTGGCCGCGATGAGCCCGCGGCACTTCACCCGGGTGTTCACCGACGAGGTCGGCGAAGCACCCGGCGCCTATGTGGAGCGCGTCCGCACCGAGGCGGCCCGTCGTCAACTCGAGCAGACCGACGACACCGTGGTGGCCATCGCGACCCGGTGCGGCTTCGGCACCGCGGAAACCATGCGCCGCAACTTTATTCGACGTATCGGCATCTCACCCGACCAGTACAGGAGGACATTCGCATGACCCAGATCGCGATCGTGTTGTACCCAGGATTCACCGCACTGGACTTCATCGGCCCCTACGAAGTGCTGCACCGGCTGCCCGACGCCGAGGTCCGCTTCGTCTGGCACGAGCCGGGCCCGATCACCGCCGACTCGGACGTACTCGTTATCGGAGCCACCCACTCGTTTGCCGAAACCCCTTCGCCGGATGTCATTTTGGTGCCGGGCGGACCGACCACCGTCGAACACGCCCGCGACGAGAAGCTGCTGAACTGGGTGCGCACCGCCCACCAGACTGCGACCTGGACGACCTCGGTGTGCACGGGTTCGCTCATCCTGGCCGCCGCCGGCTTGCTCGACGGTAAACGGGCCACCTCGCACTGGAGCGTGTTGCCTTTGCTGAAAACGCTGGGCGTCAATGCGGTTGGCGATGAGCGGGTGGTGCACGAAGGAGACATCGTCAGCAGCGCCGGGGTGTCGGCCGGCATCGATCTGGCGTTGTGGTTGGCCGGCGAAATCGGCGGCGAAGACCGCGCCAAGGCCATCCAGTTGGGAATCGAATACGACCCGCAGCCGCCGTTCGACTCCGGCCACATGTCCAAGGCCTCGGCGAAAACCAAGGCCGTCGCCACCGCGTCGCTGGCCCGCGACGTCTCGCTACCGGCGACGCTGAGCGCCGGTACGCAGCTGCTGTGGAATCGCGCGCTGACGGCGGCGCGGGGCAAGGCCCGTCGCTAGGCGGCGATAGCGTCGATCACCGCATTCGGATTGTCGAGTGAGACAAAAGTTTTGGCGCCCGGCACCTCGATGAGCTTGCTGTTGCTGAACACCTCGGCCAACCGTCGGCCCAAGCTCGGCGTGAAGCAACGGTCGCCCTGGCCCCAGACCAGCGTCACCGGCTTGGCGAATCGTCGCAGCCGGGCGGCGACATCGGTGAGATCGGTCCGGGCGACCTGACGCAGCAGCGCCGCCAGATCACGGCAGATGCGGGCGTCGTCCAGACACGGCTGCAGCCACGCCGCGGTCAGCTCCGGATCGGGTCGGCTGATCAGCAGCCCGAAACCCAGCGCGGAGTTCCGCAGCGCCGCCAGCTGCATGGGCCGGAACATCGCCCTGATCGAGATGGGTCCGCGCAGCACGCCGAACACCTTGTCGAACGGGAACGGCGGGCACTTGTCGAAGGCATCGCAATTGGTCAGCACCAGCCGGCCGATCCGCTCCGGGTGGGCGTCGACCGCCAGCTGGCAGATCCCGCCGCCGGTGTTGCTGCCGACCAGCGTCACGTCGGACAGGTCGAGGGCCTCGATCGCGTCGGTGACGATCCCGGCGACACCCTGTAGCGAGAGCGCGTCGACGTCGTTGACCGGGATTCGGTGCGAGCCCAGCGGCAGGGTCGGCACGATGCAGCGGTAACCGCGCCGTCCCAGGTCTTCGGCGACATCACGCCACAGGTTCCCGTCTACCAGAATGCCGTGGACGAAGAACACCGTCGGATGCGCAGAATCCTGCGGCCCGAATTGCTGGTATTCGATGGTGGCCTGCTTGAGTGCGAGCTGTGTCATACACACAGTCAAGGCCGAACCCGCTGCCAGGTCGCCTCCGCAGGCTGCCAAATACTGCCAACGCGCGACATCGCGTAGTTTCGTCGTCGTGATCAACCTGGCTTACGACGTCAGCGGGACCGGCGAACCGGTCCTCTTCATCGCCGGCCGCGGCGGTCTGGGACGCACCTGGCACCTGCATCAGGTCCCGGCGTTTCAGGCAGCCGGTTTCCGTGTCATCACGTTCGACAACCGCGGGGTAGGCGCGACGGCCAATGCCGACGGATTCACCATCGAGACGATGGTCGCGGACACGATCGCGCTGATCGAATCTCTGGGCGTCGGTCCGGTGCGCATCGTCGCGGTGTCGATGGGCGCCTACATCACCCAAGAGCTGCTGCTGGTCCGGCCCGATCTGGTGAGTCAGGCGGCGTTGATGGCCACCAGGGGGCGCCTCGACAAGGCCCGCGAGTTTTTCCGTAGCGCCGAGGACGAGTTCGCCGCGTCGGGCGTGCAAATGCCGACGTCCTACGATGCGAAGTTCCGTTTGCTGGAGAGTTTTTCCCCGAAGACGTTGAGCAACGACGAAGTCGTCGCCGAGTGGATCGGCATGTTCAGCATCTGGCCGATCAAGATCACCCCTGGGTTCGTGTGCCAAGGCAAAGCGTCGCCGCAGGGCAACCGGGTGCCCGCCTATCAGCGCATTCAGACCCCGGCGCTGGTGCTGGGCTTCGCCGACGACGTGGTGACGCCGCCGCATCTGGGCAAAGAAGTCGCCGACGCGATGCCCAACGCCAGTTACCTGAAAGTCGCCGATACCGGTCATCTCGGGTTCCTCGAGCGGCCGGAGTTGATCAACAACACGATCATCAACTTTTTCAAACAGGGCCGTCCTTGACGTTTAGAGAGCCCGCCCTGACGTCACCGGGACTGTTGGTCGGGCTCCTCAGCGGACCCAGGGGGTCCGCATCGTCACCCGACTAGGCTGGTCTGGTGAATCCCTCGACGGCCCAGGCCCGCGTCGTCGTCGACGAACTGATCCGCGGCGGCGTCCGCGACGTGGTGCTGTGCCCCGGCTCGCGTAACGCCCCACTGGCGTTCGCACTGCAGGACGCCGACCGGGCGGGCCGAGTTCGGCTGCATGTCCGCATCGACGAGCGCACCGCTGGTTTTCTGGCGATCGGGTTGGCGATCGGCGCGGGCACGCCGGTGTGTGTCGCGATGACGTCGGGAACCGCGGTGGCCAACCTGGGCCCCGCCGTCGTGGAGGCCAACTACGCGCGGGTGCCGCTGATCGTGCTGTCGGCCAACCGGCCCTACGAACTGCTCGGCACCGGCGCAAACCAGACCATGGAGCAGCTGGGCTATTTCGGCACCCAGGTCCGCGCCATGATCAGCCTCGGCCTGGCCGAGAACGCGCCCGAGCGGATGGATTCGCTCAACGCGACGTGGCGGTCGGCGACCTGCCGGGTGCTGGCCGCCGCCACCGGTTCCCGCACCGCCAACGCCGGGCCGGTGCAATTCGACATCCCGTTGCGCGAGCCGCTGGTGCCGGACCGCGATCCCGGGCCCACTCCGCCCGGTCGGCCGGGCGGCAAGCCGTGGACCTACACCCCGGCGGTCACCTTCGACCAGCCGCTGGACATCGACCTGAGCCCCGACACCGTCGTCATCGCCGGTCACGGCGCCGGCGAGCAACCCAACCTGGCCGCGCTGCCGACCGTCGCCGAGCCGACCGCGCCGGCCGCCACCAACCCGCTGCACCCGCTGGCGCTACCGCTACTGCGCCCGCAGCAGGTGATCATGCTGGGCCGGCCCACCCTGCACCGACCGGTGTCGACGTTGCTGGCCGACTCGGCCGTGCCGGTCTACGCGCTGACCACCGGACCGCGCTGGCCCGACGTCTCCGGGAACTCGCTAGCCACCGGGACCCGCGCGGTGACCACGGGTGAGCCGAATCCGGCGTGGTTGCGCCGCTGCGCCGAACTCAACGAGCATGCGAACGCCGCGGTGCGCGGCCAGCTGGCCGACCACCCGCTGACCACCGGCCTGCATGTCGCCGCCGCCGTCGCCGACGCGCTGCGCCCCGGCGACCAGCTGGTGCTCGGCGCCTCCAACCCGGTGCGCGACGCCGCGCTCGTCGGGCTGAATCCACAGGGCATCAAAGTGCGCTCCAACCGCGGCGTTGCCGGCATCGACGGCACGGTGTCCACCGCGATCGGGGCGGCGCTGGCACATGACCGGACGGGCGGTCGGACGGTGGCGCTGATCGGCGATCTGACCTTCGTGCACGACAGCTCCGGGCTGCTGATCGGGCCGACCGAGCCGGTGCCGGCCGACCTGACCATCGTGGTGTCCAACGACAACGGCGGCGGCATCTTCGAACTGCTCGAGCAGGGCGACCCGCGGTTCTCCGACGTGTCCGCCCGGGTGTTCGGCACCCCGCACGACGTCGACGTCGGCGCGTTGTGCCGCGCCTATCACATCGACAGCCGCCAGATCGAGGTCGAGCAACTCGGCGCCGCGCTCGACGAGCCGGCCGCCGGCCTGCGGGTGCTCGAGGTCAAGGCCGACCGGTCCTCGCTGCGGCAGCTGCACGCCGCGATCAAGGCCGCTCTGTGAATCGACTCGCCCGCGCTCTCGCGGTGCTGAAAGCCTGGGCCCGCATCCTCATTCACGGTCGCAGCGGCGAGTTTCCGAACACCCGGGGGCATCGCGCCGTGCGCTACGCACGGATCGCGGTCCTGATCGTCGGCGGATTGGTCATGCTGCAGTCGCTGCTACTGGTGGCCGGCGCGATGCGCGACGATCTTGCCATTTCGCGCGACATGGGTGTGGCCGAGGCCGAGGTGCTCGACGCGGGTCCGCGGCGCTCGACGATCGAGTTCGTCACGCCGGACCGGGTCACCTACCGGCCGGAGCTTGGTGTGCTGTATCCATCCGAATTGGCAACGGGGATGAGGATTTACGTCGAATACGACAAACGCAATCCCAATCTGGTCCGGGTGCAGCACCGCACCGCCAAGCTGGCGATCATTCCGGCCGGCTCGATCGCGGTGGTCGGCTTTCTGGTCGCCGCGGGCGCGCTGACCGGTCTGGCCTTCCTCGACAAGCGATTGGACCGTCAGCTGGCCAGTGCGTCGAGCCAGGCCGAATCCTGAGTATCGACAACGCTTTTGGTGTTGAGATTGTAGACCGTCGGGGTGCCGGGATTGTCGGGGCTCTCGTCTTTCAGGCGCGCGCTGTTGGCGTCGTTGACCGCGCCTGCGTCGATCACGTTGTCGCCAGACGCGATTCGGTCGGCCAGCCAATCTGGCACGCCGGATTCGCGGGCCATCGCGGCGACGTCGCCGGCGCTCGGGCCGTCTTTGCTCTGGTGGCGGTAGATGTCTTGCACGAAGGCCTGATACGCGTTCGGCGGCGTGGCAAGGTCAGCGGCGACGAACAGCGCGTTGGTGACCCGCGCGGACACGTCGTTGTGATGGCGAGGGTCCAAGAAAGTCAGCCAACGGTAGGTGATCGCGACCCGGCCGCTCGCCACCGCGCCGGCCAGCTTGTCGCCGTCGGTCGACTCGAACTCGGCGCAGTACGGGCATTGCGGGTCGCAGAAGATCTCCAACTGCACTGGGGCCACTGGTGATCCGACGAGAACGCCGTTACCGTCTAGGGTTCGTGGGACAAGCGCATGCGCGGTCGGGGTGCTGAACATCACGATCCCCAGTGCCGCCGCCAATACGCCCAGGTAGGACCGCATTGTCAGACCCCCTTTGTGTCAGAGTTCGTGTCGCGTATGCCAGTCGGTAACCATATCGACAGAAGGCGCTGTCACCTTGATGGTGTGCGCGTAGCGATTGTCGCCGAGTCCTTTCTCCCGCACGTCAACGGCGTGAGCAACTCCGTCATCCGTACCCTCGAGCACCTGCGCCGCACCGGCCACGAGGCGCTCGTCATTGCCCCCGACACTCCATACGGCGAGGAACCAGCCGATCGTCTCTACGACGGTATCCGAGTGCATCGAGTGCCGTCATGGATGTTCCCGAAGGTGACCACCCTTCCGCTAGGTCTTCCGCTGCCGCGAATTCTGCGCGTGCTGCGCGGATTCGAGCCCGATGTCGTGCATTTGGCGTCGCCGGCGCTGCTCGGTTGGGGCGGAGTGAAGGCCGCCCGACGGCTCGGGGTCCCGACCGTCGCGGTGTACCAGACCGACGTGCCGGGTTTCGCGGCCAGTTACGGGATCGGCATCACCGAGAAGGCGGCCTGGGCCTGGTTCCGCCACCTGCACCGCCTAGCCGACCGCACCTTGGCACCGTCCACGGCGACAATGGAATCCCTTGTCGAGCACGGTATTCCGCGGGTGCACAAGTGGGCCCGCGGGGTGGACATGATCGGCTACGCGCCGTCGGCCCGCGACGAGGCATTGCGCCGGCACTGGTCACCGGACGGCAAGCCGATCGTCGGCTTCGTCGGCCGGCTCGCGCCGGAGAAGCACGTCGAGCGCCTGGCCTCGCTGGCTTCCGGCGGCGACGTTCAGGTGGTCATCGTCGGCGACGGGGTCGACCGTGCCAAGCTCCAATCGGCTATGCCGACAGCGGTTTTCACCGGGGCGTTGTACGGCGAAGAACTCGCCGCGGCGTATGCCAGCATGGACGTCTTCGTGCATGCCGGTGAGCACGAGACGTTCTGCCAAGTCGTGCAGGAAGCGTTGGCATCCGGGCTGCCGGTGATCGCCCCCAATGCCGGTGGACCACGCGACCTGGTGACGCCGTGGCGCACCGGATTGCTGTTGGGAGTCAAGGAATTCGAGGCGCAACTGCCCAACGCCGTCAAGCACCTGCTCGAGGACCGGCAGCGCTACTCGGTGGCCGCCCGTAAGAGCATCCTCGAGCGCAGCTGGCCCGCGATCTGCGACGAGCTGCTTGGCCATTATGAGGCGGTGCTGTCGCCGATCGCCCGGGCGCGGGTGGCCCGCAGGCAGCACGCCCAGGGCGAATAGCTAGCCCTGCGCCAACTCGGCGACCGGCTGCCACTGCTCCCATACCCGCAGCCGTTCTTCGTAGTCGGCCTTCGCCAGCCCCAGCGGGGCCTCGCCGAAGAACACCCGCAACGGCGGCTGCTCGGCATCGACGACTTTGAGCACCGCCGCGGCCGAGGCTTTCGGATCACCCGGCGCGGCCCAGCGCTTCTTACGCCACTCTTCGGTGGCCTTGTGCACGTCGGCGTAGGCGGGCAGTTCCTGCGCCCGCCTCGACGACGACCCGGACCAGTCGGTGTCGTAACCGGCCGGTTCGATCAGCGTGACGTGCACGCCGAACGGCGCGACTTCCTGGGCCAGCGACTGCGAGAAACCCTCAAGCGCCCACTTCGACGCGTGGTAGATGCCGACGTTCGGGAACGCGACGATGCCGCCGATCGACGACACCTGAACGATGTGGCCGCTGCCCTGTTCGCGCAGGTAGGGCAGGGCGGCCTGGGTGACCCACAGCGCCCCGAACACGTTCGTCTCGAACTGGTCCCGGGCGTCCTGCTCGGAGACTTCCTCGACAAAGCCGAACTGGCCGTAGCCGGCGTTGTTGACGACGACGTCGAGGCGTCCGAAGTGGTCATGGGCCTGTTCGACCGCGGCGAAGTCCGCGGCGCGATCGGTGACGTCCAACTGGATCGGCAGAATCGCGTCGCCGTATTTGGTGACTAGATCGTCCAGCGACGCGGTGTCGCGAGCGGTGGCCGCGACCTTGTCGCCACGCTCCAGAGCGGCGATCGCCCATTCCCGTCCGAAGCCACGCGAGGTACCGGTGATAAACCAAACTTTTTCAGCCATGACCGTGTGCAACGCGCGCCCCGGCCCTGCATTCCCTGTGCCCGGTACCGTCATCCTCATGAGCCGCGCCACGCTGGACAAAGACCCCCGCGAGGTCGCGTCGATGTTCGACGGCGTCGCCCGTCGCTACGACGTGACCAACACCGTGCTGTCGATGGGTCAGGACCGCTACTGGCGTCGCGCCACCCGCAAGGCGCTCGGCATCGGGGCGGGGGAGAAGGTGCTGGATCTGGCCGCGGGCACCGCGGTGTCGACGGTCGAACTGGGCACCTCCGGGGCGTGGTGCGTGGCCGCGGACTTCTCGGTCGGGATGCTGACCGCCGGGCAGGCTCGCAAGGTGCCCAAGGTCGCCGCCGACGGCACCCGATTGCCGTTTGGCGACAACGTCTTTGACGCGGTCACCATCAGCTTCGGGCTGCGCAACATCGCCAATCGCGGCGAGGCCCTGCGCGAGATGGCCCGGGTCACCCGGCCCGGTGGACGTTTGGTGGTGTGCGAATTCTCCACGCCCACCAATCGGCTGTTCGCCACCGTGTACAAGGAATACCTGATGCAGGCGCTGCCGCGGGTGGCCCGTGCGGTATCGAGCAATCCCGATGCGTATGTCTATCTGGCCGAATCGATTCGGGCGTGGCCCGACCAGGCCGAGCTGGCCCACCAGATCGCGGGCGCGGGCTGGTCGGCGGTGCGGTGGCGCAACCTGACCGGCGGCATCGTCGCGCTGCACGCCGCATACAAGCCCCAGCGCTGATTTCTGATCGCGCTGATTCGCGGTCTGGTCCGGGTCACTCTCGTGTGCCATCACCGGGACCGGTGAGGTGTTCAGAATCGGCGATCAGGTGCTGCCGCTGTTGCGCAACGCCGTCAGCTGAACGGTTTTCGGCGATCGACCAGTCGCGACACCCGCCCGCTGCCGCGCCACACCCGTGCGACCCAGTCGGCGTCGTCGTCGGTGACCAGGTTGCCCATCACCCGTACCGCGATGCCCATCAGCCGCGTCGAGCGCATTGCGATCGGCCCGGTCGCGGGCAGAAACCGCGGAAACGTCAGCAACAGTCCCAGTCGGCGGGCCACGGAAAACCCTCGCCCGTAATGGGATTGGAGCAGGCTGGGCCAGGCACGCGATAAGTCGCCGCTGCCCAGCATGTCGACCGCGAGCCGTCCGGTCTCCAGTCCGTAGTCGATGCCTTCGCCGTTGAGTGGGTTGACGCAGGCCGCGGCGTCGCCGATCAGCATCCAGTTCCGGCCGGCCACTCCCGACACCGCGCCGCCCATCGGCAGCAGCGCCGACGACATCGCTCGCGGTTGGCCCTCGAACCCCCACTCGTCGCGTCGCAGGTCGGTGTAATACGACATCAGTGGTCTTAAAGCGAGTTCCGCCGGCCGCTTGGAAGTCGACAGCGCGCCCACCCCGATGTTCACTTCGCCGTTGCCCAGCGGGAAGATCCAGCCGTAGCCGGGCAGCACCGCCCCGTCAGGCGAACGCAGCTCCAAATGCGAAGTCAGCCAAGGGTCTTCGCTGCGCGGCGTGGCCAGGTAGCCACGGGCGGCGATGCCGTACACCGTCTCCTGATGCCACCGCCGGCCCAGCACCCGGCCCAGCGGCGACCGGGCGCCGTCGGCGACGATCAGCTCGCGGCAGCCGACCTGCGTCCCGTCGGCCAGCGTCACCGCCGTCACCCGTGTCGACGAATCATGATGAACACCAACGGCTTTGACGCCGAGTCGCATACGTGCGCCGGACTCCTCGGCCACTTTGCGGATCCGGTCGTCCAGTTCGACGCGGGCCACCGCGCTGCCGGTGGACGGGAACGACGGGCCGGGCCAGTCGACTTCCACCTCGCCGCCGAACCCGCTCATCCGCAAGCCGCGGTGCCGGATCCGGGCGTCGAGCCAGTCGCCGAGCCCGAGTCGTTCCAGCTCGGCCACCGCGCGCGGCGTCAGCCCGTCGCCGCAGGCCTTGTCGCGGGGAAAGTTCGCCGCGTCGATGACCAGCACGTCGCGACCCGCGCGGGCGGCCCAGGCGGCCGCCGCCGATCCGGCTGGTCCGGCGCCGACGACCACCACGTCGGCATGGGAGTCCATGCTCACCAGTATGTTGGTTGGGTGAGGACTCCCGCGACGGTGGTGGCAGGCGTGGACTTCGGTGACGCCGCATTCGCCACCGATGTGCGCGACGGGGTGGCCCGCATCGAGCAGCTGATGGAAGCCGAACTGCGCGGCTCGGACGACCTGATGACCGAGGCTGTCCTGCATCTCTTCGAGGCCGGCGGCAAACGATTCCGCCCGCTGTTCACGGTGCTGTCCGCCCAGCTCGGGCCACACCCCGACGCCGAGGCAGTGACCATCGCCGGCGCGGTGATCGAGCTGGTGCACCTGGCCACGCTCTACCACGACGACGTGATGGACGAAGCCCAGGTGCGCCGCGGTGCGCCCAGCGCCAACCTGCGGTGGGGCAACAACGTCGCGATCCTGGCCGGCGATTACCTGTTCGCGACGGCCTCCCGGCTGGTGTCGCGACTGGGCCCGGACGCGGTGCGGATCATTGCCGAGACATTCGCCCAGCTGGTCACCGGCCAGATGCGCGAGACTCAGGGCCCCGCGCACGCGGGCGACCCGATCGCGCACTACCTGAAAGTCGTGCACGAGAAGACGGCCTGCCTGATCGGGGCCGCCGGCCGGTTCGGCGCGATGTTCTCCGGCGCCGGCGACGACCAGGTCACCCGGCTCAGCCGGCTCGGCGACATCGTCGGCACGGCGTTTCAGATCTCCGACGACATCATCGACATCGACAGCGACCCTGACGAGTCCGGCAAGCTGCCCGGCACCGACCTGCGCGAAGGCGTCCACACGCTGCCGGTGCTCTACGCGTTGCACGACAGCGGCGCCGACGCCGACCGGCTGCGCGAGCTGCTGGCCGGGCCCGTCGAGGACGACGAGGCGCTGGCCGAGGCGTTGACGCTGCTGCGGGCCTCCGAGGGCATGGCCAAGGCCAAGGCCACCGTCGCGCGGTTCGCCGCCGAGGCGCGCGAGGAGCTGGCCGCGTTGCCTGACGGGCCGGGACGGCAAGCGCTGGTCACGCTGGTCGACTACACAATCCACCGACACGGCTAGTTCGAAGGAACTCAGCAGGGCCTGCTTGGCGTTAGATCAGAAGCACCCGGGGAGGTCGTAGGAGGAATGTGATGACCTGGCATCCGCACCACAACACGTTCAAGACGTTCGTGTTGCTGGTTGGCATGTCGACATTGATCGTGCTCGTCGGCAGCCTGTTCGGCCGGAACGTGATGTTCCTCGCGGTGCTGTTCGCCATCGGCATGAACCTCTACACCTACTTCAACAGCGACAAGCTGGCGCTGCGGGCGATGCACGCGCAGCCGGTGTCGGAGCTGCAGGCTCCGGCGATGTACCGGATCGTGCGGGAGCTGGCCACCGCCGCCCACCAGCCGATGCCCCGGCTGTTCATCAGCGACACCGCGGCGCCGAACGCATTCGCCACCGGGCGTAATCCCCGCAACGCCGCCGTGTGCTGTACGTCGGGAATTCTCAACATCCTCGACGAGCGCGAATTGCGTGCTGTCCTCGGGCACGAGCTGTCGCACGTCTACAACCGCGACATCCTGATCTCGTGTGTGGCGGGCGCATTGGCGTCGGTGATCACCGCGCTGGCCAATATGGCGATGTTCGCCGGCGCGTTCGGCAACGACCGCGAAGGCGGCAATCCCTTTGCGCTGCTGCTGGTTTCGATGTTGGGGCCGATCGCGGCGACGGTGGTACGGCTGGCCGTGTCCCGGTCGCGCGAATACCAGGCCGATGAATCCGGCGCGCTGCTGACCGGTGACCCGCTGGCGCTCGCCTCGGCGCTGCGCAAAATCTCCGGTGGCGTGCAGGCCGCGCCGCTGCCGCCGGAGCCGCAATTGGCCGCCCAGGCGCACCTGATGATCGCCAGCCCGTTCCGCGCCGGTGAGAAGATCGGGTCGATGTTCGCCACGCACCCGCCGATCGCCGACCGGATCCGCCGGCTCGAAGAAATGGCCGGGCGCTGAGTCGCACACGCCTCAGCAGTCTCCACAAGCTGGCCATATGGTGACTTTCTGATTCGACGGCGCATGCGGTATCACCGCAGCATGAATCGGTACACCTACCGCGCCGAATGGTCCTCTGAACACCGCGAATACGTCGGCCGTTGCCTCGAGTTGCCCTGGCTGTCCCAGTGGGCGCCGACCATGCGGCAGGCGATCGCCGCCGTCGAGAAGGCGGTCGATGAATACCTGGCCGAATGCGAAGCCGAGGAGCGAGACGCACCGCGGCCCGTCACGGACCGGAACTTCAGCGGCAAGTTTCTCGTCAGGACATCCCCGTCGCTGCACGCGAAGCTCGCCGTTGAGGCCGCTGAACAGAATGTGTCGATGAATCAGTGGGTGGTGCAGAAGCTTTCAGACCGACCACCGATCGGCTTGTTCGATCTCTGATATCGCATGTGGGTCTGTTTTGAAAAACGGTGTGCCCAAGACTCTTCGGTGCAGTTGAGGCTGCTGTGATTGCCGGGGCTCAGAAACCGGAGCCGTGCACCTCGTGGCCGGGCGTCTCGGCGGCCAGCCCGCGGTAGGCGTCCTCGACGGTGCACCCGTGGTTGATCACGCCGTCGACTTCGCGTGCGATCGGCATATTCAGGCCGTACTTGTCGGCGAACTCCATGATCACGCTGGCCGCCTTCACGCCCTCGGCGACCTGGTTCATCGACGAGATGATCTCGTCGATCGGCTTGCCCGCACCGAGCTGCTCACCGACGTGCCGGTTGCGGCTGCGCTGGCTGGTGCAGGTGACGATCAGATCGCCCAAGCCGGCCAGGCCGTTGAAGGTGTCGCGCTGCCCGCCCATCGCTTCGCCCAGCTTCGACATTTCGCGCACCGAGCGCGCGATCACCATGGCCCTGGTGTTCTCGCCGATCCCCAGCGAATACCCCATCCCGACGGCGATCGCGTAGACATTCTTCAGCGCTCCGGCCATCTCGACGCCGAGCACGTCGTCGATGGTGTACACCCGGAATCGCTTGGTGCGGAACAGGTGTGCGAGTTGTGCGGCAAGATGCTGGTCCGGCATCGCCAGCACCGCGGCGGCCGCATAACCCTCGGCGACCTCGCGGGCGATGTTGGGCCCGGCCAGGATGCCGGCGGGGTGACCGGGCAGCACCTCGTCGACGATCTGCGACATCCGCATGTTGGTGCCCTGTTCGAGACCCTTGACCAGCGACACCACCGGAACCCACGGCCGCAGCTCGGACGCCAACTCGGTGAGCACATCGCGGAACCCGTGCGACGGCACGCCCATCACGACGACGTCGGCGGCATGCGCGGCCTCGGCGAAGTCCGTCGTGGCGCGCAGGGTTTCGGACAGCTCGACATCCTTGGCCAGGTATTTGGTGTTGCGGTGGTTCTCGTTGATGTCCTTGGCGGTCTCCTCCGAGCGCACCCATTGCAGCGTCGGTCCGCGCCGCGCACAGATGGACGCGACGGTGGTTCCCCAGGAGCCGCCGCCCAGGACGACGACCTTCGGTTCGCGGGTAGCAGCCATGCCGACCACAGTATTGGCTAACGACCTCCGAGGAGGGGACTTCGTCCTCTACGTCAGTAGACCGCGGTGCCGAATCGTCGAGGGCAGGGTGATCTGTCAGGAGGAGTCATGCATCGGTGGTCGGCATTGCTGTCGACATGTGCGATCGCGGTGCTGCTCGAGTCACCGGGCGTCGCGCTCGCCGACGACGGCCGCCCGCAGGCGACACCGACCGAGAAGGCGGCGGCCCTGATCCGGCCCGCGTTGGTGGAGCTCGACGTCCACGCCGCGGGCCGCGTGCGGCTGCCCAACGGTGACCTTCTGGTATCCGACCCGGCCGCCCCGTTCGAAGTGACCTGGCACTGCTCTGGTTTCATCGTCAACCCGGACGGGTGGGTGGCCACCGCGGGGCACTGTGCCGATCCCGACTCGGCGAGGTCCGACATCATCAGTGCCGCGACGAGCGTCTACGTGAGCCGGGCGTTGTATTCGCCCGATGCTCAGGGCCCGCTTCCCACGAGTCAATGGCTGCGCGAAAACGCCCGGATCGAAGGCACGGCGCCCGACCAGGTGGGGCCCCAAGTCACGTACACGGTGAACTACGGCAGCGGGACCGACGTGACCACCGCGTCAGCCAGCCTGGCGGACTTCCGGCCGCTGGCCAAGGGCGACGTCGCGTTGCTCAAGATGGACAAGCATCACCTGCCTTCGTCCGAATTGGCCCCCGACAGCCAGGTCGAGGTCGGCGAGGCGATCGTCGCGGTCGGCTTCCCTCATGGCACCGACTCGGTCATCGACTCCCCGGCGGAACCGACGAGCAAGAACGGGACGATCAGCCGAAAGGCCACCAAGAAGGGCATCCCCGAATACGAGATCGACGCCGCCGTCTCCAACGGTATGAGTGGTGGCCCGGTGGCCAACCTCGACGGCAAAGTACTGGGATTGGTCAGCTTCAGCCCAACCCTCGAACTGCAGCCGTTCAACTTCGTCGCACCCGCCGATCCTTTGGCGGTGCTGATGGCCGCCAAGGGCGTCAAGGCGACTCTGGGCCCGGCCGACTCGGTCTACCGCCGCGGACTCGACGCGTACTACGCCGGCCGCTACACCGACGCCATCGGTGATTTCGACCAAACCCTGCTGATGTCACCCGGCTATCCCGGGGCCGCGAAGTTCAGGACCGACGCGGCCAACCTGCGCCAGCAGTTCGGTGACGCATCGTCATTCAATTGGCCGGTGATCTGGTACGCCGCAGGCGGATTCGTGTTGTTGCTCGGGCTCGGCCTGATCGTGAGCCGCCGCAGGCGCCGCCGGACGCCGGCCGGAGCAATCGACTTGAAAGACTGGGAACCGAGTTACATCATCACCACGCTGCCCGACGGATCGGTGGAACCGGCGGCGCTGCCGGCCGCATCGGCCGGGGAGCCGTTTTTCTGTGCGGAGTGCGGCGCGGTCCATCATCACGACGAACGATTCTGCCCGAACTGCGGCAGCCGAATCGCATTGCTCGAGAACAGAAACGGCTAACCGGCCAGCGCGGACTTCTCCTCGGCGCGGCCGAACACCATGGCCTCTTCGACCCGGTCGAACCGGTAGTCGATGGCGTCGGCGAAGTAGTTCTGTCGCACGTTCCACGGCCGCTTGATGCCGGACTTCGGCAGCGCGTGCGGTGCCCGCAACACGTAGCCGGCCTGGATGTCCCACGCCGGCTTCTCCGGCATCGGCTCACCGCTCAGATGCGGGTAGGCGTGTGTGTAACCGAGAGAGTTCATGTGCGCCAGCAATTTCGCCGTCGCACGCGCGGTCATATCGGCGCGCAGCGTCCACGAGGCGTTGGTGTAGCCGACGCACCAGAACAAGTTGGGCACGTCCTCCAGCATGTGCGCCTTGTAGACGAACCGATCCTGTGGCTTGATCTCGGCGCCGTCGATGGACACCGTCACTCCACCGAGCGCCTGCAACTGCAGACCGGTGGCGGTGACGACGATGTCGGCATCCAGATGTCTTCCCGACGTCAGATCGATTCCGGTGGAATCGAAGTGGTCGATGTGGTCGGTGACCACCTCGGCGCGGCCTTCGCCGATCGCGGTGTACAAGTCGGCGTCGGGGATCAGGCACAGCCGCTGGTCCCACGGGTTGTAGCGCGGCTTGAAATGGGTGTCGACGTCGTAGCCCTCGGGCAGGTACCGGAGTGCGATCCGGCGGATCCACCACTTCACGAAGCCCGGCGTCTTGCGGGCCAGGAACCAGATCACGCCTTCCATCAGCGCGTTGCTCTGCCGGGCGAACAGATGAGAAATCCTGCGCGGCAACACCTTACGCACCGCGTTCGTCGGCTTGCTGGTTCTCGCCGCCGAGAACAGGTAGGTCGGTGAACGCTGCAGCATGGTGACCTTGGCGGCCTTTTCGGCCAGCGACGGGATCAGCGACATTGCCGTGGCGCCGCTGCCGATCACCACCACTTTCTTGTCGCGGAAGTCGAGGTTGGAGGGCCAGTGCTGCGGATGGACGACGGTGCCGCCGAATTCGTTGAGGCCGGGGAAGTCCGGCGTGTAGCCCTCGTCGTAGTTGTAGTAGCCGGACCCGAAGAACACGAAGCGGCCGCGGTAGGTCGTCTCGGCACCGTCCCGCTCAGCGGTGACGGTCCAGGTGTCGGTCGAGGAGTCCCAGTCCGCCGAGCGGACATGGGTGTTGAACTGGATGTGCCGGTCGATGCCGTACTTGCCTGCTGTGGCGCTGAGGTAATCCCGGATGTCCGCCCCGTCGGCCACCCGCTCCTGTCCGGTCCACGGTTCCCACGGGAAGCACAGCGTGAAGATGCTGCTGTCGGAGCGCACGCCCGGATAGCGGAACAGGTCCCAGGTGCCGCCGATCTGGTCGCGCCGCTCCAGGATGACGTAGCTGGTGCCCGGATTGCGCTCGGTGATGCGGTAGGCGGCGCCCAGCCCCGAAATGCCTGCCCCGATGATCACGACGTCGACGTCGGTCACACTCATAACGAACCTCGCTTCTGGGGCGGCAGTGTGTTGCTGATCACCACATTAGGCCCGTGGTCGACATTACGAGGTCGCGAGTAGGACATCGACGTGCAGTGGTGCGCACAGATCAATGAGCCAGATCTGGTCGGCGGGACTGGCGAAGATGCGCGCGTGCGTCGGGTCTTGAGCGAACGCGTGAGCGCACTTGTCACCGAAGAACACGTATGCCTTGCTGTTGTTGCACAGCCGCGACATCCACACCATGCCGTCGACGCCGATCCCGTGCGCGGACTCGGCCCATGTCACCGTCGTCGAGTAGGTGGAGGCGGGGCTCGAGGTGACGTCTTCGGGAGCGACCTTGAGTCGTCGTAACCCCATGCCGTGCAAGACCGCGAGCCGTAGGTCACGGGTGACCTCGAGGCGGGCGAGGGCCTTCGGCGCGTATTGGTCGTAGGGCAGGTTGCCTCCCTCGACCGGGATGTCGTGCAACAGCGTCTCGGCGACGGCCGCTTCTTCGGTGTCGGCCGCATACATGATCGGGACTACCGGCTTGCCGAAGAAACCGAACCGCGTTGCGGCGCCGACGCCGGGGTTGAAGTCAGTGGCTGCGCTGACGTTGGTGAAGACGCGATAGAGCAGGTGCTGTGCGGGCAGGGTCTCGATGTCCGGCGTGAACGGGCTCGGTGGCCCTTTCACCACGAAACGGCCAGGGCTTCCGTGGCCACTGCGACGACCCGGTCCGGGTCATCGGTCAGGTGGTCTACCGGTCGGTCCCCGTCGAGATATGTCGTCGGCGAACACAACCACTGCACCAGGCCGGCCTCCGACCAGTCGTTGGCCTCTGCGATCTCGCGCAGCCGGCCGATCACGGCGAGCGGCTGCCCTCCCGGCCCGAACTGGAAATCCGGATAGGCAAGCTGGTTACCGCGGCGCACGGCGACCAGCTGGTCGTTGCGGTGCGCGGTGGCGGCGAGATTGCGTGGAGCGCGCGACCGCGACCCCATCCGTTTGCCGGCCTCGGTGCTGGTCAGCAGACCGAACTCGGCCTCGATCCGCGCATAGAGGTTGTGCTCGGCCTGCACGGCTCGGGCGATGGCGGGCTCGGCGTACACGGCGACCGATGCCAGGGCAGCTCCGACGGCTTGAGCGCTTTCGCGCACCCGCTGTGTTGCGGTGACCAGCTGTTCGACCGAGCTCATGTGAACGATTCTACATGCGGATCATGCGTTCACAGATAGTGCACGAATCGCACGCTGTCAGCGGTAGTTCACGAACTGCAGCGCCACGTCCAGGTCGGACTTCTTCAGCAGTGCTTGGACTTCCTGCAGGTCATCCCGCTTTTTGCTGGTGACGCGGACCTCGTCGCCCTGAATCTGGGTCTTGACGCTCTTGGGGCCCTCGTCGCGGATCAGCTTGGTGATCTTCTTGGCGTTTTCGCTGCTGATGCCCTCTTTGAGGGTGCCGGTGACTTTGAACGTCTTCCCGGACGCCTGCGGCTCGCCGGCGTCGAACGCCTTGAGGCTGATGTCACGCCGGATCAGCTTTTCCTTGAAGACGTCGACGGCGGCCTTGACCCGCTCCTCGGTCGAGCTGGTCAGCTCGATCGCCTCGTCGCCCTTCCAGGCGATCTTGGTGTCGGTGCCGCGGAAGTCGAATCGGGTGCCGAGCTCCTTCGCGGCCTGGTTGAGCGCGTTGTCGACCTCTTGACGGTCGAGCTTGCTCACGACGTCGAACGATGAATCCGCCATTGGATACGTCCCCTTCCATCGATGTTGGCCGTTTGTTGTCCGAGTACATCTTCGTTGTATCCTGCTACACGCACCACGGCAGATTGCCCGAGCGGCCAATGGGAGCGGACTGTAAATCCGTCGGCTTATGCCTACCCAGGTTCGAATCCTGGATCTGCCACCACAGTTCAGAGGTTATTCCCGGCGCTGATCGAAGCCTTCAGCGCCGGGTAAGCCGTGACAGCGCTGCGACGGTCAGCGCCTCGACGCCGGTGGACAGCGTCGGTTCGATCACCGGTGCGAACTCCGGGGAGTGATTGCTGGGGAGCGGCTTTCGTCCTTCAGCGATTTCCTTGATCAGCTGCTGATCCAATCCGCCCCAGAACCAGAACGCGGTCGGCACGCCGAGTTCGCTGCCGAACAGGCCGACGTCTTCGCTACCGGCCAGGGGTTGATCGGATTCGAACACCCGCCCTTCGCCGAAGTGCTCGCGGAAGTCAACCGCGATCTCGTGCATGACCGTGTCGTCGACGGTGGTGATGGGGAAGCTGTAGGTCGTGGTGATTGCGGGGTCTTTCTCCGCGCCTGAGGCCAGTGACTCCGCCTTCGCGATTCGCGCAATGGACGCCAGGATGGTTTCGCGGACCTCGTCGCGGAAGGTCCGGATGCTGATGCCCAGCTCGGCGTCGTCGGGAATGATGTTCTCCTTCGACCCCGCGTGCAGGTACCCGACCGTGACGACGGCTGGGTCGAACGGCGAAAGTTCGCGCGAGACAATGGTTTGCAGGCGCTGGACGACGTTGCATGCCATCACAATCGGGTCGATCGTGGCCCACGGTTGGGAGCCGTGACCACCACGGCCGAACAGTTGCAGCTTGAGTGAGTCCGCTGCGGCCAATGCCGGTCCGGTCTTGTAGGCGATCAGCCCGGCGGGCAGCGGGACCACGTGCTGGCCGAGCACCACTTCCGGTTTCGGGAATCGATCGAACAAGCCGTCGTCGATCATGGCCTTCGCCCCACCGCCGATTTCCTCGGCCGGCTGAAAGACCGCAACGACCGTGCCCGCCCACGAGTCCCGCTGCGCTTGCAACAGTCGCAACGCACCCACCAACGCGGTCGCGTGCATGTCATGCCCGCACGCGTGCATAACCGGCACGTCCACGCCGTTGGCGTCGACGCCGCGTGCCGTGCTTGCGTAGGGCAGTCCGGTTTTCTCGGCGACAGGCAGTGCGTCGAAGTCCGCGCGCAACAGGACCGTCGGGCCCGTCCCGTTCCGAAGCACCGCCACCACGCCGGTGCTGCCGACGCCGGCGGTCACCTCGAGCCCTAGCGGTGCAAGAGCGTCCTGCACCTTCTGCGCTGTCCGATGTTCGTGAAAGGACAGTTCAGGATTGGCGTGCAGATCTCGGTAGAAGTCGTCCAGGCCCAGTCCCAGCGTGTCTTCCCAGCTGCCGGGCAGCGTGATCGTCATGAAAGGGATTCTGCTGCATCCGCACGGCGGGTCTCTACGCTTCGTTCAAGCGATCAATCGTGCTGGCCAGCGTCGATCTAGTTCGCTCGAAGTAGCCCAACGTCTGCACATCCATGGGCCCGGTGACGCGAAGCTGAACGTTCAGCTCCTTGAAGCGCCGGTAGCGCATGATCCTCAGCTCGATACCGCGAGCATCAGGGCCCGCGTTGCCGGTAAAGGTCACGGAGATCGACGTGGGGCTCTCCACCTGATCGAGGCAGTCACGAAGGTCGGCCCCGGCCACGGTCTGATCGTCTGAGTGACCGACGTGATAATCGCCCTTGGCGACCGGCGCTCCAAGCGACCCGGCACACCGCGCGACCACAGGTTCGAGGGCGTTCCACGCGGCGACCACGTCAGGATTCGCGATCTCCAATTCGGCCAGGTGACTTGCGCTAGTCATCTGCGCAGCTTTTCACCCCGAGGCCTGCGGCGCCTGCTGAGCAGAGGCGGGGGTCTCGACGACGGCGGCGACGCGGGTGCCCCGTCCGGGTGCGCTGTCGATCACCAGCTTCCCGCCGATGGCGGACACCCGGTCGGTCATGTTGGTCAACCCGGTGCCGCCGGTCGTGGGCTCGAATCCGCAGCCGGTGTCGCTGATCGTGAGGGTCAGTGTCCGCGGGTCGGCGCTGGCGGTGATCGTCACGGTGGTGTCAGCGCCGCCATGCTTGGTCGCATTCTGCAACGCCTCGATGGCGCAGAAGTAGAGTGCGGCCTCGATCGGGGCGGGGTAGCGGCCGAGGTCCTGCAGGTCGAGCTGAATCGGGATCGGGGCGTGCGCGGCGACTGCCGGTAACGCCCGGGCCAGACCGCCGCTGACCAGCGACGGCGGGTAGATGCCATGCGCGAGGCGGCGGATTTCGGCGATCGCGGATTCCAGCAGCCCGGACGCCTCGGTGAGCAGCGACTGGTGGTTTCCGTTCTCGGCGGTGCGCGCGAGTTGGAGGAGCACCGCCAGAGCGACGAGGTGCTGCTGGGCGCCGTCGTGCAGGTCGCGTTCGAGGCGGCGCCGCTCCTCGTCGGCGGCCGTGACCAGCCTGCTGCGCGACGCCTCGGCTTCGGCGGCCCGCTCGGCGAGCATCTGTTCGGAGACGGCCAGCGCGCCCGCGTTGTTGAACGCGATCACCAGCAGGTGAAAGGCATGCACCGGCAGCGCCACCAGGATGAACGCGTTCTCGATCCAACGCGGCGGTTGGACGGCCAAGTGGGCGAAATGCTGAAAACGGGCCAACACCGCCAGCGCCAAGACGCAGCCCGCGGTGATCACGGCGAACGCCAGGCCGCGCTGCCAACGGATATAGGGCTGGGCGAAAACCACGGGAACCAGGGCAGCCAACACCATCACCGGCAGCAGGTTCGGCGCGACGAACGTGATGAGCAGCACCGCGGCCCAGTTACCGATACAGGCCACAGTGATCGATTGCCGATGCTTGCCGCGGCGCGCCAACGGCAGCGCGACCGCCAGCACCAGGCACTGGCCGGTGCATATCGCGGCAATCGCCAGGAACCAGGCTGATCGCAGCACGAACAGGTACTCCCACAGCGGCAACAGCACACCGGCGCCGCCGTACATGGCCAAATAGCCGGTGAGGAACAGCTGAAAGCGTTCGACCGTGAACCGGTTCACGAGGTCGTGCGGCAGCAGTGACGACGATCGGACCGCCGCATCCAGCAGCACTTTCGGCGCCCGCCAGTAGGGCGCCGATTCGTCCGCCGGCGCGGTGCTCAGTGGTTTGCTTGCCATAGCCGCGTCAGCAGGTCCGGACTCAAATGTTCCTTGTGCAGGTAGGCCGCGGCGCCGCAATCCGCCGCTCCCGGCGGAAGGTCCTCTTCGTCGTACGTCGACGTCAGCAGCACGATCAGGTCCGGATGCGCGGCGCGGATGCGCCGGGTCGCTTCGATACCGTCCATGCCCGGCATGTGGATGTCCATCAGCACGATCCCTGCGCTGCCATCAGGTATGAGTTCCATTGCGGCTTCGGCAGATTCGCAATCGCCGGCCATGTCGAAGTCATTCGTGGCGGCCACGGTGGCGGCGGTGGCGCGCCGGAAACTGGCCTGGTCGTCGACAACCCAGACCCGCACCCGATCGTCCGCCATCTCCGGATGATGCCGCACCGCGTCGTCGCGGACGATGGTGCACACACCACTGTTTTCGTGGTGCGCACATCATTTCTGCGCCACGGAGCCATGGTTATCGAGGAACATCAGCACCGCCTTCACCCGCCGATCGACGGAATCGTCGACGGTCAAGCCGAGTTTCGCGAAGATGGAGTTGATGTGTTTCTCCACGGCCCGCTGCGTCAGCACCAGCCGTTTCGCCACCGTGCGGTTGCTGAGCCCGGTCGCAAGTTCGGCCAGCACCTCACGCTCTCTAGGGGTCAGCCGACTGAGCGTGGCGACGGAGTTCGGCTGAGCGAGTAGCGCTTCCACCACCAGTGGATCGAGCACCGTCCCGCCGCCGGCGACCTGATGCACCGCCTCGCTGAGCTGTTCGAAATGCGATATGCGTTCCTTCAGCAGGTAGCCGCGGCCCGCCGTGCCGCCATCCAGCAATCCGGTTGCATAGCTCGGATCCGCATACTGCGACAGCACGATCACCCCGGTATCGGGGTGTGCGGTCCGCATCAACCGGGCCAGCCGAATGCCCTCATCGGTCGAGGTCGGGGGCATCCGCACATCGGTGAACAACAGTCTCGGACGGTGCTGTTCGATCAGTTCGACGGTGGCGTCATAGTCCTCGGCAACGCCGACGACAGTCACGTCCGGATCGGTTGACAGCGCCCGGTGAACGCTGTCTCGCACCAAGAGGTTGTCCTCGGCAATGACGACCGAAATTGGGCCACTCACCGTAACGTCGTCCTTCCTCGATCTTGATTTGTTAGCACTATCCGCGCATGTGCGCCGGGTCGCTAGAGTAGTGCGCTACTTAATTACCGACGGTGCACACACTGGGGGGGTACACACCACCACGGTTGTGGTGTCTGCTTTCTGGTCGCCGCATCGTCGCCCGACGACACTCGATTCCTATCCGAGCAGGTCCAGCACAGGACAGGCCAACAAGGTTAGGAGGCGAAATGTCGCAATTAGCAGAGACATCCGTCGTAGCACGCGATGTCGCCAGTGAAGCTGAATCAGCCACGGTGAAGGACGGGACGCCCGCCGCGCCTGTCGTCATCACCGAACAGGAGGTGTTGTTCGGTACTCGGGCGGCTACGTCGTCGCGAGTTGCGTCGGCACCCCGCAGATGGATCGGTGCGATCCGGGCCGCCGCTGCCTCGCTGCAGCTTCCGCCACCGCGACAGCACTATTCGACGGACACGAGTTACCTCGAGCGGTCGCGTATGGCTCGCGAAATGTACCGGCTGTGAGCAGCTTTGACAGCGCGGTGATGCTGCTGCCGCCGGCGTTGTCCGCGGGCGGCACGCAGTATCTGCTCAAGTGGTCGGACCGCGAACGGCGTCAACAGAATTCAGCAACTTCGGACGATGGCCTCGCCCTGAGGGCCAGCCACATCGGTTGCGAGTTACCGGATACGACGTTGATGCGGATCACGCCTACCCAGGTCCGAATCTACGGGCACCACGGCGGGATCGGGCAGAAATTGAGGCCCGGCGGAGTAGGCGGCTCCGGTCCCTCGGCAATATAGTCCGGGCACGGGTAGTGCACCCCGATCGGACACTGCTCGTGATACTCATGGCAAACGCTGAGGTCCCAACCGGTGGCCCGCAATCCGGGCCAGACGTATTGGCCCGGGCACCACGTCGAGGCCTGCGCGGTCCCTGCCCCCAGCACACCTGCAACCCCGCCCCACACCAGCACGCCGGCCGCTGCACCGCAGATCAGTCGCTTCATAAACAGGAATCATCCACCCCGCAGCGAACCCGAGAAATAGGGAAATCGCCCTATTCTTCCGGGCTGCGATCAGCGGGCCATCACCGAATCCGGAGCAGCCCAGTCGGTGGACACCTTGCGACGTTTTATCCGCCAGGTGTCGCCGTCGGGCACCAGGGTGTCCCGGTAGCGGCCGATGTGGTCCAGCCCGATGTGTGTGACGACGGCGAAGTAGCACGACACCTGCGCCTGCTCTCGCGTTATCTCGTTGAACAGCACGTTGGTGACGTTGTGCCGGACGATCGGCTTGACATCGGTGCTGACGGCGACCTTCCCGGTCACACCGCCCAAGAACGCCACGATCTCGGCTCGGCCGTGTAGCGGTTTGAGGCCGCGGATCTCCAGAACGCCGTCGGCGCAGAAGGTGTCCACCAAGCCGTCGAGTCGGCCGGCGTCGCCCGACCAGTTATATCGCGCGAGCGTGTCGCGGATCTGCTCGCGGGCCACCAATTCCCAGATCTCCACCGGGATCACCGGGCGGTGCGCTGGTTGAGGAACGTCAACGCCTCCGGCGGGAAGAGCTCCAACGGCAGCGATGCCGGGCTGGCGCCGTACCTCGTGCGGAGCAGGACCGCGGGGCCGACGACCTGTGGCGGCCGAAGCGCCGCGTAGTCGACGATGAGCGTGCTGATCGGCGTGACGATCAGCAGCTCGTTGGCTCCGAATCCGGTCGCCCACACCGAGCCGGGTGCCATGATCGCCTCCTGCGCCTTGCTTCGTCGCAGCAGGAGGATGACGAAAAGAACCGGAAGCAGCACAGCGACGACCAACCAGGCGATGATCTGGTCGGTGTTGCCCTGGGCCGAAATGATCAGCAGTGCCATCGAAATCACCCACAGCACCCCGAGCCGCGCCAGGCCCGCGGATCGCATCAACGCGGTGCGGAAGATCCGCCGGCCGTCTCCGGGTCCGGCGACCCAGACGTGATGGAGCGGCGGAATGGGGCGTTGCGGAAACTGCTCGGGCAGCGACATGGGAGCAACTTAACCAGCTGGCCGACGGGTCTCGCCGGACATCGCCATCACGCGACGGACGCTCATTGTTTGGTTAATCGTCACCAGCGGGCGGGCTGGGTCTGCAAACCTTGACTCCACGCACCGGCGAAAGGGCCGTCATGACAGAACACTTGCGTGCTTACAACAGCCTGTGGCAGGTCCGCAGCGACTCCTGGTGCCGTCTGGAGGAGGCCGCTGACCGGCTGACCCGTCCGGACACCGCGGGAGCGCTGAAAGACACCTGCCTGGCGACCTGCCAGGAACTGCTCAGCAGGTTGAGCACGCTGGAGCCGTACTGGGCCTACCCCGGTGCACCGCAATTCGCGCGTGTGCAAAGGCTTTTCGCCGGCGGTAGCTACGACAAGTTCTGCCAGTCGGTTGCGCGGATCAACCGGGCGCTCACCCAGGAGTCGTATCGCTCCGGCGACGTGGAGAACGCCGGCGCCGACGAGCTGGACATGTTCCCGTCCGATCCCCGTCAACTCGAAGGTCAGACCGAAGCCGAGCGCGACCGTCCGTATTTCGAGGTGCTCGTCGTCGAGAAGATGACCGAGGCCCAGGAGCGCGCGCTGCGCAGCGAGGTCCGCAAATGGCGGCGCCCGGATGACGAATTCGTCTACGAGCTGGTCGTGGTGGACAGCGGCGAGGAGGCGCTGATCGCCGCACGGCTCAACGTGAACCTGCAGGCAGTGGTGATCCGGCGGCGCTTCTCCGCGAAATCGACCCGGGATCTGTCGGCGCTGACGGAGTTCGTCGACACCGGGGTGTCGCATGACCTGGCCGATCACTACTCACCCGAGGAGCGCGCCCACATTCTGGCCACCTCGATGGGGAAGTTGCGCCCCGAACTCGATCTCTACCTGATGACCGAGATCGAGGTCGAGGACATCGCCGGTCGGCTCGGCCAGTACTTCCGCCGGGTGTTCCACGCCCGCGAAGGCATGCTCGAGTTGCACTTGTCGATCCTGCACGGCGTCGCGGCGCGTTACCGCACCCCGTTCTTCAGCGCGCTCAAGCAGTACAGCCACCGGCCGACGGGTGTCTTTCACGCGCTGCCGATCTCGCAGGGCAAGTCGATCGTCAACTCGCACTGGATCAAGGACATGGTCGGCTTCTACGGCCTGGAAGTGTTCATGGCCGAGACGTCGGCGACCTGCGGTGGTCTCGACTCGCTGCTGGAGCCCACCGGTCCGCTGCGCGAAGCCCAGCAGCTCGCGTCGAAAGCCTATGGCTCGCGGCACACCTACTTCGTCACCAACGGCACGTCGACGGCCAACAAGATCGTCACCCAGGCATTGGTCGCTCCGGGCGACATCGTGCTGCTGGACCGCAACTGCCACCAGTCGCATCACTACGGCATGATGATGGCCGGCGCCAATGTCACCTATCTCGAGGCGTATCCGCTCGACGAGTACTCGATGTACGGTGCGGTCCCACTGCGTGAGATCAAGTCAAAGTTGTTGGCGCTCAAGCGCGCCGGCAAGCTGGACCGGGTCAAGATGATGTCGCTGACGAACTGCACCTTTGACGGAATCGTCTACGACGTCGAGCGGGTCATGGAGGAGTGCCTGGCGATCAAGCCCGACCTGGTATTCCTCTGGGACGAAGCGTGGTTCGCGTTCGCACGGTTCCACCCGGTGTATCGCACGCGCACCGCGATGGCCTCGGCGCAGGCGTTGCGTGAGCGGCTGCAGACCCCGGAGTACAAGGCCCGCTTCGAGAAGTACCTGGCCGAGCAGACCGCCGACAAGCCCAGTGACGACGACCTGTTGGACCGTCGCCTGATGGCCGACCCCGCGCGGGCGCGGGTGCGGGTGTACGCATCCCAGTCGACGCACAAGACGCTGACCGCGTTGCGGCAGGGCTCGATGATCCACGTCTACGATCAGGACTTCGACCAGAAGGTGGCCGAGCCGTTCCACGAGGCCTACATGGCGCACACGTCGACCTCGCCGAACTATCAGATCCTGGCGTCGTTGGACCTGGGCCGCCGTCAGGTGGCGCTGGAGGGTGCCGAGTTGGTGCAGCGGCAGATCGAGAACGCCATGCAGTTGCGCGACGCGATCGACAACCATCCGCTGCTGAGCAAGTACATGAATTGCCTTGGCACGGCGCATCTGATCCCGGATCGATACCGCCCGACGGCCATCGACCAGCCGCTGCGCTCGGGCTTGCGGAACATGATGGCTGCGTGGCACGACGACGAGTTCGTGCTCGACCCGTCCCGAATCACGTTGTCCATCGGGCGAACCGGCTACGACGGTGACACCTTCAAGCGCGAACAGCTGATGGACCGCTACGGCATTCAGATCAACAAAACGTCGCGCAACAGCGTGTTGTTCATGACCAACATCGGCACCACCCGCAGCTCGGTCGCGTTCCTGGTCGAGGTTTTGGTCAACATCGCCTCCGAACTCGACCAGGCGATCTCGGAGATGAGCCTCGGCGAGCGCGAGCACTTCGAGCAGGCGGTGTACCGGCTGACCAAACGCCCGGTGCCGCTGTGCAATTTCAGCGGCTTCCACCCGGCGTTCCGGGACCACAGCGGGGCCGAGCCGACACCTGAAGGTGATGTCCGCCGCGCGTTCTACCTGTCCTACGACGACACCAACTGCGAATACCTCACCGGCGAGCAGGTCGACGAAAAGCTCGATGCCGGAATCGATGTCGTGTCGGCGACCTATGTGACGCCGTATCCGCCGGGCTTCCCGGTGCTGGTGCCCGGCCAGGTGTTCAGCCGCGAAATCCTGCAGTTCATGCGCGATCTGGACACCAAGGAGATCCACGGCTACGTGCCGAACTTCGGTTACCGGGTGTACACCGAGAAGGCGATCGAAATGGTCGGCGCCGCGGTCGGATTGCCGTCCAACGGCCATCACCCCGACACGTCGCCGCCCAAGCCGGCCAAGAAGAAGCCACCGAAGCGCGTCGACGATGCGCTGGGCGCCGCCGACCCTGGCTGATCTACAGTCGCTTGGATGAGCAGCCGAGTCAACGCCGCGCGCCGCGAGGTCGCGTTCAGTGTGCTGGGCGGCCCGACGACGGTCGTTGACTTCGGCGGCCGCCGGTTCGTCATCGACCCGACCTTCGATGAGCCCGGCCCGCACGACTACCTGACCAAGACGGTCGGGCCGGCGGTCGCTGCCGCCGACCTCGGTGTCATCGATGTGGTGCTGGTCAGCCATGACCAACACCCGGACAACTTCGACGACGAGGGCAGGCGGGTGGCGCTCGCGGCGCCGCTGCTGTTGACCCATCCGGGTGCGGCGGAGCGGCTCGGACCACCCGCCGTCGGTTTGGCTCCCTTCGAGTCGTTCGAGCTGCCGGGACCGAAAGCCATTACCGTGCAAGCTGTTCCGGCGGTCCATGGACCCGCCGACGGGCAGCGCGACGCCGGCGGGCACGTGAACTGCGAAGTGACCGGGTTCGTGCTGGCCGGTGCGGGGCTGCCGACGGTGTACCTCAGCGGCGACAACGCGTCGGTCAGCGCGGTCAAGACCATCGCCGAGCGGGTGGGCACCGTGGATGTGGCGGTGATCTTCGCGGGCGCCGCCCGGGTGCCGGCCAAGGAGCGTGGACGTCCGTTGACGATGACGGGTCAGCGGGCCGCGGCGGCCGCCGAAGTGCTCGGCGCGCGGCTGGTCATCCCGGCCCACGTCGACGGGTGGAAGCATTTCAGCGAAGGAGTCGGCGAATTCGGCGGCGCTTTCGACGAAGCCGGGTTGCTCGACATTCTCGCCGTGGTCCCGCACGGAGAGTGGATCGTCCCGCCCTGGCTGTGACGGCCCGGAGCCGGTTTTTCCAGATCTCGCACCATACGTGCAGCCCAACAGCGAGACTGCCTTCATGCAGACCGAGACCAAACTGCAGCGGTGGGAGCGGCGCGCCGAGTGGCCGCTCGCCGCGGCCGCCATCGTGTTTCTGGCCCTGTTCTCCCGACAGGTGATCGCCGAACCCCATGGCAGCGAAGCGCACATCCTCTGGGCGGTCGACTGGGCCATCTGGAGCCTGTTCGTCGTCGACTATGTGGTGCGCTTCATCCTCGCCCCCAACCGGTCCCGCTGGTTTGTTCGGCACCTGCTCGATTTCGCCATCGTGACGCTGCCGTTCGTGCGGCCACTGCGTCTGCTGCGGCTGATCGTCCTGATCAAGGTGCTGCAGAAAGCCGTTGGTGATGCATTCAGGGGACGCATCCTCGTCTACACCGTGTCCGGGGTGATCCTGCTGATCTACTCGGCGTCGCTGGCCGTGTTCGACAAGGAGCGCTACCTGCCCGGCGCCACCATCACGACCTTCGGAAAAGCGCTGTGGTGGTCAATCACGACGGTGACCACGGTCGGCTACGGCGACGTCTACCCAATCACCAACGCCGGTCGCGTGATCGCGGTGCTGCTCATGGTCGGCGGGATCGGCCTTGTCGGTGTCGTGACCGCGGCGCTCGCGTCATGGATCATCGAGCGGGTGGCCGAAGAGGACACCGCAATTCAGGCCGCGACCGTCGCCCACGTCGAAGAGCTTCGCGGCGAAATCCGGGAACTGGCAGAAGAACTGCGGAGAAGAGGCGACGTTGACCATCACGCCTGAGACCTTCACCATCAGCGGTGTCGGCGGCACGCGCATCGTGGCCGACCGCCTCGGTGATCCCGACACACCGGCGGTCGTGTTCCTGCACGGTGGCGGGCAGACCCGCCGCTCGTGGGGCAAGGCGGCCGCGGCCGTGGCCGAGCGTGGCTGGCAAGCGGTCACGGTCGACTTCCGCGGACACGGCGAGTCGGACTGGTCGCCGGACGGGGACTACCGACTGGTCAGCTTCGCAGGCGACGTCCGAGAAGTGCTGCGCCACCTGCCACCTCGACCGGTGCTGGTCGGGGCGTCGCTGGGTGGATTCGCGACCATGCTTCTGGCAGGCGAGATTTCGCCCGGAATCGCCCGTGCCGCGGTGCTGGTGGACATCGTGCCCGATATGGACCAGTCGGGGGCGAACCGGATTCACAACTTCATGGCCGACCGGATGCAGACCGGCTTCTCCTCGCTCGACGAAGTCGCCGACATGATCGCCGAATACAACCCGCACCGGCCCCGGCCGACCGATCTCAACGGGCTGCGCACGAACCTGCGCCGCCGGGGCGATCGCTGGTACTGGCACTGGGATCCGAAGTTCATCAGCAACACCGCCTCGCTGCCGCCCAGCGAGGTGGCCGACGTCGACCGGTTGCACGCGGCGGTGGAAACGATCCTGGGCGGCGACGTGCCGATGCTGCTGGTGCGCGGCCAGATGAGTGATCTGGTCAGCCAGGACCGCGCCGACGATTTCCTGGCCCGGTTCCCGCAAGTCGAGTTCGTCGACGTCCAGGGCGCCGGGCACATGGTGGCCGGTGACCGCAACGATCTGTTCGCTGACGCGGTGTTGGATTTCCTTGTCCGCCATGCGGTTTAAAGCGGCAGCAACACGCCGTCGTGCGCGCCGAGGTCGACGGCAGCGTTGATCACGACGCGGTCGAGCTGGCGCAGTGCATGCAATGCGTTCATCAGCCGTCGGTGCTCCGGTGCCAGCGGCTGGTCGACATGCTCGCGGGCGAGAGTCTCCGCGGCGTCGATGTAGTCGGTGGACGGAAACACCATCGCGGACTGGTTGAACTCCAACGAGGTGATCAGCACGTCGATGTTGCGGCGGATCTGCGCCGCCGTCGAGCGGATCGCCTCGGCCAACTCCGGCGAGGTGTCGATGTGTATCTCGCTGGCGCGGGCCAGGATTCGCGTGTAGCGATCGCAGGCGGTGAGCATCCGCAGACCATGCCGCATGGTGGCACGGCCGGCCAGACCGGCCACCCCGGCGCTCATCGGCTTCGCGGTAATCCGGAACTGCGCCAGGTCGCGGCCGAGTTGACGTGCCATCTCGGTCAACCGCGCGGGTGCCGGGGTACCGAGCAGGCTGGCGATCGAGGCGTCGACGAGATCGGCGAGCGTCAAAAAGAACGTGTGCGCGTCACCGCGAATCTTCGCTCTGGTGTTGATCGGCAACACCAGCATCGCGGCGGCGATCCCGATGACCGCGCCGACGATGGTCTCCTCGATCCGCAACAGCAAAAGGCCATACGTGAATTCACCAAGCAGGCCGTACATCAACGCCAGCATGGTGCTGATCCAGAACGTCATCAGGCTGTAGGTGACCTTCATGAAATAGAAAGCGCAGAACAAACATACGAAGATCATCGCGATCGAGGCGATGGTGTTGCCGGACACCAGCGTGGCGACCAGCACGCCGCTGGGCACGCCGAGCACCGTGCCGAGCAACCGCTGCCAGCCCTTGTCCAGCGTCTCCGCCCACGAATTGGTGCCGGCGAAAATTACGAACGCGGCGATCGCCGCCCAATACCAGTGCGTCGGCGACACCGTCTCGCCGACGACAATGGCCAGCGCCGCGGCGACGGCCACCTGAATGGCCTGCCGGGTGGTCGGCAGCAGACCCGCACTGAGTTGCGGCTCGTCTGGTGGGGGCGATGGCTGCTCGACAGCCTCGATCGCGACCCGCTCCATGCGTTGGCGGACCTCGGCGGTGGCCTTGGCCGCGTCGACGATCGCCAGCGCCACGCGCCGCACCGGCACGTCGTCCGCATAGCGGTCGAACTGCTGCTGAGCCAGGTCCGCGGTCAGCCGCAGGGCGTCGGCGCGCGGCGTCCGGATCGCCCGCGACAGCAGGGCGATCGTGTCGGCCAATTCGGCGCGGGTGGCGGCGGGAACGTCGGCCACGGCCGCCCGGGCGCCCGCGATCGCAAGTCGTTCGACGGTCAATTCGGCGTCGAACAGCCACAGCGCGAGGTCATCTCCGCTGACCCCGGGCCACAGCTTGCCCGGATTGACCCGGTCTTCGATCTGCGCCTGCACCGTCAGCGCGGTCTCGTTGAGCCGGCGCAGCCGTATTCGCAGCCGGCGCTGCCGTCGCTCGTCGGGGTTGCCGATTCGCACCGTGTCCGCGGTGGTGTCGACGACGATCGCCATCCGCGCCCGCAGCGCCCGAATATTGCCCCGGAGAACACTTTCCGGCCGATCGGGCAGGATGAACGCGCTCCACAGGTAGCTGCACAGCGTGCCCACCACCGTCGCCCCGATCAGCCACGGCAGCTGGGAGAACTTCGCCTGCAGGTAGAGCGAGAAGAAATACGCCATGAAGGTGACCATGCCCAGCGACGTTCCGCGTGGGCCGAACCGACGTGCGTAGGCCGCGACGAACACCACCCCGACGAACAGGACGTTGGCGATCACCGGGTGTGGTGACACCAGCGCGGCCAACGTGATCGCGAGCGCGGTGGGCAGCGGCAGCAACGCCATCGTGATGCGTTGCGCCCGCGGATCGGGCTCGTTGACCGAACGCGCCGACATCATCGTGATCAGCGCACCGAGCACTGCCACCGTCAGCGGCTGATGGGCGGCCTTGGTCAACGCGAACAGCGCCAGCAGCGCGGTCGCCAGGGCGCCGGTCGTGCGGGTGGCCATCCGCAGCCGCAGCAGGCCGGGATCGGATCCGATCGCCCAGTTGCGCGCCCGCTCGAACACTCGTGACCAGCCTCTCTTCGGCGGACTGCATGTCTATGGTGACTTGACTCTGACACAGCGGCCAAGATGAGACCCGATGAGCGTGCGAACGACCTTGGCCGACGGCCGCGAGCTGTTGTTCTTCTCACTGCCCGGCCACACCCCGGCGCCGGTCGCCGACCGCCGGCCGTTGCCGCCGTTCGAGCCCGGGCAGTCGCAACTGCGTTACGACCAGACGACGGGCCAATGGGTAGCCATCGCGGCACGACGTCAGGACCGCACTTACAAGCCGCCGCCCGACCAGTGCCCGCTGTGTCCCGGACCGACCGGGTTGACCAGCGAGGTGCCCGCCCCCGACTACGACGTGGTGGTCTTCGAGAACCGCTTCCCGAGTCTGTCCGGCGCGGGGCACGCGGCGACGGTGCCCGACGGCTTCATTCCTCAGGCCGGCGTCGGCCGCTGCGAGGTGATCTGCTTTTCCAGCAAGCACACCGGGTCGTTCGCCGAGCTGCCGGTGCCGCACGCACGACTGGTTGTGGACGCGTGGCGGGACCGGACGTCGGCGTTGCTTGCAATGCCCGGTATTCAGCAGGTGTTCTGCTTCGAAAACCGCGGCGAGGAGATCGGCGTGACGCTCGCTCATCCGCACGGCCAGATCTACGGCTACTCGTATCTGACCCCGCGGACCGCGGCGATGATGCAGCAGGCGCGTGCGCACACCGGCGGCAACCTGTTCGCCGACCTCTTGGCGGCGGAGGTCGCCGACGGCAGCCGCGTGATCGCCCGAACCGAGCTGTTCACCGCTTTCGTCCCGTTCGCGGCGCGCTGGCCGGTCGAGGTGCACATCTATCCGAACAGGTTCGTGCACAACCTTCTTGACCTGACGGCCGCCGAGCTGGACGGGTTCGCCGAGGTTTACCTCGACGTGCTGCGGCGGTTCGACCGGATGTATCCTTTTCCGCTGCCGTATATCTCGGCGCTGCATCAATACTCGGATTCGGATGCCTTGCGCGAGGGCTACTTTCACGTCGAGTTGATGTCGATCCGGCGCAGCGCGACCGCGCTGAAGTATCTGGCGGCATCCGAGTCGGCGATGGACGCGTTCATCGGCGATGTACTGCCCGAGGCCGTCGCCGAACGCCTCCGAGAACTTGCATGACGATCCGTTACTCCGCGCCGGGCCGGGTCAACCTGATCGGCGAGCACACCGACTACAACCTCGGCTGGTCGTTGCCGATCGCGCTGCCGCAGCGCACCGTGGTGACGCTTGACCCGTCGGACAGCGACGCCCTCGAGGTGCGCAGCGACGGCGCCGACGGCGTGGTGCGAATTCCGTTGACCACCAAGCCCGGTGACGTGACGGGCTGGGCTTCCTATGTCGCCGGTGTGGTGTGGGCGCTGCGGATGGCCGGGCATTCCGTGCCTGGTGGATCGATATCGATCACCAGCGAGGTCCCGATCGGATCGGGGCTGTCGTCGTCGGCGGCGCTGGAATGCGCGGCGCTGGGCGCCCTGACGTCGGGTCTGCACATCGACCGGCTGGACCGAGCGCGTCTGGCCCAGCGCGCGGAGAACGAGTATGTCGGTGCGCCAACGGGTTTGCTTGACCAGCTGTCGTCGTTGTTCGGCGCGGCGTCGACGGCGCTGCTGATCGACTTCCGGACGTTGAGCGTGTCGCCGGTGCCGTTCGACCCGTCGGCGTCGGATGTCGTGCTGCTGCTGATCGACTCTCGGCAACGGCATGGGCACGTCGACAGCGAATACGCCGCGCGCCGGCTGTCGTGCGAGCGGGCCGCCGCTGATGTGGGCGTGGTGTCGTTGCGCGAGATCCAGGACCGCGGCTTGTCGGCGCTGGACGGTGTCACCGACCCGGTCGACGCCCGTCGTGCCCGCCATGTATTGACCGAGAACCAGCGGGTGTTCGATGTCGTTGCGGCATTGAACGATTCGGACTTCACCAAGGTTGGACGCATTTTTACCGCGTCGCACGTGTCGATGCGCGACGACTTCGGCATCACCACCGCACACATCGACCTGATCGCCGACACCGCGGTGGCTGCCGGCGCACTGGGCGCCCGGATGACCGGGGGCGGATTCGGCGGCTGCGTGATCGCGCTGGTCGCCTTGGACCAGGCCGACGCCGTCGGCGCGGCGGTGCGGTCCGCGGTGCGCGCCGCGGGCTACGACGAGCCGGTGATCACCCGGACGTTCGCCGCCGACGGTGCTATGCCGGGGTGAACCGGATCGCCATCAGACGCAATTCGTTAACCGCCTCGGCGAATTGGTTGCGGGTCGGCATCCGGTGGTCGCGGAACGCGATCCCCATCACGCGCTCGGCGTGTGCGACGCCGTAGGTCTCCACGCAGCGGCAGTAGAGGTCGGTGACCAGGAGCTGGTTTTCGATGAGCTCGCCGCGCATCTGCCTGGTCTTTCCGCCGTGCAGGACCTTCGCGGTGGCGCCGTCGCGGAAGTTGTACTTCCAGGTCGCACCCGTCAGCGCATAGAGGATGCCGTCGATCAGGTGGGCGGTCAGCACCAACGAGAAATGCCGGCCGCTTTTACGGCCGGTGAAGTCCACCGCCATCAGCTGTTGGCGTGCCGGGCCGGCGAATGGCGTGCGCAGCAGCACCTTCAGCGTCGGGTTGACGACGCGCAGCAGCGCCTTGGGCGGGTGCGAGATCGTGATCGGGTTCGACTGGTCGGCCATGGATTCACCGTAGGTCCCAACAGGCGGTAAATCCATGCTGCGGGACCAGATTGGTGCACTAAGCTCATCGCGCGGGGGGTTGCGACCAAGGAGGGTCTGTGCGTGCCTTCAGGTGTCCCAACTGCGGTCAGGCGGTCGCCTTCGAGGTTCAGCAGTGCCCGACCTGCGCGACGACGGTCGGCTATCACCCGCCGTCGCGGCAAATGGTCTGCGCACCGTCGCAGACGGTCACGGTCGACGGCCGTGACTGGACTCGGTGCGCGCACTGGGAGCGCGGTTGTAACTGGCTGGCCGCGGACGACTCCGCATCCGGTTGCTGCTTTGCCGACAGCTTCGTGCGGGAGGGCCCCGCACCGGATGACACCGAGGCGATGGCCGAGCTCGATTCGACGTTGAAGGCGTTGCGGCGGTTGATCTTCGAGCTGGTGGACCTGGGCCTGCCGGTCCACCCGTACTACGCCGACCCGTGCGGGCTGGCGTTCGATCTGCTGTCGAGCAAGACGCTGAAGCGGCCGGTGACGATCGGGCACGCCAACGGCGTCATCACCATCGACCTGGCCGAGTCGCTGGAGTTGTACCGGGAGCGGCTGCGCATCAAACTGCGTGAGCCCTATCGCACGATGCTCGGCCACTTCCGCCACGAGGTCGGCCATTATTACGAGATGCTGCTGGTGCAGGACACCCCGCTGATCGACGACGCCCGAGCGATGTTCGGCGACGACCGGCAGGACTACCAGGCCGCGTTGCAGCAGCACTACCACGGCCACGCCCCGGCGAACTGGCAGCACGACTTCATCTCGGAGTACGCCACCGCCCACCCGTGGGAGGACTTCGCCGAAACGTGGGCGCACTACCTGCACATCACCGGAACCCTTGCCACCATTGCGGATTCGGGCCTCGTCGTCGAAGCCGACCGGGTCAAGTGGGACCTCGCCGCCAACATCGACGCTCGGGAGTCCTACGCCGACGCCACCATCGAGGACATCATGGCGGACTGGCTGGTGCTGTCGGGGGTGCTCAACCGGGTCAACAACTCGATGGGCCGCGACGACCTGTATCCGTTCACGATCTTCCCGCACGTCGTGGCCAAACTGGGCTTCATCCATCGCGTCGTGACCACCGCAGCATGATCACGTCCGAGCAGATCGCCGAGGCGGTCGCCGCCGCCTACGACAGTCACAAAGCGAACCGTAATGGCAAGAACGCCAGCTACATACCGGCCCTGGCCGAGGTGGACCCTAAGCTGTTCGGTGTCTGCGCGGCGACCGTTGACGGCCAGACGTTTTCGGCCGGCGATGCCGACTGTGAGTTCGCGCTCGAGTCGATCTCCAAGGTGTTCACCGCCGCGCTCGCGGTCGAACAGGCAGGCCCAGAAGTGTTCCACCGCAAGGTTGGTGCCGATCCGACCGGCGCGGAGTTCAATTCCGTGCTGGCGCTGGAACTGCACAACGACAAGCCGAACTCGCCGATGGTCAACGCGGGCGCGATGACGGCGACCAGCCTGATATCGGCCACCGACGCCATGGACCGTGAGCGCCAGGTCGTCAAGATCCAAAGCGACTTCGCCGGGCGTCCGATCACCGTCAACGAACAACTCGCAGAATCCGAGCGGGCCACCAACTTTCACAACCGGGCCATCGCGTGGCTGCTGCTGTGCGGGGGATACATGTACAGCGACCCGATGGAGGCCTGCGACGTCTATACGCTGCAGTGCTCGACCATGGTCACCACAGTCGACCTTGCAGTCATGGGCGCGACCCTGGCCAACGGCGGTGTCAACCCGGTCACCGGCAAGCGCGTCATCGCGAAAGCCAACGTGTCGCACGTGCTGGCCGAGATGACGATGGAAGGCCTGTACACCAGCTCTGGTGACTGGGCCTACACCGTCGGATTGCCCGCCAAGAGCGGTGTGGGCGGCGGCCTATTCGCTGTGGCGCCAGGCAAACTGGCGATCGCCGCGTTCTCGCCTCCGCTGGACAAGGCCGGTAACAGTGTGCGCGCTCAGGCCGCGATCACTCAGATCGCGCACCAACTCGGGCTAGGGCTCTACGACACCTAGGGCGCTGCCAACTTCCCCGGAGATGATCCGCCACCACGGTTTGATGTAGCGATGTTTGCCGTGCGGATCGAAGTAGCGGTCTGACAGCTCCTGCGCCCCCACGTCGACCACGTTCTGGAAGCCCCGTGAGGCAAGGAATGCGGGCGCCTGGCCCTCGTCGATACCGAAACTGAGCGGCTCGCTGGTGCGCCCCATCTTGGCGAACTCGTTCGCCGCCCCACGCAGCGTGCACGTACCGTCCACCACGGAGCGCAGTATGTAATCGAACACGATCGCGCTGCCCGCGGCGCTGTCCATCACAAAGCTCAGAACCCGATCCACGGCGGCCAGGTCGAGGTAGGGCGTCACGCCTTCCCACAGAAACACCGTCGGACGCGTCGCGCGGTAGCCGCGCGCCAGCAGCTTGTCGGCAAGCGTGTCCACCGTGAAATCCACTGCAACGTAGGCCACGTTTGCCGGGATCTCACCGATAAGGGCACGGATCTTGGCCTGCTTCGCCGTGGATGTCGCGGGATGATCCACCTCGAACACCTGCACACCACCCAGCCGATCGGCAAACCGATAGGGCCGCGAATCGTAGCCGGCTCCCAGTATCACCAGCTGCTTAGCGCCGCCCGCCAGCCGCTGCTGCAAGAGATCGTCGAAATAGCGGGTACGGGCGATGACGTAGTAATGATGCCCGGCGAAGCGCCGTTCGATCTGTCCCTCCACCACATCTCGAAACGGCCTACCCCACAGCAGCATTCGGTATTTCGCGCCGAGAAATCGTTCCGCCAACGGATCGCAGCAGATCCGCTCGGCGGCAGGCTTGCGTGTCTCGATCGCTCGTGACAGCGCCATCTGCTCCGCGGTGGTACTCGAACGAGTCGCCTTCATAGCGCTCGATGGTAATTGGTGCCCCGGACTTGACCGAACCCCAGAAAGGCTCAACGAGAGGGAAAGACACCCTGAAGCGCAATGATCCAATTCAGCACGAGAGAGGGCTGACGGTTCTCATGCGCCGCCCCGCCTCCGGTGCCCCCGATCATTCCTGGGTTCATTTGCGCGTTTGCGGTACCCGCGTAGATTTTGGTTGATGCTTCAGCAGGAAAGTGCCCGGTTGGTCCAGCCTCTTTCCCCTTGGCCGAGTCGCAGTTTACTGAATGCGTGTGAGACGGGATCTGAGTCGTATCGAGCATCACCGATTCGGCTCCATACGTTTGTCCAACGACATAGCTCGACAATCCAGGGCCTTGACCGGACGAGACCGGCACACGACCGCGGAGATCAGGCAGCGCGAAGGTGCTGACACCGTCGCCGCCATAGTTGGTCCCAAGGAGGGTAAACAGCGCCTCGTTCTGCGCAATCGACAACAATTGGCCGTTGCAAAGCGCCCATCCCTGGGGGGCGAAATCATATGGGACAAGTACGAGCTGGCCTACGAAAGGATCCATGCGGCCATCATCGCGCGCTGCCCACGCGCAGGGCAAGGATGTGGTCCGCTCAGCCGACCACGCAGGTCAGCCTGCCGGTCCGGCGCCAAACCTAGCCGCCCTTACGGCGTAGCGCGCTAGCGCAGCAGGGCGTCGGGATGCGCGGTGTGCCAATCCTTCTCGATGCGGGTCACCCGACGATGCTCGACGACGATCCACAGCGCGCCGGCTATCGCGCCGAGCACGGCGATGAGCACCGTCGTCGCGAGCCACTCGTGGTGCCGGTAGGCCGCTGCGACGGCGGTGCTGATCATCCCGAGGGCGGACACGGCCAGCAAGATCAGGCCCGGCCACATGAAGTTGTCCTTCATGGCGATGCCGGCGTGCGGCTGCGTGGTCCGCGAGTGGTCCGTCGGATCGTGGTGAGTGTCGCCCATGACAATTCCCTCCGCCTGGTCAGGCCGATTCGGTGAGTTCGCGGCGGAACACTTCGGGAAGTGACACGGCCCCAATGGTTGTCACGAGCCACACCACGAGCGTCGTGGCAACCCACGCCGCCAAGCCGTGAATGGCGAGGCCGTGTGTCTCTGCCGCGGCCAGACCCAACGCGACGACGGTCAATGCCAGGCCGGTGCCCCCGAGGAGGAGCGACGCGTAGCCATGCGGCAGTTTAACGATCAGCAAGGACAGCAGCGCCTGCGTCAGCGAGAACACCACCACGGCAACGATGAAACCCGACACCGACAAGGAAACCCCGGGAACTACCCACGCAGCGACCAGTAATCCGATCGCCCACGATCCGAGAAGCAAAACTGCGCGCAGCAAAATTTGCCGCATCCACCAAGAGTAGGCCTCGCAAGCGCAAATATGAAGAACCTAATGCCCGGCGGCTACCGTGAGCCCGGTGAGCGACGTCGTCGTGCTCGGGTCGGGATTCGCCGGTTTGTGGGCCGCCCTGGGTGCGGCCCGCCGCCTCGACGAACTCGGCGTTGCGCCCGGCGAGGTCAACATCACGGTCATCAGCTCGCAGCCGTACCACAACATCCGCGTGCGCAATTACGAGGCCGACCTGACCGCGTGCCGCATTGCACTGCGCGATGTGCTCGACCCGGTCGGCGTCGAGCACGTCGCCGCCGAGGTGACGGCGATCGACCCGGTTTCCCGAACGGTGTCCACGACGCTCGGGACCCGCGGCTACGACCGTCTAGTGGTGGCGCTGGGCAGCCGGGTGGTCAAACCGGACGTGCCGGGGCTCGGTGAATTCGGCTTCGACGTCGACACCTACGACGCCGCGCAGCGGCTGCAGCGGCACCTGCAGGAGGTCGCCGGCGGTCCACACACGGTTGCCGCGGCGACCGTGATCGTGGTGGGCGCCGGGCTGACCGGCATCGAGACCGCCTGCGAGCTGCCCGCGCGGCTGGCGTTCGGCGACATTGCCCCTCGCGTCGTACTCGTCGACCGCAACGAGCAGGTCGGCTCGGACATGGGTGTGTCGGCGCGCCCGGTGATCGAGGCCGCGCTGGCGGCGAACGGCGTGCAGACCCGGTTGGGTGTCGGCGTCGCCGCGATCGGTGCCGACGGCGTGACATTGTCGACGGGCGAGCGGCTGGCCGCGTCGACAGTGGTGTGGTGCGCCGGTATGCGCGCCAACCCGCGCACCGCGGATCTGGGCGTTCAGTGTGACGGTCTGGGCCGGGTCGCGGTCGACGACTACCTGCGGGTGATCGACGTGCCAGGGGTGTTCGCAGCCGGCGATGTTGCCGCGGCGCGGATGGACGACGAGCACCTGTCGGTGATGTCGTGCCAGCACGGCAGGCCGATGGGACGGTTCGCCGGCTACAACGTCATCAGTGATCTGCTCGGTGCGCCGATGTTGCCCCTCCGGATCCCCTGGTATGTCACCGTTTTGGACCTCGGTCCGGCGGGGGCGGTCTACACCGAAGGCTGGGATCGGCAAGTGGTCGCCAGCGGGGCAGAAGCCAAGGCCACCAAGCGCACCATCAACGGCAGCCGAATCTATCCGCCGCTCAACGGGAGTCGCGACGAGATCCTCGCCGCCGCCGCACCGGCGCTGCAGTCGCGGCCCTAGACCATGTCATTGCGGGTCAGCCACTGCATCACCGGCCACCCGACGAACACCGGCAGCCAGCAGGTCAGCACGCGATACAGCAGGACCGACGGCACGGCGACGGCCGCGGGAACGCCGAACGCGGCCAGGCCACCGATGAGTGCCGCTTCGACAGCGCCCACTCCGCCGGGCGTCGGCGCGGCCGACGCGAGCGTCCCCCCGACCATCGTCACCACAGTGACCGTGACGAAGGAGACGCTGCCGCCGAAGGCCTCGACGCTGACCCACAACGCCAAGGCCGCGCCAAGAGTCGTTCCAGCACAGCCTAAGACGATCAACGACAGTCGTTTGGGCTCGCGGGCGACCTCGATGATGTCGGTGGTGATCTCTTTGAGCTTCGGGGCGACTTCGGCCGCCAGCCAGCGCCGCACATTCGGGATCAGCAGGAAGATGCCGACCAGGCCGAAAGCCACGCCGGCGATCAGATACAGCATGGTGGACTTCGGCACGAAGTGCGACAGGTCGGTGCTGGCACCCGCGGCGGTACTGAAGAAGATCAGCAGCAGCACGTGCATGATCACCTGCATCGACTGCTGCAACGCGACCGCCGTGGTGGCCCGCGTGGTGCTGAGCCCGCTCTTCTGCAGGATCCGGGTGCTCAGCGCCAACCCGCCGACGCCGGCCGGAGTGGTAGTGGCGGCAAACGTGTTGGCCACCTGAGCAATTGACAGACGCCAGAAGTTCACCGATTCGTCGGCCGACGCCCACAACGCTGCCGCGGCGCCCACGTACGTCGACGCCGAGATGACCAATCCCAGCAGCGCCCACCACCAGTTGGCTCGGCTCAACGCGTTGAAGAACGTCGGCACGGTGCTGATGAACGGGTAGGCGACGTAGACCAGCGCGACCAGCAACACCATCTGAATGAGCTGGCTGCGGCTGAACCGGGTGACGTTCTCGGATTTGATCTTCTCGGTGCCGGTTTGGCGCATCACCGCCGCGCGGCTGCGGGAAATCACCCCCTTGGCGTCATTCACCGAATCGCGGATGTGTTTCGGCACAGCCGTTTTCGTCAGCCGACGCGACGCCTTGAGCACGGCGTCCTTGCCGAGCACGCTGATCGCGGCTTCCACCGCGTCGTCGGCGCCGTACAGCGCGGTCGTCGTCACCAGCAGCTGGGCGATGTCGGATTGCAGCTGGTTGTCGTTGGCGCCGTATTCCGCGCTGCCGAACCCGCCGAAGAAGACGGCGCCGTTGCTGACGGTGATCTCCCTGTCGCGCAGGTCGCCGTGGGAGATCTGGTGCTCCTGCAGCTTGTGCAGCGACTCCCACACCTCGGCGACCGGCGTCGACGTGTGGCACTCCGCCAGCGGCGCCCCGCGGATGCGCTTGTGCGCGTACAACGTCCAGCCGCGGTCCAGGGAACCGACAGCGATCGTCGAGGTGTTCGCCACGCCGAGGTCGCCGATCGCTATGGCCATCAGCGCGCGATGCTCGACGGCGCGTCGCATCGACGCCTGCAGAGGGGCGGTCTCACTGCCGCGCAGCCGGAAGAGCAGCCAGGCTTGGCGCAGCGCGCCGCCGCTGCGTTGATGCGGGCCGTACATCTCGACGACGGCGGTGTCGTCTTCGGGATCCTCGGTGGCCGCGGACAGGATCAGCGGGCCGGATCCGGCCGGGCGGAGCACCGTAAGCCCGGTGACGACGAAGCCGCGTTTGGCCATCGCGCGCACCGCCCCGTCCAGCGGCACCTCGAGCGCGGGCGTGCCGCTGACCAGGATCACCAAAGCACCGACGAACCAGCCCACCGCCAGGCCCAGCAGCGAACGGGCCGGCACGATCGCGCTGACCACCAGATGGATCGGAATGAACGCCAGCAGCAGCGTCCACCACCAGTGCCGCCAGCGGGCCGGCAGCCAGGGGCCGGACACCGTAAGCACCGCGGCGAGCATCCCGATCCAGCGCGGGTCGTCGAGAAACTGGGCCAGCACCGTGCGCAGCCGGTCGGACAGGTCGAAGTGCCATTTCGGGGCCGCGAGCCCCTTGCCGGTGATCGACAACGCGAGCACGGCCAAAAACGCGGCCGCCGCGTAGGGGACGAGCAGCCGCCATTGCCGGGCGAGGATCAGGCCGATCAGGATCATGAACGGCAGCGCCAGCACGGCCAGGCCGTAGACCAGGTAGACGACGTCGGACTGGGTGGGAGTGAGCACGCCGACGATCCGGGAGATGGACTTCTCCAGCTCGTCCCAGCGCGTGCGGGTGACCAGCGAACTGGTGATCACCGCGGTCAACAAGGCCCCGGATAGCGCGACCCGCAGGATGTCGTTGGTGCGCCGGGTCAGCGGCTGCAGCAAGTCACCGGTGACGGTGACTTGACGCCCGTCGACGAGCATGTCCTAACAACCTCCGGCCCCGCGCCTGTCAGCGACCCGCGGACAACATAACCGGAGACCAGCCTCGGATGTCTGACCCAGGCTTAGGTGGTGACGGGTTTCCTGCGCCGATGTGGCCGCTGGCCCCCTCGCGCCCCGGAAGCGGGACGTGGCCGGCGGGAGTTGTTCGCCGGGGTGTGCTGCACCGGCTTGGGTGCGGGCGCCTGGTAGGCCGCGGGCTCGCCGACCAGGTCGGCGACGGGCGGGCAGTCGGCGGTCACCTGCTGCGGGCGGACGTTGATGCCGGCCTTGCGCATCAGCGCCGCGTGGTCTCTGCGCTGCTCGGGCAGGACGACGGTGACGACGTCACCGCTGTTGCCGGCGCGCGCGGTGCGTCCGGAACGGTGCAGGTAGGCCTTGTGTTCGGCGGGCGGGTCGACGTGCACGACCAACTCGACCTCGTCGACGTGCACACCGCGGGCGGCGATGTCGGTGGCGACCAGCACGCGCGCGGTGCCGGCGGTGAATGCGGCCAGGTTACGGTCGCGAGCCGGCTGAGACAGGTTGCCGTGCAGGTCAACTGACGGCACCCCGGCCTCGGTGAGCTGGCGGGCCAGTTTGCGGGCCTGATGCTTGGTGCGCATGAACAGGATCCGGCGGCCGCTGCCCGACGCGAGCCGGTGTACGAGTTGCTTTTTGGCGTCGACACCGGCGACGTGGAAGACGTGGTGCGTCATCTCCGACACCGGCGAGTTCGCCTCGTCGACCGAGTGGGTCTTCTCGTTGCGCAGGAACCGCTTGACCAGCTTGTCCACGCCGTTGTCGAGCGTGGCGGAGAACATCAGGCGCTGACCGCCGGCCGGCGTTGCGGCCAGGATGCGGGTTACACCCGGCAAAAAGCCGAGGTCGGCCATGTGGTCGGCCTCGTCGAGCACGGTGATCTCCACCGAGTCGAGGCTGATCAGGCGTTGCTTCATCAGGTCTTCCAGGCGTCCCGGGCAGGCGACGACGATGTCGATCCCGGCCTTGAGCGCGGACACCTGACGGCCTTGCGGCACGCCGCCGAAGATCGTGCTGACCTTCAGGCCGCAGGCGGAGGCCAGCGGGATGAGTGTTGCGGTGATCTGGGTTGCCAGCTCGCGGGTGGGTGCCAGCACCAGGCCGGACGGCCGTGAGGGCCGCCGCGTGCCGGATGAGAGCCGGGCGACCAGCGGGATGGAGAACGCCAGCGTCTTGCCGCTGCCGGTCTTACCGCGGCCCAGCACGTCACGGCCGGCGAGTGTGTCCGGCAGGGTGTCGACCTGGATCGGGAACGGCGCGGTGATCCCTTGCTGTGCAAGCACATTGGACAGGGACTCGGGCACGCCAAGTTCGGTGAAAGTTCTTGCAGTAGTCATGTTTTCGGTGCCTCTCGGGCATCGGGTTGCACCGCGTGGCCGCGACCGCATTGTCATGCAGCTGGTGGGTGCAAGGGTGGCGAGATTGCCAGTCGGCAAAATCGATCGCCGCGAAAGAAGCTTTGGATGTCGGAGCATTCCACGACGCTGTCGGCATTTCTGCGCCGACGTTGTTGCCAGCCTAGCCGACCAAGTGCTGATCGCCCGCATGCGGTGACGTGTATCACCTTCTTGCTCGGCGGTCACAGCAGTCACGGGTGCACCAGAGAGTGGGCATGACATGTGTTTTCAGAACGGACTCACATGCGATATCAATCGGCAGGAGACCCACAGCCGGCACCTAGGACGCTCACGTACGGTCGAAAGTACTGCTGCCAGAAAGGGGAATCGCGTGGCGAGAACTGACAACGACACTTGGGAGATCACCGAGAGCGTGGGGGCGACGGCGTTGGGCGTGGCCTCGGCCCGCGCGGCCGAAACCGAGAGCGACAACCCACTGATCCAGGACCCGTTCGCGCGGGTGTTCCTCGACGCCGCCGGCGACGGGGTGTGGAATTGGCACGGTGGTCCCGATCTGCCGCCCGAGCTCGTCGAGGCTGAGCCTGAGTTGCCGCTGCAGAGGGAAGCGATGGTCAGCTACATGGCTTCGCGGACCAAGTTTTTCGACTCGTTCTTTCTCACCGCCACCAACTCGGGCATTCGGCAGGCGGTGATCCTGGCCGCGGGCCTCGACGCCCGGTCGTGGCGGTTGCCGTGGCCGGACGGCGTGACCGTCTACGAGCTCGACCAGCACCGGGTGCTGGATTTCAAGCTCGCGACGTTGGCGGAGCGCGGGGCGCGGCCGGCGGCGAACCGGGTCGAGGTCGCGGTCGATCTGCGGCAGGACTGGCCGAAGGCGTTGCTGGAGGCCGGTTTTGACCCGTCCCAGCCGAGCGTCTGGTCAGCCGAAGGCCTAATGCCTTACCTGCCGGCCGCAGCGCAGGATCTGCTGTTCGAGCGCATCGACGCACTCACGGCCCCCGGTAGTCGGGTCGCCGTGGAGGCATTGGGGCCGACGTTCCTCGACGAGGAGATCCGTTCCAAACGCCGCGAGCGGATGGAGCGGGTGCGCACGCTCGCAGCGAAAGTGGATCCGCAGCGCGAGATTCCGCGCACTGAAGAGCTGTTCTACTTCGAGGAGCGCGAGCCGGTCGGCGAGTGGTACGCGCGTCACGGTTGGCATGTGACGGTGACGCCGGCCGCCGAGCTGATGGCCGACTTCGGCCGCGCCGCTGCGCCGGCGGTCAAGGACATGGTGCCGGGCAACGAGTTCGTGTTCGCGCAGCGAGGGTAGCTACGGCATCGCCTTGACCGGCGGAATGTGCCACGTCCCGTTGAGAATCGACGGCTTCTTGTCGTTCGGCCAGTACAGCCGCAGCATGAGGTTGAACTGATCCTTCGGCGCGGGCAGCCAATTCGATTCCTTGCCCGGGCCGGGGGAGTCGGCCTGGATGTAGAAATCCACCGAGCCGTCAGAATTCGGCGTGAATTTGTCTCGCAGGCTCAGCGTGTAGCGGTTCAGCGGGTTGTCGACGAAGAAGTGGTCGGCGTCGTACACGGTGAGCGACCAGAACCCACGCGCGGGCGGCAGCTGGTCTTTGTCGAAGTGCATCAGGTATTTCGTTGCGCCGCTGTATTTCTGGGTGACCTCCGGGCCGTCGGAAGTCGGATAGACGGCGTCCTCGGGCAGGTTGGCGCCGACGCCGACCTCGGTGACGTAGGCGCGTTGCCGGTAGTTCGTGCCGTAATTGCCGGCCTTGATGGTGTAGGCCCAGCCGTTCTTGGAGATGAAATCGCCTGCGACGACGCCGTCTTCGCGCCACTTGCTGATGCTGTCCTGGCCGAGCTTTGCGGACTTGGCGATGCCGGAGTTCACCGCCTTCGACAGTTTGGTCGCGTCGAAATCCTGCCCGGGAATGAGGCCGATCTTCGCGAATTTCGCGATCGTCGGCGCGTCGGCTTCGGCGGGCGGATTGGTCTTCAGCAGTCGGGCGAACAGCGCGAGATAGTCCTGTGCGGGCAGGGCATTCACCTGTGTGCGTACCGCGGTGTTCATGTCGACGTTCGGGTTGACCGTGGCGAACGGTGGCAGCCATGGCTGGCCGAATGACGACAGCGGCACGGCGGTGATCTGGTCCTGCAGCTTGTGCACCGCGTCGTAATCTTCCGGGGTGCCCGAGCAGTAGATCCGGCCCAGCATCCACACCAGGGCCGTCGGCGACTCGTAGTTCAGCACGTCCGGCGGTAGCGTGCCGTGCCAGCCCGGTCCGGTGATCGCGAACGTGCGCGGCTTGCCGCCGCCGTTGCGGGTGCCTGGTGAGGCGAAGACGTTGGTCCACGCGTCGAGCATGGGCAGCAGGAAGTAGCGGTCACCCATTTCTGGGACGGTGACGATCCACGGCTCTTTGGCCACGTTGAACCACGCCTGGGTGTACAGGGTGTCGGCGTTCGGCGCGGTGATCGTGCGGGACGACGGCTTCGGGTAGACGCGCATACGAGCGATCTGCCCCATCGGGGCTTTGATGTCTTCGGCGGTGGGGACATTCGTCAAGCCGCGCCGGGTGAATTCCATCGAAACCAGCGGGTAGGCGTACACGTAGGCCTCGGTCGCAATGTCCGATGCTTCGGACTCCGACAAGCCCGGCGTCTCAGACGTTTTCGACGGGTTCGCCGCTTGGTCGTTGCCCCCGCACGATGTGATCATCAGCAGGGCGGCCAGCACGGCGCCGGCGCGTTGAATGCTCGATCGCATATCGGGATACTGTCACGCCATCCGGCGCTGCGCGCACCTGTCGGTATTTACACCATAGGTGGTGTAAATTGAGGTGTATGCGCACCAATATTGAGATCGACGACAACGTCCTGCGCGAGGCTCAGCGCTTGCTCGGTACGAAAACTAAGCGTGACACCGTCGATCTGGCACTGCGCGAACTCGTTGCCCGGCATCGCCAGGTCGGGATCCTGCAACTGCGCGGAAAGGTGCGTTGGGAAGGCGACTTGGCCGAGAGCCGTAGCGGCCGGTCGTGATTGTCGTCGACACCAGTGTCTGGATCGACGTCCTGAACGACACTCCCGCGCCTCAGGCGACGCGTTGTGTGGAGCTAATTGAAGCCGGACAGCCAGTTGCGTTAACCGACGTGATCTTGACCGAGATCCTGCAGGGGCTGCGGTCGGATCGGGAGGCGATGCGGGTGGAGCGGCATCTACGCGCCTTCCCAATCCTTCGTTTGGCGGAGCTCGACGATTTTGTGCTGGCGGCCAAGCTGTATCGCGCGGCGCGACGTGCTGGTGTAACCATCCGGAAGACTCTCGACTGTCTGATCGCAGCTCCCTGTGTGCGTACCGGTGTTCCGCTGTTGCACGCGGACGCAGACTTTGACCGCCTCGCCACCTGCACACCGCTTCGGATCTGGACGCGCTGAAAGCAACCGCGTCACTTCCTCGTCTTGGGCGCAGATTTCGGGAAGCATCGTGGCGCGGGGAAGCTGCACATCAGTTGTACGCGGTGCTTCCTTCGACGGGCATCGACGTGCTTACGACCTTGGCGGCGCAATGGTCTGAGTCAAAACCTTGGTTTCTGCACCACGAGAGGGCACCCGAGGAATCGGGAAATGTGATCCCCACGATCGTGACCCAGAAGTTGGAATCGGAGAACGTCGACCAGTCGCCCGACCACAGCAGTCGAACCCCGGGAAAGCGGCTTCGGAGTCGAAGATGCTCTTGCAGCGTCTCCCTGTTGTCCCAGGTATGCCCTTCGTCGAAAACGCCCGGTCGTTTGGAACTGAGTTGGGGCACCCAGCGGCCGGCGAGGACTTCGCCGACGTAGGGGCGATCCGATGCGGCAAGTTCCTGCAGCCGCTGCTCGCTGGCCACTTCAGAATTTTCGGGTGCTGTTGTCTCGGTGCCCGTCGGCGCGGCCTCTTCCGACGTCGATTCGGGAGCGGGGTTGGTAGGCGAGGGATAGGCGGTCGCCGTTGCAGGGGGCGCTCGATGCTCAGACTGTTGATTCACCAGCAGGACGATCACAACCCCGATCGCGCTCAGCACAAGCGCGGCGGCGACCGCTACGACAGTCGGCAAGACCCACGCCCGTGAACGGTCCCGCGAATACTGCGCGGTTGCCACGCCCGTTGGGCCGGTGAATGGCCCCATGTACGGCTGGGGATTGCCGGTAGGCGGTGGGTAGCCGGGAGCGAGCTGAGTCGCGGTCTGGGAGGGGTTGGAGCGGTTCGTGTCAAGCGCACGCTGCGCGGCTCGTCCGAGCGCGCCCGCGTTGCCGTAACGGTCATCGGGATCTTTGGCCATGCCGCGTGCGATGACATCATCGAAAGCTGCTGGTACAGAAGGGTTTATGACACTCGGCCGCGGCGGTGGTGCGGCGATCTGGGCGCCCATGACTTGCTCGACACTTCCGCCCGGGAATGGCTTTTTCCCGGTCAACGCCTCGTGAAGCACACAAGCCAAGGAATAGACATCGGCCGCGGGGGTGGTCGGCTGATCGCCGAATCGTTCGGGCGCCATGTAGTCGAAGCTGCCGATCTGGTAGCCGGCCACTGTCAGTCGAGTGTCGCCCTGTGCCTCGGCGATACCAAAATCGAGGAGATAGGCGAAATCGCCGGGGGTGATGATGATGTTATGCGGCTTGACGTCGCGGTGAATCAATCTCTCGGCGTGCGCGGCGTCCAAAGCTTCCGCAACCTGATTGACGATGGCGACGGCCCGCTTCGGCTCGATCGGTCCCTGCTCGATCAAGTCGTGCAGCGTCTGGCCTTTAACCAGGCGCATATCAATGTAAAGGTTGCCGTCGATTTCACCCCAGTCGTGGATCGGGATGACGTGGGGCTCTTGAAGGACCGCGGCAGCATATGACTCACGTTGGAAGCGTGTACGAAACTGCTCGTCTTGTGAATATTGCTCAGCAAGGATTTTCAGAGCTACGCTTCTGCGCTTCTCGTTGTCGTAGGCCTCGTAGACCTCGCCCATCCCGCCCTTGCCGAGCAAACGGTTGAGTGTGTATTTACCGAACGTGGTCCCGGCGCGTGAACTACCCGTGCTCACTCTCTCCTCCCCTGACAGCACGCAGTATGCCGGGAGGCGGCGACATTCGCGCGGCGTTTGCCACACCTGAACCCGGCCAAATGCTCGCGCTACCGGCCCGGCTCCCACACCAAGTGCCGGCGAAGGAGCAGAATTCGGCTATGCGGTCACGTCGGGGTGCCGTGGCGCTAGTGACGGCGGCGCTGCTGGTCAGCGCAATGCTGGTCAGCGCCACGCCGACGTCCTACGAACCACCCGAGATGGTGGCGAAACCGGTCGATCACGTCAACACCCTGATCGGCACCGGCAATGGCGGCAAGACGGTTGGTGAGATCAACAACTTCCCGGGGCCATCGGTGCCGTTCGGCATGGTGCAGTACTCCCCGGACACCGTCGACAACTATGCGGGCTACAGCCACTCCAACGACCACGCGACCGGGTTCAGCATGACGCACGCCTCGGTGGGGTGCGCGGCGTTCGGTGACATCTCGATGCTGCCGACCACCGGCCCGGTCGGCGTGGCGCCGTGGGATGCCAGCGAGGAGATCGCCCACGACGACCACGAGGTCGGCGTGCCCGGCTACTACTCGGTGCGGCTACCGTCCGCGGACGTGACGGCTGAACTCACCGCCACCCGACGCACCGGTGTCGGCCGGTTCCACTTCCCGCGGCACCGGCCGGCGCGGTTCTTGGTGCGGTCAGGGTCGTCGCTGGGCGGCACCTCGGCGGACAAGATCAAGATCGAGGGCGACAACACGACGATCACCGGCTCGGCCACCACCGGCGGATTCTGCGGCAAAGACAACGTCTACACGGTGTACTTCGCGATGAAGTTCAGCAAGCCATTCATCAACTTCGGCACGTGGGACGGGACTTCGATATACCCGAAAGGTCGCAGCGCGTATGCGAGTTACCAGGGCTCCAGCGGGGGTTACGTGGAATTCCCGGCCGGTTCGGAGGTCGAGGTGCGTACGGCACTGTCCTACGTCGACGTCGACGGTGCCCGCAAGAATCTCGACGAAGCCGCGGAGAGCTTCGACGACGTCCGCGCCGCGGCGTCGACGCAGTGGAATGATGCGTTGTCGCGCATCAGGATTGCCGGCTACACCGAAGACGACATCGTCACGTTCTACTCCGCGCTTTACCATGCGCTGCTGAATCCCAACACATTCAACGACGCCGACGGACGCTACATCGGATTCGACAACAACATCCACACCGTGGATGAGGGCCATACCCAGTTCGCCAACTTCTCCGACTGGGACACCTATCGCGGTGTCGCGGCTTTGCAGGGCCTGGTGTTCCCGCAGGAGGCCAGCGACATGGCGCAGTCATTGGTCAACGACGCCGAGCAGAGCGGGTCGTATCCCCGCTGGGCGCTGGCCAATACCGCGACGGCGGAGATGACCGGTGACAGCGTGGTGCCGCTGATCGCGAACTTCTTTGCGTTCGGAGCCAAGGACTTCGACGTGCATCGGGCGTTGCGTTTCATGCTCGACGCGGCCAAGGAGGGCGGCGCCGGGCGCAACGGGTATGTGGAGCGGCCCGAGGTCGAGACGTATCTGCGGCGCGGCTACCTTCCGCTGCCGACGACGGCGACCTGCCGCGGTTCGTTCCCGGCGGCGTCGATCTCGTTGGAGTGGTCGGTCGACGACTTCGCCATCTCCCAATTCGCCGCTGCACTCGGCGATTCGGCGGCGGCGGCCGACTTTCAGGACCGCGCGCAATACTGGCAGAACCTGTTCAACCCCACAACGCATTCCATCTCGCCGCGCAATGCGCTCGGGTTCTTCCGCGTGGGTCCCGCGGTGGTGCCGCCCGCGGTGGGCTGCTTCAGCCAGGTCGGGTTCGACGAGGGCAACGCCGAGCAGTACGTCTGGTATGTGCCGCAGAACGTCGCCGGTCTAGTGACCGCGCTCGGCGGCCGTCAGGCGGTGGCTGACCGGCTCGACAAATTCACCTCGCAGCTCAATGTCGGCCCGGAGGATCCGTATCTGTGGGCCGGCAACGAGCCGGATTTCGGGGTGCCGTGGCTGTACAACTACATCGGACAGCCCTGGAAGACACAGGAATTGGTCGACCGGATCCGCAGCACACTGTTCAGCCCGACACCCGATGGCGAACCCGGCAACGACGACTTGGGTGCGATGTCGGCCTGGTACGTCTGGGCGGCTATGGGCCTGTATCCCAGCGTCCCGGGTACATCGGTGTTGACCGTGAACACGCCGCTGTTTGACCGGATCGAAATCGCTCTTCCCGCAGGCAAATCCATTCGGATCTCCGCGCCCGGGGCGTCCGGGCATCACCGGATGCAGTACATCAGCAGCCTGCATGTCGACGGGCGATCAATCGACCAGACCTATCTGCCTGCGGGTTTTATCGAGTCTGGCGGCGAGTTGGCGTTCTCGTTGTCGGTTCATCCGAACACGACGTGGGGGACTGCTGCATCGTCGGCTCCGCCGTCGTTCGGTGCGGGCAGTCTGGCTGTGACGGTGAATGTTTCGCCGGCCGTTGTCACGGTGGATCCGGGGAGGTCGACGTATGTGACCGTCAATGTGCAGCGGATGGTCGACGGGCCGGGGGAGTACACGATCAGCGCGAAGCCCTACGACGGGATTTCGGCGAAGTCGGTGTCGGGGAAGTTTGGTGACGACGGGTCGGCGACGGCGACGGTCACAATCAAGGTGGCAGAGTCGGCGCCAGCCGGCTATTACCCGCTGACGCTGACGACGAAGGCCGGTAAGGGGGAGCGGACGTTCACGCTGCTGGTCGCCGTGGGGGAGGGCGGGGTGGAGGGTGGTTGATTCGGCTCTCGCGAAGAGCTTTTCGCCTCAGTAGTTGTTGCAGGTGGTGGCGATCTGCACGACGTATCCGCCGAACTGCTGAGCGTACGGCTGAGCTCCCGGCTTGCTTTCCAGCTCGTCCGCGATCTGGCGGCGCTGATCAGGCGACGAGTCGAGGAATCCACGCAATGCAGCCTGCGCTGTCGGCGAGGCGTTGAGTTGTGCAGCAGCTATCGGAAATTCGACATTGAGAGCTGAAACCACTTGGGAGTAGGTGCATGTGGTGTTGAAGGCCGGGCTCAGATCGGGATCGGCGGACGCGATGCCGGCGCCAGCGGCGAGTGTCATTACGCCCGCCATGGCGAACACTTGGCTCAACGACGGTTTGACCATGTGAGGACCTTTCGATGCACCGCGCAGCTCTCAGCCCGACTGCCCGCGGAAGCGCTTGAGGTAGGACAACAGTCGATACGCCGGCACGCTGCTCGGCCAGTCGTCAGCGCGGAAGTACGCATCCGACCCGCCGTCGACGAATACGATGCTCCCACATAAGAAGTCGGCCGCATCCGACAGCATGAACAGCACCCAGTCGGCCAGCTGCCCGGCGTCGCCGAAACCGCCGATCGGGACGGGAAACGACCGGATGCGCTTCGCCTCCTTGGGCGATGCCAGCGACTCCTCCAGAAGAGGCGTCATGATCGCCCCCGGAGCAAGCGCGTTCAGGCGGATGCCGGCGCCCGCCCACTCGGCCTTGACCGCCTCGCGTCGAACCCAGCGGCTCACCGCGATCTTGGACCCGGCGTAGACAAACACCGCAGCGTTCTTGCCGAGAAATCTCACGGATCGAACCGCCTTGTCGGCGTCACGCGCAAGAAAGGCCCGCACCATGCGAGCGGGAACGGTAGGCGTTGTCGTGGTGGAATTACTGGAGAAGACAACGACTTTCGCGCGGTCAGCGGCGGCCAGAGCCGGGCGCCACGCGCTGAGCAACTCAACGACGCCGAAGAAGTTGACCTGGGCGATCAGGCGCGCACGGCCCGGGTCCCGAGTGGGGCCGAGCCCGGCGGCCAGCACGGCGCCGTCCAATCTGGACCCGGCAGCTTGTAGAACGCCCGCGGCCGCCGCCTGGCGTCCCTCGCGGGTCGAAAGATCGGCGACGATGTCGGCCTGTTTGATGTCCACTCCGATCACGATGTGCCCGGCGTCGCGCAGCTTCTGCGCGACCTGGTGCCCCATGCCTGAGGCCGAGCCGGTGACCGCGTAGGTACCCATCAGCTTGCCTTCCTGTGTGCCGTCACGCCACCACTCCGACGGCGGTCTCCAGCTCGACCAGTGCGCGCTCAGTCAACGGTATGAGCGACTCGATGTCGGGCATCACATTGCGGCCGGAAACATAGCCGAACGTCACTCGGTCGGCATAGGAGCACATCGTCACATTCAACGCCTGCCCGCCGATCGCCGTCGACACGGGGTAGATCTCCTCCAGATGTGCTCCGTTCCAATACAAGTCGGCCTGCGGGCCGGGAACATTGGAGATCGACAAGTTGTAGCCGCGGCGCAGCCGCGGCGCGAGCGGCACCATCGGCAACAGGACCGTGGACCCGATACTCGGCGCGACCAACAGCGTGGTCACGTTCGACCCGCGGCTGGCCACCTGGCGCTTGGCCCACGTCATCGCACGGTGGATGCGGGCCAGCCGCTCGGCCGGATCAGCCGAGTCGGTGGCCAACGGGCACAACTCCAGACCGAACAAGTTGCCGTGCTGATCGTCGTCGTTGGTGTGCTCGCGGCTGCGTACCGTGATCGGGCAGATGGCCACCAGTGACTGATGGGGTAGCTCGTTGTGCGCGGTGAGCCACTCCCGCAGCACGCCCGCCACCACGGCGGTCACCACATCGTTGCCGGTGACTCCGGCCGCGTTCTGCACGGCCCGGATGCGCGACTTCGGCCAGCTGGTACCCGCGAAGGCGTGCTCGCGGCCGAGCCGGCCGTTGAACCTGGTGTAGGGGGCGCCGAAGGGCAGCAACGTATTTCGGCCCGCGAGGCCGGCGACCACGGTCGATATTTCGCCGAGGGCGAGTTGGCGGACAAAGCCCAGGCCCGACGTGGTGGCGTTGACTGCAGAGCGCACGAGTCGGAACGGGTTGGGGATCGGTCCGCGTGAGGCCGCGGACCGCTCGGCGGGTTGGCCTGGCGCGATGGTGTAGAGCGGTGGCATCGACCGGCGATCGGGGTCGGTGGTCATCGCATCGGTGATCATCCGCAGGCCCGCGACGCCGTCGACCACGGTGTGGTGCACCTTGATGTACAGCGCGAATTGACCGTTTTCGAGACCGTCGATCAGATACGTAATCCACATCGGCCGCGACCGGTCGAGCCGTTCGCTGTGCAGCTCGCTGATCACCTTCGACAGCGCGTCGCGATCGGCGCCCGCAGGCAGCGTCCGGCGCCGGATGTGGTTGTGCATGTCGACGTTGTCGTCGCTGCGCCACACCCACAGGCCCGCAGTGTCGACGCCGACGTGCGGGTACCGGCGAAATCGCGGATCAAGCTCGGCGGTGCTTGTCAGCGCATCGCGGTACAGCTCGTCGACGTAGCCTGGGCCCGCGTCGGCGGGAGGCGACAGGATCAGCAACGCGGCGACGTGCAGCGGGTCGGACAGCAGCTCCGCTGTCATCATCGCCACGTCCAACGGCTCCAGCAGGTCCATCGCTGCGACCCTGACCTCTCCAACGGGATGAGGTCACCGTAGCGCTGCCGCGCGGTGGTCCGGGGTGGAATTGGCGGCTGGGGGCGGTGCGAACCCGCGAAGGATGGGGCGGGTCGGTCTGTTGTCCCACTTGATGTCAAGCCGGACCGCCCCTACTCGCAGTTGTCGCACTTTCCAGTCATCGGAAGCACCGTGTAGCACGTCGGGCACAACTTCGGCGGCTCGTCGAGCTTGGCCTGTGCCTTCTTGTAGTCGTTTGCTGCTTTGGCCTTGGGGGTTAGTGTCGGAACCCCTCCACCCGCCGGAAGATAGGCGCCAAAGTGGCGGTAGCACTCAAGCCTCATTTTCGCGGCGTGGTCATCCAACTGGTCGTATTCCATATCAACTACCTCGCCGCGAGCGAGCAGGACGTGTCGGTAGCCATCGCCAACTGTTCCGTCTTCTTTGACGCATAGGGAACTGAGAGGTGGAATCTCTTCCTTTACACAATGATCAACAACCCGGCCCAGCACACTTCCGATCCAGTTGGTCAGTAGACCGTCGTGTCTGATTTCCGACTGCTGCTGAACCGCTTCCGCCAACTGTTTGTACGTGACAAAACCGTTGTATTTCTTCGCCGTGTCCAGCAGGAGCGACACGGCCTGCGGTTCCCAAGCATCGAGCGCGTCGTTCATCGAGACGAAACTGCCGTCTTTGTCGTAAGGCACGTGTCAGCTCTTCCTGGATAGGGACGTCAGTGAACTTCGAACCCGGCCGCTTCCAGCCGTAGGCGGCGGGCCACATCGGGTCCGGCGACTTCGCGGATGAAGTTCAGGTCACCGCACACGACGAGTTGGTCACGGGCGCGCGAGAGGCCGACGTAGAGACGTTCGCGCGAGCGCTCGACTGCGGACTTCTCGTTGACGACGAGTACGACTGCGCGGCGCTCGAGTCCCTTGAAGCCGAGGACGTGGCCATAGAAAACCTGGTCGGCATCCCAGAAGCTGTCCCAGTAGGCGGCGCTGCCCGCTGCCTGCCGTTCCTTCTGCTCCGGGTGACGCGTGCCCGTCGTAAGCAGGGCAACGTCTTCCGGCCGCCATCCCTGCTCCAATAGCAGCCCGACCTCGTCGTCACCAGCGTTCATCGCCTCGTCTTGTCGACACTCGACGAACTTGACGGCGGGTCCATCGCCGCCGAGAAGGCGCATGGGTTGATCGACGAGCGGCTGGAACGCCGTCGCGATCTGGCGGGTGTTGCGGAGATTGTGATCGAGAATCAGTGGCACGAGTGGTACCGGTAGGGACCCGCGGCGGCTGAAAACGCGCTGGCCTTCGTCACTGAAGACATACAGGCCGCCCGTTTCGTCGTCTTTGAGGCTGCGAGAAGGGGATCCCACCATGCATCAGCGAAGTCCTGGGCTTCGTCGACGATGATCGAGTCGAAACGATAACCTGGTGCGAGTTGCGTTGCCAGGTCAGCCATTTGGAGCGGCAGGTCATGCTCCCAGAATTGGACCGTCTCGTCAGTGCGCAAGGACTCGTCGGGTCCTACAGGCGCTCCCCATTGCATGCCCAGCGCGTGATACCCACCGACGTACGCGGGCTTTTGCCGGCGCGGCCATTTGGTCGTGATCCGTTGCAGGTAGGAAGCGAGCCCATGGGAGTAGCAGACCAGAGCGACCCGCTGGCCGGCGGCGGACAGTCGACGAGCCTGTTCCACGGCGAGAAAGGTCTTGCCGCTCCCCGCCCCGCCGCGGATCTCAACGCGATTCAGCAATTTGATCGCGCCGAGGATGACGGCTTGATGCTCGGTCAGGGCGTCAGCGGCGTCCTCGCTAGCGAGTGCGCGGGCGACAACATCACGTTGCGGCAACCCTCTGCCGCTTAATGCTATCGAGAGCTGCTCGATGCCTCGCCTGGTCAGCAGCGGGCGGTCGAGCTCGTGTCGCAGCAATACGCTCTTCAGGTTCACGACGAGTTTCGAAAGGTCTTCGCGGTCAATCACTTTCCAGCGTGGGCACTCGGGCAGGGCGAATTCGTCGTCGATCTTTGCATTGGGGAAGACCACGACGTGGTCCCAACGCAGACGGCCCTGGGTCCAGCGATCGTCGTCTTCGACGAAGGTGCGCAGCGCGTAGCAGGCTTCGCGGGCCTGGCGAACCGGATTGATCTCGTGGTCTTGCCCGTGGCGCCTTTGCCACCACGAAGTGCCGTCGTGCCAGACCTCGCCACCTTTGACCTCGAGGCACACGATGCCGGCACTTTCGATCGCTACGACGAAATCGACCTCGTGGTCCTTGAGGTGGTCCGTCACGCGCTGGCCCGGGATTACCACGTCGTGCGGTTGGAGCTGGTCCCGCAGACTTTGGTACACCTTGCGCTCGGTGTCATTGGCGAGGCGGGGCGCTTCGTCGGTCGACGTCACGATCGCGGCCCCGGTAGAGCGTGGCTAGGCTGCGATTTGGAACTTTCTGGCGTTATGGCTACCCCCACCACTCGATTGAACATCATTCAAGGGACTTGCAGCTAGATAAGGCTGGCACAAGGTGTTGAGCCTCGATGTTTGCGCACCAGCGGGTCATCGGGAACCCGCTACGCGCGCACGGTGAGCAGTTAAGACGGCTAGTCGCCGCTCAGGCGTGACCAACAGCCTGCGCGTGAACGGATGGACCGCCAAGACATCCTTGCCTGCTCGTCAGAACACTCACGGGGTTGGGGCGAGGTACGCGGTCCAATGCGCACGTCTTGGGAGAGAGATCGCTGACCGCAAGGTTTGCTGCATATGGAGTTGCGAAAAGACAACCCATTCAAGTCGAAGGCACGTTGCACAGAGTCCGTGCTCGGAGCGGAATAGTCGCTCGATTCGCAAAGCGATCAGTTCTCCTTGCGATGCATGAAAAACTGTGGGAGTGGATAGTGCGGCCGAACTTCATTTACGCGAACTCATCTTCAGCCAGCTAGCCGAGCTCGTTTCGGAATATGGCGTTGTCACGCGAAAGCAGCTGGACGCTCTGCAAGTCGGTGGCGAAACCCGTCGCATCATCGACCGCAGTAAAGGCATCTGGAATCCCAGGGACCTTCTCGCCACGTTGTCAGTCGTTTCAAGCCCAGACGGCGGATACTCCGACGCCCACGTCGGCGAATCGCTGTTCGCGTATGACTACCAAAGGGACACGACGGCTGGCGACAACGTGAAGATGCGCAGGGCATTAGAACTGAGACTGCCGATCATCTTGCTTCGCAAGATCAAAGACGGCGTCTACGTTCCTATCTTTCCTGCTTACGTCATCGCTGACGACGCCGCTAACCACCGCTTCATGATTGCGTTGGACGCGAGCCTCCAGTCAGTAGCTGATCCACTTCATCTGGAGCCGATCGAGCGCGTCTACGCAGAGCGGGTTATGAAGCAACGCCTGCACCAGCCCGAGTTTCGAGGTCGGGTGATGTATGCCTACGAACAACGCTGCACCGTATGCACTTTGAAGCATGGCAAGCTTTTGGATGCCGCTCACATCATAGGAGATGCTGAGGTCCATGGCGTTCCTTCAGTCGATAACGGCCTCAGTCTCTGCAAGATTCACCACGCGGCATACGATGCGAATCTTCTTGGCATCTCACCAGATTATGTCGTGCGTATCAACGGCGAGCTGATGGAGGAGACTGACGGGCCGATGCTTCTGCACGGACTGCAAGAGATGGACGGACGCGGGCTTACGCTACCCAAGCGGCGAGCAGACAGGCCCTCGAAAGACCGCCTTGCCGAGCGGTTCGAAATGTTCAAGAACGTGAGTTAACCGGCTTGCGTCTGCTCGAGCGCCCGTCGGACTTGGGCAACGGCCTCGTCCACCGTTTCGTGTTCCCAGATTCGAACTACTGTCCAGCCAAGATCGCTCAGCGCGACACTATTTCGCGCATCTCTCTTGACGTTTGCGTCGAGTTTCTCACGCCACCAATCAGCGTTGTTCTTGGGTGATGTTGCGTGCAGAGGGCAGCCGTGCCAGAAACAGCCGTCGACGAACACAATTACTTTCCGCTTAGTGAACACGAGATCGCCTCGACAGCGCAGTGACTTTTCGGGGCGGTAGTCGACCCGGTAGCGATAACCCATGCGATGCAGAGCCTTACGTGTTCTGAGCTCGAGCTCGGTGTCCCGTCGGAGCTGCGACTGCATCCGCCGACGGATTGAGTCATCCAGAGGTTCAGGCTTTTCGGAAGGCATCTATATGAGCATCGAGCGCTTGGATGAATCCGGCACGGCTTTGCAGCCTGCTCGCCTTCAAGCGTGTTGCGAATCCTGTTGTTGCGCCAATACTCAACGGAACCGCCCCGTACTTATCCATGACCGCCGCCAGCGACGCCCTAGGCGCGATCTTCAGGGGGCGCTCGCTGAGTGTCCAGGCTTCGCGCACTCCTCTCACATTTGCTGCCGCCTTTGGCCAGCTCTTGCGGTCGTCGAAGGACCTTCGCTCAACGTCTACTGACTTGCCCGGATCGACCAATCTGCTGCCGATCCACTCTGCGACAGGAACGGTCACGGCGTTGCCAACGAGCTTCCATCGCTCGCCTTCGCGATTTACCGCATCGGTCCACCCGGACGGAAACCCTTGCAACCGCTCACCGGCAGCGATCGAGGGTTTCACGATCGCATCACCAACGCTGCGCTCGTGAAGCCATACGCCTGGGGGAGAAGCGATTCCGAGCTTCGATCCGCCCTTGAGCGTCGGGGTGACGCCTTCGCCCCATCCGAGTCCTCTGTTGCCTTCGGTCCAATAGAAGCCGTACGCGCGGTGGATTGGGCGAACTGGAGCTAGCGTGGCGTTATCCGCAAACAAGACGGTTCGAGGGTCCTCAGTGCGTGAAGCGACAAGGTATGTGCGGCGACGTCGCTGTCTCACTCCAAAGTACTGAGAATCCACCGTTCGGTATGCCCAGTTCCATCGGTGGTCCTCAAGCCATCGAACGATGAAACGGATTGCCGCTCCCTGGTGTAACGCGAGGAGGTTGGGCACGTTCTCGAGCACGAGCCAGCTCGGTCCGCGCTTGGTGGCGAGTCGGAAAACCTCGCGGATCAAACCTGACTCAGCCCCATCGATCCCAGCCGTGCGCCCGACCTGACTGAGATCAGTACACGGGAATCCGGCAGTGACGACGTCGCATCTGGGTAGCGCGGGCAAGTCCCGAATGTCTCCTAGAATGTCTGAGTCAAAACGCCGCTGAAGCACCCGGGCCGCGGGTTCCCAGTTCTCACACATCACATCCGTGGTGATTCCAGACTGCGCCAACCCCGCCTCGAAGCCGCCGATGCCTGAGAACAATCCGACCGCGCGCATACAAGAATCCTCGAGCATTTCCGTCGAAACTTCAATCACGTCTTGAAGTCGATCAAAATGCCATGCGCGTGAAGGTTTTCGAGATGCTCGCGGATACCCGTGGCGATAAGCGCATCCTGACTGAACATGCCGCACTCAAGGCTCCGCATCGCCGCCGCAGTCGAGAAGTTTGCACTAGTGACAAACGAGCACCTGTCGTCTACTGCGATCAGCTTGGAGTGCTGAATCGCCCACTGGCCACCTGCGGGCTCGGCCAACGTCCAAATACGCGCGCCGTCGAGCCTCTGCGCAATCAGCGCGGCGGCATCGGCTCTCTCCTTGACATCAACGACGACAGTCACGGTGACGCCTCGGTCTAGAGCGTTGCGGAGGGCAGCCAGGTGCGGCGAATCCTTACCTGCCGAATACGTTGCAGCGTGTATGTGCGTGGTTGCATCGTTGATCATGTCGAGAGCGGCGAGCGTTGTGTGGCCGGTCGATCCCGGGATAGAGGGCGAAGTCCACACAACTACTGGACGATGAACCTTTGGGACCGCGGCGATACCGTCGAGTACTGCCGCGACTAGTGCTGCATCGGTGTCGCGAGAGATCAACTGCTTCAGCAATCGTTCGACTTCGGAACGATGGGCGGGGTAAGCACGTTTGGCCGCAACGTGTGGCATTTTGACCTGACGCAGAGCGGCAGCGATCGACTTGGCTTCTTCGGCGCTGAGGAGCTCACCAAGCCGTGCGATCTCTCCGGTGCTCATGACAGAATCGAAAGCGCCCCTAGGAGACCGGGAGTCTGCACTTCCGGGTCGGTCGGCAGCCCGAGCAGCAACCGGCGATCAAGGAAGCGGTTCGTTCGCTCGCAGCTTGTCTCACTCAGGAAGAGGCAGAAGTGGCACGCGGCGCCATGCAGGAATTCCTCCTTCCCTTTTGGGGCGCGATGCGAGCAGATGGGATCTGATGAGCATCGCTGTCCGCGACGAACTGCGTCCCTGAAGAGTTTCTCGAGTTTTGCGGGCCGCGCAAGCTCAACAAGACCGCCTAGCGTCCCTTCACCGTCGGAAGCGGTAGTACAGATCAATAATCCTGCTGCTGGCGCATACTCATCGCTCGCCTGCCAGGCGTAGATCCGCTCCGTCAAGCTGGCACTCCCGTAGCCGCTCAACATCGCAGCTTCGCGAATGAGCAAGTGTGACAACGAATGTATGGCCCAGTAGCGTGGAGGGGGGAAACGTGAATCCGGATCGATGTCATCCGCGGTCTTACTCGTTCGCCGGCGAAAATTGATTCTGTGCGCTTCTCGGAATGCAGTCCACACCTGGAGGTCGACTACCTCCTCCTCCCACGCAGCGACGCACGACTCATCGAACTGCAGAAAGATTCCCTCGCCTCTATCCTCGGTAGCCGGTACCCACGTTGGCTTGCCGTTAACGCAAAGAGGTGCAACGCGAGTCGCCGCATCATCAATGCGGTCAAGTGCATCGATCCTTGTGAACCCCAGAAACGCGTTGACTTTCTTGAGCCGTTCGACCGCGGCGACTGCTGTCAGAACCGGCTCCAGCGGCGGAGGTACATCTCGGCGCAGAGCGCGAAAGTCGCGAGAACCGCTGAGACGGGTGTACTTGGCTTCATCACTCAGGACCGCCCACTCCGGGGCGAGAATCGCACGCGGGTCTGAAGGTGGCTCTCGGGTTTCGCGTGTCGCCCTGGCGGCGGTATCGCGCGCAATCTGCACTGCCTCCCAGAGGAGTTCATCAGGTACACCATCGAAGTCTTCTGTATTCGCAAGTAACGCGGCGTAGTTGCGCCACATCTTGATGTCATCCACGCTCTTGGGCATGTCCAGATCGCTTTTCTGCAACGTGCGCAGCAAAGGAACCAGATCCTTGGCCGACTTGACCTCCTCACGAGGCAGGGCCAGGAGCCCGAGCGTCGAGGCAAACCATTGATTGGCCGCGCCGAGCATCATCAATCGACCGCGCTGTCCGCATTTGTAGAATGCGTCGAGGTGCGGATGCCGGCCCCTACACATCGGAAGTTTCTCTGCCGCCTTCGGGCCGACAGCCTCCAGCATGCCGCGGCTCTGTTGGCAAGACAAGCAGTGGATTTGCACGTCAGGACCGATATTGCTCTTCCATTCCCGCATCCGAAGGGTGGGAAAGGGGCTACCTGACGGACAAGATGCCCCGCGGTGAACCCAAGCGTCGTAAGGGAACTCATCGAGATGCCCATTGACACACGCGATCAGGTAGCGAGCCGGCAGCGCTACCGCTCTGAACGGCTTCTTCCTGCCCTCGAACCCTTTGCACTTGTCATGGAAGAATTCGGCGCGGTCTGGCCGATACTTTACGACGTTGCGATAGACGAACAGTTCGTGCGACACTGGCGCCAGTCGACCACATCCCGTGCACCGCAGCCATTGCGGGAAGATTCTCGACGGGATGCCAAGATCGATAGCTGAACCGGCTGACCATCCTTTCTCTTCCGGTGCCCATGGTGGCTTGCGGAGTTCGACGACTTGGCTGCCCAGATGGGCTCGGGTCAGTTCCAGCAGTCTGGGTTCTGCGATCGTGTCAGCACCGCCGGCCCGACGGGCGTAAACTCGCTCCCACGCGTCGGTGCCCGAGGGCATTACGGCGAAGTGAGGTAAGTCGACAGTCGCACCAATGCCATTGGTGTACAACATCGCTGACGGTCGTATCGAGCCAACTCGCGCATAGTTTTTCGACGTCTTCGCCTCGACGTCGGTGATGGGGTCAAGTGTCTCAGAGCCCACCGCTACGGGTTGTGCCTCCTCGATCACTCCCAGGTCGGTAGCCTCGGTCATTTCTTGTCACTTTCGGCAGGTACGTCCCATTGCGGGAAACTGGACTTCTCCCTGAATGCAAGGTTTTCAGCGGTCGGGCTGACCAACAGGTTGATCTCCGGTTGTACTTCTCGCATCGAGTTCGCCACCACGAATATTTGATCGGTCGGCTTGATCAACATGGATTCGGGGCTGATCAACAGCGGCCATGCGGTCTTGTTTTGAGGAACCCGCTCATAGTAGAGAGCTCCCTTTGCCTCATCGGCCTTGCCGTACCAGCGGTCCTGCCGCTGAACGAGTTTGAGTCTCAGCTTTTCCGCTACGTCCGCGTCTTCTACGGCCGGCATAGCTCTTGCGGTGATCTGTTCAATGAGGTCTGCGACCTTGGCCATCGAACCTAGAATCTGGCCCGCGCCGGCCTCGGGTGACATCCCAGCAGCCGACCGTGCTTGCGCAACGCGGGCAACGCTGACCAGCACACCCATGAGGCCGCGCTCCATCGCGGTGTCGGAATAGGGTGTGACGCTGAGGGCTTCGACTTGGGCGTAGAAGGTCTCGTGGTAGTGCCGAAACTGTTCGAAGTGTGCCATGTCGCGAGGCCTTGCCCAGTTGGCCAATGCCAGCACGAGTCCGGGCTTCAAAGCGTCTCGGCCGACTCGGGACGAGGCCTGAATGTACTCGGCGGTGTTCTTGGGTTGGCCGACGACGAGCATGAGGCCAAGGCGCGGGACGTCGACGCCGACCTGAAGCATCGAGGTGGCTAGAACGAAATCGTAAGGCTTGGTTCCCCATTCGGGCTCTCGCTTGCCGGCGGCGCGCGCGGCATCGCGCTCTTTGAAGAACTCCTTGCGACCTGAAGTACTCCAGCGCGCGGTAAATGGCAGCGAGAGTTTGTCAAGTGTCGCCGAGATTTCTTCTGACGAGATTCGTGATGTTAGTTCGCCAATCTCAAGCCTTTCTAGATCGTTTGTTCGTGGGGGGAATGGTTCTGTTCTACCCGTGACGCGCGTCGTGACGTCGTCATCGAGGTAGCGTCGCATACCGGCTAGTTCGCGGGTAGCCGAAAAGTACGCCACCGTAGTCATATAGGGATCGGCGGCAGTCGGGTCTCCGCCCGACTCGTCAAATAGCTTTTGACCGGCAAGCAGCAAGATCTCCGAGACTCGGATCTCCGCTAGCGTCAACCGAATTCCGTGGGCGCATACCCCGAGATACTTTCGGCCCGGAGCTTCGTCAGAGACAGGTACTTCTTTCGAGAAGTAAGTGTCCCGGACATCAAGCACCTGTGGGGGGAACATGTCCACTCCGCGCCCGTACAGCGCCTGTATCTGATTTTCTGCGTTCCGCACTGTCGCGGTGGAGGCGACGATCAGGGGGCGAATCGTCCCAGTGCCGCGCCGATAGGAACACAACAAGTCGACCGCATTCTCGAACAGTCCCACCGCGGTTCCCAGGGAGCCCGTGATCAGGTGAAGTTCGTCTTGGATGATCAAGTCCGGCGGACGAAGTCGATTGACGGGTTGAACCGTGACCTTTGGGTAATAGTTGCGACCACCGTTGACTGCATTGTGCGATGCCCCCTTGCAAGAGCCGGCACTGTCAGGATGCCGGTACCCGTGTCGGGGACACCACTCGCTGACGTAGCCGAACAGGCTCGCGGCGGGTCCTTCGCGTGTCAGGCGGGCAAATTTATCGACCGTCGCGAGAAGGAAAGTCGGTGGATTGCGATAGATTTCGTCATCGACGGTGAGGATCGGCAATGCTCCAGTCGCATCACCATCGCTGCTAAACGGGCAATCTCCCAGGCGATCGCCGCAATACACGGCGATGCGCTCGGTCGGGGCGACGACTCCGAGGTCGCGCTTCGGGTCTATCTTGGTACCGCACCATGGACATCGCTGAAGTTGAAGGACCGTGAGGCCGAATGCTTTGCTTGTATCTGATCGAGCCTCTTCCACTTGAGACTTGGCATCAGCGAAACGCTTGGGGCTGACTGAGGTTCCGACCCACAGCCCAATCGAAAACGGCTTGTCACCCCAGGTCGATTCGTCTTCTTGACGGATGAGCTCAGCGGCGCAGACCAACGCGGCTGCTCGTTGAAATTGCTGCGAGGTTAGCAGACGCAGCGTGTAGCGCATGAGTACGGCGACGCCGTCGCCGCCATTCAGAGCACCGTCGTGAGTGTCCAGGGTGCCTTGGAGTCGGCGGATCGCGAACGTGTAGGCGGCCAATCCGAGATAGGCCTCGGTCTTGCCGCCACCGGTGGGGAAGAACAGCAGCTCGACATTGGCCGCGTCGCCGCTGCGGAATGGGTGCGCAGGTTCGGTGAGTGCTGGGATCTGAAGCAGGACGAAGGCCAGTTGGAATGGGCGCCAGGATGCGGCAGCATCGCCTTGCGCTTCGATAGCGCTCAATGCGTCATCGACGGATTCGGAATCATTGGCGGCGCGGCGAATGGCGACCTGGCTGCGGGTGCGCTGATCGCGCATAGCCCGATTCATGAAGCGGAACGCCTGCAACGCTTGAGGATTTGAAGTCAGATAATCGACGCCTTCTCGTAGCCGGGCGGCCGAGAGCTCAGCCTCGGCGATCGCGTCATCGGCCGGCCCCTGCAGGTGGTCTGGCAGCTGTTTCGCAACGCTTCGTTGTTTCTCAAGCCACTCAAGGTAACCGTTGATCAGTGGTGCAAAAGCGTCCTCGACCTCCCCTGCCTGGAGTTCGGCCAGCTCACGCATCGATGTGACCGCATCGCCAGCTGAGCCGGGCCTAGTTTGAGGTATATCCGCCGTTGGTAACCAGTTTGTCTCGACGCTAGCGGCTCGACGGATGCCGTTACCGTTTACGTCAGTCGGCTCGATCCAGCTGACGGAAGTGGTTCGTCCGACCGCGAATTCGAGCCGATGCCGGTATTGCAGGTCCAACCGTTGTCGTTCTTCGTCGAGTTCGTCATAGCCCTCCTGTAGTACATCACGGGTTGGCAGAAAGACTGCTTCGCCGCTGTTCGCCTCAACCTGGAGTTTGGTCTGGAACAACCAGTCGCCTGGTGGCGCATTCATGTCAGTGACTTTGTCGTTCGACAGCGCGAGCTCGACGATTACGCGATCATCGCGAGGGAACAGTTCGACCCGTAACGTTACCGACTCCTCAAGTGAGATGGGCTCCAGCGCGACGTGTTTGTCGTACCCGCGAACATCGACCTCGACGACTTTCTCAACCGGAACGCGACGGGACCACTGGACCTTTCGCCCGTCGTTGTCTTCGTGACGGAAGGTCTCGTATCGTCCCCAGCTTGCCTTGACTGCAAGCAGGCTGCAGTCAAGCGCGACTTGAAAGCGGAGGCCCATCGAAGACGGATGTGTGAGGGCACCTTTCGGGCCTTCGTCACGGTCTTCTTCATCGTCGGCAGCGCCGGCTTCCTCGTCCGTATTCACCAACACGCCGCGTTGCTCCGCGTGCTCCGCGTCCGCGTCGGTAATCGCCAGTCCGGTGTCATTTGGATCTCCAGACTCCGAGACGCGGTCAGCAAGCATCGAGGGATCGACCGTTACCGGCGCGAGTGCGCCCACTGTGTACGCGGCGCGAGGTGTTCCCTTGATCTCTTCCTCGGTGCCGCCCCGAGGTCCTAGAAGCTCCAGCTCGATGAGAGCGAGTAAGTCACCGCGAACGATGGTCGACGGCCCAGCGATCATGCGAACAGATCCTCCTGTTCGCGCGACAATCTATCGCTAGGAGCGTCTGCTCGTAAAAGGTTCTCGTTCAATAGCCGGTCGAGCATTTCAACGCGAACGGCTGGAGGAAATGTAAAGCGTTCCATCTGGCGGTAACTATAAAATCCATGCGCTAGGTCCACGTCTCGCCATCCATATGCGCAGGTAACCTGCCTATCGAGTTCGGCATGAATCTGCCTCAAGCGCGATATGTCATCGTCTGCGGTGATAGCGGCACTGTTCACCAGGCGGTACAAGTCAGTAAGCCCGAGCCGACGGCCAAGCATGATCTGCCGTCTCTCGGAATCCAACCGCCTTCCGATGCTCTCAAGCTCGCTTGTGACTTGAGGGCGTGGAAAGGTCTCAAACACATCAGTGGAGGTGTAGCGCGGATCGTTACGCATTCCCGAGCCATACTTGATTGCCCACAATTGGTGGAGTGTAGATGAAAGCACTGCCTGTTGACCGAATGAATCCGTAGCAAACACAACAAGCGCTCCGCTTGGCACTAGGCTAGTTGGCACACGAACTGGCATGATCGTTCTGCTTACCCGCGCTATAACGAGCATTCCATCAAGTTCGGTAATAGCCTTCATTAGTCCTTGACGCTGATCGCCGTACTGCCACCACTTCTGTGGCAGCGGGCGCCGCAACACATAGCTCCCATCTTGCCTTGTGCGCTGGCGTTCGGGCTTAACCTCGGCCACAGCGCGCAAGAAAGGTAATTCGTATGCAGCGGCCTCCAGCTCGCTGCGGTTGCCAAAATTGATAACCCAGCGCGAAGCCGAGCAATCGGGGCGCGAATTGAGATCGTCACCGTTGAGGTATGGAAACAGTACGTCCGAATTACGGGAGTCGACAGCAATCCACTGCTGAGCCAGGGTGGCCTCGACCACGAATCCTTGCCCGTGAGGCTCGCAGCCATTTGATGTCATGCCGCGGTTTTCTTTGAGCCGTCGTGGCTGGCCTTCTACGCCGCCATATGGCTCAAGGAGAGTCGATATACTCCTCACGGGGTTCTCGTCGCAAATTGCACGGACGCCTGCAGGTAGGTTGCCATGTATCCCCCAGACCGCAGCATACTCGAGATTTGCGCTCGCAGCTGGCCAACTTCGACTTTGAATCGCGCGGAATATAGTGAAGCCAAGCTTTACCATTCTGTCCAGCCCGACCTCTCGTGTGTCTCCTTGCGCTATCGTATTTGTCGCAATTAAGCCGAGCGATCCGCGCTTGCGCAGAAGTGCGTAAGCGCGCAAGAAGAAGTAAGCGACTAAATCGGTCCGGCCACCACTACGCGAATGCGCAACGCAGTTTGCCAGCCACTCCCGGAAGTTTGGCCCCATTGCGCTAGAGATCTTCATGCCACCGAGAAAAGGTGGGTTGCCAATGATAGCGTCGAAACCGCTGTGTTCCATGACGTCGGGGACCTCGATGGCCCAGTGCAATGGCTGCCATCGTTGGTAATCGGTGTCAACTGTGGGGGTCAGCCCATTGGTGATGATGGCGTCGAGCTTTTGCCGATTGCCGTCTGACCTGTTGCTTGGGAAAGCTTCGGCGAGGGCCCATTCCAGCGACTTGTAAGCATCCTCCAGCTGAGCGCATGGTTTTCCACCGAAAGCGAGGCCGGCAGCGACGATGCCGTCTGCCATGAGCCGTAGTTGTGCGGTTACCTCATCGGCCTGTTGCAGCAACCGGACCTTCCCGGCCGTCGAGCGTTGCGGATCGTTCTCGTCGATCGGTGAGGCCAGTTCGTGTCGCAGTCGTACGGCGTCTAAGAGGACGGCGTCGACATCGACGAAGGGCTGCAGGAACTTCCGCTTCTTTTCGGGATCGATGTGTAGATGGCGCAGCTGGTCTAGCGTCGTGACTCCGAGAAGCGAGTTGCCGCAGAAGATCTTGTCGTCGACGAAGGAGAACGGCTTGAATTTGTCGAGAGAGACTAGCCACAGCGAGAGCTTGCACATCTCGACAGCCATGGGATTGATGTCGGCTCCGTAGAGGCACCGAGCCACCACTTCACGAATGGCTCGCTCTTCGGTCAGCGCGGGATTGGCAAACTCGGCCTTACTGAGCATTTTTTCTTCCGTCCAAGCCTCGGTGACTCTTTTGGCGAGGAACCGTGCGGCGGCCACTAGGAATGCTCCAGAACCCGCGGCGATGTCGGCGACCTTGAGATCCAGAAGCGCTGTGCTGGACTTCAACTTCCACGCGTCGGCGTCGTTGCTTTGCAACGGTCCAGGTTCGTAAACGACAGGCTCGAGCGCGTACTTGACCACTTCTTCGGCTAACGAGCGGGGCGTGTAGTGGGCGCCGGCATTGCGCCGCGACGGAGTTTCCACGACCACAAGTCCGCCCGGAGGAATGACCAGCGGAATGCCGCGCAGGTCGCGACGAATCACGTTGCCCCATTGGATGAGTCGATCAAGCAATGCCGCATCGTACCCTGCGATCGGTGTGAGTAGGCGACGTAGCTCGGCGTCGTCGATCTTTGCGTCGATCAATTTTTTCAGCTGAGCGGCCGTCTTCGTCGACGCTGCAGGCTGATTATTTTTGACCCACTCGATCAGCTTCTTTGCAAACGCCTCGGCGCTGGAGCTGTTTTCGCGCAGCTGGTCGAGCTCGGCCAAGGCTATCTCGGGTTCTTGGCCATCCCTGCCGACCAGCCCAATCACGACATCGTCGGTCACCGTCGTGCACGAATACCCAAGTAGGCCTTCGTAGATGTAGCCGATTTGTTCAACGTCGATGTCGTGGAACGAAATTCGCCTGGCCTCTCCTCCGACGCTGGCCTCCTGCACGGATTCCAGCACGTGCAGCATCACCCGATCGGAGACCTGCACCCGCAGGCCACGTGGATCGGTCGCGCTCAACCAGGGAAAGCGTGCGGGGTCTAGTAGCGAGCCGCCGTAGGCAGGCATGCGCATCTCGTCGTAATTCACACCGCGATACAGTGCGTCGCTGACTGCTAGTAGCCGGTACCAAGCGTCGTGGGATCCGTCGAGGTGCTCTTCGCCATCGGCGGCTTGCTGCTTGAGATCATCGAGTAGACCGCGGACGGCGTAGGAATCCCAGTAGAGTCGCTCGCTCGGGAGCATTCCGCGTTCCTCGGCAAACAGCAGGAACACGACCCGCATCATGACGGTAACCGCGGCCTGATAGACCTCATCCGGGGTCTCGGCCAGCGGGTCTACATCGCCGTTCTCCACTGCGGACAAACGGGTTTCAGAAAATGCCTGCACCAGAAGCTCGACTGAGCGTCGCACCTGCATTCCCAGCGCTTCGGTGATTTCTTCCGCTTCGAGCTCGCTGCGTGCCAGCAACTGCGGCAGCCGGTGATCGGGGTTCTTGGCGCGAAGAACTCGCTGATCGATCAGGGTCAGGAATGCATCGCGCAACAGCGGCTCTTCACCCCAGGTGACCGCGTCGACGATGCCCGACCCCGTCGTCTTTCCTTCCCCGGCCCACACGATCGCCCACCACCGTCCGTCGGTGACAAGCCCTATCGAGACACCCGATTTCCGCAAAAGTGCAGCCATGCGGTCGATTTCGGAGGCTGCCCACCCGTCAAGCCCTGGTCCGCGCAGGTCTTCACTCGGGGTCACGACCCGCAACAGCGCCGCCAGTTCACCGCTCTCTCGGCCCCGCAGCCCGCCATCTGCTCGGATGATGATTTGCTCACCCGGCGAATGCGTCTCGAACTCGCCGGGTAATTCGTCTGCGCTCACGCGCAGACCGTCCCAAGCGGCGAGCTGATCGAGAATGATGTCAACCCATGCTTTCGCAACTTCGGCATACTGGTCCCGCTTCTCAACCGACCGTTGGTCGTAGGCGCGCAACCACGCTGTGAAGCCCTGCTTGAACGACACCAATCGGTCATCGGCGTCGCCCATACGATCAACTCCGCTAGGCCAAAATGCCTTCACCACAGGCAAAGACAAAAACGGACCATCGACATCGAACTGTCGTAACCAGCCATAGTCCGGTCCAGCATGGTGACGAGGCTTGCTCATCGGATGCTCACCTGACCCTTCTCGACATCCCTGGGCGACAACGCAAATAGGACAGCCGCATGGAAAGTTCGAGGTTCTATATCCAGATAGCGTGCATCCACAGCTGCCAACTCCTGCTCCCGCTCATCAGCCAATGCATCCACACGCGCGCGGATTTGGCGCAGATCGCGCTCGCTCTGCCGGCGCTCGTCGTCGAACAGCGCCAGCTGTGATTCGATCTCTTGCGCTTCGGCTAGAGCCGACACTAGCGTCGCGCCGAATCTGTCGAAGATTGCAGTGACGCGGTCGCGATCGGTCGTTCTCCGGGCCTCCAGCAGGGATTCGACGGCGCGCCGGCGGCGCTCGACCCTTTCGGCGACTGCCTGCGCCACCCGCGCTCGAAGCCCATCGGGCTTGCCGTCGTTCCAAGCTTCCTCAAGTTGATCCTGGACCTGGGATGGCAGAGCTTCGAAGGTCGTTAGATCAAGGGCCTTCTCCAGCAGGTCTTCAGCCCGCTGCTCACCGACTGCCTGGCGACGGCTCAGCCGAGTGCCCGCCAAGAACACTTCCTCATGCAGGCGGACGCCCGCTTGTCCAATGAGTACAAGCCGCGTGACCGCCGCAGCGAATGATTCCTCCAATCCGGGGACCACGACCGCGGTCACGCGTTCCAGCGATCGCTCGCCGCCCCACAGTGCGGCTCTCAATCTTCGTGTGGCGCGCTGAAGTAGTGGACTGCCGAGATGCATGTAGACGACGTCGGGATCATCCACGAGCACCTGGGAATCGAACGCGATAGATCGAAGATGCTCGCGATCGAGCGCAGTCGTCAGCCCACGAGTGACTTGCTCCCAGGAGCTGCCGAGCGCTGGAAGCCGAAACACTGGAACATTGGTGCGATCCGAGCCCACCTCGTCGATCGGTGGTAAGCGGTCGAGCTCGAATGCGACGTCGACGACACGTTGAAGGTTCGCAGGCCTGAGATGCAGCGTTTCTCGGCTTTCGGCAATTTCCTGTGCAAGTTGTGTCAGCCCAGCACTGACGTCACGGCCACCGGCGAGCATCCGGCCAATTGGGCTCTTCTCCGCTTGAGGTTTCGACGTCGGTGCGTTGATGCCGGCGAGTTGACGCTGCAAATCAGGTGCGATGATCTCGTTGGCCGACCCCAGGTCGGCCATGATCTGAGCGACTTTCTTTGCTACCCGTGCAAGTAGGTCAACATCCTGCGCAAGTTCAGAATTCGCATTTTCCGATACGAAGTGACGGATGTCCGGATCGTGCGTCTGTCCGTAGCGGTCGACACGGCCGATACGTTGCTCCAGCCGGTTCGGGTTGAATGGGATGTCGTAGTTGACGAGTCGATAGCAATAGTCCTGAAGGTCGATGCCCTCGCCGGCGGCGTCGGTCGCCAGGAGGACCCGGAGCTTTTCTCGCGAGGGGTCGGTATTGAATCGTGCCCGTATCACCTCACGCTCATCCGAGTCCGTCGATCCGTCGATGACTGCCACGCGGTCCGATTCGTATCCTCGCTGCCGCAGGATCTCGTGTATCCACTCAAGAGTGTCGACGTACTCAGTGAAGATGACAACGCGTTCGTTGAGCCAGAGACCATCGCTCGTCTTCGCGTTTGCCTCAACGTATTCGATGAGGGCCTTGAGTTTGGAGTCGGGCCGCGCTTCGTAGCTGTGGCCCCAGTCGCGCAGATACTGTAGGTCGGTCTTGTCTTCATCGTTCAGCGGGGGAAGTGCGTTCTTGGTCAGCTGAAGCGTTTGCGTTTCAGGCTGTTCGACGCGGCCTTCTTCGAGCTCGTCGGCGTCCATGCCGAGGATTTCGTCGTACTCGGCCTCGAAGTCGACTGCGAGGCCACGCATCCGGGTGTCGCGGTAGACGTCAATCGTCCGAGCAAACGCGACCGGACTGGAGAAGAATCGCTTTTTCAGCAGCAGAGTAGCCATGTCCTTCGCCGCATTCGCACTGCCCTTCGTCGCTTTGTCGCGCCGTGTGGTAAAGGCGATCAGGCGGTCGTAGGCGGATGCTTCGTCAGAGGACGGTGTGAAGCGAAGTTCTTTGACCTTTCGATTTTTGAACTGCCCCGGGAGGTCCTTTTTGAGCCGGCGGACGGCCACGTCCTTGAGAGCCTGCTCGTCCAGAAACTTGCCTCGAACAAATCGCTGCGGATCGATCATCTCGAGGAGTGCTGTGAATGACTCGGTGTATCCGTTGTGTGGGGTGGCCGACAGGAAGAGGCGGTGTTCGGAGCGTTCGGCTAGGTCGCGGACTGCCCGAGTGCGTTGCGAGTCAACGGCATAACCTTTGCGCAATCCCGCCTTGTCCGTCCTCGTCGGTGCGCTCGGTGCAACATGATGAGCCTCGTCTACGACCAGGATGTCGAACGCGAATCGTGATGCGGTCCCACGCGATTTCGTGATGAGTGCGTCACGTAGCTGTCGCTGCGCCCGGGGGCCGGGCAGCCATGCCATCGATACGATGATGCGGGGAAATAGAGTGAACGGATTGGCATGAACTCCGTAGCTCCGTCTGACGTCTTTCATTGTTTCCGAGTTGACAATCCTGAATTCCAAGCCGAATTTGTCGCGCATCTCGTCCTGCCACTTCACACAAAGGCCGGCGGGGCAGACGACGATCACCGTTCGTGCGCGGTGACGGAGAAGTAGTTCCTGGATCACCATCCCTGCCTCGATGGTCTTGCCGAGGCCGACATCGTCAGCGAGCAATAGGTTGGCGCGTGGCGCGCTGAGCGCACGCATGAGCGGGTCGAGTTGATAGGGCTCGACCTTCGCCCCCGAACGGAATGGAGCTTGAACAGTTTTCACGTCCGCGCTAGTCACCGCACCCCATCGGAGTGCATCGATGAAGGCGGCGAGCCGTTCCGGTGGGTCGAACTTGCTGGCGTCAATGTGAGTTGGCAGGTCTTGGGGCGGCCTCAAGCTGCGACCAGGCTCTAGTTCCCAGACAACGCGTAGCTCGTCGCCGAGGCGATCGTCTTCGACAGACTGCAGCGTCACCGCGTGTTGAAGTTGCCTGACTGCGTCGTCATGCGCACTCCGGGGGAGGCTCTGCTGGTGGACGTCAGTGACTGCCCAGTTGGCGCCCCGGACGCTCACGATCTGGCCGATTTCGGGTACGGCGGTCGAAAACGGGCTCAGCTGTTCCGTGGAGGGTGTTTCATCTTGCGAAGTTTCATCTTTCGACTGCGCTGAACTGACTAGCACTTTACCTCCAGATCTTTGTGGCAGTGGCGTCGCCACTTTGGATTTGACGTCGTTTGGCGGACAGTCGCGGCTGTCGTTGTGGTCGACCTCACCGAATTTGATGAACTCATCGAGCAAAACATCACGGAGGCCCCTCGTGTTTCGGAGGCTTCGGAGGTATTCGAGTTGTGCTCTTCGATTGGAGATCTGCCCAGGCTCACGCCGTCTGTTGCGCAGTGCTCGAACGACCGTGGTGCGTGATTGTTTGTTGCTGCCCAACCATACTTCTCGCAACGCAGGCCACGCCTCGCGAACGAACTCGTCCTTCGGTCGCGCTCCGTAGATCTGAGTCGAGGGCGTCGGCAGCGTCCTCGCCGCCCTGACCAGCTGATCGAAGAGTCGACAAAGTAGGACCCCCGGCAGGTTCGACCAACGGAATTTGTACCTAGGCACGGCTTGGTTACCGTTCGCAGTTTCGCATAAATCCCCACCTAGCTTGCGCCTCGTCTTAACCTAATCCTGCGGCCAACGTTTCGCGGGCCTTCTTCGAATGAGCCAGCGGCAGGCGAGCGCACGAGCCGTCACGAACGGAGATCAGTTGATCGGCGAGATTGCAGGAGCCGCCACGGCAGTTGGAGTTTTCATCGCGGCTGCAGGCCTGTTCGCTCAGACGCGCGCGCGTAAATTCGGCCTCGCTCAGGTCTACATCAAGCGTTACTGGGAAGTGGCCGAGCTTTTCGTGGAAGACGATCGTCTGCGCCACGACTCCACGTATGCGCGCCGATACCTCCGGCTCCGTGAGGACGAATTCGACGCAGCCCGGTTGGGATGGGTTGACATAGCAGTGTGGCGGGCGTGGCACGAAGGCATCCGGTCGCAGGTAAAGACGGAACGCTTTGAAGTCGACAAGTATGGACAGCTCAAGCATTGTACCGAACGGAACGACCATGAGGCAGCCAAGTGTCCTGGTCTCGGAAAGATCAGTTGTAGGCGAAGGCTCTCGTGGCGATTCGAAAGCCTTTTCGGCAGTTGATTTTTCGTGACCATGCGGACCTCTGAGCCGACTTATGGGCGGCGAAGATCTGCCGGGAACAATTTCGTTGCGACGGCGATGTCTATTGCAAGCAAATGCGCGATCCGCATGGGCTGGCGCGCGACAGTCGAGGTATTTCACGAAGGCCGCGCCACCTTGCTGCCTTGACGCGGCTTTCCAGTCGCCGCGGTAGTGCCTAATATCGCCCGTGCCATCTCCGTCCATGCCGGCGTATCAACGCCTTTCGCGTCATCAGTCCACACCAAAAGTCCGTTCGGCCCTTCTTTGATCTCAGCGAGCGGACGCCCCTCTGAGTCCAGAGCAGGGGGGATGCCGTTACGGCGATACCATTCGAGCTTCTCGTCCCACCGCTTCGCGTAGGACGGTTGATTCATCTTTCCAAGGTGCTCCCAATAGACCGGTACTCCTGATGGCCGGCTGATCGTGAAGTCGGGGCGGCACCACCTTCCGTCGTCGCCTTTGAGAAGCACTTCGTACCGCCACCGTCCGGGAACGACCTTTTCGAGGATGTCCGCGACGATCACCTCGTTCTTACTGCGGACCATTTCTCCATTGATGGCGACGTGAATCAAGTTGCTATCGAAAGGTTGTGGGACGCCGTCGACTTCGATCACTGTCGGAGAGGACGCAACAAAGAGGTCGGTTAGTCGTCGGGCCGTTTCTGAATACCTTGGGTGAGCCAGCTCCACCAGTTCCTCGACTGATCCGTCATGAAGGATCACCACCCGGTTTCGCTGCCTGGTGAGAGCGGTATACAGCAGCTCGCGAGACACGCGAGCGCGTTTGGGCAGCACGAGGATCGTGGTCTCGAACTCCGAACCTTGCGACTTGTGAACGGTCACGGCCCATGCCAACTCTAGTGGCGGATCTTCCTGCGAACTCGGCCAGTAGCCGTAGGTTGCACCGATCTGAGACGAGAACTCGACATTTGCAGGCATGCGAGGCGTGTTGGACCATCGGCCGACTACTACGCCGATTTCGCCGTTTGCAACGTAATCTAGTCCTGATTCCTTGGGGAAGGCTTTCGCTCGAGAGTTGTTCTGCGTTTGCATGACCTTGTCGCCGCGGACAATCTGCTCCGGTCCCAACGGTTTTGGATTCCGCCATCCCTTGTATCTGAAAGCGAGGGCGAGATCGTGCGTTCGCAGTTTTCTTTTGATGTGGCGGTTGATCTCGACGGTACCGAACGCGCGCGATCTGAAAGGGCTCAGTATTTGCCAGCGTTCAACCCCTTCACCGGCCCCACCCTTGCCTGTCACCCAGTTGAGGTATTTGCCGTCTTCGGACAGTTTACCGCCGTAACTGAGCTTGAAAGCGGTCTCGAGGTCCGAATGCTTAGACCAGTCAACGACCTCGTTGAGGACCTCGTCGACTGATGTGACGATGTCTCCTTTGCTCCACGGTCGGTATTCGACTTGCTCCGAAGTGGTTCCAGCTCGCAAACGCTCCCACACAGAGTCCGCGCCCGCTCCTACTTCGCCGTCGCCAAACCACTGCGCGAGCAGGACATCATCCCGACCGTCACCACCCTGTCGGCGCGAAACGGTCAGTTCGACATATGAGGGGCCGACGTGCGCAGCGGTATCGAACGATTCGGGTCGTAGACGGTTGACCAGGTCCACGAAGGGGCGACCTGCGCCGATCGGGGGCAGTTGCCGGGGGTCGCCGACGAGCACCAACCTCTGAACGTTGCCCAAGGCCGATAGCGTCGCCGCAAGCATCTCTTCCGTCAGCATCGACGCTTCGTCGATCACAACCAAGCCAGCGTCCTGGGCGAACTTGGAATCTACTTGACGGTAGAGGTCCCGATCTGGGTCAAAGCCACCCTTCTTGACGAGAAATGATGCCAGCGTTCGTGCTTCGCGCCCCACCTTCGTTCTCATTTGCACTGCGGCCTTGCCCGTGGGAGCCAGCAGCAATACACCTTTGTTGGAGATCTCTGGCAGATCGGCCAATGCCTTGAGCAATGTGGTTTTACCAGTGCCGGCTGGGCCGACGAGGACTGAAATGCGCGAACGAAATAACTCGACGAGGCCGGCTGCCTTCTCCGCCCGAGCCGCTTCTTCGTCCTCGTCGAGCGCGGAGCCATGGCCGCCGGCTTTCAGCGTGATGTCGATCTGCTTGCGTGGATCGAAGTTGAATGGGAACGTCGACGCCTCGAACCGCGGCTCTGTCCACTCGAGAATCTTGCGCTTAGCTTCTATCAGCTCAGCTAGTTTGTAAGCAGGCTGATCTTTTCCAAGCTTTGCTCCGTAGAACGGAGACCAGAGGTCTGCAGACTCGAGATTTTCTGCGTCGAGCTTCAGCCCCTTGAGTAGAGCAGGCGAAAGAGTAACCGGATCAACGATATCCATGCCTTTGATCCGATCGATCACGTCAGATGCAGCGACGATAGTGTCGCCGCTAGTTGCAGCCATCCTCAAGACGTCGGTCATCAATGCTCGGACGCGGCGCCAGTCGCGGTGGTCCGTAATTCGGCACTCCGGGGGAACCTGCGACGCCCACCGGGCGTGCGCCGATGGAAACAGTGCGCGGTCAACAGTCCGAAGCCCGATTTGCTGCAGGTCCGAGTACGTGCATACTGCTGCGAGATACGGATCGTCAAGCAGATCAACGGCTTCGAGACCGCCTGCCGACTTGCCAGACATGATCATCGCAATCTGATCTGGCCGCACGTCCATCGTGGATAGCAGTTTGTACACGGTTCGTACGCGAGGGTCGGTGTGGGTCCACTCGAGACCGACCGACGGCGAGATCATCCCTCGGAGCGCTTCGGGCCAAGTGGTGCTATCGGCAAAGCCATCGTCCAGTACCTGCCAGGGCTCCTTGCGCGACTGAGTCAGTTCGCGTGCAACGACATGGGCATGCCGGACTTGCAGGTGCGCTAACACTGCGGCCAAACCTGGCACGGGTCCTCGCTCATCCCAGAGCCGGTGCATTTGTCTGTCGATCCACGATAAAGCGGAGGCTGGCACCTCGATGCCCAAATTCTGCATGCCCTCGGCTGCGGATCGCAGCGATGCAAGCGCGTCGATAGCGAGATCACTGCTGACATGCTCTGTCACGAAGGAAAATTCGGTATTGCGTCCTTCCGGCACCCATGCAAGTGCAGGCGAAACATCGACACCCTGGTCCATCAGCTCGACTAGTTTCTGATAGGGGAGCAGTACACCCTGCTGCTGGTCGGCGCGCAGTGAATGCACGACTTTCGTTTCCCACATCGAGGAGTCAAACGGCTGATCGCCGGATTGATTCCAGAACCCGGGGTACGCGATGGACTCGATCATCGCAGCGCCTACCAGTAGCCGGTCAGTCCGATCATCTTGCAGCGGAGAGTGTTTGAGGTAGACGAAAACCAGACTGGAGCCGACCAGGACGGGTTCGAAGAACGAACGAATCACTGATTGTTGATTGCGGCCATCCATGATCCACGTTGGCTTCTTGAGCCCGAGCACCTGACCCACGCGCGCCTCAGCGTCCGGGTCGTAATCACCGCGCCAGTTCGGCCACAAATCTTTTTCGAATGATTCGCGAGCCATCCACCTAAACGGAACAGCCTCAAATGAGTACGGCGGCATGCTGAGAACCGTAGGCTCGAGGTGTCCCTTGAGCGCCGGGTATGTCCCATACGGGTGAACTTTCGTCACCTGATACCCATTCGGTGACATGAAGGTCCCTCGCTCGCTCAAGCAAGGAATCGCATTCAGCGTCCCGATGTCTTGGAGCGCGTGAGCGACTTCGTAATCGTCATCGCGCTTCGCGCCGATGTTCTTCAGGAGAAGACATGACGAGTTGTCCAGCGGGTGCGCGCAAAGACGGTCGTCCCACGGCTGGTCGCGCCAAGGTACTCGCATCGACAAATGTGTGACCATTTCGACCTACTTACGTCGCAGTTCGTTTGGAAGCGGACTGGAGTGCACAATTGACAGCTCGCGATTCCCTCGGGTGAGCGCCGTGTACAGCGGGCCTTTTCGGCTGAAGTTCTCGGGAAAATCAGCCGGCTCGACCACCACAACGGCGTCGAACTCCAGGCCTCGCGCGGCGTCGTGAGAAGTGACGGTGACCTCCCGGCCGTTTTTCTCCCAGAGCTGCGGACCACGGTCAGATGTGCGCCATCCTGCTGTGCGCAAAGCGGTTTCGATCACCGACGGTGTCGGGGAGATGACGGCCACGGTGCCGGTCGAATACTCGGCCGTTAACCGCTTGACTTCTCGAACAACGCTGCTATCGAGTTCTTTCGGGCTCACCTTGTGAATGGCGGGGTCGGGCCCTACGTCTTGTAGCGCATGCGTCTTGCGTGCGGCTCGCGGCAGCAGGCGGTTGGCGAAGTCCAAAATTGGCTTCGTCGAACGATATCCCCGCTTCATCTGCCGAATCGGGGTTTCTGGATCGATGGCGATCACCTCCAGCACTTGAGCCCAGTCGCCCAGCGTGTGATCGGAACGGCGCTGGTGGAGATCTCCAAGGACCGTCCAGGCGTCCGCCTCGTTGATCTCGTCCAAGAGCAGCCATTCCAAAGGGGTCACGTCCTGCGCTTCGTCCACAATGACGTGCTCGATGTTGGCCAATTCGGTAGGCCTCGCGATCTCCCATTTGATGAAGGCGACGAGTGGTGCATGAACTCGCTGCGTCAGCGCCTTCTTGTAGGGCGGAAGCTGGCGTAGATAGAGCGACCAGTCCTTCTCGGGTGTGACTATTCCGCTGTGAGACCGCAAGTACTCGTATACCTGCTCAGGAGTCGGCGTCACGCCCTTGGCGGCCTTCAATCTGACGATCGCAGAACGGGAGAATTTCGCCAACCTCCAATCGACGTCTTGATAACTGCGCGAGACACCTCCATGCGGGGACTTCTTCCCACCGATGATCAGGTCGGCGAGCTCGTGCACCGATAACACCTTCACTCGCTCGGTGTCGCCGGTAAGCCGCGCAACCACCTGCCGAACGTGCCGCGAGTAACCGGCCGTCGGTCCGACCAGTAACACGTCCCCGTCAAGTCCGTTCTCAGGAGGTGTTTCTTCGTTCACGAGATAGGCGGCGCGGTGCGAAGCAACTATCGTCTTGCCGGTGCCGGGCTGGCCTTCGATGATCACGCTGTCCATGGCAGGAATGGTGACGAGTGAATATTGGTCGGGCTGCAACGTCGAAAGAACGGGCGCAAGGCTTTTCGTTCTCGGCGCCAGCATCTGGGCTCGCAGCAGACCTTCTGCCCGCAGAGGGGGCAGTTCTTCCGTGGGCCCGCCGGTTTCCTTCGATGTGCTCGCCGGATGGCTGTCGAGCGCCTCTTCAGGGATCGTATTTGGACGCGATGCGCGATCGGTCACGGCCGGCGGCAGCGTGGGGAGGCTGGGCGGTTTGGGAGGCGCTGGAATGGTGAGCGCGCGTTTCTTGAACGGATCTTCGGGAGCATCAGCCCGCAAGGCCTCGTCGATGAAATCGACGATTTGCCCATTCTGGCGGCTGAAGGCGCGCACGACTGCCACGTCATCGCACATGTAGTGATGGTCTGAACCACGAAAGAAAGTGCAGGCGATGGGTGCTGTCCAACCAAATACATTGATACCGTTGATATTTGCGTAGGTTTCGCCGATATAGAAGTCGGCCTCGCCGTCGAGGATTTCCTCGTCTGGACGGATGAGCGCAACCCGCCCAACTAGTTCGCCGCTGCGGATCTCACGCTTCTTCGGTAGTTTGCCGCCGACCCACGTGCTGTTACGCGGGCCTTGATATGCAGACGGTTTACGTGCTCGTGCCATCAACACCTCGGTGTACTGCTTCTGAGAGGTCCGCTCGTCTTCGAGCTCAAGGTCCTTAGGTTTATTGCTCATTCTGGCTCTCCAGCGATGATTTCGAGGACACAAACGGCTAGATGTTCGAGACGGATCTCTGGTTGCGATTCATTCGAGACCTCGCCGCTGAGTCTTGCGAATCGTTCTTCAGCCCTACGTAATTGACTTCGGAACAGGTCGGTGGAACTTTCTTTCCGACCGCGGCTGAGGGTCGTAGTAATGCGGTTTTCGATGGCAGCCCTTCGCCGTTCATGCTGCGCTGCCAGGCTGATCAGCTTTGCTTCCCTTAGCGCACTGAACTCGCTGTCCCTTTTCGCCTGTTCATGTACATGCCGGAAATCAAGTTGGTTGGCTGCCCGCTCGGCAAGTCGATCCAGTCGCTCTAGTGACGGCAAGGGCGCATCACTGAGCCCGCCCTGGGCGAGCGCGGCGAGCAGCGCATGCACGGGCCCTTCGCCCGCGTTGCGTCCTTGGTCAGTCACCGCGCATCCCCAGATTTCATCTCCCGCACGAGAGGCAGACACAGCCGTCGCTAGCACCGCAACATAGATGCCCGGTACGACATCTTCTTCCTGAGTTCTGATCTGGAGCGACGCGAATCTTGCCTGCCGGTGACCAGGAACAGCTGCCGCGGCCATCGCGAGCGGGCTTGTCGCGGTCAAGAGGGTGCCGCCGCTAGTGCGTGCCAACTCTTGGTCTAGCAAGAGCTGCATCGGCAGCTCGTTGCGCAGAAAGGACGTCACCGAGCTGACTTCGTTGCGCGTTCTTTGCTGCGATTTCGCGAGTTCGTCAACTCTCGCGGCCATCGCGGGGTTGCCCCGAAGTTCGATGCTGCCAACATCACGTGCGAAGTTCACGCCTTCGGCTCCGTCGATTCGCGCCCAGTCATCGATCAACAACGCCAGCTCACGCTGTCCGATGTAGCTACCGGTGCGGACGAGGTCGTGTTCTAGCCCAGCGACGTCGACGTCGTTGCTGACCATCAATGCACTCGACGCATCTGAAATGTCCTGTACGCCTGCTTTTTGCTCCTCGATGGCTGTGATTGCCTCGTGAAGCCGCTGCTCTCGCTGCTCCGGGCTCAATGTGAAATCGAACCCGGCCTGCAACACCTTGGTCGCTTCGACCGCGATGATCGGCTCGAGCGCGCCGATCGAGGATTCGAAGATCTCGATGCGGTCGAGAAGTCGAGCGAGTATGTGTTCGTCGATGGTGCTTTCGTTGACGAAATTGACCACGACGATGGTTTCTTCTTGCTGACCAATCCGGTCTATGCGGCCGATTCGCTGCTCGATCTCCATCGGGTTCCAGGGCAGATCGTAATTGATCACTGCAGAACAAAATTCGAAGTCGAGGCCCTCGCTCGCAACCCGATTGGCGAGAAGGAAGTCGTATTCGCCGGCGCGGAAGCCAGCCATGATCTTACGGCGGCCCTCGCGATCCACGCCCCCATGCATGACGGCCACTCGGAACTCATGCGCTAGCCGCTGCTGCAGATACGCCAGAGTTGGTCTGGAATGAGTGAAGAGCAATGCGCGCTTTCGCTTCTCGTACAAGCCAAGCAGGACCTCGTAGAGCAGATCGAATTTGGTGTCGACGGTCTCAGGGAGAAGATGAGCGGCTGCGATCAGGCCGGCATGCGGGTCTAGCCTCGTCGCCGATTCGCCGGAATCCGCGTCGGAGATCGCTCCGAAAGAAACGGGGTCGAGCACCGCGCGCCGGGCCATTGGCAGGCACGCGCTGGCAAGTCGCAGCGGCATCTGCATTGCGAAGTGGAGTGGACGCCCCATGGCCTTTGCGCGCATTCCGCACCAGGCAAGGTACTCCGCGTAGAAGTTCTCTTCGGTCTCGGTCCAGAAGACTTCCTGTCGATCTTCTGTACGTTTGGCCTTGCGGTCGTCGACCTCGACCTTCTTGGTCCGGGTGATCACGGTAGACAGAGTGTTCAAGTCGGCGAGATACCTTTTGGCATCGACGAGGTCGCGCGGCGTCAACGTGTCTCTGTCAAGCAGTTGGGTGAGAAGCTTGAAGTCAGCACGCTGCATGAGCGGTCTGCCCATAGCCGTGCCGCCGAGTTTGTTTAGCTCTGCGAGCAGATCGCGACCCCTTACACCTTTCTGGAGGAGCTTGGCCGCAACACTGTTGGTGATTCGGTTGGGTTCTAGTCGGAGCTCGAGATCTCGGATGTCCCCGTAGTCTTCCGGTGCGAGCAATTCCAATAGATTCAGCAAGTCTTGTTGGTGAAGGTTTATCGGTGTCGCCGTGAGGAAGACAAGATTGTCAGCCCACTCGGCAATCTCGGTCCCCAGCGCGTAGCTCTTCGTGTCCTGGTTGCGCATCGCGTGGGCTTCGTCGACGATGACAAGATCGAACTCGGGCGGGATCTCTGTCAGATCATCGAGTCCATCCCAGTTCCTCAGCCGTTCGAGGCTGGAGATATACGCACGCCTTTGAGGTAGCCGATTCTGGCGATGCTGCTCCGCGAAGTTCTTCAGTCCGTTCCCGTCGAGCTCCATGAGTTCGAACTCAAACCGGTCGGCCATTTCCTCCTTCCACTTGTTGAGCAGCCCTGACGGACAAACGACCAGAACGCGATCTGCTTCCCGGCGGGCCTCGAGTTCCGTCCAAATGAGACCCGCTTCAATCGTTTTACCGAGACCGACCTCGTCGGCAATGAGTAGGCGAGCCTTGCCGGTTTGCAGCAGTTTGAGTACTGGTTTGAACTGGTAGGGGCGGAAGGTTGTTCTGGTTGCCCGAAATGAGAAAAGGGTGTTGGAGAATTTGCCCAGAAGCTTCGCGCGGGTCAGCGTGGCGCCGAATCGGTCGGCGGGTGTTGGTTCACCCGTCACCCAGCTCTGCGGACCGTCTATCCGCGGGCGTGGCCTCAGTTTCGACTCGATGATGGTTTGTTTGCGACCCTGGACTACGACCGTGTACGACCATTGACCGCTGAGGAATCTTCGGTCGCGCACGGTGACATCGACGTCGCCCGACTCGGTGACCAGGTCCTCGTTGATGTGAAACTGTGGTTTGGGAACTTCGACGGCCTGCTGCCACAAATCCTGGGCCCATGCCAAAGCTGAAGCAAGGGGATGGGTTTCGTCGAGCTCTGTCAGCGGGACGATTGTGGAACCGCCTGGAGGCGCTCCGCTAGCGACTTGAAACAGCATCGGTCGTTCGAGACCCTCGAACCAGTAAATTCCTTCGGGTAGAGGGACGTCGGCCTGCCAAAGAACTCGGCACTCGTCTGCGCGATCGAATAGATCCGTGACTGGATGATCGAGTACGAGCGCGCAGGAGAACCTTGCTCGATCGAGTGGTAGATCAAGCCGGTTGACGTCAGGGCAGTATCCGAAGCAGGGATCGTTGGTACTTGATGTCATTTTCGCAACCTCGCTCGTAGACCCGTTGCCCGAACCGCCCGGCGTTCGATCGCGGCCCGCACCGACGCTGCAGACCCGACGACCCGCGCCTTCGACTTCGCGCGAGTAATCGCGGTATAGAACAACTCCCGCGTCAACAACCGTGAATCTTCCCCTGGCATAAGCACTGTCACCTCGTCGGCCTGGCTGCCCTGAGATTTGTGGATCGTCATCGCGTGCATGGTCTCGACGTCGGAGAGCCGACTGGTCGCGAAGTCCAGCGGCCCGCCGGCGGCGGCGATGACGGCCCGAAGGCCGTCGGGACGGGCGACGACCACGCCAGTGTCGCCGTTGTACACGTGCAGCCCGTGGTCGTTCGCAGTCACCAGCAGCGGGCGTCCGGGATACCACTCCGACCACGCTGGCTGGCCGGTCGCTTCGGAAAGCCATTGCTCGACTTGCCGATTCCAGTGCCGCACCCCGTACGGACCTTTCCGGTGCGCGCACAGCAGCCGATGCTCGTCCAGCGTCGCCAGCGCGACATCGTCGGCGCCGTACTGCGCCGCTTCGCGAAGCCTCACCGCGTGTGGCAGCAGTACTGAGCGCAAGGCATCGGACGCGTCGTCGGCCTCGATGAATTCGATGTGCTCGCCGCCGGCATGCAACAACTCCAACGCGCGATCAGCGTCACCGACCCGGATCGCCTCGGCAAGAAGGCCGATCGACTCGCCGAAGCGGTGCGAGGTCTTCAGTGTCGCCACCCGCATATCGGTGCGCGCCGAAATTCCCTCCACCAGATCGGCCAGCACAGCGCCGGCTTCCACTGACGCCAATTGGTCGGCATCGCCGACCAGGATCAGCCTGGAGTCTGGCCGCACTGCCTCCAGCAACCGTGCCATCATGGTCAGCGACACCATCGACGTCTCATCGACCACAATCACGTCGTGCGGCAACCGGTTTGCGCGATCGTGACGGAACCGCGACGCCGTGTCCGGCTTGCTGCCCAGAAGCCGATGCAGTGTCATCGCCTGCAACTGACCGAGCCGCGCCCGGTCGGCCTCGCCCAGCTTGGCGACCTCGAGTAACACCGCCTCCTGCAACCGAGCGGCAGCCTTGCCGGTCGGCGCTGCAAGAGCGATCCGCGGACGAGGTGCGCCGGCAAGCTGCGCCTGCTCGGCCAACAGCGCCAGTAGCCGCGCAACCGTCGTGGTCTTTCCGGTCCCGGGACCTCCGGTCAGCACCGTGACCGCTTGCGCCAGAGCAATTTCCGCGGCCTCGCGTTGCTCTTCAAATCCGGCGGGGAAGAGCCGCTCCGAGGCGGGCACGTCGCCTATCGGCTTGGATACGTGCAGCGCCAGCAGGTCGTCGCAGACCTGCTTTTCCTCGCGCCAGTACCGGTCGAGATATAGCAGCCGATCATCGTAGAGATGGAGAACGCTGCCAAGCAGCGCACTGTCCCGCACCACTGCGAGCCACACCCCCGGCTCGGGGCATGGCAAGTCGTCGACGCCGATATCGGATGCGATGGTCTCCAACTCAATGCAGACCGATCCGCCGCGTAGTCCGCGCACCAGTAGCGCCACCGCCAAGGCCACCCGCTCATCGGACTCTTTGCCGAGGAAGCAAATTCGATCCGCCACCCGAACGTCCGAAACATCCAGCACGCCAGCCTCGTTGAACGCCGCCAACAAACCGGACGTGCCGACGGCAAGCTCTACATCGGTGACGGTCACGCCGCCTGCCTTCCCTCGTCAAGAAGGTCCGAGAGTGCGACCACCAGCGCGGCGGGAGGCTTCCAGCTGAAGATCCCGCACGGCTGTCCGTCGGTCACCGGTGTGTTAGCGCCGCTCATTCCCCGGACGAACAGATACAGCACTCCACCGAGGTGCGAAGCAGGATCGTAAGTAGGCACCCTCCATCGCAGAAAGCGATGCAGCACAACGGTGTACATCAGCGCCTGCAACGGATAGTCGGAATGCAGCATGGCCTCGGCTATCCGCGCGGGGTTATAGTCGGCGGCATTGTCCCCGAGGTAGTTGGTCTTGTAGTCCACCACCAGGTAGCGCTGGTCGGGCAGTCGCAGCACCGCATCGATGGAGCCAGAGAGGTATCCGCGCAGCGACTGGTTGCCCAGCGCGGCCGACGTCAGACGATCGATATATGGCGCGAACGGATCGTCGTCCGGCAAGAAGGCGCGCAACAGCTCGCCCACATCGGACACCGACACATTCGGCACGGCACCACGCACATCGCCGCCGGCCAGCGGGATCTCGAAGTCCAACTCCCGCAACCGGTCTGACAGGCTAATCTGCCGCAGCGTTAAGCCGTCGGCCAACGAGCCCAACGAAGTGTCGTTCATCGGCACCAACGCCGCAGCCAGGTCGGCCGCGGTCACGTCAACCGAATACCAGTTCAACTCGCGACGCGCGTGAGTCTCGAGTTCCGAAGAAAAGTCTGCCGACGAAGGATCGGCGTTCTCCAGCACCGCATGCACCAATGACCCGAACGTCGCTCCGCGCGGCAGGTCCGCCATCGGCGATACCAGCAAAGGTCCAGATGCGCTCTCTGTCAAGGAAATATCGCCGGTCTCGTCATCCAGTTCGGTGACCTCTGGTTCACTGGTCACCCCGACGGCCTCGGCTACCCGGACGAGGCCCGAGTACGAGGTGCGCCGCCAGCCGGTGTCGATGGAGCGATGGAAATGGCGCATCTCCAAGTCCGTCGGTTCCGGTTTGATCGGGACCGGCGGGGCTTCTGCGATCACCGACATTTCGATGACCGGTCCACCGGCGGCTTCCCATTCCCGCAACCGGGCCATTACATCGTCGTCGGCGATCTTCGGGGGATCACAGCGATCGGGCACGTGCGCCTCGCCGGGGCGACGGCCGCGCAGCAGTCGCGACAAGCCACCGGTGGGCTCGTCGCGGGTGGGCGCCCACCATGCCACCACCTGGGATTGCGCGCGCGTCATCGCGACGTAGCTAAGTCGGCTGACGTCGTTGGCTTCTTCGATGCGGCCCTGCTGTTTTGCGGCCGCGACGCCGGGGCCGTTCTTCCCGCCGATGTACAGGCAGCGCACATCTTCGTCATGGAAGACCACTGTGTCGTAATCCTGGACGTTGCGGTTGAATGCGAACGGTAGGTACACAACGGGAAACTGCAGACCCTTGGCTCCATACACCGTAATCACCTGCACGGCGGTGGCGTCGCTGTCCAGTCGACGGTTGCGTTCCGTTGCGCCGCTGCGCTCTTCGCGTTGTTTGCGCAGCCAGTCGCGCAGTCCCGGCAAGCCCAACTGTTCCTGATGGGCGACTTCTTGCAACAACTCGGTGACGTGTGCGAGATCGGTCATCCGCCGCGCGCCGTCTACCCACGAAAGCACCCGTGCGCCCATCCCACGCAACTGCGCGGCTTCGTAGACCGCCGCGACCCCGCGCTCTCTCGCGTGCGCCGCCCATGCGCGCAACGTCTCGGCCAGGCGGTCGGTCAGCGCGTCTCCGCCGGCCACAAGGGTTTCCGCGGTTTCACCGAAGAACACCGTCGCTGCGGCCGCGCGCACCATCCCGGGTCGGTGCGGCTGGTCGAACGCTTCCAGCAGGCAGAGCCAGTCTTCCGCGGCGGCCGAGGTGAACACGTCCGTGTTGCCGGGGTAGACCACCGGAATGCCTGCGCCGCTCAACGCCTGGAAGCAGACCTCGGCGTCTTTATGCCGCTCGACAATCACCGCAATGTCACGGGCACACAGCGGCTCATCGCCGAACGTCGCGCCACTGGCGAGCAGCGCGCGGATGTCCGCGGCGAGGTCGGCGCCGATGTGATCCCGTATCGCGTCGATAGGGGGATGCGTAACACCGCTGCGGCCCAGCGTCTCTCGCGCGACGACACGCAGCCGGAACGGATCGTTGTGGGGCGCACCCACGAGCCGATGACCTTTGTGGTGGGCTGCAACATCCTCAACCACGATGTCGGCATCGCCGAGTTGCGCGCCGCCCAGCGCCACCTGAAGGCGCTCGAGTAAAGCCGAGTCGCTGCGCCAGTTGGTGGCCAACGTCTTCCGGTCATCGGCCGTCTTTGCCGCCCCCAGATACGTGACGATGTCGCCGCCGCGGAACGCGTAGATGGCCTGCTTCGGGTCACCGATCAGGATCACCGTGGAGTGCCCGCTGAACGCGCGATCGATCACCTCCCACTGGACCCGGTCCGTGTCCTGAAACTCGTCGACCATGACGATGGGCCAGCGGTGGCGCATCCGCGCCCGGGCGGGGGAGTCGTTGGTGTCCAGCGCGGCAGCCAGTCGGCTCAACAGGTCGTCATAACCGAGGACGCCGAGCCGGCGCTTGCGGGTTTCCAATTCGGCCAGAACGTCTTTCGCGAAATCCACCCGGGCAGCGGCCTCCGATCCCGGGTCCGCGTCCCGGGGCCGCAGTTCAGCGGCGGGGTTGCCGACGGCCTCGTGAGCCAACTTCAATGCAGGGCCGTACTCCAGTATCGGATCGTCGCGCTGCTGGCCGAAGTGCGCGAGATACAGATCGGCGACGATCTCGGCAGTGAGGTCGTCGAGGCCTTCGAGCAGGGTGACGTTGGAGGCGGTGTCGCCCGCAACACCAAGCGATTTGAGAACGAGTTGGCAGAACTGATGAGTGGTGGCAATGGTCGCCGCGTCGAACCCAGCCAGCGCGTCGCGCAGTCGCTGTTTACGGGCCTCGCGCTCGTCGACGGGGGCGTCGAGCAGATAAGCCACCAGCTGGTTTTCGCCGACCGTCGACGGATCATCGAAAGCGATTACCGCATCGGCAATCTGGCGGCGAACCCGCTCGCGGAGTTCTTGGCTCGCCGACCGACTGAACGTGATCAGCAGCATCTGATCCAACGTCGCCTTACCCTCGGCGAGGTAGCGCGTCACCAGACCGGCCAGCGCGAACGTCTTTCCTGTGCCCGCGCTGGCTTGCAGCACGGTCGTCGCGTTTGCGGCCGGGAGTGGGCCGAGCAGGTTGAAAGGTTCCATCACGTCGGAATCCTTTCGGCGCGCAGTATGGGAAGCCATAGCCGGGAGGAGTAGGCGCCGAGCCTGTTGTCTTCGTTGTCGAATTCCTCACCCGGACGCAGCGGCGTCATCAGCGCAGACAGCCACGCGCCTTTACCCCAGGCTCGCTCGTTCGCCGGCGACGCGTCTTCGCCGGGATACTGACCGCTCCGCCATCGGTACCCCGCGGCCTTCTCGGGGTCGTCGCCCGAGTGCCGTGCGACCGCCCAGGCGTACGAAGTCTTGACGGGCAAGGGGAGTGGCTCGCGGCGGCCTGCGTCGTAGATCGCCACCAGCTCGCGCAGCACCTCGGTGGCGTCACCATCGGGGCGGCCGATTTCTTCCACGCGTGGAGTGGTGCCTCGCTTCGGCCGTCCGATACATGCCGCCGACCAATCCTGGCGGGAATCCCGGGCGTACAACGCCAGCAACGGAATCCATGATCCCAGCAGATGCTTACCGTCCAGCTTTGAATAGGTCACCGATACCAGGCGTTGGCCGTACACCGCCGGCACTGTGCCGCTGAGGCGCCGTCCGCCACCAAGGTTGATGTCGACGTCGTAGGGCTTCGCGTCCGTGGTGCGATATTGCTGCGCTTCTTTCGCCAGCAGGTCAGCCTGATCGCGGATCTCGGTCGCCTTGCGCCACCCCAAGTGTCCCGGCGGCAAGGTGCCGCGGCGCCATTCCGCTTCGCGTGCTTGGTCAGTGGTCATGCCGCGCAGGACATCGTTGAGGATCCGGTCGCCGACCGTCCACTCTTCGAGGTTGTCGAGATCCACCGGCATGGCGTCTTCGATACCGTCGACGTCGCGCGGCAGCGTGAACTCCAGCGCTCGAAAAAAGCCCTTCACCGGATCTTTGAAGAATCCGATCAAGTCGGCCAGGATGACGTCGTCGGTGGGCGGAGCTGGCAGCGGTCCGGAGATGAACGGAGGTCGCTCGCAACGATCGCCGGCGCTGACCCGAGCCGCGCGCAGGGCGGTCGGGTCGAAGCTGAACGGTACGTTCGGCACCAGAGCGCCGGGCTCCACATTCCGAATGTCGAACGGCTGCAACGGATGTTCGACGACGACGCGTTTCCGAATCTTTTCGGTCGTGGTCATGTCGAGGGTGTCCAGCAACTCGTCCAGTGGTACCGCGGGCGGGCGGGGTAGGCCCGAGTATTGATTGGCCACGGTGTAGGTGACGACCAGCTTCTCAGTGGCTGCGCCGATGGCGTCGAGCAGCAACTGTCGGTCCTCGGACCGGATGTCCCGTTCACCGGTCATCGGATCGCGGGCCAGCGCGTCATCGCCGTCGACAACGCCCAGGCGCGGAAAGACGCCATCGTCGAGGCCGACCAGGCAGACCACCCGGTGCGGCACCGAGCGCATCGGCACCATCGTGCACACGGTGAGGGTGCCGGTGCGGAAGTTGGCTCGGGTGGGGCGGCCGGCCAGGTGCTGGTCGAGCAGTGCGCGGATGTCGGGTAGCCGTAGTGGCGTGTCGCTGCGAGAACCGGCCTGTTCCAACACTTCTGCGAATTCGCGCTCGACCTGCCGCGTCTGCCAGGCATCGGCGTCACTGGTCCGGGTCAACGAGCTGATTCCTTCGGTCAAACCGTTCAGCCAGTCGCGCAGCGGTCGTGCGCCGGACAAAGCGTTGGCGGTCATTTCGAGCCGACAGACGAATTCGGCGAGCTGTCCCGCGAGTTCGACGCGGTTGCTGCTGACGTCGTCGAGCGGCAGCGTGGTATCGATCCAGGCGTGGGCATCGTCGGACATCGCGACTCCGGCCAGGATTCGGTCGATGCCGAAACGCCATGTGTTGTGGACGAAGTCGACGTGATACGGCTTGCGCTGTTCACGGTCGAAACCCCATCGGATATTCGCTTGCCGCACCCACCGGGTGATCGACTCGAGGTCATCATCGTTGAAGCCGAACCGGGCCCGCACCGGTGCGGTCTCCGCAATGTTGAGCACCTCGCTGGCCGTCACCCTGCCGTCGGCCAACGCCAACAGTTGCGCGGCCAGCGCGAGCAGTGGGTTGGTCTGGATCAGCGACCGGTCCGCGAGCTTGACCCGCAGTCGGTGAGCCGGATGCGCGCTATGCACCACGTCGCCGAGTCCGAAGTCGGCGACGATCAGCGGCGCATACGTCTCGATGTCGGGGCACATCACCAGGATGTCGCGCGGCTCCAGCGTCGGGTCGTCCTGCAGCAGACCGAGCAGCACCTCACGCAGCACATCGACCTGACGGGCCGGGCCGTGGCAGCTGTGCACCTGTACCGAACGATCGCCGTCGGCAAGCACACGGCCTTGTGGCTGGAGGGCATTGGCGGCAATATCGCGCTGCAGCCAGCCAAGCAGTGAGTCTTCGTGGTCTTCGTTGGGCAGGAATTCGTTGGTCTGCAGCTCCGCCGGCAGGCTGCGTTGCAGTTCACGCAGGTCGCGGCCGAGCGTGGCCAGTAGCGGATGGTCGACATCGCGGTGGCTGGTGTCCTCGCGACGGGGGATTGCACCACGGTGTCCGACGAGCTTCTTCCACAGAGCGTCGCTGGGGTGGGGGAGCCACAGGTGCAGTTGGTGGTGGGTGGACACCGCCTGCAGTAGCTCGATGTCGGTTGATGTGAGCCGGGTGTGCCCGAACAGCGACAGCCGTGGGGGCAGGTTGCTCGGTCCTTCGTGCAACCGCGACACGGTCTTCTGCTGGCGGATGTGTGGAGGATCGGCGTCGACACGCTCGACGAGCGCCCGCCACAGCTCGGGTTGCCAATGAAGATCGTCATCGAGACCGCCCGTGTTGCCGTCGAGCCAGTCGATCAGCAGTTGCGGACGCTGCCGCGCATAGGAGGCGAATAGTCCGGCTAGCCGTCTCGCGACTGAATACCTTCGGCCCCTTCGTAACTCAGCTTCCTCGCCACTGTCGAAATGACCGAGGTGCCGTGCCAGGATGGCGCACCACGGCTGATCGAGTGACGCGTCGATGGTCTCTATCAGGGGCCAGGTCATGGCGTCCGGTGACCAGGGATCGTCGTCGGTCGTACCGGTAATTTCGGCGAGCAGCGAGGCCGGGCTGCGGAATGAAATTCCGGCGCAGACGCCGTCACCCCTGCCGCTGGCACCCAGGACATGCGACAGCCGTTGGCTCAGCCAGCGTTCGACCCCGCGGGTCGGCACCAAGACGAGTTCCTCGGCGAAGGGGTCTGGCAGTGGGCTGGCCAGCAACGCCCCTAACCCGTCGGCCAGCAGGTCGGTGCGTTCGGCACGATGCAGATGAAGTGGCATCGATTTCCACCCTAGGACGGCGGGCCGACGTCGTTGGCGAGATCGCAGGATTTCTTGTACGAACGTACTAGACGCGTGTTCAGTACTCGGCTTCCTCGTAGGAAAACTCCAGGCCGTCTACGTCTTTGTACGGGCCGCGTTGATTCAGCGCCCGGCTAAAGTCATGGCCGTGAGCCACTTGTTTGCGGCGCGCGGTGATCTGACGAAGTTGGCCTGCGACGCCCTACTGATTCCATGTGATTCAGCTCCAAACGTGAACGAGGTGTGGGACGCGGTCCTACCGAAAGGCTTGCCACCATCAGAGCGTTATCGCGGATGGAGGACGCTCCAAGTACGTCCGAACGAAGCTGGCGTGGTACGCCTGCCAGCCGTCGACGGCCGTCAGGTGTGGGCATTCTCCACGGTCGACATTGGTGTCCGTGCTACACCGAAGCGGGTCGCCACTCGAACACTGAGAGCACTCAAGTATGTCTCTGAGCAACTCGCAAGCCATGGTGACCGTGCCGCGCCGTTGATCGGTATCCCACTGCCGGGCACAGGACACGGCGGCCTTCAAACGCGGCGTGCTGAGGTGATCGAGAGGCTCCTCGATGGTTTCCGCGCAACCTTATTCGATGCCGATGTCGCATTGGTTCTGTTTGATCGCCGCGATTTTGCTGCGGTGCAAGAGCGCCGCGCGCTTACGGATTGGGCTGAGCTGCCGACCAACCTTATCGACCACGCCGACCGATTGGGGAAGTTGGCGGCGCGGGATGAACTCTCGTTGTTCCTCGGAGCTGGAGTGTCGAAGCCGGTGGGTTTGCCTGATTGGCGCGAACTCCTTGCGTCTCTGGCCGAGGCGGCAGGTGATCACGCGCCTAGGCTCGAGGGAGACCCCTACAAAGTCGCAGAACCGATCGTGCGCGCACTTGGCGATAAGTACCACGATGCGCTTCGTCGCCATTTGGTGCGGCGGACCTACGGTATTGGTCACGCGCTGCTGGCGAGCCTCGGCACAAGTCGCATGGTCACCACGAACTTCGACCGCTGCATGGAGATCGCCTTAGAGGAGCCCACGGGAAGCGACTTCCGCGTGTTGACGCGCCAGCTTGCGCGTGGTGGCTGGCCTTGGCTGTTGAAGCTTAATGGCGACGTAGCGGATCCGGCGACGATCGTGTTGACCGAAAGCGACCTCGTGCGTTATCCGGACGAACGCCAAGCGCTCGAAGGCGTGGTCCAGAGTCTGCTCTTGACGAGCCACCTCTTCTTCATCGGGTTCAGCCTCACCGACGAGAATTTTCTAGAGCTAGCCGCGGCGGTTTCGAGCGTTCGGTCACGAGCACGGGATTCAGACTTGCCGGGGCCTGGAACGGCCCTCGCCTTGACCGACGACGAATGTAGGCGGGCGAAATACAAAGACCTCGAGATGCTGTCTATGGACAGTCAAAATCCGACGAAAGGCGCGCGACGGTTGGAGATCTTTCTCGACCGACTCGTGTGGACGGCCGCCACGCAGAGCAAACTTGCGAGCGAGTACCTCCTGGACGAACGTTACAGGAGCGGGCTTTCAAAACATGATGCCGCACTCCGCAAATTACTCGTCAAAATGGCTGGCGAGGCTGACGAAAAGATAAGATCCAGCAATGGTTGGAGGCGGGTCTCCGAGTTATTACGCGACCTAGGCGCCGACGAATCAGGTCTCATCTAATAGTGCGGCCATACGGGCAACAAGACTCTGGCGGGACAACGTGGTCCGGTGCGCGGCTCTGAGCTCGGTGACGAGCCCTGCCAGGGAATCGTCTTGGCGACGATTTTCCTGGTAGTACGGCATGAGGACATTTTGCCAGTCGGCACCTACAAGTTTCGCGTCCTGGCTGGTCAGTGACTTAACCATGATTCGGCGTCAAAGACCCGCACAACCGCCTGTGGTACTAGAGGTCGCTACTTGGGGCGTACTCGATGCGCGTCGACAACTTGAATTTCCAAAGGTTTCGGGCGCAGCCGCCCCAGCGCCACTTTGAAATCGGCGTTCGGGTGGGCACCCGGTAGCACGGCACTCACGTCGCGCAGTGCAGTGGCGATGTCGACGTCGCGCCTGCGGGCGCCGTACAGCGCCGAGATGGTGGGTGTGCGGCTTTGGGCCTGCACGCAGTGCAGGAACACCGTCCGGCCCTCGGCGCGTAACTGCTCCACTGCGCGCACGGTATCGAGCAACACGAAATCGAGGTTCTCGTTTTCGCCGACGTAGTCGATGAGCCGAACATCCAGGTGCGTCATGCCGTCGGGAAGCTGCGAGTCTTCCACGCGGCATAGCGACACGATCGCCTCTACTTCCCTCGGCAGCTTCGACAGCGCGGCGGCGCCGCCGATCCACAGCTGGTCGTCGTACGGATGTTGAACGAGTTGGCGTGCTTCGGGATACCCGCCGTAGGTGTAGTCGAACGTGTCGGGTCGACCCCCGTCAATGATCTTGTCGGCGAGCGCAATCAAGCCGCGGGTGTCCAGGCCCGGCCAGCCGTGCAACATCAATCGCCACTGCGCGGGCACCGCGGAAGCGCCGTAGGTCGCGCCGAGCAGGCCGCCGGCGATGGCCGCAACCGTATCGGTGTCGTGACCGCCGCGTACCGCCGCTTCGAGCGCTAGTCGCAGATGATCAGCGCGAAACATGCCCGATTCCGAATCATCCATAGGGACGGGCGTATTCACGATCGCAGACCATGCGGCCTGCAGTGCTGCGACGACCCAGCCGTTTTTGTCGGAGAACGTCGATGGCTGCGAAGCTTCAGCCTCGTTCAGTCGAGACGACCATAGATCGCGCCGCTCGACAGGAATGCGGTTGAGCCCAACTCGTGCATCGAGTGCGCCAGTGAGGATGGCGTGGCAGATCGCCACGCACCACAGCACGCAGGCGTCGCCGGCCTCGGGATCGAAGTGCGTCAGTTCGCTGATCGCGCGGGCGGCTTCGACGAGCGCGTCCTTGTCGTCGAGGTAGGCGAGGGCCACCGGCGCGGTCCGCATCAACGATCCATTGCCGGCGGTGTGGCCGCTGCGCTTGTGCAAGGCCGCGGACTCATCGTGAGCGGTTCGCGCCGAGATGCCGCGCTGCTTCGCGGCCGACAGGACCGAGCTGGTCTGCACGCCAATGTCTTTAGCCGTCTGAGCCCAGAAGCTCCAACGCTCCACGATTAGGTCCTGCGCTTGCTCGCCGCGCAGATCCGCCCCGGTGGCCGCGACCTCGGCGATGGCGATGGCCATCGATGTGTCATCGGTCCACTCGTCGTGTTCGAATGCCCCGAGTCCGCCGCCGATCATGTCGACGGGGGTGTCGGGAGCAAGCGGTGGCCCGAACTCGTAGCCAGCGCCCAGGGCGTCCCCGGCCGCAGAGGCGAGTAGCGCGCCACAGGCTCGGTCACGTTGTGCAGCAGTTAATTTCATGGACAACCTCCTTGGTTGTGCGGACATGTGGTCAGACGAATCCTTGATCGACGAGCACCGATCCGTCGGGCGTCACCAGGTGAGTTTGGCCGGAACCTTCGACCAGGCCGCACCAGCTCTTGACTTCGAGGGATCCGTTTTGCAGCTCGATGTGGAAGCCGTACTTGCCGGGAAGCGGGAACCACACGCGTTGACCCGGCAACTCGTGGAGGATCTCAACCGGCGGGTACCTGAGAACGGTGCGTAAGTCGCCTTCGAAAAGGCGGCCGGCGATGCGTCCGTCGATGAGTTCGGCGAGCCGTGCGTCGAGAGCCTCGATCTGCCGAGAACTCGATCGGCTGCGCGGGGGACTCAGCAGTCGTTGCAAACCTGGTGAACTCGCGTGTTCAACGGCGACGTCGTATGCGGTGCGGCCTTTCGCATCGCGAAGCGACCGGAGTGCGCCTCGATCGAGTAGGTCTCTGGCGACGTCTACTGGCGCGCCGTGCCAGGCGGCTTGATGCAGCGCGGTGAACCATGCGGTGCCGCCCGGACGCCACTGGTTGATGACCAACCACTTCGATTGGTTATCGAGCACGGACATGACCGTCGGCCAATCTCCGACTTTCGCTGCGTCGGCTAGTTGATGGCCGGCGCGGACCAGGTCGTCGCTCATGACCGACGGGTCCAGCACGCTTTGCCATGGCCGGGCACCGTCGACGATGTCGAAATACGACGTCATGCAGGCCTCCTTTGATATGCCCCCGCCGGGGGTGTTCTCGCCGGCGCCGGGTGGCGTCGGGTTGGTCTGCTGCTGCACTGATGCAGTGTGCGCTGTGTCATCACAGTAGCATCTCAGACTGACATTCTGCAATCACGCAGAGTAAGCTGCACCTGTGCAGGAATCCGGAGGTCAATTCCCGCTGTCAGATGACGAGGTCACGGCTACTTTCGCCGAGCGGGCGAAGTCTGCGCGGCTCCGTGCAGGTCTGACGCAGCAGCAACTGTTTGAACGACTGCGAGACGAGACCGGGGTACGCCTCGACACGTCGGCAATCACGCGAATCGAGGCCGGCCAACGGGAGCCGCGACTCGGGGAGGCCTTGGCTATCGCCCGCGTGCTGAATTTCGGATTGAACAATCTCGTCCCGCGCGCCGATCTGGACTTGTACCTCAGTGACGTCGAACGATTGATGAGGGAAAGCCGCGCAGCGTTGATTCGCATGGTCAAATCTGTCGATCCCCTGATCGAGTTTGTTCGGGCGAACCCCGGCTCTCTCGGCGACAAGCGCCTCGACGACCGGTTCCGCGAAACCATCGAGTACTTCGAGCAGAGTGCTTCGCGCGACGAACTGAAGAACATCGCGATCACGACGAACCGCACCGACGAGAAACTCAAACGGCAACTGTTGCGAGCGGTCGGTGACGGGATCCTCGTCAGGACAGAAGACATCGAGCCTGCCTACGACGGTTGGTATAAGGACGATGTCGGAGCCGAACCCGGTAGGGCGTCGCCGCGAGAGGGTTGGCAGAGCGGAGAACGTCGGGTCCGCATCGAGCGGTGGGAGAAAAGCTACGGGCAACTCCTGAAATATGTTCGCGATCATGGGGACGCTCGAGTTCCGCCCCCGCATATCAGCGAAGATGGCGACCGGCTCGGTGCTTGGGTTGTTGAGCAACGCGATCGCTTCAAGCGGGGGATGCTCGAGCCCGATCATTCGCGACGGCTCGAAGAACTGCCGGGCTGGACCTGGGGTCCACGGAAGCCGCGATCGGGATCCGACGACGCGTGACCGGCGCTAAGCCTGCTGCGGTAAATAGTGCCGAGGGTCTATCTGCTTCTCGCCTGACCAGCGGTAGGCCATCAGCGTTCCGCCCTTCACGGCGCTGAAGTCCACGCAGGCGCTGCGGGAGTTCCAGTCGCGGTGCTGATCGGGGCGCCCTTGGCGCCAGTAGTGGCCGTAGAACACCGGCACGGCCCCGGTGTAGACGAACGAGCGATCCCGCGGCGGAATCTCGATATCCGGCAGATCTGGATACGGTGCGCCATCCTCTGTGGTGAAAGTGCTTGCTATTTCAGCGATATCGCGCAGCGTCATCGCGTCACCGTTCCACCATCGAATCCTCGCGTTGGTGCGCAGGTGACCGTCCTTATCCATGTATGGCAGCTGACGGTGATCGACCAGGCTGATCTCCGGGCCTTTGAGCAGAATCTCGATCGCCACGTACAGTTCGTCGCCCTTGGTGCTGGCTCGGACCAGGTCCTCCACGGTGCCGAACCGATTTGACCCCAACTGGCGTTCGACGACGCCGATCGAATCCTCGTGCCAACACGCATGCACGACGCGAATATCGCCCAGATCGAGCCAGAGCGGCAGGGTCTTGAACCATTCCAGGTACAAGCTGCGCTGTGCGCTGGTGAGTTGGTCGAGGAAGCTCTGATGCTGTTTGGTGTTTTTCTCGTTGTGGCGTCGCAGGTGCTGCCCGCTGCCGGCGGGGTGCTCGGTGGCGTAAGCGATCGCGTTGAATTCGTGGTTGCCCATCACAATCTGGGCAGCGTCGGTGTCCACCATTGCCTTGACGATCTCGAGGACACGCAGCTGACCGGTCCCGCGGTCGATCAAATCGCCGACGAAAATCGCCTGCCGCTTCGGATGTCGATACGCGCCGGTGCTGCTCTCGAGTTGGTAGCCGAGATCGCCGAGCAGCGCCTCGAGTTTCTCGGCGCAGCCATGGATGTCGCCGATGATGTCGTAACCTTCCACGCCTTGATTGTCTCGTAGGGGTCTGACATATCGGCTCGCCTCGACTCCGGTGGCACCATGGCGAATGAACGTCAGACGGAGGGAATGCGATGGAAGCCTGGGCGCGATCACCGCCCGACGCAACATACGCGAGTACACGCCCGATCCGGTGTCGGATGAGGACCTAAACCGCATCGCCGAGGCGGGGTGGCGCCCGCCGTCGGGGAAGAATCGTCAGCGGTGGGACTTTGTTGTGGTGACAGATCGTGCACAGCTACAAGAGCTTTCGACTGTATGGCAGGGCGCCGGCCACATCGCGAAGGCTGCAGCGGTGATTGCATTCGTCGTGCCGCCGCCGGAGGATGACCGCCGGACACGGACTGACCATTACGAAATCGGGCAAGCCACGATGGCGATGATGATCGCGGCCACCGACCTGGGAATCGGGACCGGCCACTCGTCAATCGGCGACGAGGAACGAGCCCGTGCCGTCCTTGGCGTGCCCGACGATCACACAATGGCTTACCTCATGGGTCTCGGGTATCCCGCAGACCGCTCGCTCAAGCCGATCCGCAAACCGAACCGAATGCCATTCAATGAGGTTGTGCACCATGGGCATTGGTGATCAACACGTCAGGGCCTATGTCGCAGGATTCCCGTCGTCGCGCTTTGTTCCAGCAACGCGCGGTGCACCTTGGTACCATCGGGGTGGTAGAAAGGTATCCCATGGCGTTGAACATCAAAGATGTGTCTGTGCACGAAGCGGTGAAGCAGATCGCGAAAATCACCGGCGAGTCCCAGGCGCAGGCGGTAGCGACGGCGGTGAATGAGCGTTTGGCCCGACTGCAGGGCGACGATCTCGCATCCCGGCTTCTCGCCATCGGCCACAAGACCGCCAGCCGGATGAGCCCCGAGACCAAAATGCTGGACCACGGTGCGCTGCTGTACGACGAGCGAGGGCTGCCAGCATGATCGTGGACACGTCGGCAGTGATCGCGATCCTCAAAGGCGAAGACGACGCCGCGCTCTACGCGCAGGCCATCGCGCACGCCGGCGCCCGAAGGCTCTCTGCGGCAAGCTATCTCGAATGTGGGATCGTCCTCGACTCTCAGCGAGACCCGATAATCAGCAGAGCTCTCGACGAGCTTATCCAGGAAGCCGAGTTCGTGATCGAGCCGGTGACCGAGCACCAGGCCCACCTGGCCCGTCGGGCCTACGCAGATTTTGGCAAAGGCAGGCACCCAGCGGGGTTGAACTTCGGTGATTGCCTCACTTATGCCCTCGCGCTCGATCTACGGGAGTCACTGTTGTGGAAGGGCGAGGATTTCGGTCGCACGGGCGTCGAATCCGCGCTCGGCGGATGATGCGGGTCCGGAAAACCTGCGGGCCGGTCACACCTTTCGCGCGATGAGGTGTCTTCCGAGCGCGTCGATAACTGGATGGTCGACGAGCGTCGCGAGGTGATCAACGCGCTGGAATACGGGTGGGTCATTCGGTTTAGCTCGGGGTAGGTAACGGCACATACGAGGGGAGCAACGAGATGGAAACCTGGGACGCAATCCAAGCCCGACGCAATGTGCGCCAGTACAAATCCGATCCGGTGTCAGACGATGACCTCAATCGGATCGCCGAGGCGGGCTGGCGGGCACCGTCGGCGAAGAACCGCCAAGCGTGGGATTTCGTGATCGTCACCGACAAGACGCAGCTGAAGAAACTTTCGACGGTCTGGCAGGGCGCCGGCCACATCGCGGGCGCCGCGGCGGCGATCGCCTTCGTGATCCCCGAACCGCCCGACGAGCGCCGGAGAGTCACCGACCAGTACGACGTCGGGCAGGCCACGATGGCGATGATGCTGGCCGCCACCGACCTCGGCATCGGCACCGGTCATTCCTCGGTGGGGGATCAGGATAAAGCGCGCGCCATCCTCGGCGTCCCCGAGGGTTATCAGGTGGCTTACCTACTCGGAGTCGGCTATCCGGCTGACCGGGCGCTCAAGCCGATCCGCAAGCCGAATCGGCGACCGTTCGAAGAGGTTGTGCACCAAGGGCATTGGTGATCAGGTCGCGTTATGCTTTAAGACTTCAGGCGTCCACAACGGCCAAGCCGACGGGCCGACGCAAAAGCCGTCGTTCATCTGAGCGACGATGAGGGGTCCTTTGAGCCTGCTGCTGTCGTAAACCGTCGCCGAATCGCAACGGATGATCGCAGTAGCGACCAGTCCCCAAAGACGTTGGTAGCGTTCGCGAATTTTGTTCTCGGGCACATCGTGTCCACCGGCACTGACTCGGCGCCGGACCCGCTCGACCGCCAGCTCCTCGGGAATCAGCAGAACATGCAGCACGACCGTGTAGTCCCGCGCGTGGGCTGCATCGATGAGTTCCAGCTTCGACGGATGGGAGAACACGGTTTCGGCGATGAACGACGCGCCCATCCCGATGAGCTTGGCTCTCGTTTCTGCTGCCACCCGCGCGGCCTGATACGAATGCGAGGCGGGGTCCTCGGGCCAGCGCTGTTTGGCAATCTCGTCGGCGTTGACGAAGGCGCTGCCAGGCAACAGCGGCGCCAGCGTGAGTTCGACGAACGTTGTCTTGCCGGCTCCGTTGGGTCCGACTACGAGATCGAGCCGCTTCATCGGGTGGGCGTGGCGCTGGCCTTCCTGCGCCGTGCCGGGCGGCGTTTCGCGGTCAGCGTGACCGACGACCCGTCAGGCCGGTGCTCGACGATGTCACCGTTGTCATCGAGAGCCACGGTGGTGACGCCGCGTTCGGCCAGCAGCTTTCCGTAATTCGATCCCGCAAGGCTCTCTTGAATGGCCGCGGCGACCTCGGCGTTGAACACCGCGCCCTCTTCGACGCTGAGTTCGCGCAGCTCCAGATCACCGGCCAGCGCGGCTTCGACCCGCCGCCGGGCCGCCGTCTGCTGGCTCGATACCGCGCGCCCCACCCGCGCCCAGTGGTCAAGCTGCTGCTTGGCCGAGCGGCTCTGTCGCGCGCCCTCAGTCGCGGCGCTGTCCATGAGGTCGGCCGCAACTCGAGTTACCCGGTCGGCAGTGTTCGTCATGAGTCCTCCCGGTGTTGCAGTCTGCTACAAATGTAGCAGACTGCAACACAGCTAACTCGTTCGGGCATAGCCGTGAGATGGGCCCCGACCCGCGGCGCCAGGCATCGGCCATAGAGCCCATGGTCGGGCGCCGACGCCAGCGAGATCGTCGCCCGGTTACCGGACACGCCGGCGCAGCTCCGATAACGTCGAAGCCGTGACCGGCGCCGCGACCCGAGCAGTGCTTGCCGGTGTGTTGTCCACTGTGCTGGCGGCGGCGTCCGTGACCGCTGATCCCGCCCACCTCTCCGCGTCGCCGGCGCCGCGCAGCGCTTACGTCGCAGTGTCGGTGGCCACGGTGTGGACCACGCCGCAGAGCCCGCGCCCGGTTGACCGTCGCGCCCTGACCAATCCCGTCGATATTCGCGGCTGGCTGTCCGACATGACGCTGGACCAGCAGGAAGCGCTCACCGGTGACAATCTCAACCAGACGCAGGCCCTGTTCGGCGACCGCGTCTTGGTGGTGCGTGAGCAGGGCGACTGGGACGAGGTAGTGGTCCCCGGCCAGCCCACGCCCAAGGACTCCCAGGGCTATCCCGGTTGGATTCCCAAGGCGCAGTTGACCATCGACGTGAGCTACGGCGCACTGAAGGACCACGCTCCTTTCGCGGTGGCCGACCGCGGCGTCACCACCTGGCTTTATCGCGACTCCGCACTGTCTCATCGAGATCTCGAGATCAGCACCAACACCAGGCTTCCCGTCCTGACCCGCACCGACAAGGCCGTCCAGGTATTCGCCCCCGATCGCGGCCTGGAGTGGCTGGATGCCGAAACGGTATCGGTCTACGAAAAGCCCACGGACATACCGCATCCCACCGGAGTCGATCTGGTTCGGTACGCCGCGACATTTGTAGGCATTCCGTACGTCTGGGGTGGCGTTTCCGGGTTCGGGATCGACTGCTCGGGTCTGACCGCCGCCGCCTACCAGGTGCACGGCATCACCTTGCCGCGCGACGCCGGCCCGCAAGCCGCCGACCGCCGGGGCCGCCCGATCGACAAATCCGCGTTGCAGCCCGGCGATCTGCTCTTCTATTCGCACGGCGGTAAGGATCCTGTCAATCCCGACGACATGTACCACGTGGCCATGTATTCCGGGAACGGCGAGATGATCGAGGCATTCGACAAGTCGGCGCCGGTGCGCATCACCCCGGTTCGACTCGACGAGGACTACTGGGGCGCGCGCCGCTACCTCTAGCTCGCGACCGTGATCCGGCGCGCCGTCACGGGTTCGGCTTTGCCCTTGAGGTCGAGCGTGACCACCTCGCCCCTGTCGACGGCAGCGATGCGCGCAACGCTCTCGGGCATGACGATCTGGCCCCCGGCTGCAACGCTTTGCAGCCGCGACGCGGTGTTCACCACGTCGCCGATTGCGGTGAAGTCGCGGACCTCGCCCTCGCCAACCACCCCGACGAACGCCGGGCCGACGCCCAGGCCGATCCCCACCTCGAGCCGCGGGCCCTTGGCCGAGTCGCGACCTTGCCTACGCAGAATGGCGTGAGCGTCACTCACCATCGCGTCGACGTAGCGGCCGTCGGGCGTGAGGGGCGGAAAATAGAGGCCCATCACTTCGTCACCGATGAGCTTGTCGACGATCCCGTGCTGGACGATCACCTGCGTGAGCTCGGCGTAGAACCGATTGAGGCGTTCGGCCATCTCGTCCGGTGGGAGCGTCTCAGCAAGCGCGGTCGAGTTGCGGATATCGGCGAAGAGCACCCCGATGGTCATGGTCATGCCGCCCTGGGGCGCCGCCTCGAAGCACACCTTGCACCAACGCGGATTCTTTCGCGACGGGCCCTTTTCCATCCGCCGCATCAGCCAGCCGCCGACACCCGCGAACGGGTTGCCACAGGCTTCGCACCGCGGGGCGGACGGCAGCTTCGAAAGCATCCGAATTCCGCGCCGAATCCTGGCGTGGCCGAATAGTTCGAAGAACCGCGCCCACTCCTCCGCGTTGGCTTGCGCACCCTCGGGGCGCTGAGGCGTGCCGTGATTCGGCATCCCTCATTTTCGCACCGGATGCGCATACTTGGGCACAACAGCCGCAAGTTGTCGCTATGAGGCGGGCATAGAGCGTTCCCTCGATCCGAGAGGCTTATGTGGCGGATGTGACTTTGGCCGCGCGCGAGCCGGTTGCGGCGCGATCCGCTCCGCGACGAGACTGATCCTGTGGAGCCGGTGAGGGCGGTGCGAATAGCCGTCGCTATTGCAGCGGCTTTGCTGGTGTTCGTGGCGGCGGCTTCGGCCAGGTATGTAGTGAGCAGGAGGGGAATGCCAGCTCCCGCAACCGAATTCGCAACAATCTCGACGCTTATGAACGACGCAATCGCGGCAGGGAAATTGCCAGGTGGTGTGGTGGTGATCGGGCATGGCGGCACAATCGCCTTCCACCGCGCCTACGGGTCACGCAAGCTTGCCGGCGAGCCGGGGCTGGACGGTTCACCCGCACCCGCCGAGCCAATGACCGAAGACACGATTTTCGACATCGCATCGTTGACGAAATCTCTTGCAACGGCGACCGCTGTCATGCAGCGATACGAACACGGCGAGGTTCAGTTCGACGATCCCGTGCAGAAGTATCTGCCCGAGTTCAATCCGGCGAACGATCCCCTGCGTGCACTGGTCACGGTCCGTATGTTGCTGACGCACACTTCCGGCGAACCGATCGACGTCAACCTCCAAGATTCTTGGGGACTGGAGGCAGCCGATAAAGCAGAAGGCGTTCATCGCGCGCTCACCACGCCACTGCAGTCAGGTCCGGGTGAGGAATTCCGTTACGCCGACATCAATTACATCCTGCTTGGCGCGCTGATCGAAAGACTTACCGGCGAAGACGAAGACGTTTACGTTCAGCGGAATGTCTTTGCGCCGCTCGGTATGGACGAGACCCGCTACCTTCCTCTGGCCAAAGCTTGCGGCCCACATACGAATCGGGGAGCTGCGATTGCCTGGGCTCCGGGGCCGCAAGGGCCCTGTCCTGCCGGCACCTGGAGCACCAGCCTGTTGCCGCGCATCGCGCCAACCGCCATTGACGATGAAAGCAAAGCCGACCCGACCAAGAATCCCGACTTTGGCTACCTGCTTCGCGGTACCGTGCATGACCCGACGACACGTCGCATGGGGGGCGTGGCCGGGCATGCCGGTGTGTTCTCGACGGCGCACGATGTCGGCCTGTATGCCCAGGCGTTGCTTGATCGGCTTGCCGGCCGCCCCAGCAAGTTTCCACTAGGACAGGCGACTCTGGCTTTGATGACTACTCCTCAGCAGCCCGGACACACAGCCGGACAAATCTCGGCAGCTAACGGTGCTGCCCGTGAGGCCATCGCAAAGACACCGAACACAACAGATCCTCTGCTCGCGCCGAACTATCCGGCGATCAAGGATCAACGACTGTTCGGCTTTGGGTGGGATATCGACACGGACTTTTCTAAGCCGCGTGGCCTGATCTTTCCCATCGGCAGCTTTGGCGCCACCGGGTTTACCGGGACGTCGCTGTGGATGGATCCGGGCTCAGATACGTACGTAATCCTGCTTGCGAATTCAATTCATCCGCGAGGCAGACCACCAATCTCAGCTCTGCGAGGTGACGTGGCTACGGCGGCAGCCCAGGCCCTGCGGATTTGAAAGCAGCTACCTCACCCATATCCGTACTACGCCGGTCTAGTGTCGGTTAAATGTCACACGCTCTACCGCCAGATCGCCAGGCTGACTACGGAATCGACGGTTCGTTCCACACCCTCTCCGCCCGCCAACAGGCGATCGGCATCGGCGTCCAGGCGTCGGCGTTAGCGGTATGGTCCGCGGTCAGCCTTATCCGCGGCAAGCGCCTGACCGCTGCGCTGACCGGCATCTCAGCAACAGGCATCGCCGCAAGCACCGCCCTCTACATCTATGCCACGAAGACCGGCAAGTTCGAAGTGTGGAATCGCGTTCTCGACGACCTCAACCTCAAGGGCGACGAGACCGTGCTCGACATGGGCTGCGGCCGCGGCGCCGTGCTCCTGGCCGCGGCCAAGCGACTGCCACACGGGCGTGCCGTCGGCGTCGACATTTGGCAGGCCGACCAGACCGACAACTCAGAGTCGGCCACGCTGACCAACGCGGAACTGGAGTGCGTCGCCGACCGCATCGAACTGCACACCGGCGACATGACCGCACTACCGTTCGACGACAACAGTTTTGACGCCATCGTCAGTAGCCTTGCCATCCACAACATTCCAACACGTGAGGGACGGCGCCACGCCCTGAACGAGGCGATGCGCGTCCTCAAGCCCGGCGGCCGCCTGGCCATCGCCGACCTATGGGAGACCCGCCAGCACGCCGATCACCTCAAGCAGCAGGGCTGGTTGCAGGTAAATCGCCGCAGCGTCGGCTGGCGAATGTGGTACGGCGGCCCGTGGATTTCGACCCGATTGGTCACCGCGACAAAGCCCGGCTGAACCAGGCGCGAACACTTCCCCAACGGTGAGAAATCTGTTGGTTGCCAAGGTTATGTCGATGATCGGCTGGTCAGCACACCGCCTAGACTCTGGAAACCGATGAGCCTGAGCAGCCGTCTGCGGCATCCGCCCAAAGTTCCGCGCGTCGAGAAGCCGCGCGCAGAGGGCCAATTCCACCTGACCGGCGGCCGACGCCTGGGCTACGCCGAGTTCGGCAACCCCACCGGCCCGGTGGTGCTGTGGTTTCACAGCACGCTGGGCGCGCGACGGCAATTCCCGATGATCGGGCGGCGCGCGGCCGAAAAGCTCGGCCTGCGGGTCATCATCATCGAGCGACCGGGCACGGGCTGGTCCGACTCGCATCGCTACGGCTCGGTCAGCGACTGGGTCGCCGACATCGCGCAGGTGGCCGACGCGCTCGACGTCGAGCGGCTGGGCGTCGTGGGTCTTTCCGGCGGCGGGCCCTACGCCCTGGCCTGCGGCGCGCTGGCCCCGCTGGTCGCTCGGGTGGCTGCCGTGGCCGTCTTGGACGGCACCGTCCCGTCGGTCGGCCCCGAGGCCACCCCAGGCGGTGTCGTGGATGTCGCGCACCGCTTCCACCGGCTACTCACGCAGTTGCGCCGGCCGCTGTCCGTGCTCAGCACGATCCTGCTGGCCCCCTTGATTCCCTTTGCGCACTACGCCTATCGGATCTACGCCAGCCGGTGGCCGGAGGACGACCGGCGCGTGCTCGCCGATCCAGAAGTTCAGGCGATCTTCGTCGACGACATGGTGAATGCTTTCCACGGTCGCTGCCTGGCGATGGTCGACGATGCTCGACTATTGGGGCGCGATTGGGGTTTTCGGTTGGTCGATGTAAAAGTGCCGGTGCGGTGGTGGCACGGCGACACCGATCACGTTGTTCCCATCGCCGGCGTCCAGAAAGCCGTAGCACTGCTGCAAGACGGCGAGCTCGTCGAGCGATCCGGCGAAAGCCACCTCGGCGGCTTTGCCAAGATCGACGAAGTGCTCGAGTACATGCGCGCATCTCTCTGAGCGGCAACGGCTTTCGTAACTCAGTCAAGATTCACCGCTCCTCGTGACAGGATTGTCCGGTGATCCTCGCCGTCGACCTCGGCAAGACATCCTGCCGGGCCGCAGCAGCCGGCCGGAGGGCCGAGGGTGCGGGCGCGCCGGGGCTCGCGACGGCTGACGGCGTGCAGGCCGCGGAGGCGGCGATCCTGTCCGTCGCGCGCGAGTTCGGCCCGGTCGACGAGGTGATCGTGGGCGCCGCCGGGGCGCTGGCCGCGCCGGATGCGGCGCGCGCGCTCGGCCATGCGCTGCTGAGATCGCTGCGGGCGGAACGCGTCGCGGTCACCAGCGACGCCGTGATCGCCCACGCGGGCGCGCTGAACGGGGAGCCGGGCGTTGTGCTGATTGCGGGCACCGGCGTCGTGGCGCTCGCGATCGATGCGGACGGCGCGCTGCGGACCGCCGACGGCTGGGGGCCGTGGCTGGGCGACGAGGGCAGCGGCGCGTGGATCGGCGCCGCCGGCTTGCGCGCGGCACTGCGCGCCCACGACGGCCGCGGCCCGTCCACCACGCTGCTCGACGCCGCCCGCGCCCGCTTCGGGCCGCCGACGACGTGGCCCGCGCAGCTCACCAATGCCGCCGCGCTCGCGTCCTTCGCGCCCGACGTCCTCGCAGCGGAGGGCGACACCGCGGCGAGGGCGATCGTCAGCGCCGCTGCCGAAGCGCTCGCCGCGACCGCCCGCGCGGTGGGAGACGGCCCGGTCGCGGTAGTCGGTGGACTGGCTGGATCTAACGCGTTACGCGAGCAGCTCGACCTCGTCCCAGCCGCCGGCGACGCCCTCGACGGCGCGCTGCGCCTGCGCGCGATTCACGAGCCGCACGTGATCCGGGTAGAAGCCAAAGCCGCTGTCCTGCAAAGCCTCGACGCGCTCGCCACCGAGGGCACGCGGCCGGACCTGGACGACCTCGACGCGAGGCCTATCGGTGAGGTCGTCGCGCTGCTGGTCGCCGCCGAGGGCGAGGCGCACGGCGCTGTGGCGGCGGCAATCCCGCAGATCGCGGCGGCGGCCGAGGCGATCGCCGCGCGCCTGGAGCGCGGCGGCCACCTGATCTACGCGGGCGCCGGAACAGCCGGGCGACTCGGCATGCTCGACGCGGCCGAGTGTGGGCCCACGTTCGGCACCGACCTGGTGCGAGGCGTGATCGCCGGCGGCCCGGCGGCGCTGACCGAGGCGATCGAGGGCGCCGAGGACGCGTTCGATCCCGCCGATCTCGCCGATCTGACCGCCGCCGACGCGCTCGTCGGGATCACGTCGTCGGGCCGCACGCCCTACGTGCTCGGAGCGCTGGAGCACGCGCACGGTATCGGAGCGCTGACCGTCGCGATCGTCAACAACCCCGGCAGCGAGGCGTCCGCCGACCTGGTGATCGAGCTGCTGACCGGGCCCGAGGTACTCGCCGGCTCGACGCGGCTGACCGCGGGAACGGCCCAGAAGATCGTGCTCAACGCGCTCTCGACGAGCGTGATGATCGCCCTCGGCAAGGCCTACGGACCGCGGATGGTCGACCTCCGCCTGACCAACGCGAAGGTGCGCCGCCGCGCGGTGCGGATCGTCCGCGACGCTGCCGGCGTCGACGAGGACGTCGCGACAGCCGCCCTGGCCGCTGCGGGCGGTCACGCCAAGACCGCGATCGTCGCGTTGCTGGCGGGCGTCGACGCGGCCGAGGCCGTCGTCCGGCTCGACCGGGCACGCGGACACGTGCGCGACGCGATCGGCTAAGGCGCAATCCGCTTGGGGCCGTTGATTATCCGCTGCTCACGCAGGGTGGGCCGCGAAAAACCGCCAGATGGCCTCGGTGGCGTTCAGCGCGTGCGACGTCGGGTCGGCTCGCTCGAGAGCGGTGTTACCGCCGGGCCATTCGTGCCGACCGCCGTCGATGGTGATCAGCATGACGTTGCGATGGTCGGCGCACGCGGCGGTCGATGTGGTGACCAAAGCGTTGGTGGCACTATCGGGTGGGCCGCAATGATCGACATTGCGCCAGAACGCGTTGACGTCAGCGATCGGTGGCCCGTTGACGAAGCTCGTGCCCTTTCCGCCGTCGTACGGAACGAGCCGGTCGGCGGTGCCGTGGATGTGAATCACCGACGTCGGGTGCGGCGCGGCGCAGGCGTCGAGCTGGGTCGCCGAGTTCGGACCGATGGCCGCGAAGATGCCGCTGTTGCAGGCCAGCGTGTAGCTCATGATGCCGCCGTTACTCATTCCGGTGGCATAGACCCGTGACTTGTCGATCGCCATGGCGGCACTGATCTGGCCGACCATCGCGGTGATGAAACCGACGTCGTCGACGTTCTCACGGGCGGCCAGGCCACAGCAGCCGTGCCCGTTCCAGGCCCGCCCGACGCCGTCCGGGTAGGCGACGACGAACTTCGCCGAATCGGCCAATGGGTCCCAGCCATAAGAGTTTTCGGCTTGCTCTCCGCTACCAGACACCCCGTGCAGCATGACCACAAGCGGTGCCGCGGCTGTCAGGCCCGCCGGTTGATGTACCCGGTAGCTGCGGTTCAGCCCGCCAAATGCCATGGTGTGCAAGCTTGTGCCGTCCCGAAATCTGGTCTCGTTCCGAGCCCCCGCCCAACACCCCGACACGGCAAGCAGCACACCGATCAGAGCGGCAAGCCGAAGGAGCATAGTTCGAACCTACGGGCTTCGCGCTCGTCGTGCGGCCCAGGCACCGAAAGCGTGCGATCCCTTTGATAGAAGCGCGTGCTGCGTTATCGTCCGGACGAATGGACAAGCCTCAACCAGGAGGACGCATCGTGCAGATCTCGAAGTTCCGTCTTGCCGTCGCCGGCGTAGTGACCGCAGCCAGTTTCAGCCTCGCGGGTGCCGGTGTGGCCGCCGCCTATCAGCCCCACATGGTCAATGCCCGGGAGCACCTGAACCAAGCCCTGTTCGAGTTGCAGACGGCCGACCCGGACAAGGGTGGCCACCGCGACATGGCGGTCGACCTGGTCCACCGGGCGATTGACCAAGTCAACATGGGCATCGACTACGCCGACCTGCACCCGTAGCATCTCGCTGCCCTGAAAAGTCGCTCAGAGGCGGGCAATTCGCCTACTCGTCCGGCGGCGCCTCGGCCTCGTGATGCGCGGAACGCCAGTGCTTGACGGCCCGGCGCGCGGCGAACGCGCCGGCCACAGCGGTCACGCACCACACTCCGATCGCGGTGTAGGCCAACGCCGGTGACTTGTTGCCGATCGACGCGCCCAGCGCGGTGTAGACGAATGCCCGCGGCACCGAGCCGATGAACGCGCCAACAGCCATCTGCCACAACGGAACTCCGAACGCACCGAACGCGTAGGACGCCAGTGCATCGGACAGGCCGGGGACGAAGCGCTGACCGACCACCGCCCACAACCCGCCGCGTTCGATCAGCCCGTCGATGCGTTCAGAGCGTGACGCCCCGAGCAGCGCCCGCGCACTGTCGCGGCCTGCCCGACGGCCGAGAAGGCTCGCGACCACCGCGGTGCCGACCGTCGCACCCAGCGTCACGAAGACACCCAGCAGCGGTCCGAACAACAGCCCGCTGCTTGCCGCCAGGATCGGGCCCGGCACGAAGATCGCGCCCAGCACCGCCGACACCACGACGTAGGTCAGCGGAGCCAACGGCCCCGTCGCCGCGACCGTGCGCCGCACATCCTCGATGTTGACCACATGCCGAACGGCCAGCAGATAGAACATCGCCACCAGGAAGACGACGAACACCGCAAGCCGTACGACGTGAGGTCGGCGGGAAGTGGCTTCAGAGGTCATGTTGGCCGTGATTCTTCCGCATACCGCCTCACGTAAGGTCGGGGCGTGGCGAGAACCGACGACGACAGCTGGGAAATCACCGAAAGCGTGGGCGCGACGGCACTCGGCGTAGCCGCCGCCCGCGCCGCCGACACCGAGAGCGACGACCCGCTTATCAACGACCCGTTCGCGCGGGTGTTCCTCGACCGCGTCGGCGACGGCGTGTGGAACTGGTATGGCGGCCCTGAGCTGCCCGCCGAGGTGGTCGCCGCCGAACCCGACATGCCGCAGCGCATGCAGGCGCTGGTCAGCTACTTCGCCACGCGGACCAAGTTTTTCGACACGTCGTTCATCGACGCCGCCAACGCCGGCATCCGTCAGGCGGTGATCCTCGCTGCGGGCCTGGACGCCCGGTCGTGGCGGCTGCCGTGGCCCGACGGCACCACGGTCTACGAGCTCGACCAGGACCGGGTGCTGGACTTCAAAGCCACGACTTTGCGCGAACACGGCGCAGAGCCGAAGGCCAACCGGGTCGAGGTCAAAGTCGATTTGCGGCAGGACTGGCCAACAGGGTTGCGGCAGGCCGGTTTTGACCCGTCGGCCCCGAGCGTCTGGTCGATCGAGGGCCTGTTGATGTACCTGCCGGCCGCGGCCCAGGACCTGCTGTTCACCCGCATCCAGGAGCTCACCGCGCCCGGTAGTCGTCTCGCCGTCGAGGGGCTCGAGCCCGACTTCGCCGACCCCGAGTCCCGCGCGCAGCGACGTCAGCGGATGGATCGGGTCCGCGAGCTGATGGCGAAGACGGACTCGCCGATCGAGGTGCCCACGACCGACGAGCTCTGGTATTTCGAGGAACGCGATGATGTCGGCGACTGGTTACGCCACCACGGGTGGGATGTGACCGTGACGCCGTCCGACCAGATGATGGCCAGCTACGGCCGCGCGCCCGCGCAGGGACTCGGAGATGCCGGCCCGGCGCACCTTTTGATCTCTGCCACGCGGACCTAGCGCAAGCGCACCAGCCGCGTCGTCGAACTCTCGTCCAGCTCCACGATGTCGGTGCGGGACCGCAGAAAGTCGCTGAAAGACTTGAATCCCAAGGACTTTTCACTGAACGACGGGTCCATCCGCTTCATCTGCGCCTTCACCGCCGAGTTGTGTAGCCAATCGACGTCGTCCTTCTCGGTGCCGATCTGCAACGCACGAGTCAGCAGCGAGGTGGCAGCGGCTTGGTCGTCGGTTGCGGGCGCCTCGTCCGGTTCGGCTTTCGTGCGACGTGGCTTCGGCGCGACGGGGACCCCGGGCAGCGCGTCGTAGATGACGAACTCGTCGCAGGCCGCCGCCAGCGCCCGGCTCGACGAACCCGCCACCCCGACGCCGACCACGTAGCGGCCGAGCCGCTTACAGCGCTGCGCCAACGCGATGTAGTCGGAATCGCCGGCGACGATCACAACATGGGTCAGGTCGGGCAGCCGGAACATATCCTCGACCGCGTCGACCGCCAGCCGGATGTCGGCACCGTTCTTGCCGTAGGCCGCAGCCGGGAAGAGCTGCACCAAATCGACTGCGCGGCCGACTAATTGCTCGCGGTATCCGGTGTTGACCTCGGCTGACCAGTCGGCGTAGGCGCGGGTGAGCACCAGCGTGCCGAACGAGGAGGCGAAGTCGATGATCGCGCCGACGTCGACGGTGGCTCGCTGCAACTGCTCGGCATGCTTCTCCAGACCTTTGGCCTTGTCTTTTTGAAACGAGTTGCGGCCGTTGACCTGGTCGTAGCGGGAGATGACGATGTTGTCGAAGTCGAGGTACACCGCAACACGGCCCTCGCCGGAATCTGTCATTGGTCCAGTCTCGACCATAAAACCCCGACCGCGGTCAACAATTGCCAGGCGAGGATCGAATAGACGCTGCACCGCTCCCAGGCACCGTTACGCGCCACAGCGAAGATCGCGAAGCTGAGCAGGCCGAACACCCCGAGTCCCAGCGACACCTTGCGGTAGGACGGCCCGCCGACACGAGATCCGGCCAGGATCGCGGCGTTCCCGCCCACGATCGCCAACACGGCGCCGACGCCATGCGCGGGCACTCCGCGGTGGAACGTCGCGACCAGAATGTTGCCGAGAGCATTCTCGGCCGCAAAGCTCAGAAACAGCGGGGCTCTGTATAAGAACATTGCGCCGACCAGAAACAGCGTGCCCTGAACGCAGAACGCCATGTTCATCAGGACAGCCCGCGGGGAGGCGCTCGTGCCGAGATCGCTGATGAAGTTCTGGGTGTAGCTGTAATGCGGAAAAGCCGCAGCCGCAACGGCTTCCAGGATCAGATACGTCATCGGCCCGACGATCCAGGCGATGCTCAGTCCCGATCGTGATGGCATACCGCCTCCAGTTTGATCCCGATGTGACCGAGCATCCTCTGAGTATCGGCCAACCGAGCGCCGAGGCTGACTAGCCTGGCCATCATGATCGGAAACATTGATGGATATGCCAGCAGGCGTCAGGCCGCATCATGACTGAAGTCAAGATGGTCATCTTGTCGACCGACGACCTGGACGAGTCGATCCGGTTCTATAGCGAGACCCTGGGCATGTCACTGAAGTTTCGCGACGGCGCCCACTTCGCCGCCCTGGACGGCGGGCCGGTCACGCTCGCGCTGGCCACCTCGGTCGACCACCCGATCCCCGGGCAGGTTGTCGTCGGGATCAAGACCGACGACGTCGACGCCGCAGCGAAGGCCGTCGAGGACAGCGGCGGCGGCATCGTGAAAGGCCCCTACGACGACGCGCACGAACGCCGCGCCGTCGTCTACGACAACAAAGGCAACGGGATCGTGTTCTACCAACCGCTGGCGCGCTAAGACGTCAGATGCGCGCTGCCGTCGTCTAATTCGTTGCGGCGCAACGCCATCGGCGTGACCGCGGGCACGTCACCGCCTTCGACTACCGCGCGGGTGATCGGCGTGAGCGCCTGGAACAGCGTCTCCACCTCGTCGTCGCTGAGCGCGTCGAGCACCGACACGGCAAGAGCATCGGTGCGGGCCTCGATCTCATCCTTGAGTGCGCGCCCGGTGTCGGTGATCGACCCGTCGCCGTCGAGCAGACCCCGCTCGGCAAGCCGCCGCTCCTGCTCGTGCCACGCCTCGTCGTCGTAGTCGCGGGTGCGGGCGATGTACTCGCGCGGGATGCCACCGGCGGCCGCATGCAAGACGTTGCATTCGCGACCCGTGACACCGGCGGCACTGAGCACCGCCGTGTGCACATCGCCGCGATGCTCGCGCAGCAACGTGGTGGCCTGCCACAGCGCGGCAAGCGGTTCGTCCGGCCAGGGCAGCGAGCGATTCGCGGCGAACAGCGGCCGCCCGCACAGCGGAGCAGTGCGTGCCGCCTTGCCCGCCAATTCCGCGGCGGTCGTGACATTTTCGTCGGACTCGATGCCGTACCGGCGCAGCACCGCGACCGCGGTCTCCAGGCGGACGCGCAAAGCGTCCTCGGGACCGGCGATCGCCCACGCGGCGGGCAGCGCCTTGGCCACCCGCTCGGGCGCGAAGTTGTAGAAGATGGCCGTCACCACCTCGGGCGGCACCGGACCGAGCGGCGCCGACCGCGCGGCGAAATAGCCCATCCAGTAGCCCTTGTAGCCCAGCCCGTCCAGCGCCTCGCGGACTTCCGGCGCGAAGTATGTCACGCCGTGCACCGGCTCGAACCGATCGAAGAAACGTCGTGCCAGCCCAGGTTCTCTCTGCACGATCGCCAAGCTAGAACACTTCAGTACTTACGCGCAATCTCTTTACGTGCGAAAATGTGTTTCCGGCTAAGCGGTCCATGGGGGGCACCGAAAGGAGTCCTGTGGCCGATATCGTGTTGATCAATCCTCGGTTCCAGGTGTCCTACTGGGGCCTTGAGCACGCACTTCCGTTGCTTGGTAAGAAATGCAACCTACCGACCGCCTGCCTTCCGCTGCTCGCGGCGTTGACGCCCGCCGGCCACTCCGTGACCATCGTCGACGAGAACGTTGAGCCGATCGACTACGACCGTTTGGCGCGGGCCGACATCGTGGGGCTCACCGGCATGACGGTCCAGCGCGCCCGAATGCTCGAGATCCTGCGCGAACTGAAAACCCGTGGCGTCTTCACGATCGTCGGGGGTCCCTGGGTCAGCGTGCAGGAAGACTACTTCGACGGCCTCGCCGACGCGATCTTCGTCGGCGAAGCGGAAACGACCTGGCCACAGTTCCTCGAAGAATGGGCCGAGGGCCGACATCAGTACCGCTACCAGCAGGCCGAGCCGACCGACATGACGCAGGTGCCGGTGCCGCGCTACGACCTGCTGAAGGCCAAGGACTATCTGTTCGGCAGTGTGCAGTTCAGCCGCGGCTGTCCGTTCCAGTGCGAATTCTGCGACATCATCGTCACCTTCGGTCGCCGGCCACGGCTGAAGACGAGCGCGCAGGTGATCGCCGAGCTGGAAGCGATGCGCAAGCAACACCTGAAAATCGCGTTCATCGTCGACGACAACCTGATCGGCAACAAGGCCGCGGTCAAGGAGCTGCTGCGCGAGCTCGCCGCGTGGCAAGTCGCCGAGGGATATCCCTTCACGTTCTTCACCGAGGCGTCGCTCAACCTCGCCGAAGACGAAGAACTGATCCAGTTGATGGACGCCGCCAACATCGTGACCGTCTTCATCGGCATCGAAAGCCCCAACGAAGAATCGCTGCGCGAGACGAAGAAATATCAGAACGTCAAGAAGACCGGGTCGATTGTCGACCGCGTCCGCACAGTGCAGGACGCCGGCATCGAAGTCTGGTGCGGCATGATCGTCGGCTTCGACCACGACGACACCCGGATCTTCAAGGCCCAGCACGAGTTCCTGCGCCAGACCGACATCATGCACGCCATGGTCGGCATGCTCTCGGCGATCCCGAAGACGCCGCTGCACGCCCGGTTGAAGAACGAGGGCCGCCTCGACCTCGACGACGAACAACCGTTCGGCACCAACGTCATTCCGCTCGGCATGACGCGTGAAGAGTTGCGCGACGGGTACGTCGACCTGATGAAGGAACTCTACGATCCCGACTTCTACTTCGAGCGGCTCGAGAACCTGTTCCTCACAAGGAAATTCGATTGGGCACGCGCCCGCAACGCCTACTGGCGCAAACACCCGTGGCGGAAGCTGAAGTCGCAGTCGGTCGATGCCGTGCTGGCCACCGGCCTGTTCCTGCGGCTGATGAAGAACGTGCCCGACCCGAAATTACGCCGGATCTATCGGCGTCGGATGGCCACCATGCTGCGTCGAAGGCCCGATCCGAGTCTGTTGTTCATCTGCGTGATCAAGTGCGCGATGCACTACCACCACTACACCATGTCTCGGCAGATGGCCGAAAAACACCAGCTGATCAACACGTTCTAGCGAGCTTCGGCGATCTCACCAGCCCCTTCAGCCACCAGCTGGAGGACTAGTTGCTTCTACGAATTGAACGCGTATGCGATATCAGCGCCCGGGTGATATCACCGGCGCCTGCGTTTCCAAGATCATTTGGCCCCCGACTCTCTGGTGCTCAGGTGGCTGGTGTGACCGCAGGGACGACTAAAGTCCCGGGTGTGACCGATCAGTAAGGAGCAATCGCGATGGCACTGGATTCGCTGACCGCACTGGACAAGCACAAAGCCGCGCCGTTTCCGCCCGGCTATCCCGACACCATCCGCACGTTCTACAGCCCGGTCGACCAGGTGCACGACGCCCTCAAGGACCTCTTGGAATCAGCCAACAAGAGCATCGTCGTCGCGATGTACGGCTACGACGATCCCGAGCTGCACTCGGTGCTGTTGTCGGCGTTGAACGACGAAAAGCTGTATGTGCAAATGAGTCTCGACTCCAGCCAGGCCGCGGGCAAGGCCGAGCATCAGCTACTGGCACCGTGGCTCAACCACAAGATCGGCAACAGCATCGCGATCGGCCACAGCGAGAAGTCGGCGATCATGCACTTGAAGATGGTGATCGTCGACGGTGTCGACATCATCACCGGGTCGACCAACTGGTCCAGCGGCGGCGAATCCAAACAGGACAATCAGCTGACCGTGATCCGCGATCCCTACGTGGCCGCCGAAGCCCGCTCTCGCATCGACATCATCCACGACAGCATGCTCAAGCAGATGGCCGCGGCCAAGACCTAACTCGGCCGCCGAGACACATACGGCCACGGCTGATTTCGCTCGGGTATCGAGTTCGCCCGCGCCTGCTTCAACTGCGCCCGCAGTTCCTGCCGTAGCTCGTGCAAGCCGGGATCGGTCCACCGGTTGTCGGCCTCGGCCGGATCGCTATTGAGGTCGTAGAGCTCCCACTGGTCGTCGAGCGGGCTCATCCGGTACGCCTCGCCGCCCAGCCCGTTGGCCGCGAGGTGACGCACGCCCGGTTCGGTCCAGGTCGCCGGATCGTCGAAGGTGCGCACCAGCTTCCACAGCCGGCCGTCGACGCGGGCCACCAGGCCTTCGAAGTTGGACGCCACGTAGGCGGGAATCCGGATGCGCAGCGGCCCAGGCGGATTCGACGTCCGTCCGAGACGTCGCGCTACACCTGAGGCGCCGGTGTCGCCCTCGAGGATGTTGTCGCGGGTCATCAGATAGACAGCCCGGCCGTCATCGGCCGCCGCGCCGCCCACGACCGGCGTCAGGTCGCGGCCCGGCAGCGGATGCACCTCGGTGAAGCTCTCGCTGAGCTGAGCGGCGGTCGCGGTGACGTCCACACCGGCGGCGGCCAGCAGCGTGGGCAGCAAGTCGACGTGCGACGTCGGCGCCGTGACGACGCGTGGCGACGTCGCCTGCGCACCGATGCGGGCGATCACGAACGGCACCCGGGTCGCCTCGTCGTAGAGGTTGAACCACTTCTGGTGCAGCCCGCCGTGCGCGCCGAGCAGCTCGCCGTGATCGGAGGTGCGCACCAGGACCGCGTTGTCCGACCCGCCCTCGGTGACCGCGCGGCGGACCCGGTCGATCGGCCCGTCCACCTCGGCGTGCAGCCGGTAATACAGGTCGCGGTAGCGCTGCGCGTTGCGCTTGTACGCCCGGTCGACGAACGCAGGGGGGCCGTACCCGGAGGCATATGCCTCCCGGAACGCGATCTGCGCGGCCGGCTTGGTCGCCAGATCCTCGTCGGCGGTCGGCGCCGCGGGCACGTGCGGCGGATCCAGCGGTGACGCCTTCAGCGGGCTGCGGCGCACCCAGCCGGGGAACAGCACGATGTCGTGCGGGTTGACGAAGCTGGCCACCAACAGGAACGGACGCTGCGCTGCGGGGTCGCCGGCGCGGCGGGCGGCGTAGCGGTCGATGAGCCAGGTGACGACGCGGTCGGCGACCAGCGGGTCACGCCGCACGCCGGAGTTGCCCAACAACGCGCCGTGCGGCTCCGGCCCGACCCATCCTGAGAAGCCAAACGGCCCAAGGGGATCGGCGTCCAGATAGCGTTGCACCGCGGCGGGGTCGACAACGCCGCGGGCGTCGTTGGTGGCCACCACCGAACCGTTGGCCTCGTGCAGGTCGGCATGCGAGATGTGCCACTTGCCGTCGTAGTGCGTGTCGTATCCCGCGGCCCGAAACCAATTGCCCATCGTCGGCACCTCGCCGGGACGCAACCAGCGCATCCGCGAGTCGTCGGGCATCTTGCCCAGCCCGTCGGTCTGGGTGACGCCATGCAGGTCGGGGTAGTGGCCGGTGAAGATGGTGGGACGACTCGGCGCGCAGGCCAGCGAACCGGTGTAGTGCCGGGTGAAGCTGACGCCGTGCTCGTCAAACCACTTGCGGCCGTGCAGCGTTCGATCGCGCCAGGCGAGCAGTTCGGGCGATTCGTAGGGTGGTGTCGCGCGTTCCTCGTCGGTCATCACGACGATGATGTCGGGCTGACTAGTCACGAGGCCTTCTCCAATCGACGTGCAAGACCGGCGAGCATGATGTCGGACTGCCGAACCTGAACGCGGCACACCGCGCGTTCAGCGAGCTTTTGCACTGGGCGAGAGCCGATCTCGACCGTGCTGGTCAGTGTTACGGTCGTTGCCCCGTCGCCGGCCGGCTGCAGGCTCCAGCGATTGTTGAACCGGCGCAGGCGCTTCGGCAAGCCCTCGACGTCGTACGCGAGTGCATGGGTTTCGTCGAACTCGGTGATGGTCTCCACCAGGGCGTTGCGGCCGATCTGCACTCGCCGCGTAGTGCCGACCGGCTCGCTGGCCTCAGAAAGGATGCACGAGTGGTCGATGTTGTCCGCCCATGAGCTGATTGCACCGAAGTCCGCGAGGACATCCCACACGTGTTTCGGGTCGGCCGCGATGGTGCGGCTGCGCTCGATGTCGGCCACCGCATTACCGTACGCGGTCGACGCGTGCGGTTATTGAGAAGATCGGGGACCAAAGTCACTGCTTTCGCGACTTTGATCCGATCCAAGCCGGCAGCTGGCAAACTTCAGTGACTAGCCGCTGACCAGGTGAGACGACCATGATGAATGCCGCGATAGCTGGGATGAGTCGGGGCGTCGCGGTGCGTGCTGGCCGACGTCTACACCGTCCGGTATCAAGCCGGTTGCGCAACGCCCTCCTAGTCGATCCGCACACCGCGGCACTCAACGGAGGTAGCGGATCGAACTAATCAATGTCAAAGGAGTGAACGATGTTAAAAAGCGTGCCGGTCCAGGACGGCGCTCAACAGCACTGCACTCAGGACGCCAAGGTCCTCAAGGAGTCGGGTGCCCACAAGCTCGTCATCACGGACCGCGACGGTAACTGCTTGGCATTCGTATTAGCTTGGGACAGCTTCCATTACGACGCTGAGTCCGACACCTATGTGTGCGTCGCCGACAGCGATGGCAGAGAACTCATGACCATGTACACCACCGGTGACATCAGAGCGGTCCCCGGCGCGAACATGTACGTCTTGACTGCGCCGGATGGGTTCAGTGGTCGCAGGGCGCTGTAGGCCCCGCTGAGCCGGCGGAGGCCCGGCGAGTTCAGGCTTCCGTGTCGATTCACGCCGCCTGTCACCGAACTGACGCTGCCGGATCTGCGCGAGCAATGGCCGCATCGGTCTGGGGATATTCACGTCGCCGAAGTTATGATAGACCGTTCGTACGGTTAGTTTAGTCCGAAGGTTTGAGATGCCCAGATCGCCCGGCAGGCGCAGCGAGATTCTCGACGCATTCGTCCGCTATGTCGCCGAGCGCGGCTACGACCGGACGAATATCGGGGATATCGCCGACGAACTGGGCATGTCCAAGGGCACCATCGTCCACCACTTCGGCACCAAATCGCAGATGTTGCGGGAGCTGGAAGAGACCCACCTGAGCCGTCAACTCGATGTCCTGCGGACGGCGTGGGACCGGCTGGCCGCGCCGCAGGAGCGCATCGTCGCGATCATCTACACCTCCACGCTGCTGCACGTGATCGACCGCGATGCGACGGTGGCAAGCCAGCGGGAGGTCGTGCAGTTGTCCGACGACCCATCGATGCAGCAGGTGCAGAAGCTGCGTGATCAGTTGCAGGCATTGACAATTGACGAGATACGCAACGGCGTGGACAGCGGCGTGTTCCGGAACGTCGACGTCGAGCTGGCGGCACTGCAGCTGTGGGGATCGCTGCAGTCGCTGTGGGTGTGGTTCGACCCTGCCGGCCCGCGGACTCCGGAAGACGTCGGCGCCGCATTCGTCGACGTGTTCCTCGGCGGGCTGCTGCTCGACCGCCTCGAGCTCAGCAAGTGGGCGGACCCGTCCGCCGACGTCGTCTCCGTCGTTCGGCAATGCCTGGCCACCGCAACGGGCGCCACGAACTGACCCTCGCGGCTGCGGAAACGCCTGGCGCAACTGAGCTGTAACCGATTCGCCGAACGCTTCAGGTCGCGGCAGCTCGTGACTGTACGTATAGTCGGTCCATTCGCGTAGCCGCGATTCTCGCCGGCCACGCCAAATCGACCTAAACGGCCGTTGAACTGCAATTTCAGCGCAGCGTCGGTTGCCTGGCGTTCGATTCTCGAGCTAATTCTTACCTTATTGACTGTACGGACGGTCGAATGCCATAGTGACTGCGTGACGGATGCGATAACCCGGGGATGACGACCTCGAACGTGATCGCCAGCAAGATCGGCAACCAGCTGCGGCCCGGTGCCGAAGTGGTCGGCGGCTTCTTCCGGATGTGCGCGCTGACCGGCAAAGCCCTGCTGAAGCCGTTCGAGTGGCGCGAGTTCATTTGGAACGGCTGGTTTCTCATGCGGGTGTCGTTGCTGCCCACCATCGCGGTGTCGATTCCGGAGACGGTGCTGCTGATCTTCACGCTCAACGTCCTGCTGGCCGAGTTCGGCGCCGCCGACGTCTCCGGCGCCGGCGCGGGGATCGCCGCGGTCACCCAACTCGGCCCTATCGTCACGGTGCTGGTGGTCGCCGGTGCCGGGGCCACCGCGATCTGCGCCGACCTCGGCGCTCGCACCATTCGCGAGGAGGTCGATGCGATGGAGGTGCTTGGCATCGACCCGATCCACCGACTGGTGGTGCCCCGCGTGGTCGCCTCGACAGTGGTCGCCGTGCTGCTCAACGGCCTGGTCATCGCCGTCGGCCTGACGGGCGGCTACTTGTTCAGCGTGTACCTACAGAACGTCTCCAGCGGCGCCTACCTCTCCACGCTCACGGTGCTCACCGGCCTGCCCGAGGTGATCATCGCGCTCGTCAAGGCCGCAATCTTCGGGCTGATCGCCGGGCTGGTCGGCTGTTACCGCGGGCTGATTGCCCGCGGCGGGTCCAAAGGTCTGGGCACTGCCGTCAACGAGACCGTGGTGCTGTGTTTCATCGCGCTGTTCGCGGTGAACGCCGTGATGACGACCATCGGTGTCCGGTTCGGGACGGGGCGCTGACATGTCGACGGCCGTCCTACCGTTCGCCCGACTCTTCCGAACGGGCCGCGTCCTCGACCGCTACGGCCGCGCCCCGGCGAAGGTGCTCGTCGAGATCGGACAGATGGTCTCGTTTGCGATGACTGCATTCGCGCTGATCCCGTTCGCAGTTCGCCGCTACCCCAAAGAGGTGTTGCGGATGGTCGCCCAGATGGGGATGGGCACCGGCGCGATGGCCGTCGCGGGCGGCACCTCGGCGATCGTCGGATTCATCACCCTGTCGGCGGGCTCACTGGTCGCCATCCAGGGCTTCGCGTCGCTGGGCAACATCGGCGTCGAGGCGTTCACCGGCTTTCTGGCCGCGATGGTCAACGTGCGATTTGTGGCGCCGGTGGCCTGCGGTCAGGCGCTGGCCGCCACGGTCGGCGCCGGCGCTACCGCCGAACTGGGCGCCATGCGCATCAGCGAGGAGATCGACGCGCTGGAAGTGATGAGCATCAGGTCGATCGCCTTCCTGGCGTCCACCCGGGTGATCTCGGGTTTCGTCGTCATCATCCCGCTGTACGCATTGGCGATCACCCTGGCCTTCGTGTCCGCGCAGTTCACCACCACGTTGTTGTATGGGCAATCCGTCGGCACCTACAACCACTACTTCCACACGTTCCTGCGACTCAACGACGTTGGCTGGTCGTTCGCCGAGGTCATCCTCGTCGCGGTGGTCGTGATGACCACCCACTGCTACTACGGCTACACCGCCAGCGGCGGGCCGGTCGGCGTCGGTGAAGCGGTCGGTCGGTCGATGCGGTTGTCGCTGATCACGATCGTCGTCGTGGTGGTCCTGACCGCGATGGCGGTCTACGGCAAAAACCCCAACTTCAACCTCACGGTGTAGCCGCCATGCCGCCGACAGGAAAGATCAACCCGCCCCGTATCCCGCGGTACAAGACCAGGGCTCTGGTGTTCTTGTTGATCAATGCGCTTGGCTTGGCGGTCTTTTGGCTGCAGTTCCGGGGAGAGTTCACGCCGAAGACGCCCTTGACGATGGTGGCTGCCCGGTCGGGTTTGGTGATGGATCCGGGGTCGAAGGTCACCTACAACGGGGTGGAAGTCGGTCGGGTGGCCAGCATTTCGGAGATCCAGCGTGACGGAACGCCGGCGGCCCAGTTCGTCTTGGATGTCAAACCGAAGTACATCAGCCTGATTCCCTCCAATGTGGATGCCAATATCGCGGGGACCACGGTTTTCGGCAACAAGTATGTGTCGTTGACGTCGCCGAAACACCCGACTCCGCAGCGTATTTCGCCACAGCATGTGATTGATGCCAGGTCGGTGACGACGGAGTTCAACACGTTGTTCGAAACCCTCACCTCGATCGCGGAGAAGGTGGATCCGGTCAAGCTGAACCTGACGCTGGCCGCGGCCGCGCAGGCATTGACCGGGCTGGGCGACAAGTTCGGGCAGTCGATCGTCAACGGCAACGCCATCCTCGACGACGTCAATCCGCGGATGCCGCAGATCCGACACGATTTTCAGCAGCTGGCAGCGCTCGGTGACACCTACGCCAGCGCCGCACCGGATCTGTTCGACTCTCTGAAAAATGCGGTGATCACGGCGCGCACGCTGCACCGGCAGGAAGCCGACCTGGATGCCGCGTTGTTGGCCGGGACCGGGTTGGGCAACACCGGCGAAGAGATCTTCCGGCGCGGCGGGCCGTACTTTCAGCGGGGGGTCGCCGATCTGTTGCCCACCGCCCAGCTGCTCGACACCTACAGTCCCGAGATCTTTTGCACCATACGCAATTACCACGACGCCGAACCCGCCGCCTACCAGACGGTCGGCGGCGGCAACGGCTACGCGCTGAGAACCATGACCGAGCTGATGTCTGGATTGGGAGGCATCCTGACGCTCCCCGGGTTGGCCGGCGTAATTGGCACGGCGGGACTTCTCGGGGTGGCCGGACTGGTCGGCGGGGCGCCCAATCCCTATGTCTATCCGGACAATCTGCCCCGGGTGAACGCCCGCGGCGGCCCGGGAGGAGCGCCGGGTTGCTGGCAGCCCATTACCCGTGATCTGTGGCCGGCGCCCATGCTGGTGATGGACACCGGCGCCAGTCTCGCGCCCTACAACCACATCGAAGTCGGCTCACCGTGGGCGGTCGAGTATGTCTGGGGCCGCCAAATGGGGGATCAAACGATCAACCCATGAAAATCACCGGCACCGCAATCAAACTCGGCATCATCTCGGTGGTGCTGCTGTTCCTCACCGTGATGATCGTCGTGGTGTTCGGTCAGATGCGCTTCAACAGCACCAACGGCTACTCGGCGGAGTTCAGCAATGGCAGCGGGCTGCGCGAGGGCCAGTTCGTCCGCGCCTCCGGTGTCGAGATCGGCAAGGTCAAAAAAATCAAGCTGGTCGATGACGGCCATCGGGTGCGGGTCGACTTCAGCGTCGACCGCGCGGTGCCGCTCTATCAGTCGACGACCGCGGAGATCCGCTATCTCGGCCTGGTCGGTGACCGCTATGTCGAACTCAACCGTGGCGAGGGTGAGGGCGCTGACCGGGTACTGCCGCCGGGCGGATTCATTCCGCTGTCGCACACGTCACCGGCGCTGGATCTCGACGCTCTGCTGGGCGGTTTCAAGCCGCTGTTCCGTGCGCTCGATCCGGAGAAGGTCAACACCATCGCGTCGGCCATCATCACGGTCTTTCAGGGTCAGGGCGGCACCATCAACGACATCCTCGACCAGACCGCGGAGGCGACCAGTGAGATCGCCGAACGTGACCAGGCGATCGGCGAGGTGGTCAAGAACCTCAACACCGTGCTGGACATCACGGCCAAGCACCGGCAGGAGTTCGACCAGACCGTCGACAATTTCGAAAGACTGATCACTGGGCTGAAGAACCATGCCGATCCGCTGGCAGCCGGCACCGCGAATATCAGCAACGCCGCCGGCACGGTCGCAGACCTGTTGGGCGACAACCGCGCTCTGCTGCACAAGGAGATTGGCTACCTGCAGGGTCTTCAGCAACCGCTCGTCGACCAGAGTGACCAACTCGGCGACCTGATCCACAAGACGCCAACCGCGTTCAACCTGATCGGGCGCAGCATCGGCCTCTACGGGGACTGGGTGAACTTCTACCTCTGCGACCTCACCATCAAGTGGAACGGGCTCCAATCGGGCGGGCCGACGCGCACGGTCAGGCTCTGGCAGCAGCCCACGGGGAGGTGCACGCCGCAATGAGGTCGCTGCAGCCTTCCAACCGGGTGCGGATCGGATTCATGGGCACCCTCATCTTGACGCTGGTCGTCGTCGTGGGCCAAAGCTTCACCAGTGCCCCAATGCTTTTCGCCCAGCCCAAATATTACGGGCAGTTCGCCAACACCGGCCAGCTGAACAAAGGTAACAAGGTCCGCATCACCGGCGTGGTCGTCGGCAAGGTCGAGGGGCTCAAGATCGACGGCGATCATGTGGTGATCGAGTTCTCGACCGGCGGCAACACCATAGGCACCGAGAGCCGGCTGGCGATCAAGACCGACACCATCCTGGGCAAGAAGGTGCTCGAGATCGAGCCGCGGGGAAGCCAGGCGCTGCGGCCCGGGGGTGTGTTACCGCTGAGTCAAAGCACCATCCCGTATCAGCTCTACGACGCGAATACTGATATCACCAAGGCCGCGGCGGGCTGGAACATCGACACCGTCAAGCAATCACTGAATGTGTTGTCACAGACGGTCAATCAGACGTATTCGCATCTGAGCCCCGCCCTCGACGGGCTGGCCAGATTCTCCGACACCATCGGCAAACGCGACGAGGAGATCACCCATCTGCTGGCGCAGGCCGACAAGGTGGCCAGCGTGCTCGGTGACCGCAGCGCACAGATCAACCGGCTGCTGGTCAACGCGAAGACACTGCTGGCCGCGTTCAACGAACGTGGACGAGCCATCGACGCGCTGCTGAGCAACGTGTCCGCTTTTTCGGCTCAGGTGAAAAACCTCATCAACGACAACCCGAATCTGAATACCGTGCTGGAGCAGTTGCGCTCGATCAGCGACGTGCTGGTGGCACGCAAGGACGATCTGGCTCAAAGCCTCAAGTATGTCGGCCAATTCGCGGCGTCGCTGGGTGAAACCGTCTCGTCGGGACCGTATTTCAAGATCGTCCTGTCCAATCTGCTGCCGTACTGGATCCTGCAGCCCTGGGTGGACGCCGCGTTCAAGAAGCGCGGTATCGACCCCGAGGACTTCTGGCGCAGTGCGGGTTTGCCGGCGTTCAAGTTCCCCGACCCCAACGGCACCCGGTTCTCCAACGGTGCGCCGCCGCCCGCGCCACCGGTGCTCGAGGGCACCCCGGACCACCCGGAGCCCGCTGTAGCGCCGGGATCGCCGTGCTCTTATGCGCCGCCGCCGGAGTTGTTGCCGCGCCCGGGCAACCCGATGCCGTGCGCGGGTATCGACCAAAACGTGGGGCCGTTCGGACCGAATGGGCCGTATCCGGCGTTACCCAACGTTGCCTCCTCGCCGCCGAACCCCAACGGTCTGCCGCCGACACCGGGAATCCCGATCGCCGGGCGACCCGGGCAGGTGCAACCCGACGTACCTGGCACCCCGGTGCCGATGGCGCCGGGACCGCCCGGGGCGCGCACCGAGCCACTCGGACCGCTACCGGGTCCCGCTCCGGCGAATCCCGCGGCGGCACCCCCACCAGCAGCATGGCCACCCGGACCCCCGGCCCCACCGGGACCCGGGGGGCAGCTGCCGGCACCGTTCATCGGCAACACAGGTGGAGCCGGCGGCAGCGGCGTGACGGGAGGTAACCAGAATTGAGCGGCATCTCGTTTAAGCGGCCTAAGGCATCGGTGATCATCGGCGCGCTCGCCGTTGTGCTGGCGCTCATCCTCGCGTTCGTCGGGTTTCAGCTATACAACAAAGCCACGAATAACACTGTGGTGGCGTACTTCCCGGCCGCCAACGCCCTGTATTCCGGTGACCGGGTCGAGATAATGGGCGTTCGGGTGGGTACCGTCGACGACGTCGAGCCGGCCGGCGACAAGATGAAGGTCACCTTCCACTACGCCAACAAGTACAAGGTGCCCGCCAACGCATCGGCGGTGATCCTCAACCCAACCCTGGTGGCGTCGCGGAACATTCAGTTGGAGCCGCCCTACAAAGACGGTCCGGTGATGGCCGACAACGCGGTGATCCCGATCGAACGCACTCAGGTGCCGACGGAGTGGGACCAACTTCGCGGCAGCGTCGCCAATATCATCAACAAACTCGGCCCGACGCCCGAGCAGCCCAAGGGACCGTTCGGCGAAGTCATCGAGTCCTACGCCGACGGGCTGGCTGGCAAGGGCAAGCAGATCAACACCACGCTGAACAGCCTGTCGGGGGCGCTGACCACGCTGAACAAGGGCCGCGGCGACTTCTTCGCGGTGGCGCGCAGCCTGGCGATGTTCGTCAACGCCCTGCACAAAGATGACAAGCAGTTCGTCGCGTTGAACACCAACCTGGCGCAGTTCACCGACAACCTGACCAACTCAGATCAGGAGCTGGCCAACGCAATACAGCAGTTCGACGGTCTGCTCACGACAGTTCGCCCGTTCCTCGACAAGAACCGCGAGGTGCTGACACACGACATCAACAACCTCGCCGACGTGACCACCACGCTGGTGCAGCCCGAGCCGCTCAACGGTTTGGAAACCGGTCTGCACGTCCTGCCGACCCTGAGCGCGAACCTCAGCGAGATCTACCACCCGTCGCACGGCGCGGTGATGTCCATTCCGGCGATCCCGAACTTCACCAACCCGATGCAGTTCATGTGCAGCATGATTCAGGCCGGCAGCCGGCTCGGCTACCAAGAATCCGCCGAACTGTGTGCGCAGTACCTGGCACCGATTCTCGATGCGATCAAGTTCAACTACTTACCGTTCGGGCTCAACGCATTCAGCACCTCCGAGGTGCTGCCCAAGGAGGTCGCCTATTCCGAGGACCGGCTGCACCCGCCGAACGGGTACAAGGACACCACGGTCCCCGGGATCTGGGTGCCCGATACACCGTTGTCCCACAAGAACACTCAGCACGGCTGGATCACCGCGCCGGGCATGCAGGGCGTGAAGGTGGGGCCGATCACGGCGGGGCTGCTGACCCCCGACTCGCTGGCCGAACTCATGGGCGGCCCCGACATCGCACCGGTTCAATCAAACCTGCAAACCCCACCGGGACCGCCGAACGCCTACAACGAGGAGCCCGGCCCGGCGCCCTTCATCGGCGTACCCGGCAATCCGGCGCCGATACCACCGCCGCCGCCGGGGCCCGAGGTGATTCCCGGTCCCGTCGCGCCGACGCCGGCGCCGTTGTCCGGGCCGACGCTACCCGGTCCACCGCTGCCCGCTGAGGCGGGCGCTTCGACAGGGCCGGGCTCGTGAGGCGCGTGACGAGCGCGATCCGCGCGAGGAACAAGCGACTGATGTGCCGGGCCCGGCAGGGGTTGTCGCTGCTGGTGGCCGGGCTTGTGCTCAGCTCGTGCGCGAGCTGGCACGGGATCGCGAATGTGTCGATGCCCGGCGGCCCGGGCAGCGGACCCGGCTCCTACATCGTCTACGTGCAGATGCCCGACACGCTGGCCCTCAACGACAACAGCCGAGTGCGGGTGGCCGATGTCTTCGTCGGCACGGTGCGCGGGATCACGCTCAAGAACTGGGTCGCCACGCTGAGGCTGAGTCTGGACAAGAGCGTCAAATTACCCAGCAACGCGACCGCCAAGATCGGGCAGACAAGCCTGCTGGGTTCTCAGCACGTGGAGCTGGCCGCGCCACCCAACCCGTCCCCGACGCGATTGAAGAACGGCGACACCATCCGGCTGCAGAATTCGTCCGCTTACCCCTCGACGGAGCAGACGCTGGCCAGTCTCGCACTGATCCTGCGCGGCGGCGGCATCCCGAACCTCGAATCGTTGCAGAACGAGATCTACAACGTCGTGAACGGGCGAGCCGAGCAGATCCGTGCTTTCCTCGGCAAGCTGGATACCTTCACCGCCCGAATCGACGAGCAACGCGGTGACATCACCCACGCCATCGACTCCACCAACCGGCTGCTAGCCTATGTGGCTTCCCGCTCGGACGTTCTGGAACGGGTGCTGACCGAATTCCCGCCACTGATCAAGCATTTCGCCGACAAACAGAACCTCTTGATTAATGCGGTCGACGCGATTGGACGACTCAGTGAAGTTGCCGAACAATACCTGTCCGCGTCGCGGGGCGACCTTCATCAGGACCTGCTGGCGCTGCAGTGCCCGTTGCGGGAACTCGGTCGTGCCTCACAGTATTTGATCCGCGCACTCAAGCTGATCCTCGTCCAGCCGTTCGATCTGGACGCCGTGCCGAAGTCGTTCCGCGGGGACTACTTCAACCTCTCGCTGACGCTCGACCTGACCCTCAGCGCTGTCGACAACGCGGTACTCACCGGAACCGGATTCTCTGGAGCGCTGCGCGCACTGGAGCAGTCGTACGGCCGTGACCCCGAGACGATGATTCCCGACGTCCGGTACACGCCGAATCCGAATGACGTCCCCGGCGGGCCGCTGGTCGAACGGGCGGACAGGCAATGCTGACCCGCTTCGTCTGGCGTCAGCTCATTCTCTTCACGATGCTGAGCGTGGTCACGGCAATTGCCTTGGGCTGGTACTACCTTCGGATTCCCACTGCGGTGGGGATCGGCCAGTACACGCTGAAGCTCGACCTACAGACGTCGGGAGGTCTGTACAAGACGTCGAACGTGACATACCGCGGTGAGACCATCGGCAAGGTCACCAGCGTGGAGCCGACCGAGTCGGGTGTGCAGGCGACCATGAGTATCGCGGACCGGTTCAAGATCCCGATCGACGCGTCGGCGAACGTGCATTCGGTGTCGGCGGTCGGTGAGCAATACGTGGATCTGGTGTCGGAAGGCAAGCAGAGCAGATACTTCTCGCCGGGCCAGACGATCACCAAAACCACTGTGCCCGTTGAGATCGGGCCGACGCTGGACGCCGCCAACCGCGGGCTGGCCGCGCTGCCCAAAGAAAAGATCGCGGAGCTGCTCGATGAGACGTCCGAAGCGGTCGGCGGGCTGGGGCCCGCGCTGCAACGTCTCGTCGACGCGACCCAGGCGATCGCCGGTGACTTCAAGACGAACATCTCCGATATCAACGACATCATCGAAAACTCCGCACCGATCCTGGACAGCCAGGTCAACTCGGGCGACGCGATTCGGCGCTGGTCGCACAATCTCGATGTCCTGTTCGCGCAGACCGCGGAAAACGACCAGCACGTGCAAAGCATCCTCAGCCAAGGGGCACCGACTGCCGATCAGGTCAACTCGGTGTTCAGCGATGTCCGCGAGTCGCTTCCGCAGACGTTCGCGAATCTCGAGATCGTGCTGGACATGCTCAAGCGCTACCACAAGGGCGTCGAGCAACTGCTGGTATTCCTGCCGCAAAACGCTGCGGCCGCTCAGACGGCAACAGTGGCGTTCCCGGGCTACGCATCGCTGGACACCGCGCTGACGATCAACCAGCCTCCGCCGTGTATGACCGGCTTTCTCCCGGCGCCCCAGTGGCGGTCGCCGGCGGACAGCAGCCTGGCGCCGCTGCCGTCCGGGACGTATTGCAAAGTCCCACAAGACGCTTCAGGTAACAATGTGCGCGGGGCGCGCAACATTCCGTGTGTCGATGTTCCCGGTAAACGCGCTGCGACGCCGCGGGAGTGCCGCGACCCAAAACCGTACGTTCCACTGGGCACGAACCCGTGGTACGGCGACCCCAACCAGATCTTGAACTGCCCGGCCCCCGGGGGGCGCTGCGACCAGGCGGTGAAACCGGGCTTCGTGATACCCGCGCCGTCGATCAACACCGGCCTCAACCCGGCGCCCGCCGACCGGCTGCCGCCGGGGGGACAGACGCCGCCTCCCGTCAGCGATCCGTTGCAGCGGCCGGGAGCGGGGAGCGTGCAGTGCAACGGTCAACAGCCGAACCCCTGCGTGTACACCCCTGGCGGACCGCCCACGGCCGTCTACAGCCCACAGAGCGGTGAACTGGTAGGACCCGACGGCGCCAAATACACGATCGAAGATTCTCGAAAGACCGGAGACAACGGGTGGAAGGACATGCTGGCGCCGGCCGGCTGAGTCTCGTGTTTGTTGACACTGACCGCACGTACAGTCATATACTGGGCCGGACGCGCAGCGCAGAGATCGGAGCGAGATGCGGGAAGTGATTGGCCTAGGCCAACTCCGGAGTCACGCATGTGGGTATCTCGATCGAGTCGGCGCCGGGGAGACAATCGACGTCGTGCGGCGCGGCAAGCTGGTGGCGCGGGTGGCGCCGATCCCTGAGCGGTCGATGAAAGCCACCGCGGCCGGCGGGTGGGTCGTTGGGCTCGACGAGCTGCGGACACGTGCTGGGCGGTGTTTTGACCGGGTTGCGGCCGGAGAGACAATTGACGTCGTCCGGCGCGGCGAGCTGGTCGCCCGCATTGAGTCAGCCGCCAGGGACGAGCCTCGCCGGACAGCGTAATCCCGCTTCTACCACCAACAACGACGCTGTGGAGGGCACATGACGACCTATCGAACAGTGGTGGTCGGCACCGACGGCTCGGAGTCTTCACTGCGCGCGGTGGACCGTGCCGCCACGATCGCGGCCGACTCGGACGCAAAGTTGGTGATCGCGACGGGCTACTTTCCGTCGCCCGACGATCTGCGCGCCGCCGACACGCTCGGGCAAGAGGGCTACAAGGTGCGCGGCAATGCGCCGATCTATGCGGCGTTGCACGACGCACACGACCGGGCGAAGGCGGCCGGCGCGAAGAACATCGAGGACCGGCCGATCAAAGACAGTCCGGTGCATGCGCTCGTCGACCTGGCCGAGGAAGTCGGAGCTGATCTTCTGGTGGTCGGAAATGTCGGGCTGGACGCCCGATCCGCGATCGTCGGGCGAGTGTTCTCCATCCCCGGAGCCGTCGCGAACCGGGCCAAGGTCGATGTGCTGATCGTTCGCACCTCTGCCTGACGCTAGACCGTCAGTTTCTCCGGCTGACGCGCATCGCGGGAGAGGTCACCTTCGAGCACCTCGACCGCATTCTGCAAATCGGTGATGGCTTGGTTGACGTAGCCGGTGTCTACGGTGTCCCCGCGGCGGGTTGCCGAGATGCAGTCTCGGATACCCGCTTGATAATCGGTAATCGCCTGTCGCAGAACGCTGTTGAGTGCTACGTCCGGACTGGTCAGGTCGTGCTGCGCGCGTGCGATCACGCCGGCGGCGGCGTGGCAGGCATTCGCGATCTCGGGTGGGGTCGCGGCAGTGACGATGTTGTCGCCCGCGATGAAAAGCGCATTGATCGACGGCTCGGCCTCGTTGAGCCAGGCGCGCATCGGGGGATGGGCTGACGCGCTCGCCGACCGCGTCCCAGTGCTCGGCCGGGCCGGATGCGCGGTGGACACGCTGTGGTGCGCCCACGCCGACAGGGTCGCGATGGCCGCCACAAGTACGACCGTCGCGGCCAATTGGCGGCTGGGCTTGGTAATACGTTCTCTTCCCCGGCGGACGACTCACTGATCGTGTGTGATGTTTTCGCGCCGGGGCTGTCGGCGGCGAGAGTCCAAAGTCACTTGATCGCCGCCTCTCACCAGCCAAAGGTCGACTGATATCGCGGGTGGCCACGAAATCGAGAACGGTCGTTGGTCCAGACAGGCCGCCAGGGCTCATCCTTATACCCATGACGCGCAACGAGATCACTGAACAGATCGTCCTCGCCCGCCTCACCAAAGGCCTGACCTGGCAGGAATTGGCCGACGCGGTAGGCCGGCCGGTGGTGTGGACAACGTCGGCGCTGCTCGGCCAGCACCCGATCCCCGCCGACATCGGCAAGGTGTTCGTCGACATGTTGGGACTCGACGAGTCCGCAATCGCGGTGCTGGCCGCCCCGCCGATGCGCGGTGGGCTGCCCACGGCGGTGCCCACCGATCCGACCATCTACCGCTTCTACGAGGCTTTGCAGGTCTACGGCGGGGCGCTCAAAGAGCTCATCCACGAGAACTTCGGCGACGGCATCATGAGCGCGATCAACTTCAGCGTCGACCTGCAGAAGAAATCTCATCCGAGCGGTGACCGGGTGGTCGTGACGTTCGACGGCAAATTTCTTCCCTACGATTGGGTTTCGGCAGATTCGTAAATAAATCGTCAAGAAACCAGCGCCGAGGGCCGCGCACGCTTAGCTTTTGCTAGATGCGTGGTCCCTACTTCGAGGCCGATTGGCGACGCGAGGCGCTGCGGACCAATCTCTGGCTCGTCCCGGTCGCCGAAACCGTCGTCGTGGTCGTGCTCTTCGTCATCACCTACACGGTCGACCGCTCGGCGTACGACGGCGTGGTCACGCTGCCCCCGTGGGTTCTCAGCGGCACCGCCGACGTTGCACGGGTGCTGCTGGCCACCGTTGCCGCGGCAATCATCACGGTGGTCGGCATCGTCTTCTCGATCACGATCGTCGCGCTGACGCTGGCGTCGACGCAGTTCGGTCCGCGGATGTTGCGCAACTTCGTGCGGGACCCCGGAACCCAGTTGGCGTTGGGCACATTCGTGGCAAGTTTCTGCTACGCGATGGTCGCCCTGGTCTCGGTGGGCGGCGGACCGCACGGCGATTTCGTTCCGCACTTGTCGATCACGGTGACCCTGGTGCTCACGTTGTTCGACGTCGCGGTGCTGATCTACTTCCTCAACCACATCGCCACGATGATTCAGCTGCCGGTGGTGATCGCCGGCATCGCCACCACATTGGTCAACGAGGTCACCGCGATGGAGCGGTACAGCGAGTTCGGGTTCGGCGCGGCGCGCGGACCTTCGCACGAGGAATTGCTGAACAACCTGGCCGAGTCCGGTGCCGAGATCCGCACGCCGCGCAGTGGCTACCTCCAGGTGATCCGGCACGACATCCTGGTGAAGATCGCTACGGCGGCCGACGCCGTCGTCCAGTTACCGCACCGCCCTGGGCATTTCATGGTCGCGGGCCAGGTGATCGCGCGGGTCTGGCCGCCGGAGGCCGCCGACGCCGTGGCCGAGCGGCTGGCGCTCGGCCACGTTGCGGGCGCGTATCGCACGCTTCCGCAAGATGTTTCATTCGGATTCGACCAATTGGTCGAGATCGCCTTGCGGGCATTGTCGCCGGCGGTCAACGACACCTTCACCGGGATGACGTGCGTCGACTGGATCGCCGACTGCCTGTGCCGAATCGCGCCAATCTGGCATCCGCACCGAGTCCGCCGCGACGCCGAGGGCAACATCCGGGTCATCGCTTTCCAGCCCGACTTCGTCCGGCTGGTGGAGCGTACCTTCGATACGATCCGGCAGGCGGCAGTCGGCATGCCCGCCATCATGATTCGGCAGCTCGATGCGGTGGCCAAGGTCATCGAACAGGTCCCCGACCGGGCGTCCCGGACCGCGCTGATCCGCCAGGCCGAAGCGATCCAGCGGTCGAATCTGGCCTCGGTCGCCGATGCCTCCGACCGGGCGGACGTCACACAGCGGTTCGAGGCGGTCATGGCGCTGGTCGGTCCAGCGGCTACAGTTCGGGCGTGACTCCCGCACTGAAAGCAGACCTGGTCCTCTCCGGTGGTGGCGTCAAGGGCATTGGCCTGGCCGGCGCTGCCGTCGCGCTGCTGGAAGCCGGATATGGGATCCAGCGAGTCTCCGGCACGTCGGCCGGCTCGATCGTCGGTGCGATCCTGGCGGCCGGCGCCGACAAGCTGGGGCCCGAAGAGGTCGAGCAGCTGACCATGACGCTGCCCTACCGCAAATTCCTCGACCCCACTCGTATCACCGCCATCCCGCTGGTCGGCCCGGCGTGGGGAGTGTTGAGCGAAACCGGGATCTACAAAGGCGATTTCGCTCACGAGTGGATCCGTTCACAGCTGGCCAACCTCGGTGTGCACACCTTCGGCGACCTCGCCATCGACGCCCCGCACCTGCCGCGCGAACAGCGCTACCGGCTGGTCGTGACCGCAGCGGACGTGACCACCGGGCAGATGGTCCGCCTGCCGTGGGACTACGACCGGCTCTATGGGCTGGACCCCGACGAGCAGCAGGTTGCCGACGCGGTCCGGGCCTCGATGTCGATTCCATTCTTTTTCAGGACCACGAAGTTGACGAGCGCCGCGGGCTTGACGTCCACACTGGTCGACGGCGGGATGCTGTCGAACTTCCCGATCGACTCCTTCGACCGGCGGGACGGCAAACTGCCGCGCTGGCCCACATTCGGAGTGACGTTGCTGCCCAACCTTCCGCAGGGCAACGACAAAGTGATTCCGGTTCTGGGGCCGGTGAATTGGCTCTTCGGTGGCCCGCCGCTGATCGAGGCGTTGATCACCACGATGATCGTCGGCCGCGATCAGACGTATCTGAATCAGCCATGGGTCGACTCGCGCGCCATCCGCGTCGACTCGTCGAAGGTCGGTTTTCTCGACTTCAACATCGGCGCCAGACAGATGCAGGAGCTGTACCAGAACGGCTACAACGCGGCGATCGACTTCTTGTCTCGGTGGAGCTGGCAAAGCTATCTCGAGCACTTCCGGCGGCCGGTCGCCTGAGCGGCTAGATCTCGAATTCGGCTGCCATATTGTCGATTCCGGCGCGAATGCCCGCCAGCGCGTCGGCCCGGGTGCGCAGTTTGGTTCCCAGATGGGCGTGCTGCTTGAGCGTGAGAAATTCCCGAGCGGCCTCTTCGGCGCGGCTGAGAACCATGTCAGGCAATACGATTTCGTCGAGCCAGCCGGCAGCGACCGCCGTCTCGCCGAAGAACATCTTCGCCAGCCCGGCCGCCTGCTGGTAGGCCGACCGCGTCAGTCGCAGCTTCATCACTTCCAGCGCCGCGTACGGGATCGTCATACCGATCGCGACCTCGTTGGCCTGAATGCTGGTGGCGTGAGCCGCGATTCGGTGATCTCCACTGGCCAGCAGGAAAGCGCCCATCGCAATGGCGGGGCCGGTGCACGCCATCACCACCGGCTTCGGGTAGGACAACAGCCGGTACGACAGCTCGAAACCGCCCTTGAGCATGTCGATCGCGGGCTGGACGTCGCCGGACGTCAGGACCTTCAGGTCGAACCCGCCACTGAAAACCCGGTGGTTTCCCGCGATCACGACCGCACCGGCACCGTCGCGGTCGGCGTGGTCGAGCGCCTCGTTGAGGGCCTGCTGCATCGTCGGCCCGAGGACGTTGACCTTGCCGTCGTCCATGGTGATGAACGCGATGGACTCGTCGAGGCGATAGCTGACCGGTCCGCTCATGGGGGAATTCAATCAGACCGGCAATGCGCCGATGGGAGCGGCGTACTCAGACCCGCTCGCCGTGATGCCTGCCGAGTTCTTCCTCGGCGTTGCCCCAGCGCAGGCTGACATCGGTCGGCGGCGCCTCGATCTGGCGGGTCCGCCAGCGATCCTTGGTCTCGTCGACGGCACGGTTGATCCGCTCGATCTCGCCGCGGAACACGTCGGGCCGAGTCTCCTTGGAGGCGTAGTGAAAATAGGTCAGCAGGCTGCGCAGCAGCTCGAGCTTCTGCTTTTCCCGCTTCGCCAGGTCGTGGTTCGTCATCAACTCGATGCGCTGCACCGGCGGTAGTGACGCCCAGTCCAGCACCACCTTGGTCTCCAATGCGGCTCGGCGGCTGCGCCAGAACTTCCACCCTCGCGGCGTCTCGGAGCGGTCGTAGTAGGTCACGGTGCCCGGGAAGCGCGACTCGATGCCCTCACCGAGCTCGCTGCGGTCCAGCGCAGAATCCCACACCGTGCGCCACTCCTGGCCGGGCGCCAAGGTTGGCACCTGCTTGGGCAGCTGCAATTCGACGACGTCGGCATAACCGTCGGTGGCGTTTTCGTATTCGGCGACGGTCGGTGGGTGCGGAAACGTGAACGAGATGTCGTAGGCCGGAGTCTTGCCGAAATTCCGGACGACCAACTCGATCACATGCCAATCCGCGGCGTGCGGCTCCATGAACATTCCGACGTGGGGCCGGGTTTCGTCGGCGGCCAGCCGACGATTACGCCGATTTTGCTGACCGATATAGAGCAGTGCGATCACTCCGAGCGCGAGCAGGGCCCAGACGGCCCACGCGAGCCAGGCGCCTGACCCGGCGTGCGCCACCTGGTGCCAACGTTCCTGGATCCACTCCATCGAAGAACCCATCCCCTTGGTTAAATCGCGGCGCTTACGCGCGCGCGAGAATTCGCTGGAGCGCTTGTCCGCGCATGATTACCCACCCATCAGCGTTCGCCACTGGTCAAGGTTAGCCACTCGATAGACGTAATTCGACCGCTTCACCTCCGATAGTGACGCACTCGGCTCAGCCGAATACCAATGACCCGGAAATACCGTCGGATCGCCCGGAAGCTTTGCCAGCTTTTGCAGACTGCGGAATATTTCGTCGGAATCGCCGCCGGGAAAGTCGGTGCGCCCGCAGCCCTCCAGGAACAGGGTGTCGCCGGCAACCAACCGGCCGTCGAGCAGAAAGCACTGGCTACCCGGCGTGTGCCCGGGGGTATGCAGCAACTCGATGTCGATGGCGCCGACGCTGACCTTGTCACCGTTCTCATGCGAAGTGAGATCACTCATCGGGATCCCGGTGATCCGCGAGACATAAAGCGCTTCTTGCGAATTGACGTGGACCGGGACGCTGACTCGTTCGAGCAACTCGGCCAGCCCCTTGAGCTCGAAGCCCATCATCGAGCCGCCGACGTGGTCGGGGTGGTGGTGGGTGACCAGCACGCCGGACAGGTGCATCCCGTCGGCCTCGAGCGCGTCGACCAGGTCGCCGGCCGCGTAGGCCGGGTCGACCACGACGCAGTCACCGGTTTGCCGGTCGCCGATCAGATACGCGAAGTTGCGCATCTGCGCTGCGATCCCGTCGCCTTGGGCGAAGTCGCGTCCAGAGAGCAGTTGGCGGAAGTACAGCCGGTCCCCAGAAGAGAAGTCAGACACCCGCTCAGCGTAGACCGGAGCCCGGCGCCGAGTGGGCCCGGCAATCCTGGTGAAACCTCATCGTTTGGTGCGCTAGCAGACCAGGCTGTACCCTCTTTTAGGCCCGAGGCGTGACCCAATTGGTCGCTACGGGTGAGGCCCCCTTAGCTCAGTCGGTAGAGCGTTTCCATGGTAAGGAAAAGGTCAACGGTTCGATTCCGTTAGGGGGCTCGGCGGACGCCGAGCAGTTGGGCAGCGCGCAGCGAGGCGGTGTAGCTCAGTCGGTTAGAGCGAACGACTCATAATCGTTAGGTCGCCGGTTCGAGTCCGGCCATCGCTACAAGAGAACAACGACCACCGGAAAAGAGAACTGACGTGGCCTCCAGTACAGACGTACGGCCCAAGATCACCTTGGCGTGCGAGGTGTGTAAACACCGCAACTACATCACCAAGAAGAACCGCCGCAACGACCCCGACCGGCTCGAGCTGAAGAAGTTCTGCCCGAACTGCGGCAAGCACCAAGCTCACCGCGAGACGCGCTAGCGACTTCCCGCGAGCAAATATTCATCAGTCTGACTAGGTAGGTTCCAGAGCTGTGTCGTCGTTGGGTCAAAACGTCATCGGAAAGCGGTTCCGGTACCCCGACCACTACATTGTGGAGCGGGAGAAGATCCGGGAGTACGCCGTCGCGGTCAAGAACGATGATCCGGTGTTCTTCGAAGAAAAGGCGGCCGCGGAGCTGGGTTACGCCGGCCTGACCGCTCCACTGACCTTCATCTCGGTGTTCGGATACAAAGCTGTCGCGGCATTTTTCGAGTGGGCCAATATCGAGACCCACGACGCCCAGGTCGTTCAGGTCGACCAGGCGCTGAAGTTTTTCGCGCCGATCGTGGTGGGCGATCGCCTGTACTGCGACGTGGAGATCGAATCGGTTCGGCGCGCGCACGGGACCGACATCATCATGACGAAGCAGACCATCACCAACGAGATGGGTGAGGTCCTACAGGAGACTTACACGACCCTGGCGGGTCGTGCCGAAGAGGGAGAAGAGGGCTTCAAGCATGCCACTGCGTGAGTTCGATTCGGTGAAGGTGGGTGACCAGCTTCCGGAGAAGATCTACCCGCTGACCCGGCAAGACCTGGTCAACTACGCGGGCGTGTCGGGAGACCTCAACCCGATTCACTGGGATGACGAGATCGCCAAGGTTGTCGGGCTGGACACCGTGATCGCTCATGGGATGTTGACCATGGGCCTGGGCGGCGGCTTCGTCACCTCGTGGGTCGGCGATCCCGGGGCGGTCACCGAGTACAACGTGCGGTTCACCGCGGTGGTACCGGTGCCCAACGACGGCAAGGGCGCCGAGATCGTGTTCAGCGGCAAGGTGAAGTCCGTCGACCCGGAGAGCAAGTCGGTGACGATCGCGCTGACGGCCACCACCGACGGTAAGAAGATCTTCGGCCGAGCGATTGCTTCGGCGAAGTTGGCGTAACGGTGGCGATCAACACCGACATCCTGGGCATGGTCTGGGACTACCCGGACAGCTACGAGGTCGGCCGGGAAAAAGTGCGCGAATTCGCCAGGTCGGTCAAGGCCGAGGATCCGGCCTGTCTGGAAGAGGGGGCGGCCGCCGAACTCGGGTATGACGGCATCGTCGCGCCGCCGACATTCGTCACCATCCTCGGGAAGCTGGTCCAGGCGGACTTCATGCGGAAGGTCGACACCGGCTACGAAACGTTGCAGATGGTTCAGGTCGACCAACGCTTCGTCTTCCACAAGCCGATCCTCGCGGGAGACGTGCTGCATGCCCGGATGGAAATCGAGTCCGTCGTCGAGCGCTTCGGCGCCGACATCGTCGTCACCAGAAACACGTTGATCAACCAGCAGGGCGAACTCGTAATGGAGTCCTACACCACGGTGATGGGCCACGAGGGCGACAACTCGATCAATCTCAAATGGGACAAGGAGTCGGGGCAGATCGTCAGGACGGCGTGATTAGTACCTGAGACTTTCTCCGTTGTACACTCGGACCTCGGGGTTTTCCCATTACCAGCGTGTTTTCCTTCGAAGTTGGAGAGTGCGCGCGTCAATGAAGCCCCGGCACGCGCAGGTTGGCCTGCCAACCAGCGAAGGGGCGTAGCTCAACTGGCAGAGCAGCGGTCTCCAAAACCGCAGGTTGCAGGTTCAAGTCCTGTCGCCCCTGCTGATGGTGGACACTGGAAGGTGATCACCCCGCACGACATGGAACGAAGGAGCATGCGGTGAGCGACGAACGCAACGATGCCGACGCCGCAGCCGACGGCGGCGGAACCGACGACACGCAAGGCGGTCGGACGGCCGTTGTGACGCGGCCGCAGCGACCCAGCGGAAAGCGGTCCCGTCACAGGGCTGACGACGCCGACAGCTCCGGCGCGGTCGAGCTCACTGACAGCGACGCCGACGACGCGACGGGCAAGAAAGCCAAGAAGGCGAAGAAAGCCAAGGCGTCGGGCAAGGCCGGCGAAGAGTCGACCAACCCGATCGTCTTCGTCATCACCTACCTGCGCCAGGTTGTCGCCGAGCTGCGCAAAGTGATCTGGCCGAACCGCAAGCAGATGGGTACGTACACCTCGGTGGTGTTGGCGTTCCTGGTGTTCATGGTGACGTTGATCAGCGTGGTGGACCTGGGCTTGGCCAAGCTAGTGCTCCTGGTGTTCGGCTGAGCCTGGTACAGGCCATCGAGACTGACGTATTGAGGAAGGACCCATAATCCGTGACTACCTCCGACGGCGATCTGCCCGTGGGTGAGACGGTCGACATCGAAGCAGCGCTGCACGAGGTCTCCGCCGACGACGTCCCCGAGACGGCTGAAGCGGAACCAGCGGTCGAACAGACCCCCGCTGCCGCTGAGGACGAGGCCGAAGACGTCGACCCCGCCACCGCGCTGAAGGCTGACCTGCGCACCAAGCCGGGCGACTGGTACGTCATCCACTCCTACGCGGGATACGAGAACAAGGTCAAGGCCAACCTCGAGACCCGTGTGCAGAACCTCGACGTCGGCGACTACATCTTCCAGGTCGAAGTGCCCACCGAAGAGGTCACCGAAATCAAGAACGGCCAGCGCAAGCAGGTCAACCGCAAGGTGCTGCCGGGCTACATCCTGGTGCGGATGGACTTGACCGACGACTCGTGGTCGGCGGTGCGCAACACGCCGGGCGTTACCGGATTCGTCGGCGCGACGTCGCGCCCGTCGGCGCTGACGCTCGACGACGTGGTGAAGTTCCTGCTGCCACAAGGCGCGGCGAAGAAGCCCGCCAAGGGCGCGGCCAGCACAGCGGTCGCGGCCAGCGAAGGTGGCCTGGAACGCCCGGTGGTCGAGGTCGACTACGAAGTCGGCGAGTCGGTCACCGTGATGGACGGACCGTTTGCGACGTTGCCGGCCACCATCAACGAGGTCAACGCCGAACAGCAGAAACTCAAGGTGCTGGTGTCCATCTTCGGCCGCGAAACACCTGTGGAACTGGGCTTCACCCAGGTCTCGAAGATTTAAGGAGCGCCGGAGCAATCCGGCTTTAGAAAGAAGGAACACCAACACTCATGGCCCCGAAGAAGAAGGTCGTCGGGCTGATCAAGCTGCAGATCCAGGCCGGAGCGGCCAACCCCGCCCCGCCGGTCGGTCCGGCGCTCGGCCAGCACGGCGTCAACATCATGGAGTTCTGCAAGGCCTACAACGCCGCGACGGAAAGCCAGCGCGGCGACGTCGTGCCGGTGGAGATAACCGTCTACGAAGACCGCAGCTTCACCTTCGCGCTCAAGACGCCGCCCGCGGCACGGCTGCTGCTCAAGGCTGCCGGCGTCGCCAAGGGGTCGGCCGAGCCGCACACCAACAAGGTCGCCAAGGTCAGCTGGGATCAGGTCCGCGAAATCGCCGAGACCAAAAAGGCCGATCTCAATGCGAACGACATCGACGCGGCCGCCAAGATCATCGCCGGCACCGCGCGGTCGATGGGGATCACCGTCGAATAGGCGGAACCCCAACAACTGAATACCCGTGGGAGGGCCAGCTTCGGCCCGCCGTCGGACGACGATGCAGGCCGTCAACGGCCTGAGGAGGAGTCCGACAAAATCCAACCACAACCCAACATCAGATTGGATGAACGAATGAGCAAGAACAGCAAGGCATATCGCGCCGCGGCCGAGAAGGTGGACCGCGACAATCTCTACACCCCGCTGCAGGCCGCCAAGCTGGCCAAGGAGACGTCGTCGACCAAGCAGGACTCGACCGTGGAGGTGGCCATCCGACTCGGCGTCGACCCCCGCAAGGCCGACCAGATGGTCCGCGGCACGGTCAACCTGCCGCACGGCACCGGTAAGACCGCCCGCGTCGCGGTGTTCGCCGTAGGTGAAAAGGCCGAAGAGGCAGCGGCAGCCGGCGCCGACGTGGTCGGCAGCGACGACCTGATCGAGAAGATCCAGGGCGGCTTCTTGGACTTCGACGCCGCGATCGCCACCCCGGACCAGATGGCCAAGGTCGGCCGCATCGCGCGCATCCTCGGGCCGCGTGGTCTGATGCCGAACCCGAAGACCGGAACCGTCACGCCGGACATCACCAAGGCGGTGTCGGACATCAAGGGCGGCAAGATCAACTTCCGGGTGGACAAGCAGGCCAACCTGCACTTCGTCATCGGCAAGGCATCGTTCGACGAGAAGGCGCTCGCCGAGAACTACGGCGCGGCGATCGACGAGGTGCTGCGGCACAAGCCGTCGTCGTCGAAGGGTCGCTACCTGAAGAAGATCACCGTGTCGACGACCACCGGCCCGGGCATCCCGGTCGACCCGGCGGTCACGCGTAACTTCGCCGAGGCGTAAGGACGTTTACCGTTCCCCGACAGTCGCTGCCGGGGAACGGTACCCCTATCTCTTAGAATCTCCTCATGGCAGACGCCTTTAGGAATGAGGGCAGTCGGTTCGACCGGCCGGAGTTGACCGACTACCTCGACGCGGACGGATCCATCGTCCTGCCCGACGGTGTCAGCCTGGTGACATTTCTGGACCGGCACATCGACAGCGTCGGTGATGCCGTCGCGTACCGCTACCTCGACTACTCCCACGACGCCGACGGCACTGTGATCGAGCTGACCTGGGGACAGCTGGGCACCAGGCTGCGCGCCATCGGCGCTCGGCTGCAGCAGGTGACCACCCGCGGCGACCGGGTGGCGATCTTGGCGCCGCAGGGCATCGACTACATCGTCGGCTTCTTCGCCGCGATCAAGGCCGGCGACATCGCGGTGCCGTTGTTCGCGCCGGAGTTTCCAGGCCACGCCGAGCGACTCGACGCGGTGTTGAGCGACGCCAAGCCGTCGGTGGTCTTGACAACCGCTGCGGCGGCCGCGGCCGTTGCGGACTTTGTCCGCTCGCTTCCGCGCGACAGCAGACCGCGGATCATCGCGATCGACGAAGTCCCTGACTCGGTCGGTGCCACTTATCAGCCGGTTCGGCTCGACACCGACGACATCGCCTACCTGCAGTACACCTCGGGGTCCACCCGAGCCCCGGTCGGCGTGGAGATCACTCACCGCGCGATCGGTACCAACGTGCTGCAGATGGTGATCTCGACCGGAATCGACTGGGACATCCGAAGCGTCAGCTGGCTGCCGCTCTACCACGACATGGGTCTGCTGATGATCGTGTGCGTGGCGGTGTTCGGCACCCAGGTCACGCTGATGTCGCCGGCCGCATTCGTCCGCCGGCCGCAACGCTGGATTCGCCGGCTGGCCGCGGAGTCCAAGCACGGCCCCACGTTCGCCGCGGCCCCGAACTTCGCCTTCGAATTGTCCGTCGAGCGAGGGCTGCCCGACGAGGGTGAGGACCTCGACCTGACCAACGTCGTCTCGCTGATCAACGGCTCGGAGCCGGTGCGGATCACCTCGATGGAGAAGTTCAACACGGCGTTCGCGCCCTACGGTCTGCCAAGCACGGCGATCAAACCGTCCTACGGCATGGCCGAGGCGACCTTGTTCGTCTCGACCATCGACCTCTCCGCCGCGGCCACCGTCGTCTATCTGGACCGTGAGCAGCTAGGTGCCGGGCATGCGGTCCCGGTCCCGCGCGACGCGCCCAACGCGATCGCATCGGTCGGCTGCGGTCGAATCGCCCGCAGCCAGTGGGGCGTCATCGTCGACACCGAGACCGAGGCGGAGCTGCCCGACGGCGAGGTCGGCGAGATCTGGTTGCACGGCAACAACATCGGCCGAGGCTACTGGGGCCGCCGCGAAGAGACCAACCAGGTGTTCGGCAACAAGCTGCAGCGCCGACTGGCGACCGGCAGCCACGCCGAGGGTGCGCCGAGCGATGCCACCTGGCTACGGACCGGCGACCTCGGTGTCTACATCGGCGGTGAGCTTCACATCACCGGCCGGATCAAGGACCTGATCATCGTCGACGGCCGCAACCACTACCCGCAGGACATCGAGGCCACTACCGCGGAGGCGTCGCCGAAGGTCCGATCGGGTTATGTGGCAGCGTTTTCGGTGCCGGCCAACGAGGTGCCGGGGGCGTCCGCCGACGAGGTCGGCGAGCGCGTGGTCATCGTCGCCGAACGAGCGCCGGGCGCCGGCCGAGGTGACCCGCAACCGGTGATCGACGACATCCGCGCCGCGGTGTCCCGCCGGCACAGCCTGCCCCTGGCCGAGGTACTGCTGGTCGCGGCCGGCGTCATCCCGCGCACCACCAGCGGCAAGCTCGCGCGCCGTGCCTGTCGCGCCCTCTATCTCAGCGGCGAACTGGGTCACCGCAACCACTAACCGCCGCACTCGGCGATCCGGCGGCGCAGATAGTCGCGGCCCGGCTCGGAACCGTTGGACGCCAACGCCGTTCGATACCAGGTGAGCGCGTCGTCGCGCCGTCCGGCTCGTCGCAAGAGGTCGGCGCGCACCGACGCGACGAGGTTGGACCGGGCCAGCCGTGGATCGTGGGCGACTTTCTCCAGCGCGGCCAGGCCCGCGTCCGGCCCGTCGCGAAAGCCCACCGCCAGGGCCCGGTTGGCGCGTACCACCGGTGAGTCCGTCATCACCGCCAGCTTGTCGTAGGCGGCACAGATCGCCCGCCAGTCGGTCTGGTCCCACGACGATGCCGTCGCGTGCAGCGCGGCGATCACCGCCTGCGGTAGGTAGGGTCCGGTCGAACCCTGCGCCAGTCGCAGCCGATTCAGGCCGCGCGCGATCCGGCCGCGGTCCCAGCGCGCGCGGTCCTGCTCCTCCAGCGGCACCAACGTGCCGTCAGCGTCGACCCGGGTCGACCGTCGCGAATCATGTAGCAGCACAAGGGCGGCCAGCGCGTGGGCTTCCGGCTCGCTCGGCATCAGCGTGCACAGCTCCGAGGCCAGCCGGACGCCCTCGTCGCACAGTTCGTCGCGAATCGCCGACGGCCCGGCCGTCGACCAGTAGCCCTCGGTGAACACCGAATAGATGCAGCCGAGCACGTGCGGCGTGCGTTCGGGCAGCAATTCGGCCGGCGGCACCCGCAGCGGGATGTTCGCGTGTCGCACCTTGGCCTTGGCCCTGGTAATCCGTTGTCCGACAGCCGTTTCGGTCTGCAGCAGCGCGCGGGCGATCTCGGCGACGGTCAACCCGGACACCAGTCGCAGCGTCAACGCCAGCTGTGACAGCCGGTCGAGTGCGGGATGTGCACAGGTGAACATCATCCGCAGCTCGTCGTCGCGAACCGGGTGCGGGTCGGCGTGATCGGTGCGAGCCCGGATGGCCTGGATCTCTTCGACCACGTAGCCCCATTCCTTTCCCGGTCGGACCGATTCGCGGCGCAGCCGGTCGCGAGCGCGGTTGCGCGCCACGGTGAGCACCCAGCCGCCGGGGTTGTCCGGCACGCGGTCGCGGGGCCATGTTCGCAGCGCCTCGGCGAACGCTTCCTGGACGGCGTCCTCGGCGACCGTGAGATCCCCCGACCAACGCGCCAGCGCGGCCACGGCCGGACCCCACTCCCGCCGAAAGACGCCGTCCAGGTCGACCATTCGTGGTTTAGAGCCCCGACACCCCGGCCAGCTGTCGCACCTCGACCGTAGAAGCGGGAATCATCGACGCCAGCTTCACGGCCTCGTCACGGTCGGCGGCCGTCAGCAGATAGAAGCCCGTCGCGATCTCCGCGCTTTCGGCGAACGGCCCGTCGGTGAGCAATGCCTGGCCGTCGCGGACCCGCACCGTCGTCGCCGTCGCGGGCTCGTGCAAGGCCGCACCCCCGACGATGTGATCGCCTGCCGCGGCGGCGAATTCACCATGCCGCTCCGCTTCGGCCTGCCATTCCGGTGTGCCCGGTGTATTAACCGATGACGGCGGCTCGAGAAGCAGCGCCAACCACTGCGCGTCCGAGCGCGACCACTCGGCGTCGAAGGTGTGGAAGATCGGCCGAAGCTCGATCGCGCCGTGCCGGGCGGCGGGGATGCCGCGGGCCAATTCGAGTGCATCGTCGAGGTTTTCGGCTTCGAACACGTAATAACCGCCGGCGACTTCGGCGCCCTCGGCGAACGGTCCGTCGGTGATGGTCGGCGCGTCCGGACCACCGCTGATCCGGGTCGATTCAGGCGTCAGCGCATCACCGGCGCGGATCGCCGAGCGCGCGCTGGCGTGAAAGCTCTGATAGGCCGCCATCTCGGTGGCCTGCTCGTCGGGCGTGAGATCGCGATCCTGACGGATCAACAACGCGAGGTACTGCATGTCGTCACCTCCGGTAGTGAGCAGAACCTTGTGTTCCACTCTCTACCTGTGCGACGAACGGCGCGCCCGCAATCCGACAGCGGCCAGAAAAAAAGTTACGCGACAGCGCCGGGTTTGAGATAGGTGACCAGGCTGCAGTCGATCGTCTCGTCGGCGAAGTGGGCCTCGCAGCCGCGCAGGTACCGCATGTACCGGTCGTAGTTCTCTTGGGAGGCGACCGCGATGGCCTCGTCCTTGTGGGCTTCCAGCGCGTCGCCCCAGATCCGCAGCGTCTTGACGTAGTGCGGCTGCAGCGACAGCGGTTCGGGAACGACGAAACCGGCCTTCTCGCCGTGCTCGACCATCATTTCGGTGCTGGGCAGCCGGCCACCGGGGAAGATCTCGGTGAGCATGAACTTGATGAACCGTGCGGTCTCGAAGGTGATCTTCTTGCCGCGCGCGTGCAGGTTGTACGGGTGGTAGGCCACGCTGCTCTGCACGGTCATCCGGCCGTCGTCGGGCATGATGTTGAACGTGTTCTTGAAGAACCGGTCGTAATTTTCGAAGCCGAAGTGCTCGAACGCCTCGATGGACACGATCCGGTCCACGGGCTCGCTGAAATCCTCCCAGCCACGCAGCAGCACCTGGCGCGAGCGATTGGTGTCGATGCTGTCCATCACCTTCGTGGTTCGGGCGTGCTGATTCTTGGACAGCGTCAGCCCGATGACGTTGACGTCGTACTTCTCGACCGCGCGGCGCATCGTGGTGCCCCAGCCGCAGCCGATGTCCAACAGCGTCATGCCGGGCTTCAGGTCCAGCTTGTCGAGGTTCAGGTCGATCTTGGCGATCTGGGCTTCTTCCAGAGTCATGTCGTCACGCTCGAAGTAGGCGCAGCTGTACATCCGCGTCGGGTCCTGGAACAGCCCGAAGAAGTCGTCGGAGAGGTCGTAGTGTGCCTGGATGTCCTCGGGGCGCGTACGCGTGTCCGTCGGTGAGACTGGATTGTCAGTCATCATCGTCTTGTTGCCCTTCCTACTGCTTTTGTTTCGCCTCAACCGAGTTGGTGTTCGCCGACTGTGCACGTTATCGGGTTGTGCCAGGACAATACCCGTGATTGGCGATCATCGGACTGACCCTCAGCGGTCATTTGCAGGCTATTTCTCCAGGGTGAATTGATTGACGTCGCAGTACCCGACCCGGAACCCCTTGGCGCAGCCGGTCAGATAGTGCATGTAGCGGTCGTAGACCTCTTCGGACTGGATCTTGATCGCTTCGTCCTTGTGTGCCTCGAGCGCGGCGGCCCAACAGTCCAGAGTCTTGGCGTAGTGCGGCTGCAGCGACTGCCTGCGCGTCAACGTGAAGCCCCCCTTCGCCGAGCGCTCTTCCACCATCTCGATCGACGGCAGCCGGCCACCAGGGAAGATCTCGGTGACGATGAACTTCATGAACCGGGCCAGGTCAAACGTCAACGGCATGCCGCGCTCGGTCATCTGCGACGGCACCAGGGCGGTGATCGTGTGCAGCAGCATCACCCCGTCGTCGGGCAGTGCTTTGTTCGCCATCTTGAAGAAGTCGTCGTAGCGGTCGTGGCCGAAGTGCTCGAATGCACCGATCGACACGATCCGGTCGACCGGCTCGTCGAACTCCTCCCAGCCGGCCAGCCGGATTTCCTTGGTACGCGGGCTGTCCATCTCGTCCAGCGTCTTCTGCACATGGCCGGCCTGGTTCTTTGACAGCGTCAGGCCGATGACGTTGACGTCGTACTTGTCCACCGCGCGGCGCATCGTGCTGCCCCAGCCGCAGCCGACGTCGAGCAACGTCATCCCGGGCTCCAGGCCGAGCTTGCCCAAGGCAAGGTCGACCTTGGCCTGCTGGGCCTCTTCGAGGGTCATGTCGTCGCGCTCGAAGTAGGCGCAGCTGTAGGTCTGGCTCGGGTCGAGGAAGAGTCGGAAGAACTCGTCGGACAGGTCGTAGTGCGCCTGGACGTCTTCGAAATGCGGCCTGAGTTTTTGGGCCATTGCGCTACGCGCCTTCCTAATTTTCGGTATCCACCCGATCGCGGGAATGGCTACCCGCCCCCCGACAATGACTGCCATGTTAGTCGATCGGCCTGGTCAGGCCGAATCGGAAGGACCGCCGGTCAGGCCTGAGCGAACGTCGCGGTCAGCTCGCCGGTGATCCGGTCCCACAGCTGTTCGGGCAGGTCATGGCCCATGCCGTCGATCAGCACCAGCCGGGCGCCGCGGATCAACCGGGCAACCATCCGGCCGCCGAACGGCCGCTGCAACTTGTCTGCCTTGCCGTGCAGGACGACGGTCGGCGCGGTGATCTGCCGGTCGTAACGGGCCAGGCTGCCGCTGGCCAGGATCGCGCCGAAATGCCGGGCGACGCCCCACGGGTAGTGGCAACGCTCGTAGCCTTCGATCGCCTCGGCGCGCAACCGGTGCTCGGGCGCGGGGTAGCGGGGGCTGCCGATGGTCCGCCAGACCCGCACCGAGTTGTCGGCGATCACCTCGACCGGTGCATCGGCCCGGGGACCGGTGAGTATCGCCAGCAGGGCCTTCGGCGCCGGCGGCGGCAGGAACGGCTGGTTGTTGCTGGAGAACACCACCGCCAGCGAACGGGTGCGCTGATTGAACCGCGCCGCGAAGATCTGGGCGATCATGCCGCCCATCGATGCGCCGACGATGTGCGCGCCGTCGATCTCGAGGTGGTCGAGTATCGCCGCGGCGTCGTCGGCCATGTCTTCCAGCCGGTAATCCGCGTCGCCGGGCAGTCCGATCCAGAACTTGACCATGTTCGGTATCACCGAGCCACCCGATTTGCGCCGTTCGGTCTTGCTGGACAGGCCGACGTCGCGGTTGTCGTAGCGGATCACCCGGTATCCGGCGTCGACGAGCTTCCCGCAGAACCCGTCGCGCCACAGCAGCAGCTGCGATCCGAGCCCCATGATCAGCAGCACCGCCGGGTGGTCGGGGTCGCCGATGTCTTCGTAGTAGATGTCCAAGTCGCCCGAACGGGCTGTGCCGGTGCGGATTTGCATGCGTCAGACCTCGATATCCGACTGGTGTTCGCGGCTGACCTCGACCATGAAGTTGGCGAAATATCCGGTCAGCTGCGGGTCGGACATTATCTGCCACCGCGGAGCCAGCAACTTCATGTAGCGCTCCACATACAGGAACTGCTTGCCGATCAGCACCAGCTCGCGGGGCAGCTTGACGTCGTAGGCGTCGGCCAGCGCCGAGAGCTGCTTGCCGATGTCGGCGTATGACAGGTCGCCGAGCGTCTGCATGGTCAGCGGGGTGGCGAACTTCTCCAGGTCCTTGGCGGCCTCGGCCTCCGGCCGCATCTTGCCGACGGCGCCCATCATCACGACGACCTTGCCTGCGGTCGCGTGGTCCTTCTTGACCAGCAGCGCATACACCAGCTCGCGCAGCAGCCAGCGGGTACGCGGGTCGATGCGGCCCATGATGCCGAAGTCGAAGAACACGATGCGGCCCTTGTCGTCGACGTAGAGGTTGCCGGCGTGCAGGTCACCGTGGAACAGGCCGTGCCGCAGGCCGCCCTCGAACAAGCTGAACAGCAGGGCTTTGACCAGCTCGGTGCCGTCGAACCCGGCCTTGCGGATCTCGGCGACGTTGTCGATGCGGATGCCTTGCACCCGTTCCATGGTCAGCACCCGCTCGCTGGTGAAGTTCCAGTGCACCTGGGGCACCCGGATGTTCTTGCCCAGCGGCGACGCGTGCAGGTGCGAGACCCAGGCGTCCATCGACTGCGCCTCGAGGCGGAAGTTCAGCTCCTCGGCCAGATTGTCGGCGAAGTCGGCGACGACGTTCTGCGCGGACAGCCGGCGGCCCAGCTTGGCCATCTCGACGGCCTGCGCGAACCGCTTGAGGATCTGCAGGTCGGCGGCCACCCGGCGGCGGATACCCGGCCGCTGGATCTTGACGACGACGTCCTCGCCGGTCTTGAGGGTGGCGTAGTGCACCTGGGCGATGGATGCCGACGCGAACGGCTCCTCGTCGAAGCTGGCGAACAACTCCGACGGGTCGGCGCCGAGTTCCTCGGCGAACAGCTTGTGCACCTGGTCTTTGTTCGCGGGTGGAACCCGGTCGAGCAGGCTGCGGAATTCGCGGGACAGCTGTTCGCCGAAGGCGCCCGGGCTCGAGGCGATGATCTGGCCGAACTTGACGTAGGTCGGGCCCAGGTCGGCGAAGGTCTGCGGGAGCTGCTTGATGACCTTCTGCTGAAGTGGCCCCTTGCCGGGCAGCTTGGTCAGGACGCGGGCTGCAGTGCGAGTGAGCTGCCAACCCGTCACGCCGATGCGCGCCGCCTCGACCGGCAACGGCACCCGGTCAAGCCTGGCAACCTCGCGGTGGTTGTTGGTACTCATTGGAGCAGTCTGCCAAATCGGTGGTGTCAAGCCCAATCGCTGTGAACCGGCTCACCGAAGGCCGACCCTGGCAAAGTTCTCGGTCAACGTCTCCAGGATCGGCCGCCACACCGGTTGGGGGAGGTCGTGGCCCATACCGTCGACCACGACGAAGCGGGCATCCGGGATGGCCGCGGCGACCGCCCGGCCGTTGCGGAGCCGCAGCATCGGATCGTGTGAGCCGTGCAGCACGACGGTCGGCGCGGTGATTGCCTTGCTGAACTCCAGCAGGCTGCCGGTGCCCAGCACCGCGTCGAATTGGCGCAGCATGCCCGGGGGATAGCTGCAACGCTCGGCGAGCCGCTCGATGCGGCTGCGCAGCTCTGCTTCCGGTGGCAAGAAGTTCGGGCCGTTGAAGATCGCGACGTTGCGGACCTCGAAGGCCAGCTTCTCCTCGTCGGACGCGTCATCGCCGGGCGCGGTGAATGCCAGCCGGATCACCCGCCAGGCGGGAAGGCGGGAGAACGCCCGGCCGGTGCCTGACATCACCACCGCCAGCGAGGCGACCCGGTCCGGCTCGGTGGCGGCCAGGATCTGCGCGATCATCCCGCCCATCGAGGCGCCGACGACGTGGGCCCGATGGATCTCGAGGTGATCGAGCAGGGCGATGACGTCGGCCGTCATGTCGACCAGCGTGTAGGGCACCGGGCTGCGCCGGCCCACGGCGTACCGCGCGACCCGCCGATAGACCGACCCCTGCGCGCGCTGGCCGTGCAGCTTGGCCGACAGCCCGGTGTCGCGGTGGTCGAACCGGATCACCCGGAAGCCCGCGTCGACGAGCCGTGCGCAGAAGCCGTCCGGCCACATCGGCAGCTGGGCGCCCAGGCCCATGATCAGCAGCACCGGCGGGTCATTCGGGTCGCCGAGGTCTTCGTAATAGAGCTCGATGTCGCCGTGCCGCGCCAGACCCCTACGAGTCAGCACTGGGCTTCCAAGGCTGCACCCAGCCCTCTATCGACCAGCCCTCCAGCCCGGCGAGCAGCTCGTACATGGTGGCGCCGTCGATGCTCTCCCGGATGATGTCGGCGTGGCCGGAGTGCCGGGTCAGCTCGTTGATCACGTGCAGGATGACCCATCGCACCGACCAATCCTTGATGCCCTTCGGGAACCACGGAATATCCTGCGGCACCGGCACTTTCGCATCGAGGTCGGCGGTCTCGACCAGTCGCAGCGACGCGGCGTTCTGGGTTTCGAACGCTGCCAGCAGGCCGGCCAGCGTCTCGTCGGGCCGCATCAGGTGCTGATCGCCGAATTCCTTGGCGACCTCCTCGAACGGCCGGGGATCTTTCGGCGGTGCCTCCGGTGCCGCCGCAACCCGTGCCATCCAGGTGCGCTGCATGGCGGTGACGTGCTTGACCAGCCCACCGACCGACAACGCGCTGACCGTCGGCGCCAGGCGGGCCTGCTCGTCGGTCAGGCCGTAGGCCACCGCGAAGAACGCGCTCTGGTGATAGGACAGGTACTCGCGCAGCGCGCTGCGTTCGTCGGATACGGGCGAGGCGAGAGCGGGCATCGGCGATCCTTCCTGTTGCTTAGGCGCAAGCCTGTCATCCGGCCGTAGGGTGCAGTAATGCAGGTCATTTCGGCGGAGTCGACGGAGCTTTTCTCGGGCCCACCGGACGCGCCGCTGCAGCTGGTGCGGGTGACGGTCGACGGTGTCACCGAGTCTATGCCGGTGCGCGTCGAGGGCGACGGGCTGAGCGGATCGGCGGTGATCGCGGCCGGCGAGAACGTCATCGAGGTGCCGGTGAACGTGCAGGCGCCGGTGATCGGACAACGCCGCACTGCGCAGGCGAGTCTAAGAGATTCCGTCACGTCGTTCGTGTTCACCGTCGCCGAACCCGGCTGGACGATGTTCATGGTCAACCACTTTCACTACGATCCGGTGTGGTGGAACACCCAGGGTGCCTACACCAGCGTCTGGACCGAGAGCCCGCCCGGCCGGTGCCGGCAGACGCACGCCTTCGACCTCATCGGGATGCACCTCGAAAAAGCCCGCAATGAACCGGAATACAAGTTCGTGCTGGCCGAGGTCGACTACCTCAAGCCGTACTGGGACACCCATCCCGAGAACCGGGCCGATCTGCGGCGTTTGATCGCCGAAGGCCGCGTCGAGGTGATGGGCGGCACCTACAACGAACCCAGCACCAACCTGATCAGCCCCGAGACCACGATCCGAACGTTGGTGCATGGCTTCGGTTTTCAGCGCGACGTGCTGGGCGCCCACCCGGCGACGGCGTGGCAGCTCGACGTGTTCGGGCACGACCCGCAGTTTCCCGGCATGGCGGCCGACGCCGGGTTGACGTCGAGCGCATGGGCGCGCGGGCCGCACCACCAATGGGGTCCGGTGCACAACGAATGCGGCGTCGACGGCATGCAGTTCTCCAGCGAGTTCGAATGGGTCGCGCCGTCTGGCCGCGGCTTGCTCACCCACTACATGCCGGCGCATTACGCGGCGGGCTGGTGGATGGACGACTCGCCGTCGCTGGCCGACGCGGAGGACGCCGTCTACCGATTGTTCGCCGATTTGAAGAAAGTCGCGCTGACCCGCAACGTGCTGTTGCCGGTCGGCACCGACTACACGCCACCGAACCGGTGGATCACCTCGATCCACCGTGACTGGGCGTCGCGCTACACCTGGCCGCGCTTCGTCTGCGCGTTGCCGCGGGAGTTCTTCGCTGCCGTGCGTTCCGAATTGGACGGCCGCGGGCTGACGCCGTCGCCGCAGACCCGTGACATGAATCCGATCTACACCGGTTGCCACGTGTCCTATATCGACACCAAGCTGGCCAACCGGGCGGCCGAGCACACGCTGTTGGCCGCGGAGAAGTTCGCGGTGTTCGCCGCCCAGGCCGCCGGCGTCGACTATCCGTCGGCGGCGCTGGCCAGGGCGTGGGTTCAGCTGGTCTACGGCGCCCACCACGACGCGATCACCGGCTCGGAGTCCGACCAGGTCTACCTGGACCTGCTGACGGGTTGGCGCGATGCGTGGGAACTGGGCCGAGGTGCGCGGGACAACTCGCTTGCCGTGTTGTCCCGCGCAGTCGATGCGGGTGAGTCGATGGTGGTGTGGAACCCTTTGACGCACAATCGGACTGACATGGTGACGGTGCACCTCGACACGCCTGTCGAGGTCGGTGTGTGCGTCGTCGATGCTGACGGCGCCGCGCTGCCGACGGTCGTCGAGGACGACGGACACACGCTGACCTGGCTGGCCCGCGACGTGCCGTCGTTGGGCTGGCGGGCCTACCAGCTGGGTCGGGGCAGCGCGCCCTTCAGCTGGAAGCCGTTGGCGGGCAACGAGATCGCCAACGAGCACTACCGGCTCACCGTCGACCCGTCGCGGGGCGGCGCAGTGTCGTCGCTGATTCACCATGGGCGACAGCTGATCGCAGGCGGCCGGGTCGGCAACGAGCTGGCCGCCTACCAGGAATACGCGGCCCACCCACGCGAGGGCGAAGGCCCGTGGCATCTGGTGCCTAACGGGATGGTGGTCAGCTCTTCGGACACCGAGGCCCGGGTCAGCGCCGAGTACAGCCCGGTCGGACACCGGATGGTCGTGCGCGGTCGCCTCGGGAACATGTTGCGCTACACCCAAACCCTGACGCTGTGGTACGGCATCGACCGGGTGGACTGTCGCACCACGATCGACGACTTCGACGACGCCGACCAGTTACTCCGGCTGCGCTGGCCGTGTCCGGTGCCGGGCGCGATGCCGGTCAGCGAAGTCGGCGATGCGGTCATCGGCCGCGGTTTCGCGTTGCTGGGCAACGGTTCTGAATCGGTCGACTCCGCGGTGTACCCGTGGACGCTGGACAACCCGGCCTACGGCTGGTTCGGGCTGTCGTCGGCGCTGCGTGTCCGCAATGGCGACGGCGTGCGGGCGGTGTCGGTCGCCGAGGTGGTGGTGCCGGCCGAGACGGAGTCCGGCTCGTTGGCGCGTGACCTGATGGTGGCGTTGGCGCGGGCCGGCGTCACCGCGACCTGCAGCGGCGCCGACCGGCCGCGCTACGGCTACCTCGGCGTCGACTCCAACCTGCCGGACGCCCGCATCGTCGTCGGCGGCCCGAGTCAGAATGCGTTCACCAAAACTGTTCTGGCGAGGGCGCATCGGGACTACGCCGCCGAGGTCGACCGCCAACTGGCCCGTTCCGGCCGCGCCGCGGTGTGGGTGCCCGCGGCGGTGTCGTTGACCGAAGGCTGGGTGCCCGGCGCTGACCTGCGCGACCCGGCCGCGCTGCCGGTGCTGGTGATCGCGTCGGCCGACGACGCCGAACTCGGCGCCGCAGTGGCCTCGGTGGTCGCCGATTTGGCCGACGCGGAAATAACGATCGACCAGAAGGTGCCCTCCGGGATGCGGCACGGCGAGTCGCGGACCGTCGCGCTGTTGAACCGGGGGACACCGAGTTTCGCGGTCGACAGCGACGGCACCCTGCACACCGCGCTGATGCGCTCGTGCACCGGATGGCCGTCGCGGGCCTGGATCGACGACCCGCGGCGCACCGCGCCCGACGGCACCAGCTTTCAGCTGCAGCACTGGACGCACAGCTTCGACTACGCGCTCGTCGCCGGCGACGGCGATTGGCGCGAGGCGGCGATCCCGGCCCGCAGCGCCGAGTTCTCCGAGCCGTTACTGGCGGTCAAGCGGTCCGGCGGATCCGGCACGCTACCCGTGGCCGGCTCGCTGCTCGAGGTCGACGGCGCCCAACTGACCGCGCTCAAGCCGGCCGGAAACCCGTTGGTGCGCAGCAGTGCTCGGCCCGTCGACCCGGCGGCGGTGGCCCTGCGACTGGTCGAAACCCGTGGTCGCACCGTCGACGTCGAGGTGCGGTCCGCGCTGGGTAGCCTCTCGACCCTGCGGGCAGCCGACCTGCTGGAGAGCCCGCTGCCCGGCCGACCGGCCCGGCGGAACGCCACCCTGGACGGCTACCAGATCAGCACCGAGTTGGCCCGCCTGGAGATACCGCGTCTGATCGACTGCACGACAACGGCCTTGGCCCCGGACGCCGAGAACTGCCAGCCGCTGTATGCGCGGTACTGGCTGCACAACCGCGGGCCCGCTCCGCTGGGTGGCTTGCCGGTCGTCGCATATCTACATCCACATCGGGTCGCGGCCTCCGGAGAGGAGCTGGCGCTGCGGCTGACCATCGCCAGCGACAGCGTCGACGCGGAGCTCAACGGCGTTGTGACACTGGTCTGCCCGCCGGATTGGTCCGCGGAGTCGGTTCGTTTCGCACTGCCGCCCGGTGGGCATAGAAAATGCCCGGTGGCCGTGCGGATTCCGAAGCACGTCGAGCCAGGGGTCTATCCGGTTCGGGCGCAGCTGCGGGTCAGCGGCGATCACCTGCCGCCGTCGTGGCATCAGGTCGTGGAGGACGTGTGCCTGGTGACCGTCGGGGACGTCGACGAGCGCGCGCTGGTGTATTTGGTCGACGAGCCGGCTGATGTCGAAGTGGCAGCGGGTGATTCGGCAAAGTTGACCGTCACCGTCGGCAGCGCTGCCTGCGGCGAGCTGGCCCTTGAGGCGCATCTGGTCAGCCCGTGGGGGACCTGGGAATGGATCGGGCCGGCGACCCGGGGAGCAGTGCTGTCGGCTGGTGGCACTGCGGAGTTGACCTTCGACGTCGCTCCGCCGCCGTGGATCAAGCCGGGGCGGTGGTGGGCGCTGGTCAGGATCGGTTGCGCGGGCAACCTGGTCTATTCGCACGCGGTGAACGTGACAGTGCGATGACGTGTTGACCCTCGCCCTCGACATCGGTGGCACCAAGATCGCCGCCGGCCTTGTCGACCCGGCCGGTGCGCTGGTGCACAAGACCACCTGTCCCACCCCGAAAACCGATGATGCAGAACATGTTTGGATTGCACTTCGGCAGACGATCGCCGACGCGGTCGAAGCGGCCGAGGGCGCCATCAGCGCGGTCGGCATCGGTTGCGCGGGCCCCATCGACTCGACCGCCGGGACGGTCAGCCCGATCAACATCCCTGCGTGGCAAGAGTTTCCGCTGCGTGACCGGGTTGCGGGCGTGGTGCTAGGCGCGCGGGTGGTGCTGGCCGGCGACGCTGTCTGTATGGCGGTCGGTGAGCACTGGCGCGGCGCGGGCCGCCGCGTCGGTTTCATGCTCGGCATGGTCGTGTCCACCGGTGTGGGCGGGGGGCTGGTGCTCGATGGGGTGCCGTATCACGGGCGGACGGGCAATGCCGGCCACGTCGGCCACGTCGTCGTCGAACCCCACGGGCAGTTGTGCCACTGCGGCAGCCACGGGTGCGTCGAAACCGTCGCCGCCGGCCCATGGATGACGCGGTGGGCGTTGGACAACGGCTGGGCCGGCCCGCCGGACGCCGACGCCGCGGTGCTGGCCGAAGCGGCTGCCGCCGGTGATCCGGTCGCGGTGCGGGCATTCCACCGCGGCGCTACCGCGCTGGCCGCGATGATCGCCTCGGTCGGCGCGGTGTGCGACCTGAATTGTGTGGTCATCGGCGGGGGAGTGGCGAAATCGGGTCGGACGCTGTTCGATCCGCTCAATGCCGCGCTGGCCGACTACACCGGGTTGAGCTTCATTCGCGACCTGCGCGTGGTGCCGGCCGCGCTCGGCGGCGACGCCGGGCTGATCGGTGCGGCGGCGCTTGCCTCTTCTGCCACGTAAGCAACTGGGCGGACCCGCACATCGGTTTGCCCGCCTCTGCGCGACAACGCACTCAGTTGAGGCGCGTCCCGGCACCCGTTGTCGCTCAGAGGCGGGCAAAAGGGCATATGGTCCTCGGCCGCTGTCCGATCGTTTTGGCTGATGACGGCTGTGCACTGTATGGTGGTCGGCGATCCACCGAAGACCGTCGGTCACCGAGCAATCGGTTGAAGGTCCGGGAATTCCCGGCGACCCACGCAGGAGGACGAGGCAGACCGTCGCCGGCCCAAGGCCGACACTTCACGCCCCGACCGCTTCCTGCGTCGGGGCGTTCGTCATTCCCGGGTCGAGAACCCAAGGAGGGATGCATGGCCCAGGCTGACAAGGCCACCGCCGTTGCAGACATCGCTGAGCAGTTCAAGGCGTCGACCGCCACCGTGATCACCGAGTATCGCGGTCTGACCGTCGCCAACCTGGCCGAGCTGCGCCGGTCGCTGGCCGGCTCGGCGACATACTCGGTCGCCAAGAACACGCTGATCAAGCGTGCCGCATCGGAGGCCGGTATCGAAGGGCTCGACCAGCTCTTCGTCGGCCCGACCGCGATCGCGTTCGTCAGCGGCGAGGCCGTCGACGCCGCGAAGGCGATCAAGAAGTTCGCCAAGGACCACAAGGCGCTGGTCATCAAGGGCGGCTACATGGACGGTCGCGCGCTGACCGTCGCCGAAGTCGAGCAGATCGCCGACCTGGAGTCGCGCGAAGTCCTGCTCGCCAAGCTGGCCGGCGCGATGAAGGCCAACCTGTCCAAGGCGGCCGGGCTGTTCAACGCGCCCGCCTCGCAGGTCGCCCGGCTCGCTGCCGCGCTGCAAGAGAAGAAGGCTGCCGAGGCCCCCGCCGAAGCTGCCGCGCCCGTCGCTGAGGCGCCCGCCGCCGAGGCGGAATCGACCGAGGCTCCCGCGGAAACCCCCGCCGAGACCACCGAATAAAACCCCGTATCAATCAGGAAGGGACCCAACACCATGTCCAAGCTGTCCACCGACGAATTGCTCGACGCTTTCAAGGAACTGACTCTGCTCGAGCTCTCGGAGTTCGTGAAGAAGTTCGAGGAGACCTTCGAGGTCACCGCCGCCGCTCCGGTCGCCGTGGCTGCTGCCGGCCCCGCCGCCGGTGGCGCGCCCGCCGAGGCCGCTGAGGAGCAGTCGGAGTTCGACGTCATCCTCGAGGCCGCCGGCGACAAGAAGATCGGCGTCATCAAGGTTGTCCGGGAGATCGTCTCCGGCCTGGGCCTGAAAGAGGCCAAGGACCTGGTCGACGGTGCGCCCAAGCCCGTGCTGGAGAAGGCGCCCAAGGAAGCTGCCGAGGAGGCCAAGGCCAAGCTCGAGGCGGCCGGCGCCACCGTCAGCGTCAAGTAGTCAACACAACGAAACCCCCGGCGCCGCAAGGCTCCGGGGGTTTCGTGCATTCAGGACCGCTGCACCGCGTCGTGCTGCGACTTGTGCACCAGCTCCGGTGAATCACCCAGCGCGACAAGAAGATTCGTGGTCAACGCGGTCAGCACCGAGTCGACGGCGCTGCCCTGCGCGCCGTAATAGCCCGCCAGCTCGAGCATCACGAAGCCGTGCACGGCCGCCCAGAACTGTGCGGCGGTAGCGACGACGGTTGCGTCGTCGTCGGGCGACCCCGCCAGTCGACCGGCCAGCATGCAGCGGTGCACACCGCGTACGACGTGGGCGAAGCTGGGATAGTGCTCGTTGATCTCGGCGACGCTCAGGGTGACGACGTCGTGCGCCGGCGCGTTGATGCCGTCTGCACTGGTGCTGCCGAACATCAACCGATACATGTGCGGGCGATCGATCGCGTATTGCCGATAGGCGATCCGAGTCGCTATCAGATCCGCGACCGGATCCGACGTCGACGGCATCGTCAACGCCGCGTCGAATTGGCGCAACCCCTCGTCGGCAACCGCTGCGATCAACCCGGGCATTCCGCCGAAATAGGTGTACACCGCCATCGTCGACGTGCCCGCAGCGCTGGCGATCTTGCGGGTCTGCAGCCCGTCGGGGCCGTCCTGGTTGAGCGTGTCGACGGCAACCCGGAGCAATTCGTCACGCACGTTTCGCGGAATTTCTGAAGTCATCGGTTGACATCTTGACACAGTCGGCGCACTATCGGTGTAACAATGACATATCAACGTTATTCCAGCTAGGAGCCCTCGTGAGCGCACCCATCACCGAAGCACCGGCCAACCCGTACCTCGACGACTTCCTGGCGCCGGTCAGCGCCGAGGTGACCGCGACCGACCTACCGGTGACCGGGCACATCCCCGACTTCCTGGACGGGCGCTACCTGCGCAACGGGCCCAACCCGGTGGCCGAAGTCGACCCCGCCACCTACCACTGGTTCACCGGCGACGGCATGGTGCACGGCGTCGCATTGCAGGACGGCAAGGCCGGTTGGTACCGCAACCGCTGGGTCCGCAGCGCCGCGGTGCGCGCGCAGCTCGGCGAGCCGGCGACGGACGCCCCTGATCCGCGGACCGGCATGCAGTCCCTGGGAGCCAACACCAACGTGCTGGCGCACGCCGGCAAGACCTTGGCCCTCGTCGAAGGCGGCGTCGCGAACTACGAATTGACCGACGACCTCGACACCGTCGGCACCTGCGATTTCGACGGAACCCTCTACGGCGGCTACGCCGCTCATCCGCATCGCGACCCGCGCACCGGCGAACTGCACGCGGTGTCCTACTCGTTCGCCCGCGGCAACACCGTGCAGTATTCGGTGATCGACATCCACGGTCACGCGCGGCGGACCGTCGACATCGAGGTGTCGGGATCGCCGATGATGCACGACTTCTCGCTGACAGATAGGTATGTGGTGCTCTACGACCTGCCGGTCACGCTCGACCCGATGCAGGCGATGCCGGTGAAGGTGCCCTCGTGGCTGAGGCAACCGGCCCGGTTGGTGGCCCAGTCCGTCATCGGTCGGGTAAAGGTGCCCGGGCCGATCGCGGCGATGATCAACCGCAAGGAGCGACAGGACTACCAGATGCCGTATTCCTGGAACCCGCGCTATCCGGCCCGGATCGGCGTCATGCCCCGCGACGGCGGCAACAAAGACGTCCGGTGGTTCGACATCGAACCGTGCTACGTCTATCACCCGGTCAACGCCTACTCCGAGATGCGCAGCGGCCATGAGGTTCTGGTGCTCGACGTGGTGCGCTACGACCGGATGTTCGACCGCGACCGACGCGGGCCGGGCGACGTCGCCCCCACGCTGGACCGCTGGACGATCGACCTGACGACCGGCGCGGTGACCAGCGAACGCCGGGACGATCGCTCCCAGGAGTTCCCCCGGATCAACGAGACGCTGCTGGGCAGCCGGCACCGGTTCGGCTACACCGTGGGTGTCGCCGGCGGGTTCGTCGACTCAGGCAGAACAAAAATGTCGACGTCGCTCTACAAGCATGACTACGCGGACGGGTCCAGCATGGTGGCCCCGCTAGACCCCGACCTGCTGATCGGCGAGATGTCCTTCATCCCGCGCCCCGGCGACTCGGCCGAGGACGACGGCGTGCTGATCGGCTACGGCTATCACCGCGGACGTGACGAAGGTCAGTTGGTGTTGCTCGATGCGCAGACGTGCGAATCAGTTGCTACGGTTCATCTGCCGCAGCGCGTGCCGATGGGGTTTCACGGCAATTGGGCGCCGCGGGACTGATCGAATTGCCGCCCACGTCCAATTTTCGGCGATGGTTGCAGTAGCCCACTACCGATCTGCCTGTGCGCTACAGTGACTCAAGCCACAAGCTGGGCTTGGGCTGCGTTGAGCAACGTCGGCGGGAGGATTTCGGATGGGTATCGGTATCCAAGTTGAGGGGCTGACTAAGTCCTTCGGTGCCCAGCGGATCTGGGAAGACGTCACGATGGACATCCCCGAGGGTGAGGTCAGCGTTCTGCTGGGCCCGTCCGGTACCGGTAAATCCGTCTTCTTGAAGTCACTGATCGGTCTGCTGCGCCCCGAGCGCGGCTCGATCATCGTCGACGGCACCGACATCACCGAGTGCTCGGCCAAAGAGCTCTACGACATCCGCACCCTCTTCGGTGTCATGTTTCAGGACGGCGCGCTGTTCGGGTCGATGAACCTGTTCGACAACACCGCGTTCCCGCTGCGTGAGCACACCAAGAAGAAGGAAGGCGAGATCCGTGACGTCGTCATGGAGAAGCTGGAGTTGGTCGGTCTGGGCGGGGATGAGAAGAAGTTCCCCGGTGAGATCTCCGGTGGTATGCGCAAGCGTGCCGGATTGGCCCGCTCGTTGGTGCTCGACCCGCAGATCATTCTGTGTGACGAGCCGGACTCCGGCCTGGACCCGGTTCGTACGGCCTACCTGAGCCAGTTGCTGATCGACATCAACGCCCAGATCGACTGCACGATCTTGATCGTGACGCACAACATCAACATCGCCCGCACGGTGCCGGACAACATGGGCATGCTGTTCCGCCGCAAGCTGGTCATGTTCGGGCCTCGTGAGGTGCTGCTGACCAGCGACGAGCCGGTCGTCAAACAGTTCCTCAACGGTCGTCGTATCGGCCCGATCGGTATGTCGGAGGAAAAAGACGAGGCCACCATGGCCGAGGAGCAGGCCCACTTGGAGGCCGGCCACCACGACGGTGGCACCGACGAAGTCGAGGGTGTGCCGCCGCAGATCACCGCGACCCCCGGTATGCCCGAGCGCAAAGGCGCCGCTCGCCGGCAGGCGCGTGTTCGGGAGAACCTGCACCTGCTGCCCAAAGACGCCCAGGAGGCCATCCTGGAGTCCTTCGAGAACGACAAGGCCGAAACCGCCAAGAGCAAGGACTACGACGCCCACTCTCGCCACCGCGACGACGCCGACACCGCATCCATCCCCACCCAGCGCGGGTACTGAGCGGGAGTTGATGGTGCCGGCCCGCTGCACCCGGCTTCGCCGCGCTTGCGACCGTCACGAAAGGATTTGTCCACCGACTCCGCGCGTCACCTCTTGACGGAAGCGGCCCAAAGGGTCACTCTGTTGGGCAGTATGTATGCACGGGAAGTTCGAATCGCCAGCCAGCGCCGATACCCCCGAGCACGGTAGTTGAGGAATGCGCCGTCCTGCGCTATTGTTGGACGTTGCGCTGGCTGCCTCCTGCCCACCTCACACCTGCCACCCGACACAGTGGTCCTAGCCTGAGCTATCTCTGGTTCAGAGATCTAGCTGCGTGCGTGAGACCGGGCAGAGCGTTCGCCAGCCGAACCGACAAGTTGTAGCGGCGAACGGGTCCGGTGGCCGCCGGGTCTTTAGTCGCATGAGGTGCTGGAAGGATGCATCTTGGCACTCTCCCGCCAGAGCAAGAAAAATTCACCAGGTTCTGCAGGTTCCGCTTCTTCCAATAGCTCCGTACCAGGGGCGCCCGATCGCATTTCGTTCGCCAAGCTGCGCGAGCCGCTTGAGGTTCCGGGCTTGCTGGACGTGCAGACCGACTCGTTCGAGTGGCTGGTCGGCGCGCCCGGCTGGCGCGAGATCGCCAAGGCGCGAGGTGAGTCGGACCCGACCGGTGGCCTCGAAGAGGTGCTCAAAGAGCTGTCACCGATTGAGGACTTCTCGGGCTCGATGTCGCTGTCTTTCTCCGACCCACGATTCGACGAGGTCAAGGCCCCTGTCGACGAGTGCAAAGACAAGGACATGACCTACGCGGCCCCGCTGTTCGTCACCGCGGAGTTCATCAACAACAACACCGGCGAGATCAAGAGCCAGACGGTGTTCATGGGTGACTTCCCGATGATGACGGAGAAGGGCACGTTCATCATCAACGGCACCGAGCGTGTGGTGGTCAGCCAGCTGGTCCGCTCACCCGGTGTGTACTTCGACGACACCATCGACAAGTCCACCGAGAAGGTGCTGCACAGCGTCAAGGTGATCCCCAGCCGCGGTGCGTGGCTGGAGTTCGACATCGACAAGCGCGACACCGTCGGTGTCCGCATCGACCGCAAGCGTCGCCAGGCCGTCACCGTGCTGCTCAAGGCACTGGGCTGGAGCAACGAGCAGATCCGCGAGCGCTTCGGCTTCTCCGAGATCATGATGCAGACCCTCGAGCGTGACCCCACCCAGAACTCCGACGAGGCGCTGCTGGAGATCTACCGCCGGCTGCGTCCGGGCGAGCCGCCGACCAAGGAGTCCGCGCAGACGCTGCTGGAGAACCTGTTCTTCAAGGAGAAGCGCTACGACCTGGCCCGCGTTGGTCGGTACAAGATCAACAAGAAGCTGGGCCTGAGCGCCACGCCGGCCGAGACGTCGTCGACCACGCTGACCGAGGAAGACGTGGTCGCGACCGTCGAGTACCTGGTGCGCCTGCACGAGGGCCAGACCTCGATGACCGTCCCCGGCGGCGTCGAGGTTCCGGTGGAGACCGACGACATCGACCACTTCGGCAACCGCCGGCTGCGTACGGTCGGTGAGCTGATCCAGAACCAGATCCGGGTCGGCATGTCCCGGATGGAGCGCGTGGTCCGCGAGCGGATGACCACCCAGGACGTCGAGGCGATCACGCCGCAGACCCTGATCAACATCCGGCCGGTGGTCGCCGCGATCAAGGAGTTCTTCGGCACCAGCCAGCTGTCGCAGTTCATGGACCAGAACAACCCGCTGTCGGGTCTGACCCACAAGCGTCGCCTGTCGGCGCTGGGCCCGGGTGGTCTGTCCCGTGAGCGCGCCGGCCTGGAGGTCCGCGACGTGCACTCCAGCCACTACGGCCGGATGTGTCCGATCGAGACGCCGGAAGGCCCGAACATCGGTCTGATCGGCTCGCTGTCGGTGTACGCCCGGGTCAACCCGTTCGGCTTCATCGAGACGCCGTACCGCAAGGTCGTCAACGGTGTGGTCACCGACGAGATCGAGTACCTGACCGCCGACGAGGAAGACCGCCACGTCGTCGCCCAGGCCAACTCGCCGTTGGACGGTGAGGGCCACTTCACCGAGGACCGCGTCCTGGTCCGCCGTAAGGGCGGCGAGGTCGAGTACGTGTCCTCGTCCGAGGTCGACTACATGGACGTGTCACCGCGCCAGATGGTGTCGGTGGCCACCGCGATGATCCCGTTCCTCGAGCACGACGACGCCAACCGCGCCCTGATGGGTGCCAACATGCAGCGCCAGGCGGTTCCGCTGGTGCGCAGCGAGGCACCGCTGGTGGGTACCGGTATGGAGCTGCGTGCCGCGATCGACGCGGGCGATGTCGTCGTCGCCGAGAAGGCCGGCGTCATCGAGGAGGTGTCCGCCGACTACATCACCGTGATGGCCGACGACGGCACCCGGCACACCTACCGGATGCGCAAGTTCGCCCGGTCGAACCACGGCACCTGCGCCAACCAGCGTCCGATCGTGGACGCCGGTGAGCGGGTCGAGGCGGGACAGGTCATCGCCGACGGGCCGTGCACCGACAACGGTGAGATGGCGCTGGGCAAGAACCTGCTGGTGGCGATCATGCCGTGGGAAGGCCACAACTACGAGGACGCGATCATCCTGTCCAACCGCCTGGTTGAGGAGGACGTGTTGACCTCGATTCACATCGAGGAGCACGAGATCGATGCCCGCGACACCAAGCTGGGCGCCGAGGAGATCACCCGGGACATCCCGAACGTCTCCGACGAGGTGCTGGCTGACCTCGACGAGCGCGGCATCGTCCGCATCGGCGCCGAGGTCCGCGACGGCGACATCCTGGTCGGCAAGGTCACCCCGAAGGGTGAGACCGAGCTGACCCCGGAGGAGCGGCTGCTGCGGGCGATCTTCGGCGAGAAGGCCCGCGAGGTCCGCGACACATCGCTGAAGGTGCCGCACGGTGAGTCCGGCAAGGTGATCGGTATCCGGGTGTTCTCCCGCGAGGACGACGACGAGCTGCCCGCCGGTGTCAACGAGCTGGTGCGGGTGTACGTCGCCCAGAAGCGCAAGATCTCCGACGGTGACAAGCTGGCCGGTCGACACGGCAACAAGGGCGTCATCGGCAAGATCCTGGCGCAGGAGGACATGCCGTTCCTGCCGGACGGCACGCCCGTCGACATCATCCTGAACACCCACGGTGTGCCGCGACGGATGAACATCGGCCAGATCCTGGAGACCCACCTCGGGTGGTGCGCTCACAGCGGATGGAAGGTCGATGTCGCCGGCGGCGTCCCGGGCTGGGCCGAGAACCTGCCCGAGCGCATGCTGGAAGCCGAGTCGAACAACATCGTCGCGACCCCGGTCTTCGATGGCGCCAAGGAGGACGAGCTGACGGGCCTGCTGGCCTCGACGCTGCCCAACCGCGACGGCGAAGTGCTGGTGAACAAGGACGGCAAGGCTGTTCTGTTCGACGGTCGCAGCGGTGAGCCGTTCCCGTATCCGGTGACGGTCGGCTTCATGTACATCATGAAGTTGCACCACTTGGTCGACGACAAGATTCACGCTCGCTCCACCGGCCCGTACTCGATGATCACCCAGCAGCCGCTTGGTGGTAAGGCGCAGTTCGGTGGTCAGCGGTTCGGCGAGATGGAGTGCTGGGCCATGCAGGCCTACGGCGCCGCGTACACGCTGCAGGAGCTGTTGACCATCAAGTCCGACGACACCGTCGGTCGGGTCAAGGTGTACGAGGCAATTGTCAAGGGCGAGAACATCCCTGAGCCGGGCATCCCCGAGTCGTTCAAGGTGCTGCTCAAGGAACTGCAGTCGCTGTGCCTCAACGTCGAGGTGCTGTCCAGCGACGGTGCGGCCATCGAGATGCGCGACGGCGACGACGAGGACCTGGAGCGCGCTGCTGCGAACCTGGGAATCAACTTGTCTCGCAACGAATCTGCGTCCGTAGAAGACCTAGCCTGATCGCGGCGAAGCCGCGGCGCTAACTGTTTTGTTTTCTAATCCCGAAAGGGGAAAGGGAGTTACGTGTTAGACGTCAACTTCTTCGATGAACTCCGCATCGGCCTGGCCACCGCGGAGGACATCCGCAACTGGTCCTACGGCGAGGTCAAAAAGCCGGAAACGATCAACTACCGCACGCTCAAGCCCGAGAAGGACGGCCTGTTCTGCGAGAAGATCTTCGGACCGACTCGCGACTGGGAGTGCTACTGCGGCAAGTACAAGCGCGTGCGCTTCAAGGGCATCATCTGTGAGCGCTGTGGCGTCGAGGTGACTCGCGCCAAGGTGCGTCGTGAGCGGATGGGCCACATCGAGTTGGCCGCACCGGTCACCCACATCTGGTACTTCAAGGGTGTGCCGTCACGGTTGGGGTATCTGCTCGACCTGGCGCCGAAGGATCTCGAGAAGATCATCTACTTCGCCGCCTATGTGATCACCGCCGTCGACGACGAGATGCGGCACAACGAGCTGTCCACGCTCGAGGCCGAAATGGTGGTCGAGCGCAAGGCGGTCGAAGACCAGCGTGACGCTGACCTCGAGGCCCGTGCGCAGAAGCTGGAAGCCGACCTGGCCGAGTTGGAGGCCGAAGGCGCGAAAGCCGATGCGCGGCGCAAGGTTCGCGACGGCGGCGAGCGCGAGATGCGTCAGCTCCGCGACCGGGCCCAGCGTGAGCTGGACCGGCTGGAGGAGATCTGGACCACCTTCACCAAGTTGGCTCCCAAGCAGTTGATCGTCGACGAGGTGCTCTACCGCGAGCTCGTCGACCGCTACGGCGAATACTTCACCGGCGCCATGGGTGCGGAGTCGATCCAGAAGCTGATCGAGAACTTCGACATCGAGGCCGAGGCCGAGACGCTGCGTGACGTCATCCGGAACGGCAAGGGGCAGAAGAAGCTTCGCGCCCTGAAGCGTCTGAAGGTCGTCGCCGCGTTCCAGGCCAACAGCAACTCGCCGATGGGCATGGTGCTCGACGCGGTCCCGGTGATCCCGCCGGAGCTGCGTCCGATGGTTCAGCTCGACGGTGGCCGGTTCGCCACCAGTGACCTGAACGACCTGTACCGCCGCGTGATCAACCGCAACAACCGTCTGAAGAGGCTGATCGACCTCGGTGCGCCCGAGATCATCGTCAACAACGAGAAGCGGATGTTGCAGGAGTCGGTCGACGCGTTGTTCGACAACGGTCGTCGCGGTCGTCCGGTCACTGGCCCGGGCAACCGTCCGCTCAAGTCGCTGTCGGATCTGCTGAAGGGCAAGCAGGGCCGGTTCCGTCAGAACCTGCTCGGTAAGCGTGTCGACTACTCGGGCCGTTCGGTCATCGTGGTCGGTCCGCAGCTCAAGCTGCACCAGTGCGGTCTGCCCAAGCTGATGGCCCTGGAGCTGTTCAAGCCGTTCGTGATGAAGCGTCTGGTCGACCTCAACCACGCGCAGAACATCAAGAGCGCCAAGCGGATGGTGGAGCGTCAGCGTCCGCAGGTGTGGGACGTGCTCGAAGAGGTCATCGCCGAGCACCCGGTGTTGCTGAACCGCGCACCGACCCTGCACCGCCTCGGTATTCAGGCCTTTGAGCCACAGCTGGTGGAGGGCAAGGCAATTCAGCTGCACCCGTTGGTGTGTGAGGCGTTCAACGCCGACTTCGACGGTGACCAGATGGCCGTGCACCTGCCGCTGAGTGCGGAGGCGCAGGCCGAGGCCCGCATCCTGATGCTGTCGAGCAACAACATCCTCTCGCCGGCCTCGGGTCGTCCGCTGGCCATGCCGCGTCTGGACATGGTGACCGGGCTGTACTTCCTGACCACCGAGATCGACGGTGACAAGGGCGAATACCAGCCTCCCGCCAAGGACCGTCCGGAGTCGGGCGTGTACGCCTCGCCCGCCGAGGCGATCATGGCGATGGACCGCGGTGCGTTGAGCGTGCGCGCGAAGATCAAGGTGCGGCTGACTCAGCTGCGTCCGCCTGCCGAGCTGGAGGCTGAGCTGTTCGGCCAAAACGGTTGGCAGCCGGGCGATTCCTGGATCGCGTCGACCACGCTGGGCCGGGTGATCTTCAACGAACTGCTGCCCGTCGGGTACCCGTTCGTGGACAAGCAGATGCACAAGAAGGTGCAGGCTGCGATCATCAACGACCTGGCCGAGCGCTACCCGATGATCGTCGTCGCACAGACCGTCGACAAGCTCAAGGACGCCGGTTTCTACTGGGCCACCCGAAGCGGTGTCACGGTCTCGATGGCCGACGTGCTGGTGCCGCCGGGCAAGCAGGAGATCCTCGACGCGTACGAAGAGCGTGCCGACAAGGTCGAAAAGCAGTTCCAGCGTGGTGCTTTGAACCACGACGAACGCAACGAGGCCTTGGTGGAGATCTGGAAGGAAGCCACCGACCAGGTTGGTGAGGCGCTGCGCGAGCACTACCCCGCCGACAACCCGATCATCACGATCGTCGACTCGGGTGCCACGGGTAACTTCACCCAGACCCGGACGCTGGCCGGCATGAAGGGTCTGGTGACCAACCCGAAGGGTGAGTTCATCCCGCGCCCGATCAAGTCGTCGTTCCGTGAAGGCCTGACGGTGTTGGAGTACTTCATCAACACCCACGGCGCCCGGAAGGGTCTGGCGGACACCGCATTGCGTACCGCCGACTCGGGTTACCTGACACGTCGTCTGGTCGACGTGAGCCAGGACGTCATCGTCCGCGAGACCGACTGCGGCACCGAGCGCGGGATCATCGTCGAGCTGGCCGAGCGTCAGCCCGACGGCACGCTGATCCGCGACCCGTTCATCGAAACCTCGGCGTACGCAAGGACGTTGGGCACCGACGCGGTGGACGGCGACGGCAACGTCGTGGTCGCCCGCGGGCACGATATCGGTGACCCGGAGATCGACGCGTTGCTCGCGGCCGGTATCACTCAGGTGAAGGTGCGTTCGGTGCTGACCTGCACCACCGGCACCGGGGTGTGCGCGACCTGCTACGGCCGGTCGATGGCGACCGGCAAGCTGGTCGACATCGGTGAGGCCGTCGGTATCGTCGCCGCGCAGTCCATCGGTGAGCCCGGCACGCAGCTGACCATGCGTACCTTCCACCAGGGTGGTGTCGGTGAGGACATCACCGGCGGTCTGCCCCGTGTGCAGGAGCTGTTCGAGGCTCGGGTGCCGCGCGGCAAGGCACCGATCGCCGACGTCACCGGACGGGTGCACCTCGAAGACGGCGAGCGCTTCTACAAGATCACCATCGTCCCCGACGACGGTGGCGAGGAAGTGGTCTACGACAAGCTGTCGAAACGGCAGCGGCTGCGCGTCTTCAAGCACGAGGACGGCTCGGAGCGGCTGCTCGCCGACGGTGACCACGTCGAGGTCGGCCAGCAGCTGATGGAGGGCTCCGCGGACCCGCACGAGGTGCTGCGTGTGCAGGGCCCCCGCGAAGTGCAGATCCACCTGACCAAGGAGGTCCAGGAGGTCTACCGGGCTCAGGGTGTGTCGATCCACGACAAGCACATCGAGGTGATCGTCCGGCAGATGCTGCGCCGGGTGACCATCATCGACTCGGGCTCGACGGAGTTCCTGCCCGGCTCGCTGATCGACCGTGCCGAGTTCGAGGCGTCCAACCGACGGGTGGTGGCCGAGAGCGGCGAGCCCGCGGCCGGCCGTCCGGTGCTGATGGGTATCACCAAGGCGTCGCTGGCCACCGACTCGTGGCTGAGCGCGGCGTCGTTCCAGGAGACCACGCGAGTGCTGACCGATGCGGCGATCAACTGCCGCAGCGACAAGCTGCAGGGTCTGAAGGAGAACGTGATCATCGGAAAGCTGATCCCGGCCGGTACCGGCATCAACCGGTACCGCAACATCCAGGTGCAGCCGACCGAGGAAGCCCGCGCCGCGGCGTACACGATCCCGTCGTACGAGGATCAGTACTACAGCCCGGACTTCGGCCAGGCCACCGGAGCCGCGGTTCCGCTGGACGATTACGGGTATTCGGACTACCGGTAGTCCCCGCTATCGGCGTACACGAAAAAGGCCCCGGGTTTTCCCGGGGTCTTTTTCGCATGCCGTTGTGCCCGCCTCATAGCGACAATGCGGCCGGACGCCGCGTCGACGTGCCCCACTAGACTGGCCGCGTGCTGATCGGTTCACATGTCAGTCCGCAAGATCCGCTGGCCGCAGCTGCGGCCGAAGACGCCGACGTCGTGCAGATCTTCCTGGGCAACCCGCAGAGTTGGAAGGCACCCAAACCGCGTGACGACGCCGCGGAGCTCAAGGCGGCGGCGCTGCCGATCTATGTGCATGCGCCCTACTTGATCAACGTGGCGTCGGCGAACAACCGGGTGCGCATCCCGTCGCGCAAGATCCTGCAGGACACCTGCGAGGCGGCGGCTCACATCGGCGCGGCGGCCGTGATCGTGCACGGCGGCCACGTCACCGAAGATGACGATCTCGACGAGGGCTTCGATCGCTGGCGCAAGGCACTCGACCGGTTGGAGTCCGAGGTTCCGGTCTATTTGGAGAACACCGCCGGCGGTGACCACGCCATGGCCCGGCACTTCGACACCATCGGTCGGCTGTGGGATCACATCGGCGACAGCGGAATTGGCTTCTGCCTCGACACCTGCCACGCCTGGGCGGCCGGTGAGGCGTTGGTCGACGCCGTCGACCGCATCAAGGCCATCACCGGCCGGATCGACTTGGTGCACTGCAACGACTCCAAGGACGCGGCGGGCTCGGGCCGCGACCGGCACGCCAATTTCGGTACCGGGCAGATCGACCCCGACATGCTGGTGGCTGTGGTCGAGGCCGCGGACGCGCCGGTGATCTGCGAGACGGCCGAGGAAGGCCGCAAAGACGACATCGCCTTCCTGCGGGAGAAGACGAGCCGCTGACATGCTTCGTCGGATCGCGACGCTGGTGGGCGTCGCGTTGGTCATCGCGGGCTGCTCGGTCGTGCATCCGAAGCCGCCGTCGGGCTTCGTGACCGGCACCAGCATCCACACCGTCAACCTCGTCGGCCGCGAGCGCCATTACCGGCTGCACATACCCGCAGGGCTGCGGGCGTCGGCACGGCTGGTCGTGGTGCTGCACGGCGGCTTCGGCAACGCCGAGCAGGCCGAAAGATCCTACGGCTGGGACCAATTGGCCGATTCGGAGAAATTCGTCGTCGCCTATCCCGACGGTGTCAACCGGGCATGGAACGTCAACGGCGGAGGCTGCTGTGGCAGGCCGGCCCGGGAGAACGTCGACGATGTCGCGTTCATCGGCAAAGCGGTCGCCGATGTCGCCCAAAACGTCGGCATCGACGTGGCACGGGTGTATGCGACCGGCATGAGCAACGGCGCCATGATGTCCTACACGCTGGCCTGCGACACCACGTTGTTCGCTGCGATCGGCCCGGTCTCCGGCACCCAACTAGGCTCGTGCCGCTCACCCCATCCCGTCTCCGTCATGGCGGTGCACGGCACCGCGGATCCGCTGGTGCCCTACGGCGGCGGGCCCGGCCGCGGCTTCGCGCATGTCAACGGTCCACCGGTACCGGAGTTGAATGCGTTCTGGCGCAACATCGATCACTGTCAGAAGCCGACCGCCGAGACCAGCGGTCCGGTCACCACCTCGACCGCCGGTTGCACCGACAACCGCGGCGTGGTGCTGGTCACCGTCACGGACGGCGGCCACCACTGGCCCGACTTCGCCAGCAAAAGATTGTGGGAGTTCTTCGCCGCCCATCCCCGCTGAGCATTACACCTCTTGTGCAGTTGTCGAAAAAATGTAACAGTGGTGGGCATGCCAGAAACTCATGCCGTCGTCAATCAGGTGCCGCTCCTCGAGGAGCACAACCCGGCCTCGTCTCCGGTCCTTATCGAGGCGCTGATCCGCGAAGGCGGCCAGTGGGGCCTGGACGAGGTGAACGCCGTCGGCGCGATCTCAGGCGCCCGGCAGACGCAGCGCTGGGGTGAGCTGGCCAACCGCAACCGGCCCACCCTGCGCACCCACGACCGGTACGGACACCGCATCGACGAGGTCGAGTTCGACCCGGCCTATCACCAGCTGATGCAGGTGGCGATCGAGCACGGCCTGCACGCCGCACCATGGGCCGACGACCGGCCGGGCGCGCACGTCGTGCGCGCCGCCAAGACCAGTGTGTGGACCGCCGAACCGGGGCACATGTGCCCGATCTCGATGACCTACGCGGTCGTCCCGGCGTTGCGGTTCAACCCCGAACTCTCCGCGATCTACGAGCCGCTGCTGACCAGTCGTGTCTACGACCCCGAATTAAGGCTCGCCACAACCAAAGTCGGAATCACCGCCGGCATGTCGATGACCGAGAAGCAGGGTGGTTCCGACGTCCGTGCCGGCACCACGCAGGCCACCCCCAACGGCGACGGCAGCTACTCGCTGACCGGTCACAAGTGGTTCACCTCGGCGCCGATGTGCGACGTGTTCCTGGTGCTCGCGCAGGCGCCAGGCGGGCTGTCCTGTTTCTTCCTGCCCCGCGTGCTGCCCGACGGCACCCGCAACCGGATGCTGCTGCAACGCCTCAAGGACAAGCTGGGCAACAACGCCAACGCGTCCAGTGAGGTCGAGTACGACGGCGCGACCGCGTGGCTGGTCGGCGAGGAGGGCCGCGGTGTCCCGACCATCATCGAGATGGTCAACCTCACCCGGCTGGACTGCACGCTGGGCAGCGCCACCAGCATGCGCACCGGGCTGACTCAGGCGGTTCATCACGCCCAGCACCGCAAGGCTTTTGGCGAGTATTTGATCGATCAGCCGCTGATGCGCAATGTGATCGCGGATCTCGCCGTCGAAGCCGAGGCGGCCACCATGGTTGCGATGCGAATGGCCGGCGCCACCGACAACGCCGTGCGCGGCGATGAGACCGAGACCCTGCTTCGCCGCATCGGCTTGGCCGCCAGCAAGTACTGGGTGTGCAAGCGCTCCGCGCCGCACGCCGTCGAGGCGCTGGAATGCCTGGGTGGCAACGGCTACGTTGAGGAATCCGGTATGCCGCGGCTGTACCGCGAGGCGCCGCTGATGGGCATCTGGGAAGGCTCCGGCAATGTCAGCGCGCTGGATACGCTGCGCGCCATGGCAACTCGGCCGGAGTCTGTCGAGGTGCTGTTCGACGAGTTGGCCAAGAGCACCGGTCAGGATGCCCGGCTGGACAGCCACGTCACCAAACTCCGCACGCAGCTCGGTGAGCTGGAGACCATTCAGTATCGGGCCCGCAAGGTCGCCGAAGACATCTGCCTGGCGCTGCAGGGCTCGCTGCTGGTCCGGCACGGCCACCCGGCGGTCGCCGAAGCGTTCCTGGTCACCCGGCTCGACCGGCAATGGGGCGGGGCGTTCGGAACCATGCCCACCGGGCTGGATCTCGCGCCGATCATCGAGCGTGCTCTAGTAAAGGGATGACACGCGCCAACGACGATTCGGAGCGAAGCGACGGGGAGGAGTGGCGCCAATGACGCACGCGATCAGGCCGGTCGACTTCGACAACTTGAAGACGATGACCTATGAGGTCACCGGCCGGGTTGCGCGAATCACCTTCAACCGCCCCAAAAATGGCAACGCGATCGTCGCTGACACTCCACTGGAGCTGTCGGCGTTGGTCGAACGCGCCGACCTGGACCCCAGCGTGCACGTCATCTTGGTGTCGGGCCGCGGCGAGGGATTCTGTGCCGGTTTCGATCTGAGTGCCTACGCCGACCGCACCGGCTCGGCGGGCGGCACAGGGGCCTACAGCGGCACTGTGCTCGACGGTAAGACGCAGGGCGTCAACCACTTACCGGATCAGCCGTGGGATCCGATGATCGACTACCAGATGATGAGCCGCTTCGTGCGAGGCTTTTCCAGCCTGATGCACGCCGACAAGCCGACGGTGGTCAAGATCCACGGCTACTGCGTTGCCGGCGGCACCGATATCGCGCTGCACGCCGATCAGGTGATCGCCGCGTCCGATGCGAAGATCGGCTATCCGCCGACCCGGGTATGGGGTGTGCCGGCGGCCGGACTGTGGGCGCATCGGCTGGGCGATCAGCGCGCCAAACGCCTTCTGCTGACCGGGGATTGCATCACCGGCGCCCAAGCCGCCGAGTGGGGCCTGGCCATCGAGGCGCCGGATCCCCAAGACCTCGACGAGCGAACCGAACGCCTGGTGGAGCGCATTGCCGCGGTGCCGGTCAACCAGTTGATCATGGTCAAGCTCGCGCTCAATTCCGCTCTGCTGCAACAGGGTGTGGCCACCAGCAGGATGGTCAGCACGGTGTTCGACGGCGTGGCCCGGCACACCCCCGAAGGCCATGCGTTCGTCGCCGACGCGGTCGAGCACGGTTTCCGCGAGGCGGTCAAGCACCGCGACGAACCGTTCGGTGATCACGGCCGGCGCGCTTCTCAGGTGTGACCCCATGCCGAAATCGTTGGCACGCATGCCCGCCCGGTCGGTGGTGCTGAGCGTGCTACTCGGCGCTCATCCGGCGTGGGCGAGTGCCGCCGAGTTGATCCGGCTCACCAGCGACTTCGGCATTAAGGAAGCCACCCTGCGGGTCGCACTGACCCGAATGGTCAGCGCGGGCGACCTGGTCCGCTCCGCTGACGGCTATCGACTCTCCGACCGCCTGCTGGCCCGCCAGCGCCGACAGGACGATGCGATGCGACCGCAACTGCGCCCCTGGCACGGACTCTGGACGACGGTGATCGTGACCAGCGTCGGCACCGATGCCCGGACCCGTGCGACGCTGCGGAACACGCTGCAGCACGGCCGTTTCGGTGAGCTCCGGGAAGGGGTGTGGATGCGGCCGGACAACCTCGCCCTCGACGTGGACGCCGAGGTCCGCGATCGCGTCCGGATCGTGCAGGCCCGCGACGACGCACCCGCGGAGTTGGCCGGCCAGTTGTGGGACCTGCCGTCGTGGGCACGCACCGGCCGGCAGTTGATCGCCGACATGGCAAGCGCCACCGATGTTCCGGGCCGATTCGTGGTCGCCGCCGCCATCGTGCGGCACCTGCTGACCGACCCAGTGCTGCCGGAGGAGTTGCTGCCGGCCGACTGGCCCGGCGCCCGGCTGCGGTCGGTGTACCACGACTTCGCCACCGAACTCCTCGCGCGGCGCGACGACATCCGACTAGTGGAGGCGACATGAGCGATCCGGTACGCGTAGAGCGTCACGGCCCGGTGACAACGGTGATCCTGAACCGGCCCGAAGCACGCAATGCCGTCAACGGCCCGACCGCTGCCGCGTTGTTCGCCGCCTTCGAGGAATTCGACCGCGACGACACCGCATCGGTGGCGGTGCTGTGGGGCGATCACGGAACCTTCTGCGCCGGGGCGGATTTGAAGGCGTTCGGCACACCGGATGCCAACGCGGTGCACCGGACGGGCCCGGGGCCGATGGGGCCGACCCGAATGGTGTTGTCCAAACCGGTGATTGCCGCGGTGAGCGGCTACGCCGTCGCGGGCGGACTGGAGCTCGCGTTGTGGTGCGATCTGCGAGTGGCCGAGCAGGACGCGGTGTTCGGGGTGTTCTGCCGTCGCTGGGGCGTCCCGCTGATCGACGGCGGCACGATCCGGCTGCCGCGGCTGATCGGCCAGAGCCGCGCGATGGACATGATCCTGACCGGTCGTGCTGTCGACGCCGACGAGGCATTGGCGATCGGATTGGCCAACCGGGTGGTGCCCACCGGCCAGGCCCGCGCAGCCGCCGAGCAGCTCGCTGCCGAGCTTGCCGTGCTGCCCCAGCAGTGCTTGCGATCGGATCGGCTTTCGGCGTTGCATCAGTGGGGGAGCAGCGAATCCGAGGCGCTGGACTACGAATTCGCCAGCATCTCGCGGGTGGCCGCCGAGGCGAACGAAGGTGCGGGGCGTTTCGCGGCCGGCGCCGGCCGCCACGGCACGGCTACGTGAGCTATCCCTTGTTGATGGTGTTACCGCTGCCGAGGTTGTCGACCTTGGGATCGCCGGATTTATAGCTGATCGTGTTGTTGAACCCGACGACGTTGAGCTGCTTGTCGATCTTGTCCAGGGTGATCTTGTTGTCGGCGCCACCGATGCTGACCGTGCCGCAGGTGCCCTTGACCGTCAGCGTGTTGTTGGAGCCGCCCACGTTCAGCGATTTTCCGTCGCCGCAGTCGAGAGTGGTTGTGGTGCCTAGTGATCCGTAATTGATCGTGTTGCCGATGTCGAATTGCGCACCGCTGCTCGTCGTCGAGGGTGCCGGCGAGGACGACGCGCCCGGCGATGTCGTCGGCGCCGTGTTGTTGTTCTTCGGACCACAGCCGGCGGCCCCCAATACCACTGCCGCGGAAAGGATCAGGACGCCCGCCTTGGGCATCATGCTCACGACCCGACCCGGCTGATGCGATTGACCATGCCGAGTTCGCGACCGCGATCCCACACCACCGGATCGCCGTTCTTGTAGAAGACCGACTCGTTGTAGCCGTAGACGGTGATGTCGTTGATGACGTTGTCGGCGACGACGGTGTTGCCCGAGCCCATCATCGACACCGCCCAACAGGTTCCCAGCGCGTTGACGGTGTTCCTGGTTCCGTTGACGATCAGCGTGCCGCCGCCGCAGTCGACGGTCTGCTCGATACCTTCGCCGGTGACGTGGGTGTCGCCGTTCTTGGCGTGCCCGGCCGGCGCGCCCGCGGCGCACGCGACGGCGATCGCGCATATCACCGATGTTCGACGGAAAACTGACCGTTGCATGCCCGTGCTCCTGTCGCCGTGGCGGGTGATCTGCTCGAAAAGAGCCTACGTGCTCGGACGCCTCGGCAGACTAGAGTTCTTCGTTCCCGGGCGACCTCAACTAGAGTCCGTTGGTCTACGCAACCGAAGGGCGGCCGTCATGCCAGCTGAGCCGGAGTCATCGGCTGGACGAGGGGGCGCCCCGGCGAAGTCAGCGACCCGCACGACCAGGCTGAGTCGCGAGATCATCGTCAACGCCGCGCTCACGTTCCTGGACCGGGAGGGCTGGGACGCACTGACGATCAACGCGTTGGCCACCCAACTTGGCACCAAGGGCCCGTCGCTGTACAACCACGTCGACAGCTTGGAGGACCTGCGCCGCACCGTGCGCATCCGGGTCATCGACGACATCATCACGATGCTCAACCGGGTCGGCGAGGGCCGGGCCCGTGACGACGCCGTGCTGGTCATGGCGAGTGCCTACCGCAGCTACGCCCACCACCACCCCGGCCGGTATTCGGCCTTCACCCGCATGCCGCTGGGTGTTGGCGACGACCCGGAGTACACCGCCGCCACCCGCGCTGCGGCCACACCGGTGATCGCGGTGCTGTCCTCGTATGGGCTGGACCTCGAGCAGGCTTTCTATGCGGCACTGGAATTCTGGTCGGCAATGCACGGGTTCGTGCTGCTGGAGATGACCGGCGTGATGGACGACATCGACACCGACTCCGTCTTCTCCGACATGGTGCTGCGACTGGCCGCCGGCATGGAACGCCGCAGCGAATCTGCGGCACAATAGACGCGGTGACGGCCCTCGTCGGGCGGGCTCGCCGGACCTCTACGCCGTCGCTTTGACCTGCCCGTCCAGCGGCGGGTATTGTGGAAGCTCGTGCCTGGCGGCTTAAGGCGCTTGACCTGAGGCGCGCACGCCGGGCCAATTCGCATGTCCACGACGCAACGGATTTCATCCTGCGGCGAGCGCGTGCGACACACCCGGCCGCGGGGGACCGCTAAAGGGCATAACTGCAGTACAGAGACTTGAACCACCCAGAAACGAATAGCACCACCACACACGAAGTAGGAAGCCGGTAGATGCCAACTATTCAGCAGCTGGTCCGCAAGGGTCGTCGCGACAAGGTCGCGAAGGTCAAAACCGCGGCCTTGAAGGGCAGCCCGCAGCGCCGCGGGGTCTGCACCCGCGTGTACACCACGACGCCGAAGAAGCCGAACTCGGCGCTTCGGAAGGTCGCGCGCGTCAAGCTGACCAGCCAGGTTGAAGTGACGGCGTACATCCCCGGTGAGGGGCACAACCTGCAGGAGCACTCGATGGTGCTGGTGCGTGGCGGTCGGGTGAAGGACCTGCCAGGTGTCCGCTACAAGATCATCCGCGGTTCGCTCGACACCCAGGGCGTCAAGAACCGCAAGCAGGCTCGCAGCCGTTACGGCGCCAAGAAGGAGAAGAGCTAATGCCGCGCAAGGGCCCCGCGCCGAAGCGCCCGCTGGTCAACGATCCGGTCTACGGATCGCAGCTGGTCACCCAGTTGGTGAACAAGATTCTGATGCAAGGGAAGAAATCGCTGGCCGAACGCATTGTTTATGCAGCGCTCGAACAAGCCCGCGACAAGACCGGCACCGACCCGGTGATCACGCTCAAGCGTGCTCTGGACAACGTCAAGCCGGCCCTGGAAGTGCGTAGCCGCCGCGTCGGTGGTGCCACCTATCAGGTGCCCGTCGAGGTCCGCCCGGAGCGGTCGACCACGCTGGCGCTGCGTTGGCTGGTCAGCTTCTCCCGGCAGCGTCGGGAGAAGACGATGACCGAGCGCCTGGCAAACGAGATCCTGGATGCCAGCAACGGCCTGGGAGCCTCCGTCAAGCGACGCGAGGACACCCACAAGATGGCCGAGGCAAACCGCGCCTTCGCGCACTACCGCTGGTAGACCGCCACCAGGCGGCAAGATCGGCAGAGTCGCCGGGCGTAAGACAGCGAATTAACCGAGCAATCGAAAGAGTGGGAAAACTCCCGTGGCACAGAAGGACGTGCTGACCGACCTCACGAAGGTCCGGAACATCGGCATCATGGCGCACATCGACGCCGGCAAGACGACGACGACCGAGCGCATCCTCTACTACACCGGTATCAGCTACAAGATCGGTGAGGTGCACGACGGCGCCGCCACCATGGATTGGATGGAGCAGGAGCAGGAGCGCGGAATCACCATCACCTCCGCGGCGACCACCTGCTTCTGGAACGACAACCAGATCAACATCATCGACACCCCCGGCCACGTCGACTTCACCGTCGAGGTGGAGCGCAGCCTGCGCGTGCTGGACGGTGCCGTGGCCGTGTTCGACGGCAAGGAAGGCGTCGAGCCACAGTCCGAGCAGGTCTGGCGGCAGGCCGACAAGTACGACGTCCCGCGCATCTGCTTCGTCAACAAGATGGACAAGATCGGCGCCGACTTCTACTTCTCGGTGCGCACCATGGAGGAGCGCCTCGGCGCGAACGTCATCCCGATCCAGCTGCCCGTCGGCTCCGAGGGCGACTTCGAGGGCGTCGTGGACCTGGTCGAGATGAACGCCAAGGTGTGGCGTGGCGAGACCAAGCTCGGCGAAACCTACGAGACGATCGAGATCCCGGCCGAACTGCAGGAAAAGGCCGACGAGTACCGCACCAAGCTGCTCGAGGCGGTCGCGGAGACCGACGAGGCGCTGCTGGAGAAGTACTTCGGCGGCGAGGAACTGTCGGTCGAGGAGATCAAGGGTGCGCTGCGCAAGCTCACCATCAGCTCCACCGCTTACCTGGTGCTGTGCGGCAGCGCGTTCAAGAACAAGGGCGTGCAGCCCATGCTGGACGCCGTCATCGACTACCTGCCGTCGCCGCTGGACGTGCCGCCGGCCGAAGGCCACGCGCCCGGCAAGGAAGACGAGCTGATCACGCGCAAGCCGTCGACCGACGAGCCGTTCTCGGCGCTGGCGTTCAAGGTCGCCACCCACCCGTTCTTCGGCAAGCTGACCTACGTCCGGGTGTACTCGGGCAAGGTCGACTCCGGCTCGCAGGTGATCAACTCCACCAAGGGCAAGAAGGAGCGGCTCGGCAAGCTGTTCCAGATGCACGCCAACAAGGAGAACCCGGTGGAAACGGCCTCGGCGGGCCACATCTACGCCGTGATCGGGCTGAAGGACACCACCACCGGCGACACCTTGAGCGACCCGAACCACCAGGTCGTGCTGGAGTCGATGACGTTCCCGGACCCGGTCATCGAGGTGGCCATCGAGCCGAAGACCAAGAGCGACCAGGAGAAGCTGAGCCTGTCGATCCAGAAGCTCGCCGAAGAGGACCCCACCTTCAAGGTGCACCAGGACAACGAGACCGGCCAGACCGTGATCGGCGGCATGGGCGAGTTGCACCTGGACATCCTGGTGGACCGCATGCGCCGCGAGTTCAAGGTCGAGGCCAACGTCGGCAAGCCGCAGGTCGCCTACAAGGAGACCATTAAGCGGACGGTGGACAAGGTCGAGTACACCCACAAGAAACAGACCGGCGGTTCAGGCCAGTTCGCGAAGGTGCTGATCAGCCTGGAGCCGTTCCACAGCGAGGACGGCGCTACCTACGAGTTCGAGAGCAAGGTCACCGGTGGGCGTATCCCCCGGGAGTACATCCCGTCGGTGGACGCCGGCGCCCAGGACGCGATGCAGTACGGCGTGCTGGCCGGCTACCCGCTGGTGAACCTGAAGGTCATCCTGCTCGACGGCGCCTTCCACGAGGTCGACTCGTCGGAGATGGCGTTCAAGATTGCCGGTTCCCAGGTGCTGAAAAAGGCTGCGCAGCAAGCACAGCCGGTCATCCTGGAGCCCATCATGGCTGTCGAGGTCACCACACCCGAGGACTACATGGGTGACGTGATCGGCGACTTGAACTCCCGCCGTGGCCAGATCCAGGCCATGGAAGAGCGCAGCGGTGCGCGAGTGGTCAGGGCCCATGTGCCGCTGTCGGAGATGTTCGGCTACGTCGGCGACCTGCGGTCGAAGACTCAAGGCCGGGCGAACTACTCCATGGTCTTCGACTCCTACGCCGAAGTTCCGGCGAACGTGTCGAAGGAAATCATCGCTAAGGCAACCGGCGAGTGAGCTAGCAAAGTCGGCGGAGTAATCTTGCCCGGTCACGACCGCGGCACAACTGAAATAACAACACTGCTTTAACGAGCACCAACAGTCCAGGAGGACACAAAAGTGGCGAAGGCGAAGTTCGAGCGGACGAAGCCGCACGTCAACATCGGGACCATCGGTCACGTTGACCACGGTAAGACCACGTTGACCGCGGCTATCACCAAGGTCCTGCACGACAAGTACCCCGCACTGAACGAGTCGCGTGCGTTCGACCAGATCGACAACGCACCCGAAGAGCGTCAGCGCGGTATCACCATCAACATCTCCCACGTGGAGTACCAGACCGAGAAGCGCCACTACGCGCACGTCGACGCACCTGGCCACGCGGACTACATCAAGAACATGATCACCGGTGCCGCCCAGATGGACGGCGCGATCCTGGTGGTCGCCGCGACCGACGGCCCGATGCCGCAGACTCGCGAGCACGTGCTGCTGGCCCGCCAGGTCGGCGTGCCCTACATCCTGGTCGCGCTGAACAAGGCCGACATGGTCGACGACGAGGAGCTGCTGGAGCTCGTCGAGCTCGAGGTCCGCGAACTGCTGGCCGCCCAGGAGTTCGACGAGGACGCCCCGGTCATCAAGGTGTCGGCGTTGAAGGCACTCGAGGGTGACGAGAAGTGGGTCAAGTCCGTCGAGGAGCTCATGGACGCGGTCGACGAGTCGATCCCGGACCCGGTCCGCGAGACCGACTTGCCGTTCCTGATGCCCGTCGAGGACGTGTTCACCATCACCGGTCGTGGCACCGTGGTGACCGGCCGTGTCGAGCGTGGCGTGATCAACGTCAACGAAGAGGTCGAGATCGTCGGCATCAAGCCGACCAGCGCCAAGACCACGGTCACCGGTGTGGAGATGTTCCGCAAGCTGCTCGACCAGGGCCAGGCCGGTGACAACGTCGGTCTGCTGCTGCGTGGTATCAAGCGTGAGGACGTCGAGCGCGGTCAGGTCGTCGTGAAGCCCGGCACCACCACGCCGCACACCGACTTCGAGGGCAGCGTCTACATCCTGTCCAAGGACGAGGGTGGCCGGCACACGCCGTTCTTCAACAACTACCGTCCGCAGTTTTACTTCCGCACCACCGACGTGACCGGTGTGGTGACGCTGCCGGAGGGCACCGAGATGGTGATGCCCGGTGACAACACCGAGATCTCCGTCAAGCTGATCCAGCCCGTCGCCATGGACGACGGTCTGCGGTTCGCGATCCGTGAAGGTGGCCGTACCGTCGGCGCCGGCCGAGTCACCAAGATCCTCAAGTAGTTCGATAGCAAAGCGGCGCTCATCCGAAAGGGTGGGCGCCGCTTTTGCATCTTCCTGCAGTTCGGGATATTTTCATCCGCGAAGCGATACGTTGTCCCGCGTTATCGATCTACTCCGACGGCGGGAGCAGCCATGTTAGCGCGCTATCTCAAAGCCCAGATATACGTCCTGATTTGCGGCGGTCTTGTCGGCCCGATCTTTCTCATCACCTACTTTGTCTTGCCGAATATGTTCGGCAACTTCGGATCCGGCTTCGGCTCGATGGCGCAGAGCAACATCTCGTGGATGCTGTACGTCGGTGCGCTGATCACGGTCGCCGATGTACTCGTCGCACTGTGGCTGGCCAACCGCGGCGCCCAGTCCTCGGCCAAGAGCGTACGGCTGCACCAGGTCGGTGTGCTCACGACGGCGCAGATCCAAGGCCTCGGGGAAACCGGCATGCGGATCAACGAACGCCCGGTGGTCAACCTCGATCTGCACATCACGGGCCCCGGATTCGCCTTCGATGACCGAAAGCGGGTGACGGTCGACATCTCCAAGCAAGCCATCGTGACCGCGCGCAAACTCGTTGTGCTGGTGGACCCCAACACTCACGAATACGAGATCGACTGGCAGGCAAGCGCATTGATCGCAGGGGTGGTGCCCGCGCAGTTCTCGATCGCCGAGGACAACAAGACCTACGACCTCAGCGGACAGGCCGGCCCGCTGATGGAGATCCTGCAGATCTACCGGGCCAACAATCTGCCGACCAGCGGCGCGGTCGACATCCGCAACCTCCCGGCGGTGCGCCAGCAGATCTTGGACGTGGTCCGGCGCGCGGCCGAGCAGCCCGCGGCCGCGTCGGGCGGGGTGGCGGCGCCACCGCAGCAGTCCGTTGCTCAGCGGTTGCAGGACCTGGAGGCGTTGCATACATCCGGCGCGCTGAGCGACGCGGAATACGCGAGCAAAAGGGCGCAGATCATCGCCGACATCTGACCGATTAGAACACGTTTCAGTTCCGCTGCTAGCCTGATCGGCAGTCGGCGGAAGGGACTGGTGTGTCGGGATCTTTGCAGGGCCGGGTGGCGTTCATCACCGGGGCCGCGCGCGGCCAGGGGCGGGCGCACGCCGCACGGTTGGCACGCGAGGGCGCGGACATCATCGCACTGGACATCTGCGGGCCGGTGTCCGACAGCATCAGCTATGCCGCGGCCACCCCGGAAGATCTCGCCGAGACCGTTCGGGCGGTGGAAGCCGAGGGCCGAAAGGCGTTGGCCCGCGCGGTCGACATTCGCGACGACGCTGCGGTGCGCCAGTTGGTGGCCGACGGTGTCGAACAATTCGGCCGCCTCGACATCCTGATCGCCAACGCGGGCGTGCTCAGCTGGGGGCGGATCTGGGAGCTCACCGACGAGCAATGGGACGCCGTCGTCGGGGTCAACTTGACCGGCACCTTCCACACCTTGCGCGCGGCGATACCCGCGATGATCGACGCCGGCAACGGCGGCTCCATAGTCGTGGTCAGTTCGTCGGCCGGGCTGAAGGCCACACCGGGCAACGGGCACTACTCGGCCACCAAGCACGGGCTGGTCGCGCTGACCAACTCGTTGGCGATCGAGCTGAGCGAGTTCGGCATCCGGGTCAACTCCATCCACCCCTATTCGGTCGACACGCCCATGATCGAGCCGGAACTGATGATGCAGATATTCGGCCAGCATCCGCACTTCGTCCACAGCTTTGGCCCAATGCTGCTGCAGCCCAACGGATTCATGGCTGCCAGCGAAGTGTCCGACGTGGTGGCGTGGCTCGCAGGCGACGGTTCGGGCACGCTGACCGGCGCGCAGATCCCGGTCGACAAGGGTGTGCTGAAGTACTAGCGGGCCATCTCGGCCAGTGTCTCAACGAATCGGTCTACGGCCCAATCGATCTCGGTGGCCTTGATCACCAGCGGGGGAGCGATCCGCACCGTCGATCCGTGCGTGTCCTTGACCAGCACGCCGCGCTCGGCGAGTCGCAGGCTGAGCTGTTTGCCGCTGCCGAGCTCCGGGTCGATGTCGACGCCGGCCCATAATCCGCGTCCGCGTACCGCGAGTACACCCTGGCCGATCAACGCCCGCAGCCGCCACTGCAGGCGTGCTCCCAATCGCGTTGCCCGGCTCTGGAATTCGCCACGAGCCAGCATCGACACCACGGTGCTGCCGATCGCCGCGGCAAACGGGTTGCCGCCGAATGTCGAGCCGTGCTCGCCGGGGTGTAGCACTCCGAGGATGTCGCGATCGGCCACCACGGCGGACAGCGGCACGACGCCGCCGCCCAGTGCCTTGCCCAGCAGATACATGTCGGGCACCACGTTCCAGTGATCGCAGGCGAAGGTTCGGCCGGTGCGGGCCAGGCCCGACTGGATCTCGTCGGCGATCATCAGCACATTGCGGGCGGTGCAGAATTCGCGCACGGCCGGCAGATAGTCGTCCGGTGGCACGATCACACCGGCCTCGCCCTGGATCGGCTCGAGCAACACCGCGACGGTGTGCTCGTCGATGGCGTCGGCCAGCGCCTGGGCGTCGCCGAACGGCACCGAACGGAAGCCGGGCGTGAACGGGCCGAAACCGCCACGCGCGGTCTCGTCGGAAGAAAAGCTGACAATGCTGATGGTCCGACCGTGAAAGTTGTTGTCGGCGACCACGATATTGGCCTGGCCCGGGGGAACGCCCTTGACATCGGTGCCCCATTTGCGCGCGACCTTGATCGCGCTCTCGACCGCCTCGGCGCCGCTGTTCATCGGCAGCACCATGTCCTTGTCGCAGAGCGTCGCCAGCGCCGCGCAGAACCGGCCGAGCGGCTCGGCGTGGAAAGCCCGGCTCACGAGCGTGAGCGCGTCCAGCTGGGCGTGCGCGGTCGCGGTGATCTCGGGATTGCGGTGCCCGAAGTTCACCGCTGAGTACGCGGCCAGGCAGTCCAGGTAGCGGCGCCCTTCGACGTCGACGATCCAGGCCCCTTCGGCGCTGGCCGCCACCACCGGCAGCGGCGAGTAGTTGTGCGCCGTGTACAGCTCGTCGCGGGCGATCGCCGAGGCGGTCAATTCCCCGTGTCCCGCGGCCACAATGTCGGCAGTAGTGATCATCGGCGCCGCTCCTTCTCATCGTGAATCACGAATACACCTCGAGCGTGCAGCATTTCACCGACCCGCCGCCCTTGAGCAGCTCGGACAGGTCGACTCCGATCGGTTCGAAACCGGCGTCGGATAATTGTTCGGCGAAACCGACGGCGGCGGCCGGATGCACCACGTGCAGGCCGTCCGACACGGAGTTTAGCCCGAATACGTAGGCATCGGCGCTGTCCACCAAAATCGCTTGGGGGAACAGCGTTTCCAGGTGCGCTCGTGACGCGTAGGTGAACGCCGGTGGATAGTAGGCGATGGTCTCGTCGTCGAGGACGGCGAGCGCGGTGTCGAGGTGGTAGAACCGCGGATCGACCAGTTCGAGGCTGACGACCGGGCGGCCGAAGATCTCGGCGATCTGACCGTGCGCCCGCGGGTCGGTCCGAAATCCCGATCCGGCCAGAATCGTTCCACCCACCGGCAGCAGATCGCCCTGGCCTTCGTTGACGTGACGAGTATGTACGGGCTGATAGCCGCGTGACCTCAGCCAGTCGGCGTAGAGCGCCGACTCCTGTTTGCGCTGAGCGTATTTGAAGCGGGCGACCACCGCGGTGCCGTCGATGATCAGACCGCCGTTGGCGGCATAGACCATATCCGGCAGACCGGGCGCCGGCTCGACGAGGTCGACCGTGTGACCCATCTGCAGATAGATATCGCGAAGCTGATGCCACTGCGCCATCGCAACGGTCGTGTCGACGGGGTTGGCGGTGTCCATCCACGGGTTGATCGCGTAGTCGACCGCGAAGTGCCGGGGCGGCGTCATCACGTAATGCCGAGTCTTCGCGCGCCGCTCGGTCGGCACCGCGGTGGTGGGCGCTGCTCCCGCGGCCGGTTCGGCGAAGCGCGTCATAAATCAACGGTAGGTAACGCATGGGAAGCAATCAATCGACATACATTGCGTGTATTGCGCGTATTTATTGTGCCAAATCGCCGTTTGCGGCATTCTATTGTGTCAGGAGGGTGGATGGACCGACTGGATGGCACCGACGAGCAGATTCTCGCGGAGCTCGCGCAGCATGCCCGCGCGACTTTTGCCGAGATCGGCGAGCGGGTGAACCTCTCGGCGCCCGCGGTCAAGCGCCGCGTCGACCGGATGCTCGACAGCGGCGTCATCCGGGGTTTCACCACCGTGATCGACCGCAACGCGCTGGGCTGGAACACCGAGGCCTACGTGCAGGTGTTCTGCCACGGTCGGATTTCACCCGCCGAGCTGAAGCGGGCCTGGATCGACATTCCCGAAGTCGTCAGCGCCGCAACGGCTACCGGCACCGCCGACGCCATCCTGCACGTGCTTGCCCGGGACATGGGACATCTGGAAGACGCCCTGGAGCGCATCCGCACCAGGGCCGACGTGGAACGCACCGAGAGCATTGTGGTGCTGTCGAATCTCATCGACCGGTCGCGGGCCCGAGAAGTGGGGTGAGCAACCGGTCGCCATCGCGATCGTGTATGAACGCCAAGTGACCAGTAGCGTGGACAGCAACGGAATTATGATCGTCGGCGGAGGCCTCGCCGCGACCCGGACCGCCGAGCAATTGCGCAAGGCGGGTTTCACGGGATCCGTCACCATCGTCAGCGACGAGGTCCACCTGCCCTATGACCGTCCGCCGTTGTCAAAGGAAGTGCTGCGCAGCGAAGTCGACGACGTGACGCTCAAGCCGCGCGAGTTCTACGACGAGCAGAACATCACGTTGCGGCTCGGGTCGGCGGCCACCAGCTTGGACACCGCGGCGCAGACGGTGACGCTCGACGACGGATCGGTGCTCAGCTACGACGAACTGGTCATCGCGACGGGCCTGGTGCCGCGGCGAATTCCGGCATTCCCCGACCTGGACGGGATACGGGTGTTGCGGTCCTTCGACGAAAGTCTCGCCCTTCGGCGGCACGCGGCGGAAGCGCATCGCGCCGTGGTCGTCGGTGCGGGATTCATCGGTTGTGAGGTCGCGGCAAGTCTGCGAGGCCTGGGCGTCGACGTGGTCTTGGTCGAGCCGCAGCCTGCGCCGCTGGCCGCGGTGCTCGGCGAGCAGATCGGTGGGCTGGTGGCCCGCCTGCACCGCGCCGAAGGTGTGGATGTCCGCACCGACGTCGGGGTGGCTGAGGTCCGCGGCGGCGATCACGTCGAAAGCGTGACACTGACCGACGGTAGCGAGGTGAGCGCCGATCTGGTCGTGGTCGGTATCGGATCGAAGCCGGCGACCGAATGGTTGGCGGGCAGCGGCATCGAGGTCGACAACGGCGTGATCTGTGACGAGGCCGGCCGCACCAGCGCTCCGAACGTGTGGGCGCTCGGCGACGTCGCGTCGTGGCGGAATCCCAAGGGACACCAAGTGCGCGTGGAACATTGGAGCAACGTCGCCGACCAGGCTCGGGTCGTCGTGCCTGCGATGCTCGGCCAGGACATCCCGGCAGTCGTCGTCGTCCCGTATTTCTGGAGCGACCAGTACGACGTCAAGATCCAGTGTCTGGGCGAGCCGATCGCCTCCGACATCGTTCACGTCGTCGAGGACGACGGCCGCAAATTCCTCGCGTTCTACGAGCGTGACGGAGCGGTGTCCGGCGTCGTCGGTGGCGGCATGCCCGGCAAGGTGATGAAGTCGCGCGCGAAAATTGCTGCGGCGGTGCCGATTTCCGAGGTGCTGGGGTAGCGCAGCCGCGTCAGCCGGTGAACTGCGCGATCGCCTCGCGCAATGCGGGAAGCGCCGCGCCGGCTTGGTGTTCGATGAGCGCCGCTTCGGCGACCATCCCGACCCACAGCTGCGCGCTTTCGTAGGGGTGCGGGCGTTTCAGCGCGGCGAAGTCGGTGCGGCACAGCTCGGCGCTGGCATTGTTGCGACGCGTGATCTCCTCGGTGACCGCGGGTTCCGCGCGCGCTTCCAGGAGCAACGCGCGGACACCGCGGTCGCGTAGGCAACCGTCCAGGTAGGTGTTCGCCACCGCGATCAGGCGATCACGCCCCGGCGGCATCCCGACGATGGCGGCTTGTACCTGATTCTCCAGGCGTTCGTGGAATTCACGGTGCAGCGCAAGCAGATACGAGGCCCGGTCGCCGAAATGATGGAAAAAGGTCCCTTTGGCGACCCCGGCTTCGGCGACGATGAGATTGACGCTCAATCCGGTGAGACCGGTTCGCTCGGCCAGCTGCAGACCCGCATCGATGAGCGCCTCCCGGGTTCTGGCCATCGCCTCCTTGCGTACGCCGGTCATGCAGTGACTTTAACCCGCTGTCCGCGTGCGGCTTTGCGCTGACTGCGTCGCGCGAGCAGTTCGCCGTACTGTTCGCAGACGTCGATCACCCCGGTGAGCTGATAGGTGATCCAACCCTTGTGGGTCGAGGGCAGGTTGTGCTCGAAAACCCGATGCCCTGCAATCTGAAAGATCCAGCCCCCAAAAAACATTGGGATACCCACCCGGGGCTTTGCGAACAGCAGCGGGATGGCGGACGCGATGACCGGCGTGCCGATCATGTGCGTCAGTCGCACGCCGCGGCTGGTGTGCTGGGTTCGGTAGTAGGCCATCTTCGCCGTGAACGGCGCTTCGGCTGAGGGAGCGGTCATCGGTTACTCCTTGAAATCGGATTTCCTCCGATGCTATCGTTGACTGACTGGTCGGTCAATGAAGGGAATGCGATGGCCAACACGGTCGAAACCCGGGTGGGAAGAGTTGCCTACAGCGATGGCGGGGACGGCCCCGTCGTGGTGCTGCTGCACGCCACATTGCACGACCGCCGAGATTTCGACCCGATCGTGCCGGAGCTTCGGCGTGCGTATCGGGTGATCGCACTGGACTGGCCGGGCCACGGCGATTCTCCGGCGCCGACGCCGGATTATCGGCCCACGGCGGCCTCCTATGCCGACGTGCTCACCGATGTCGTTGCGGGACTTGACCTGTCGAATGCCGCCTTCATCGGTAATTCGGTCGGCGGCTTTGCTGCGGCGCGATTGGCGATCACCGACCCGCACCGCGTTTCGCAACTGGTGCTGGTCAACACCGGAGGGTTCACCGCCGGGCCCGTCACCAACCTCTACTGCCGCACACTGGGAACACCGGCCGTCATGAAGCGCGTGCTGCCGCGTTCCATCCGCAGCTACATGAAAGCGACCGGTGACAACGACCACGCTGTCCAGGAGCGAGCGCTGGCCCGGGCGAGCACACGCGAAGGTGTCATGCTGACGGCGGCACTGTGGCGTAGTTTCGCCGAGCCGGACTACGACCTTCGCCCGCATGCCGACCGCATCACAGCACCCTGCCTGGTGATTTGGGGATCCAGAGATACGGCGATACCGATGCGTCTCGGTCGGAGCACCGCGGCGGCGATACCGGGAGCGCGGCTTGAAGTGCTACCGACCGGCCACGTCCCGTTCTCCTCCGATCCGGCCGGGTTTCTGGCTCTCGCAACGCCGTTCCTGGCCGCGGCGCGACGCACTCCACAGTGAAAAGCCCTGCCGCGCAGACTATTTCCAGGTGACCGGCGGCCCGTGCGGCGAGCACACGGCCAGCAGCCGGTCGTCGGCGCCCGGCCAGCAGCGGGCCCGGACGGCGAACTCGACCGCCGCCTCAGGTGTTCGCCGATGCGGCTCCAGTGTCAGGTGGGCGAACGGCGCCTCCGGTGTGGCACGCGCTCCCAGTGCATCGATCTCGGCGCCGAGCGTCTCCTGTTCGCCGGCCGACAGGTATTGCCACATGATCGAATGCCAGAGCACGGTGATCGTGCCGGTCGCGACGTCGAGGTCGGCGACGGCGTCAATGGCATTGCGGCGGTGCAACTGTGCGGGGACCCGGCGGGCGATGTCGATCGCGCCGCGTAGCCGGTCCAGCCGGGCCTGCTGATCCGGCCAGACGTAGCTCAACAGTGTCAGCTCGCCATCGGAGCTGGTGGCATCCAGCGGCGCGATGTCGAAGCCCTGACGTTCGACGATCAGTAGTTCGGCCGGGGGAGGCAGCGGGCCCCGCCACGCATCGTCGACGATCACCGGTGAGCCGGCCGGACCCCAGTGGCCGCCGGAATGGCGATAGCGGTATTGGTCGGCGCGCAGGTTCAACCCCGCGCTGCAGCCAATTTCGAAAAGCCGCACCGGCGCGTCGAATCTTCGCCCGAGCAGAAGCAGGCCGCCGATCAGCGCGGCGGAGCGGCCCACTTCGTTGGTCTGCGGTGGCTGGTCGAGCGCGTCGCGCAGATAGTCGGCGTGCTCGGTGGCGGCCAGGACGACATCGGGCCAGGCGGCGTCGGCGTTCCAGCGTCCGCCGACGCTCGGATACCACCGGCGCAGCGGGGCCACCCGGCCCTCGAGCGCCAACCGATGTAATCCACCGAGCAGCCTGAGCGCGAAAGCCATTCGCCCCGAGGAATTTTCATGCCCGGCCAAGATTGCCCCGAAGACCCCACCGGCCTCGACGTCGTCGGCCACCCGCGCCAACAGTTCGCCGTACATCGGCGATCCCATGCCCGAGCAGACCTGGCCCTGGACTCGGATGGACCGCAGCAGGCGGCTTTCGACGCTCAACGATCCAACTCTTCCAGTCCGGCGCGAACCACGTCGAAGGCGCCCCCGAGCGCCTCGGGCAACGAGACCGACTCATCGTCGAGCCAATGCTCGTAGGCGCTCAATGCGACCCCGAGCATCATCCACGCCACGGTCTGCGGCTGCAGGTCGCTGGTCTTCGCCCCGGTCCGGCGCGCCACGAAGTCGGCGATCACGTCGCGCCAGCCGGCGTACATCGTCATCGAATACGCCTGCAGTTCCGCGGTCTGCAGGATCACCCGCATCCGTTGCCGATGTCGAGCAGTCTCGGATGCGTCAAAAGTGTTGAACGACAACAACGCTGCACGCAAGGCCTCGCCGAGCGGCATATCAGGGTCGACGTGGTCGAGGAGTTCACGCAGATGCTGCAGATGAGCGTCGAAGTCGCCCCAGGGGATGGCGTTCTTGGAGGCGTAGTAGCGGAACACCGTCCGGCGGGCGATGCCGGCGGCCTGTGCGACGTCGTCGACGCTCACCCCGGAGAATCCGTGTTCGGCGAACAGGCCAAGCGCAGCGTCGGCGATGTGCCCAGGAGTCGTCGAACGGCGGCGGCCGACACGCGGCTGCTGCACCATAAGACCCTGCTCTTCCATTCCGGCACTGGATGCCATATTCTGTCGAAGATTCTGACCCCTTCGACGCTAACTTGTCGAGCCCCCGATAACGAAAGGCAACGTCATGGAGCCGAACCAGCAGACCAACACCGACACCGAGCTGGTCACCGAGACCCTGGTCGAGGAAGTTTCCATCGACGGGATGTGCGGGGTCTACTGACCGTGGGGGCCCCTGGGGGATTGAACGGTCCGGCTTCTGAGCGGGCCGTGGAACGGCCCGCATCGTCGCCGCACGGGTCAACCGCCGGCGAGTTCGATCCCGATCTCGCATGGCGGCTGCACCCACAGGTCGCTGTGCGACCGGAACCCTTTGGGGCGCTGCTCTATCACTTCGGTACCCGCAAACTCTCATTCCTGAAGAACCGCACCATCCTCGCGGTGGTGCAGTCGTTGGCCGACCATCCGGACGCTCGGACAGCCCTGCGCGCCGCCGGTGTCGAGGACGCTGCCCTCGGGCCGTACCTCCACGCACTCAGCGTGCTCACCGGGTCCAACATGCTGGTGCCGGCCGACGCTGAGGAGGCCGCATGACGACTACCCCCGTGCCACGGCTGATCGAGCAGTTCGAACACGGGCTGGACGCCCCGATCTGCTTGACGTGGGAGCTGACCTACGCGTGCAACCTGGCGTGCGTGCACTGCCTGTCGTCGTCGGGCAAACGCGATCCGCGTGAGCTGTCGACGCAGGACTGCAAAGACATCATCGACGAGCTGGAACGCATGCAGGTGTTCTACGTCAACATCGGTGGCGGTGAACCGACTGTGCGGCCGGACTTTTGGGAGTTGGTCGACTACGCCACCGCCCATCACGTGGGGGTGAAGTTCTCGACGAACGGCGTGCGCATCACGCCCGAGGTCGCCGCCCGGTTGGCCGCGAGCGATTACGTCGACGTCCAGATCTCGCTGGACGGTGCCACCGCAGAGGTCAACGACGCCGTACGCGGTCCTGGATCATTCGCGATGGCCATTCGTGCCCTGGAAAACCTTGCGGCCGCGGGGTTCTCCGATGCCAAGATCTCCGTGGTCGTCACCCGGCACAACGTCGACCAACTCGACGAATTCGCCGCCCTGGCGAGCCGATACGGCGCCACCCTGCGCATCACCCGGCTGCGGCCCTCTGGCCGTGGCGCCGACGTCTGGGACGAACTCCACCCGACCGCAGCGCAACAGGTCCAGCTGTACGACTGGTTGGTCGCCAAGGGCGACCGGGTGCTGACCGGCGACTCGTTCTTCCATCTGTCCGGGCTCGGCGAGCCGGGGGCGTTGGCCGGCCTGAACATGTGCGGCGCCGGCCGGGTGGTGTGCCTGATCGATCCGGTCGGTGACGTGTACGCCTGCCCGTTCGCCATCCACGATCGATTCCTGGCCGGAAACGTGGTGTCCGACGGCGGCTTTGACAAGGTCTGGAAAGACGCGCCGCTGTTCCGCGAACTGCGTGAGCCGCAGTCGGCCGGCGCCTGTGGCAGCTGCGGGCACTACGACAGCTGCCGCGGCGGCTGCATGGCGGCCAAATTCTTCACCGGCCTGCCGATGGATGGTCCCGATCCCGAATGCGTCCAGGGCTATGGCGCGCCGGCCCTGGCTGTCGAACGCGACAAGCCCCGTCCCTCCGGCGACCACTCCCGCGGACAGCGGCGCAGCGGCCCGGTGCCACTGACGCTGAGCATGCCGCCGGCGCCGCCGCAGCGGCTGTGCAACGAAAGCCCGGTCTGATCGTGGCCCGCAACGTCTGGTTCGAGACGGTCGCCATTGCGCAGCAGCGCGCGAAGCGCCGGCTGCCAAAGTCGTCCTACGCCGCGCTGGTGGCCGCCAGTGAGAAGGGGCTGACGGTCTCCGACAACGTCGAGGCGTTCGGCGAACTTGGTTTCGCCCCGCATGTCGTCGGCGCGGTGGAGAAGCGCGATTTGTCGACAACCGTTATGGGACAAGATATTTCATTACCGGTGATCATCTCGCCCACCGGTGTGCAGGCAGTCGATCCGGACGGCGAGGTGGCGGTCGCCCGGGCAGCAGCGGCGCGTGGCACGGCGATGGGACTGTCCTCGTTCGCCAGCAAGCCGATCGAGGAAGTGATCGCCGCCAATCCCAAGCTGTTCTTCCAGGTCTATTGGTCGGGCGGACGTGACGTGATCGAGCAGCGTGTCGAGCGGGCTCGGCAGGCCGGCGCGGTCGGTCTGATCGTGACCACCGATTGGTCGTTCTCGCACGGGCGTGACTGGGGTAGTCCGAAGATTCCCGAACAGATGGACCTGCGGACCATGCTGCGGATGTCGCCGGAGGTGATCACTCGTCCGGGCTGGCTGTGGCGGTTCGGCAAGACACTGCGTCCGCCGGACCTGCGGGTACCCAACCTGGCCGGCCGAGGTGAGCCCGGGCCGCCGTTCTTCGCGGCCTACGGCGAGTGGATGGGGACGCCGCCGCCGACCTGGGCGGACATCGCCTGGTTGCGCGAGCTGTGGGGCGGTCCGTTCATGCTCAAGGGTGTTATGCGGGTCGATGACGCGAAAAAGGCTGTCGATGCCGGTGTTTCGGCGATTTCGGTGTCGAACCACGGCGGTAACAACCTGGACGGCACTCCGGCGTCGATTCGGGCGTTGCCCGCCGTCGCCGACGCGGTCGGCGACCAGGTCGAGGTTTTGCTGGACGGTGGTATCCGGCGCGGCAGCGATGTGGTCAAGGCGCTCGCCCTGGGCGCTCGTGCGGTGATGATCGGCCGCGCCTACCTCTGGGGTCTGGCTGCCGCCGGGCAGGCCGGCGTCGAGAATGTGCTCGACATTTTGCACGGCGGTATCGACTCGGCCTTGATGGGTCTGGCGCGGGCGTCGGTGCACGACCTGAATCCGGATGACGTTTTGGTGCCGCCCGGGTTCGGCCGCGTGCTCGGTAGCTCGGCCGCGGAGTCACAGCTCTCGTAGCAGCACGCAACGGCCGACGCCGGGCGCGGGACCAGCGAGCAGCGTGATACTCACGGGACGGGCGTGGCGGCGCCGGCCGCGCCGAGTGAACGTGCCGCGATAAATATTTTTTCCGGTGCGCCAACAATCAGTGCACGACAGGTGAATTCGGCTTACCATTCCCGAGTGGCAGTGCGCGCCGACCTGGGGAGCTCGACGTCGAGCCAGCTGCAGAGTATGCCGTGCGGGCTGACGATACCGGTCGGATCGACCGAGCAGCATGGCCCCCACCTGCCCTTGGACACCGATACCCGGATCGCCACGGCCGTCGCACGCGGCGTCACGGCCCGGTTGAACCAGGCGCCCCAGGACCCGCTGCACTGGACGACGGCGCCCGCGATCGCCTATGGCGACAGCGGTGAGCATCAGAGCTTCCCCGGAACAATCTCCATAGGAACTGACGCCCTGACCGCACTGCTGGTGGAGTTCGGCAGGTCAGCCACCTGCTGGGCGCAGCGTCTGGTCTTCGTCAACGGCCACGGCGGCAACGTCGCGGCGCTGAGTCGCGCAGTGCGCCTGCTGCGGTCCGAAGGACGCGACGCCGCATGGTCGCCGTGCGCGGTGGCGGACGGCGACGCGCACGCCGGCCATACAGAAACTTCAGTATTACTGCATATTTCGCCGGCCGACGTGCTGACCGACCGCTGGCGCGCCGGCAACGATGCACCGCTGTCCGACCTGATGCCGTCGATGCGGCGCGGGGGAGTCGCGGCGGTCAGCGAGGTCGGCGTGCTGGGCGACCCGACCACGGCCACCGCCGCCGACGGTGAGCGGATTCTGGCCGAACTCATCGGCGATTGCTTGCGCCGTGTCCGACAGTGGGCTCCGGCGACGAACGGGATGCTCATATGAGCCAGGCGCGATTGCCGGACGGATTTGCCGTGCAAGTCGACCGGCGGGTCAGGGTGCTCAATCAAGGCTCGGCTTTGCTGGGCGGGTCACCCACCCGGCTGCTGCGGTTGGCGCCGGCCGCTCAGGACATGATCGCCGACGGTCGGCTCAAGGTCCGCGACGCGGTGACCGCCGAGCTGGCCCGCACCCTGCTTGATGCGACGGTGGCCCACCCGCGACCTGCGGGTGGGCCGTCGCATCGCGATGTGACCGTCGTAATCCCGGTGCGGGACAACGTCATTGGCCTACGCCGATTGCTTCTCGGGTTGCGGGGTCTGCGGGTCGTCGTGGTGGACGACGGCTCCCAGACACCCATCCGGCAAGAGGACTTCTCGGGTGCGCACTGCAACATCGAGGTCGTGCGGCACCCGCAGAGCAGAGGTCCTGCCGCGGCCCGCAACACCGGCCTGGCCGCGTGCGGCACTGGCTACGTCGCCTTCATGGACTCCGACGTCGTACCACGCCGCGGCTGGCTGGAAGCGCTGCTGGGTCATTTCTGCGACCCCACCGTGGCACTGGTCGCCCCGCGGATCGTCGGGCTGTCGCAAACCGACCATTTGGTGGCGCGCTACGAGGCGGTGCGTTCGTCGCTGGACCTCGGTCAGCGGGAAGCTCCGGTGATGCCCTACACCAGCGTCTCGTACGTGCCGAGCGCCGCAATCATCTGCCGCACTTCGACATTGCGAGACATCGGCGGGTTCGACGAGACCATGCGCTCCGGGGAGGACGTCGACCTGTGCTGGCGGCTTGTCGAAGCCGGCGCCCGGTTGCGGTACGAGCCGGTCGCCCAGGTGGCACACGACCACCGGACCGAGTTGCGGGACTGGGTCACCCGCAAGGCCTTTTACGGCGGCTCGGCGGCCCCGCTGTCGGTGCGTCACCCGGACAAGATCGCACCGCTGATGATCTCCGGGTGGGCGCTGACGGCATGGATCCTGATGGCCGTCGGCTCGACGTTCGGCTACCTCGCGTCGCTCTTCGTCGCCGCGCTCACGGGGCGCCGGATCGCCAAAGCCATCCAAGTGCCCGACACCCAGGTGTCGGACGTCCTGGCGGTGGCCGCCCGCAGCCTGTGGTCGGCGGCGATGCAGCTTGCGTCGGCGATCTGCCGGCACTACTGGCCGGTGGCCCTGCTCGCTGCCCTTGCCTGGCGGCCGTGCCGCCGGGTCGTGCTGGTGGCTGCTGTCGTGGACGGGGTGGTCGACTGGGCCAGTCGCCGGCAGTCCGCCGACGAAGAGGCCAGGCCGATCGGACTGCTGACCTACCTGCTGCTCAAGCGCATCGACGACCTCGCCTACGGGCTGGGGCTCTGGTACGGCGTGGTGCGGGAACGCAATCTCGGGCCGCTCAAGCCACAGATTCGGGTCTGAATCCTGTCCGTTGCGGCGCGGCACAGCGATGTGTTGATCATCGGTGCTGGAAGTGCTGGATCCGTTGTCGCAAACCGCCTTTCGGCCGACTCGAGCTGTAAGGTCACCGTGTTGGAGGCCGGCGTCGGGCTATCCGACCCGGCGTTGCGGGCCGAGACGGCCAATGGGCTGCGACTGCCGATCGGGGCTGCGAGCCCGCTGGTCCAGCGCTATGAGACCCGACTGACCGATCGGCCGGCCCGCCACACCGCGATTGTGCGGGGCGCCACGGTCGGCGGCTCGGGCGCCGTCAACGGTGGATATTTCTGCCGGGGTCTGCGCCGCGACTTCGACGGTTACCGGGTGCCTGGCTGGGCGTGGTCGGAGGTCGCCGGACACTTTTGCGCTATCGAGACCGACCTGGATTTCAGCGGCCCCGCCCATGGCGACTCTGGACCGATCCCAGTTCGCAGGACGCGCGAAATCATAGGTAGCACAGCTTCTTTCGTTGACGCGGCGCGGGACAACGGATTCGAGTGGATACCCGATCTCAACAACGTGAGCGACGGTGACGGACTCCCGTCGGGAGTCGGGGCGGTCCCGCTCAACATCGTCGACGGCGCGCGCGTCGGCCCGGGCGCCGGCTTCCTCCTGCCCGTGCTGCAACGTCGCAATCTCGCGCTGGTCACCCAGACCCGTGCGGCGCGGGTGCGATTCTCGGGCAGTCGCGCCGTCGGCGTCGATGCCGTCGGTCCGGCCGGGCCGGTCTCGCTGACCGCAGACCGCATCGTGCTCTGCGCCGGCGCGATCGAATCAGCCCACCTGCTCATGTTGTCCGGCGTCGGGGACGAGGTCGTGCTGCGGGCGGCAGGGGTGCAGGTGGTGGTCCGGTTGCCGGTCGGCGTGGCCTGCAGTGACCATCCGGAATGGGTGCTTCCAACCGGTTGGGAAATCGCAGCCGGCCGGTCGCCGCTCGAAGTCGTGCTGACCACACCGGATGACATTGAAATCCGGCCCTACACCGGAGGATTCGTGGCGATGACTGGCGACGGCACAACCGGCCACCCGGACTGGCCACACATCGGCGTCGCGCTGATGCGGCCGCTGGCCCGGGGACGGGTCAGGTTGGTCTCCGCGGACCCGCTGGTGCCCCCGACGATCGAGCACCGCTACGACAGTGAGCCCGGCGATCTCGCCGCACTGCAACACGGGTGTGAGCTGGCTCGCTCATTGGTCAGCCGGACAACCGAACTCGGTGAGCCCGCATGGTCGACCTCCCAGCACCTCTGTGGCACCGCCCCGATGGGCTGCGCGCAGGACCCGACGGCTGTCGTCGACCCGCAGTGTCGGGTGCACGGCATCGAGAACCTCTGGGTGATCGATGGGTCGGTGCTGCCGACCACGACCAGTCGCGGCCCGCACGCCAGCATCACGATGCTCGGTCACCGGGCCGCGGAGTTCGTTCGCTGACCCATGGGCGTCGCCGGTCCACAGCGGGAGTAGTTTCGGACTATCAGTCTCGAAAGCGTCTTGCTCCTGAGCAAGGAGGTGGTCATCATTGCCGACAGGACGGATCCACGACCGGCACGTTCTCGGGCTCGTCTGCTGGAAGCCGCCACCGCGCTGCTCCGCTCCGGTGGTCCCAGTGCAGTCACCGTCGATGCGGTCACGCGTGGAGCCAACGTTGCCCGGGCCACCCTGTACCGCCACTTCCCGAGCGGAAACGATTTGCTGGCAGCGGCTTTCAACAGCCTGATACCGCCGGCGCCGATGCCGTCCGAGCAGGGCACGCTGCGCGATCGGCTGATCTCAGTGGTCGAGGCATTCGGTCAGTCGATCGCCGAAGCACCTGGAATGGTGTCCGCGATGAGTTGGCTGTCACTCGGTCGAGACCTGGAACAGTTGCCGGTATCGGATCAGACCCGGACCGCCGACAGCCCGGCGATCACCACCCTGCGCGAACGTATCGCCCAGCAGTACGCCGCCCCGTTCGACGCGGTCTTCAACAGCCCCGACGCCGCCGAGCTCGGTGACATCGACCGGTCACGGGCAATCGCATTGTTGATCGGCCCGGTGGTGCTGGGGCGGCTGTCCACCCTGCCCGATTTCGACTATCGCGAATGCGCGCGGGCCGCCGTCGATGGGTTTCTGCACGTGCATGGTGCAAGGTAATTCGCTCAACGAAGCTCATAGCTGATCGGCAGGTGCTTGAGACCGCCGACGAACGTCGTCGCGATCAGCTCGGGCTGACCGTTAAGCTCGATCGACTTCAACCGTGGCAGCAGTTCGGAGAAGAAGCTGCTGACCTCCATCCGGGCCAGCGCGGCGCCCAGACAGAATTGCACCCCGTAACCGAACGCCAGGTGCTTGTTGGGGTCGCGGCCGACGTCGAAGCGGAACGGGTCGGTGAACACCTCTTCGTCACGGTTGGCGGACACGTAGGACAGATACACCGACTCGCCCTCGGCGATCGGCACTCCGCGCACCGTGGTGTCCGCGGTGGCGGTGCGCATGAACTCTTTGACCGGAGTCACCCAACGGATCATCTCCTCGGTGGCCAGCGGCATCAGATCAAGGTTGTCGGACAAGCGCTTTCGTTGATCCGGGTTGTCGATGAGGGCCTGCAGCCCGCCGGCGATGGTCGCGCTGGTGGTGTCATGACCCGCGCTGGCCACGATCACGTAGTACGACGCGGTGTCGACGTCGGACAGCGGTTCGCCGTCGACGCGGGCGTTGGCGATCGCCGACGCCAGGTCGTCGGTGGGATGCTCACGACGCGACGCGGTGAGCGCGCTGAAGTAGCCGAAGAATTCGAGCAGCACCTGCAGTTGCTCGTCGAGGCTGGTGCCGCGACGGAACTCGGCGTCGTCGCCACCGAACAGCTCCTGCGTCAGCTTGAGCATGCGGGAGAAGTCCGATTCGGGTAGCCCGAGCAGCGACATGATCACGTAGAGCGGGTAATTCACCGCGACCTCCTGCACGAAGTCGCACTCGTTACCCGCATTCGCCATCTTGTCGACGAAGATCTTGGCCAGCTCGTCGACGCGGATCTTGAGTGCCCGCATCGCCTTGGGCCGGAACCAGTCCGCGCCGATCGCCCGCACCACCCGGTGCTGCGGATCGTCCATGTGGATCAGCGTGCGCAGACCCATCCCGGCGTCCAACTGCGCGCGCGCCATGTCGTCGGCTTCGGCGGTGGCCAGCAACGGGCGCGGCTCGCTGATGAACAAGTCGTTGGCCCGCTCGATGTCCATGATGTCGGCGTGCTTGGTGATCGACCAGAATGGCCGGTAGGGCGGACAGTCGACCAGCGACACCGGAGCGTGCGCGCGCAGATGGGTCAGCGCCGCGTGCAGCCGCGGTTCGTCGGCGTAGGACGTCGGATCGGTGAATACTTTGGCGGCCTCGTCAATGATCGGTGTGCTCATCTGCCCTCTCACCCGCCGGGTTGTTTGACACGTGTCACTGCGCCCAGTCTGTGCGATCGCGGATTATCGGATGACCGGTTTCCGGGAATCCGTAGGCTGTCGTTTCGTGCCGATCCGATCAGCCCGTCGCCGACGGAGATGGGCCGCCGCGCTGGTGGTGGCCCTGACGGCGGCTGCGTGCGGACATGGCGCCGCCATCACCAAGCGAAAGGCCGAGCCGCCGTATGCCGGCCCGCTGGACGCCGGGGTCGTGAAAACATCGATGGGTTCGCTGCGCGGTATGGCCGCCGCGGATTACCGTGTGTTCCAAGGTATTCCGTATGCGGCTGCGCCGGTGGGGCCGCTGCGGTGGCAGTTGCCGCGGCCGGCCCCGAAGTGGCCGGGGATATTGGACGCGACCAAGCCCGGGCCGCAGTGCATGCAGGACACCGGGCCTGACCCACGGGTGGGCAAGCCGACCAGCGAAAACTGTCTCACGCTCAACGTGTGGACTCCGCCGCGTGGCCAACACGGCGAGAAGCGACCGGTGATGGTGTGGATCCACGGTGGCGGGTTCGTCAACGGCAGCGGCGACATCTATCACTCGCGCTCGCTGGTGGTGAAGGGCCACATCGTCGTTGTCACGATCAATTATCGGTTGGGCGCGTTGGGATTTCTGGCCCACCCGTCGCTCGGACCGCCGGGCGACGTCGGGAACTACGGCCTTGCCGACCAGCAGGCCGCGCTGCGCTGGGTGCGCGACAACATCTCCGCGTTCGGCGGCGATCCGTTCAAAGTCACCATCGCCGGCGAATCCGCGGGTGGCATGTCGGTCTGCGATCACCTGGTCGCACCCGGGTCGGTGGGGCTGTTCCGGGCGGCCATCATCCAGAGCGCGCCGTGTCAGGCGCAGGCCGACTTGGCGACCGGGCAGCGACGCAGCGTGGATTACGCGGCGCAGGCGGGCTGCCGCAATCCCGCCATCACGGCGGTCTGTCTGCGCGCGTTGCCTGCGGCGAGACTGGACCGTCCGCCCTGGTACTACCTCATCGGCGATTCCGACGGGCTGTCTGGTCCGGTCACCGGGGCGACGGTGCTGCCGGACGGCCCCTTCCCGGCGATCGCCACGGGCCGGGCTGCGCGCGTTCCGGTGTTGGTGGGCGTCAACCACGACGAGTTCACCATGTTCGCGGCGTTTCGGCATCGGAAGCTCGGTCGAGGAGTCGGGCTCGCTGAATACTCGCACGTGCTCGACGAAATCTTCGGCGGCGACGGAGCCCCGATCATGGCGCACTATCCGCCTGACCATTTCGGCGGGGATGTGTCGCTGGCCTATTCCGCGGCGATCACCGACGGCGTCTTTGCCTGCACCACAGACCGATTGGCGGATTCACTGAGCCGGAACGCACCGGTCTACGCCTACGAGTTCGACGATCCGCACGCGCCGGCGCCAGAGCCGTTGCGCGACGCGCCCTTTCCGGTCGGCGCCAGCCACTCGTTGGAACTGGCGTACCTGTTCAACGTCGGCGGCCTGGCGCCGTTCGATGCGGCACAGCAGGTGCTGTCCGACCAGATGATCAGCTACTGGACCCGTTTCGTCAGCACTGGCACGCCGAAAGCGCCTGGCCTGCCCGATTGGCCGGCCCAAGATGGCAGCCCCGACCACAAGTCCTGGATGTCGTTGCGGCCCAGTGAATCGCAGCTCATCGCCGACTTCGACGAGGAGCACCAGTGCCCGTTCTGGGCGTCGTTGAAAGGCCGATCGTGAGTACACCCGAACCGGGCGAGTTCGCTCGAGCATGGTCCGCGGCGTGGAACCATCGCGACGTCGAGGCTGTGCTCGCGCATTTCCACGACGACGTCGTCTTCAGCTCCCCGGTCGCTGCCGAATTACTTCCTGGCACAGCAGGAGTCGTGCGCGGTAAAGCCGCGCTACGTGAGTACTGGTCGACGGCATTGGCTGCACATCCCGAGTTGCACTTCGACGTGCTGGGTGTCTACCGGGGCCAAGGTGTTCTGGTGATCAACTATCGCAACGAGCGCGGCGGACTGGTCAACGAGGTGCTGGAGTTCGACGGTGGCCTGGTGCGCCGCGGGCACGGCGCCTATCTGGACTAGCCGACCGGCGTGACCCATGTCGTGATGTCGGCGTGCACCACCTCGGTGCCACTGCGGTCGGTCACGGTGACCGGCACGACCAGGTCGACACCCTCGGTGATGTCGGCAAAATCCGGTGGGTCCAACTGCGCCCGCGCCTGCAGCGACGTGGTGGCCTTGTCGAGGTAGTGCACTGTCATCGATTTAGGAATCCAGCGATGGCTGCGCGGGACAGTGGCTTCCATCAGCATCCCCATCGCCATCTCCGCGGCGTTGCACGACGCGATCGCGTGCACGGTGTGCAGGTGGTTGTAGACCATGAACCACTTCGGGACCCGGACCTCGGCCAGGCCGGGTTCCATGCGGACCACATGCGGCAGCACCGAGGCGAAGTACGGGACGCGGGCCATCGCCGCCACCGAGAAAAGCCGGCTCCCGCCCGGTCGGCCGGCGAGGCGTTGCCATGCCGCATATGTGCTGGTGGAGCTCGTCATGGCGACATACCTTACTCTGGAGTAAGAAGCTGCTGCGGGACCTTCCGGCGGAATTTGGCCGTGACCGGGTTCTAGGGCATACTGTTCGGGTTGCCTTGAGCCAGGTTTGCGCCTGGCAGGGCATACGACCGGCGCCCACACGGGCGCCTCCGGTCCCAATCTGGAGCGCGACGAATTTCGGTCGCGGACCAGGCTGCGTGAGGGCGACACACCCGACCGCGGGGGCCGGTGGACCAAGACAGGTAAACAGCGGCGCAATATCCGGGCCTGGCCTTGACGGCCAGAACGATCCGAAGCGATTCGGTGCCCGGCGGGACAGAGTGAGGTAGGAGAAGCGTGGCGGGACAAAAGATCCGCATCAGGCTCAAGGCCTACGACCACGAGGCAATTGATGCCTCGGCACGCAAGATCGTCGAGACGGTAGTCCGGACGGGTGCCAGTGTGGTCGGCCCGGTGCCGCTGCCCACCGAGAAGAACGTGTATTGCGTCATTCGCTCTCCGCACAAGTACAAGGACTCGCGGGAGCACTTCGAGATGCGTACGCACAAGCGGCTGATCGACATCCTTGACCCGACCCCGAAGACCGTTGACGCGCTGATGCGCATAGACCTGCCTGCCAGCGTCGACGTCAACATCCAGTAGGAGATCAGCAGCAATGGCGAGAAAGGGCATTCTGGGCACCAAGCTGGGTATGACGCAGGTGTTCGACGAGAACAACCGCGTCGTGCCGGTGACGGTGGTCAAGGCCGGGCCGAACGTCGTGACCCGCATCCGCACTCCCGAGAGTGACGGGTACAGCGCGGTGCAGCTGGCCTACGGCGAAATCAGTCCGCGCAAGGTCAACAAGCCGCTCAGCGGCCAGTACGCCGCGGCTGGCGTTAACCCGCGTCGGCACCTGGCCGAGCTGCGTCTCGACGATGCCGAGGCGGCAGCCGGTTACGAGGTCGGCCAAGAGCTGACCGCCGAGATCTTCGACGCCGGAACGTATGTCGACGTCACCGGTACCTCCAAGGGCAAGGGCTTCGCGGGAACCATGAAGCGACACGGCTTCCGTGGACAGGGCGCCAGCCACGGTGCGCAGGCAGTGCACCGTCGACCCGGATCCATCGGTGGTTGCGCCACCCCGGCACGGGTGTTCAAGGGCACCCGGATGGCCGGCCGGATGGGTAACGACCGGGTGACCACGCAGAACCTGTTGGTGCACAAGGTCGATGCCGAGAATGGCGTGCTGTTGATCAAAGGCGCTGTCCCCGGCCGCACGGGTGGACTCGTCGTGGTCCGCAGTGCGATCAAGCGAGGTGAGAAGTAATGGCTGCCGAGAAAGCGGCGAAAGCCCAAAAGATCGACGTCAAGTCGCCGACCGGCAAAACCGAAGGCTCCGTTGAGCTTCCGGCCGAGCTGTTCGATGCGCCGGCGAACATTGCGTTGCTGCACCAGGTGGTGAACGCCCAGCTGGCCGCCGCCCGTCAGGGCACGCACTCGACCAAAACTCGTGGCGAGGTCCGCGGTGGCGGTCGCAAACCGTACCGGCAGAAGGGAACCGGTCGTGCCCGCCAGGGTTCGACGCGTGCTCCGCAGTTCACCGGCGGTGGCGTCGTGCACGGCCCGCAGCCGCGTGACTACAGCCAGCGCACGCCCAAGAAGATGATCGCCGCCGCGCTGCGCGGTGCGTTGTCGGACCGGGCCCGCAACGGTCGCATTCACGCGGTCACCGAGTTGGTCGCGGGACAGACGCCGTCGACGAAGAGCGCCAAGGTTTTCCTGGGTTCGTTGACCGACCGCAAGCAGGTACTGGTGGTAATCGGGCGTAGCGACGAGACCGGCGCCAAGAGCGTGCGCAACCTGCCCGGTGTGCACATCCTGTCGCCGGACCAGCTCAACACCTACGACGTGCTGCGCGCCGACGACGTGATCTTCTCGGTGGAGGCGCTGAACGCCTACATCGAGGCGAACAGCAAGAACACAGAGGAGGTCTCGGCCTGATGGCGACCGTCACCGACCCCCGCGACATCATCCTGGCCCCGGTCATCTCCGAGAAGTCCTACGGCTTGATCGACGACAACGTGTACACGTTCGTGGTGCACCCGGACTCGAACAAGACGCAGATCAAGATCGCGATCGAGAAGATCTTCTCGGTCAAGGTGGCCGCGGTGAACACCGCTAACCGCCAGGGCAAGCGCAAGCGCACCAGGTCCGGTTACGGACAGCGCAAGAGCACCAAGCGCGCCATCGTGACGTTGGCGCCCGGCAGTAAGCCGATCGACCTGTTCGGCGCACCGGCCTAGCCGAGGATAGAGAGACTTAACAGACATGGGAATTCGCAAGTACAAGCCGACGACTCCGGGTCGCCGCGGTGCCAGCGTCTCCGATTTCGCCGAGATCACTCGCTCAACTCCGGAGAAGTCGCTGGTTCGTCCGCTGCACGGTCGCGGCGGACGTAACGCGCACGGCCGGATCACCACCCGCCACAAGGGTGGCGGACACAAGCGGGCCTACCGCGTGATCGACTTCCGCCGCAACGACAAAGACGGCGTCAACGCGAAGGTCGCGCACATCGAGTACGACCCGAACCGCACCGCGAACATCGCGCTGCTGCACTTCTTGGATGGCGAGAAGCGATACATCATTGCGCCGCAGGGACTTTCCCAGGGTGACGTGATTGAGTCCGGCGCCAACGCCGACATCAAGCCGGGCAACAACCTGCCGTTGCGCAACATCCCGGCCGGTACGTTGATCCACGCTGTCGAGCTTCGGCCCGGCGGTGGCGCCAAATTGGCGCGCTCGGCCGGATCCAGCATCCAGTTGCTCGGTAAGGAAGGCACGTACGCCTCGCTGCGTATGCCCAGCGGTGAGATCCGCCGTGTCGACGTGCGCTGCCGCGCCACCGTCGGCGAGGTGGGCAACGCCGAGCAGGCCAACATCAACTGGGGCAAGGCCGGCCGGATGCGTTGGAAGGGCAAGCGCCCGTCGGTGCGTGGTGTGGTGATGAATCCGGTGGACCACCCGCACGGTGGTGGTGAGGGTAAGACCTCCGGTGGTCGTCACCCGGTCAGCCCGTGGGGCAAGCCCGAAGGCCGTACCCGCAAGGGGCACAAGCCAAGTGACAAGCTCATCGTCCGACGCCGGCGCACCGGCAAGAAATCGCGCTAGGAGAAGCGGATGCCACGCAGCCTGAAAAAGGGTCCGTTCGTCGACGACCATCTGCTCAAGAAGGTCGACGTGCAGAACGAGAAGAACACCAAGCAGGTCATCAAGACCTGGTCACGACGCTCGACCATCATTCCCGACTTCATCGGTCACACGTTCGCGGTCCACGACGGTCGCAAGCATGTGCCGGTGTTCGTCACCGAGTCGATGGTGGGGCACAAATTAGGTGAATTCGCACCGACGCGCACCTTCAAAGGACACATCAAGGACGACCGGAAGGCCAAGCGGCGATGACCACGGCTACTGAATTCCCTTCTGCGGTCGCCAAAGCGCGATTCGTGCGGGTGTCGCCGACCAAGGCACGCCGGGTGATCGACCTGGTGCGCGGCAAGTCGGTGGCCGAGGCGCTGGACATCCTGCGCTGGGCACCCCAGTCGGCCAGCGAGCCGGTGGCCAAGGTCATCGCGAGCGCTGCGGCCAACGCTCAGAACAACAACGGCCTCGACCCGGCCACCCTGGTGGTGGCCACCGTCTACGCCGACGACGGCCCGACCGCCAAGCGGATCCGTCCGCGCGCCCAGGGCCGCGCGTTCCGAATCCGTCGGCGCACCAGCCACATCACGGTCGTGGTGGAGAGCCGGCCGGCCAAGGACGCCCGCGGTTCGCGGTCGGCGAGCGCGACCCGCGCCCGCCGCGCGCAGGCCAGCAAGGTAGCTGCGGGCACAGCGCCCGCCGCGAAGGCGCCCGCCGAGAAGGCGCCCGCCAAGAAGGCACCCGCGAAGAAAGCATCGGCTGAAAAGGCGCCCGCCAAGAAGGCGTCTGCAAAAAAGGCACCCGCCGCGAAGTCCACTGAGACTGAAGCGACTTCGGAAGCGAAGGGAGGCTCGCAGTAGTGGGCCAGAAAATCAATCCGCACGGATTCCGGCTCGGTATCACCACCGAGTGGAAGTCGCGTTGGTACGCGGACAAGCAGTACTCGGAATACATCAAGGAAGACGTCGCGATCCGTCGGCTGCTGTCGACCGGCTTGGAGCGCGCCGGCATCGCCGACGTGGAGATCGAGCGCACCCGTGACCGGGTTCGGGTCGACATCCACACCGCCCGGCCGGGCATCGTCATCGGTCGCCGCGGCACCGAGGCCGACCGCATCCGCGCCGACCTGGAGAAGCTGACCGGCAAGCAGGTCCAGCTCAACATCCTCGAGGTGAAAAACCCTGAGTCGCAGGCGCAGTTGGTGGCGCAGGGCGTCGCCGAGCAGCTGAGCAACCGGGTGGCGTTCCGTCGCGCGATGCGCAAGGCCATCCAGTCGGCGATGCGTCAGCCGAACGTCAAAGGCATCCGGGTGCAGTGCTCCGGCCGCCTGGGCGGTGCCGAGATGAGCCGCTCGGAGTTCTACCGCGAAGGCCGGGTGCCGCTGCACACGCTGCGCGCCGACATCGACTACGGCCTGTACGAGGCCAAGACCACCTTCGGCCGGATCGGCGTGAAGGTGTGGATCTACAAGGGCGACATCGTCGGTGGCAAACGCGAACTGGTCGCGCCGTCGGCCGGCGCGGAGCGTCCGCGCCGCGAACGCCCCTCGGGCACCCGTCCGCGTCGTAGCGGTTCGGCGGGTACCACGGCGACCAGCACCGAGGCCGGGCGCGCAGCGTCGAGCGCCGAGGAGACTGCCACCGCTGCGCCATCTGACGCGCCCGCTGTCGAGGCGCAGAGTACGGAGAGCTAAACCATGTTGATTCCCCGCAGGGTCAAGCACCGCAAGCAGCATCACCCGCGCCAACGCGGGATCGCCAGCGGTGGAACGTCGGTGAGCTTCGGCGACTACGGCATCCAGGCGCTGGAGCACGCCTACGTCACCAACCGGCAGATCGAGTCCGCGCGTATCGCCATCAACCGGCACATCAAGCGTGGCGGCAAGGTGTGGATCAACATCTTCCCCGACCGTCCGCTGACCAAGAAGCCCGCCGAAACCCGGATGGGTTCCGGTAAGGGTTCGCCGGAGTGGTGGATCGCCAACGTGAAGCCGGGCCGCATTCTGTTCGAGCTCAGCTACCCCAACGAGCAGACCGCCCGGGAAGCACTGACCCGTGCGATCCACAAGCTGCCGATCAAGGCACGCATTGTTACCCGAGAGGACCAGTTCTGATGGCAGTGGGAACGTCGCCTGGCGAACTGCGCGAGCTCAACGACGAAGAGTTGATCGAGAAGCTGCGCGAATCCAAGGAAGAGCTGTTCAACTTGCGCTTCCAGATGGCTACCGGCCAGCTCAACAACAACCGTCGGCTCCGCACGGTGCGGCAGGAAATCGCACGGATCTACACCGTGCTCCGTGAACGCGAACTAGGCCTGGCATCCGGGCCCAACGGTGAGGATTCCTAATGGCAGAGGCGAAGAAGGCAGCCCCAGCAAAAGCGGCCAAGGCCGCTCCCAAAGCTGCGGCCAAAGACGGTAACGCCAAGGGGCCCAAGCACACTCCGGCCACGCCGAAGCCGCGCGGTCGGCGTAAGACCCGCATCGGCTACGTGGTCAGTGACAAGATGCAGAAGACCATCGTGGTCGAGCTGGAAGACCGCATGCGCCACCCGCTGTACGGCAAGATCATCCGGACCACCAAGAAGGTCAAGGCGCATGACGAGCACGGCGACGCCGGCATCGGCGACCGGGTGTCGTTGATGGAGACTCGACCGCTGTCGGCAACCAAGCGCTGGCGGCTCGTCGAGATCCTGGAAAGGGCCAAGTAGTCAGCCGGCCGGCGCGGTAGCGAGTTCGCGGTAGGCCGGATCCAGTCGGCGCACCGCGACGATGAACGCCAACGCGATGAGCGGCCCGATAATCCCGTAAACGGCTGCGGGCATTGCCATTTCGGCATTGTTCAGCAGTTGCGGACTCAGTGCGATGCCGACCGCCACCACGGCGTTGTGCAACCCGATCTCCAGGCTGACCGCTATCGCTTGGCGCGGGCCCAGCCGCATCCTGCGCGACACCAGATAGCCGACGGTCAGGCTGATCGCGCAGAAGCATGCGACGGCCGCGCTGAGCACGCCGAAGTTCTTCCACAGCGTCGACTGGCCGCTGGCGATCCCCGCGACGACGGCGACCACCAGTAGCACCGCCGCGGCGATTCGAACGAACTTCTGCAGTCGCCCGGCGAAATTCGGGAAGCGGTGACGGATCGCGACGCCGATCGCGACGGGGATGAGCACCATCGCGAACACCGCGAAGAACTTGTCGAATTGCAGTGGGATGAAACGTCCTTCGCCGAGAAACCAGGTCAGCGAGAACGCCAGTATGGCGGGTATGGCGAAGATCGACAGCACCGCGTTGATCGCGGTGAGCGTGAGATTGAGCGCCAGGTCGCCGTTGGCGAGGTGACTGACGATGTTCGCCAGCATCCCGCCCGGAGTTGCGGCCATCAGCATCAGTCCGACCGCCAGGTTGGGCGTGAGGTGTAGTGCCTCGGCGATCAGCAGGCACAGCGTGGGCAAGATCAGCGACTGACAGATCAGGGCGACTATCAGTGGGCGTCGTACCGTGGCGGCCCGGCGGAAGTCGGCGACGGTGAGCGTCAGCCCGAGCGCGAGCATGACCGCCCCGACGACCAGCGGCAAGAACCGGTTGTCCATGAGACTCCAACCTGGTTGGCGACGACCCGGCGAGGCGGAAAGTAGTTAGCTCGCCTTACCTGGCTGCACGTTACTTCATGGTTTGCCGGCTCCGCGAGCCGAGCCGGTCGTGCTGAGCGGGTCGAGGTATTTCGTTGCTGCGGGGTCAGTCTCACAGCGACTGGAATCATCGTGAGCGAGATTGCGCGTCGTCGGCCACCAATGTCGTCCGCGCGGTGTTGGCCGGCAGTTCGGCTGGGCGGTGTAATCTGCATTCTCCGGGGGTCCACTACGAGAGTGAGGCCGGCGATGGCTACCGAGTTCAGCGGCAAGATCGAACTGGACATCCGTGATTCGGAACCGGATTGGGGGCCATACGCGGCGCCGACCGCACCGGAGGGCGCGCCCAATGTGCTGTATCTGGTGTGGGACGACACCGGCATCGCCACCTGGGACTGCTTCGGAGGACTGGTCGAGATGCCGGCGATGTCGCGCATCGCCGAGCGGGGAGTCCGGCTGTCGCAGTTCCACACCACCGCCCTGTGTTCACCGACCAGGGCCTCGCTGCTGTCCGGTCGCAATGCCACCACGGTCGGTATGGCCATGATCGAAGAGTTCACCGAAGGTTTCCCCAACGCGTGCGGTCGTATCCCGTTCGAAACCGCTTTGCTGCCAGAGGTGTTGGCTGAACAGGGCTACAACACCTACTGCATCGGCAAATGGCACCTGACCCCGCTGGAAGAGTCGAACCTGGCCGCGACGAAGCGGCACTGGCCGACGTCGCGTGGGTTCGAGCGGTTTTACGGGTTCCTGGGCGGCGAGACCGACCAGTGGTATCCGGATCTGGTGTACGACAACCACCCGGTGAGCCCGCCGGGTACGCCCGAGGATGGCTACCACCTGTCGAAAGATCTCGCGGACAAGACAATTGAATTCATTCGCGATGCCAAAGTGATCGCACCGGACAAACCGTGGTTCAGCTACGTCTGCCCCGGCGCCGGCCACGCCCCTCACCACGTCTTCAAGGAGTGGGCAGACCGCTACGCCGGCAAATTCGACATGGGCTACGAGCGCTATCGGGAGGTCGTGCTGGAGCGGCAGAAGGCGATGGGCATCGTGCCGCCTGACACCGAACTGTCACCGGTCAACCCCTACCTCGATGTCACCGGACCCGACGGTCAGCCGTGGCCGCTGCAGGACACCGTGCGGCCGTGGGATTCGCTGAACGACGACGAGAAGCGACTGTTCAGCCGGATGACAGAAGTGTTCGCCGGCTTCCAGACCTACACCGACGCCCAGATCGGCCGGATTCTCGACTATCTCGAGGAATCCGGCCAACTGGACGACACCATCATCGTGGTGATCTCCGACAACGGCGCCAGCGGTGAGGGCGGGCCGAACGGATCGGTGAATGAAGGCAAGTTCTTCAACGGCTACATCGACACCGTCGAAGAGAGCATGAAACTCTTCGACCACCTCGGCGGGCCCGAGACCTACAACCATTACCCGATCGGGTGGGCGATGGCCTTCAACACGCCCTACAAGCTCTTCAAGCGGTACGCCTCTCACGAAGGTGGGATCGCTGACACCGCAATCATCTCGTGGCCCAACGGAATCGCGGCGCACGGAGAAGTCCGGGACAACTACGTCAACGTTTCCGACATCACCCCGACTGTCTATGAGCTGCTGAACATCGAGCCGCCGGCAACGGTCAGGGGTATTCCGCAGAAGCCGCTGGATGGTGTGAGTTTTAAAGCGGCCCTTGATGATCCGTCAGCCGACACCGGCAAGCAGATCCAGTTCTACACCATGCTGGGTACCCGCGGGATCTGGCACAACGGCTGGTTCGCCAACGCCGTCCACGCCGCGACGCCTTCGGGCTGGGGACATTTCGATGCCGATCGCTGGGAGCTCTTTCACATCGAAGCCGACCGCAGCCAGTGCCACGATCTGGCCGCCGAGCACCCCGACAAGCTGGAGGAACTCAAGGCACTGTGGTTCGCCGAGGCCGGCAAGTACAACGGCCTGCCGTTGTCCGACCTCAACATCATGGAGACGCTGATGCGCTCCCGGCCGATGCTGACCGGCAACAGGACCAGCTTCACGTACTATCCCGACTGCGCTGACGTCGGCAGCGGTGCGGGCGCCGAGATCCAGGGACGCTCTTTCGCGGTCCTGGCCGACGTCACCGTCGACACCACCGGTGCCGAGGGTGTGCTGTTCAAGCAGGGCGGTGCGCACGGCGGGCATGTGCTGTTTGTCCAGGACGGGCGGTTGCACTACGTGTACAACTTCCTCGGCGAGCGTCAGCAGGTGGTTTCGTCGTCGGCGGCAATACCGTTGGGAAGACACGTGTTCGGGGTGCGCTACGCTCGCACCGGCACCGTGGAGAACAGTCACACGCCACTGGGCGACGTCACGTTGTTCATCGACGACGATACGGTCGGTACGCTGACGGATGTGCAGTCGCACCCGGGGACCTTCGGGTTGGCCGCAGCCGGGATCACCGTCGGACGCAATGGCGGTTCGGCGGTGTCCAGCCGATACAAGGCGCCGTTCCGGTTCACCGGCGGCACCATCGCACAGGTGACCATCGACCTTTCCGGCCGTCCGTATGAAGACGTGGAAAAAGAATTGGCGCTGGCCTTTTCGCGTGACTGACTTCAGGCTCATACCCTGAAGTGATGCCCACCGAGCTGGTCGAACTGCCGTCCGGATCCTTCCGGATGGGATGCACGAGCTTCTACCCCGAAGAAGCACCGATCCACACGGTGGGCGTCGGCGCTTTCGCGGTCGAACGGCATCCGGTGACCAACGCGCAGTTCGCCGAGTTCGTCGACGCGACGGGGTACGTGACCGTCGCCGAACAGCCCATCGACCCCGCGTTGTATCCGGGCGCCGACGCGGGCGAGTTACAGCCGGGCGCAATGGTTTTCCGTCCGACAGCGGGTCCGGTCGATCTGCGCGACTGGCGGCAGTGGTGGGTGTGGGTGCCGGGTGCCAGCTGGCGGCATCCTTTCGGGCCGGGCAGCGACGTGGCCGATCGGGCGCATCATCCGGTCGTCCAGGTGGCTTATCCGGATGCCGCGGCGTACGCGCGCTGGGTCGGTCGGCGGCTGCCGACCGAAGCCGAATGGGAGTATGCAGCCCGCGCCGGTGCCGCGACCACATATGCCTGGGGCGACGACGAGAAGCCCGGCGGGAGGCTGATGGCCAACACCTGGCAGGGCAGCTTCCCGTACCGCAATGACGGCGCGCTCAGTTGGGTCGGCACCTCACCGGTGGGCGCCTTCCCGCCCAACGGATTCGGGCTCTTCGACATGATCGGCAACGTCTGGGAATGGACCACCACCGAATTCTCGTCCCATCACCTGTTGGACCAGCCGCCCAAAATCTGCTGTGCGCCAACGGGACCGGCCGACCCTACGATCATGCAGACGCTCAAAGGTGGTTCGCACCTGTGCGCTCCCGAATACTGCCACCGCTATCGGCCTGCGGCGCGGTCGCCGCAGTCGCAGGACACCGCCACAACACACATCGGGTTCCGGTGCGTGAGCGACCTGCCGGCCGGATCAGCTGATGGCGTCGACCGCGCTTGAGACCCTTGCCTGCAAGTCCGGCGGCAACGGGATGTAACCGTGCTTGTCCAGATCGATCTGGCCGGGTCCGAGCGTCGCCTGTAGGGCCGCCTTGACTGCCGCCCCAACCGCTGGGTCAGGGTACTTGGAGCAGACGATCTCGTAGGTCGCCAGGACGATCGGATACACGTCGTCGTTGGTGGGGTTGTAGAACGACGAGAGGTCGAGCACCAGGTCGTTGCCTTTGCCGACGAACTTGGCGCCGGCGATCGTCTTGCCGACGGAGTCGGTGCCGATGCGCACCGGACGTCGCGACTTGCGGCTTGCCGGGGTTTTGATCTCGGCGGCGTAGAGCCCCTCGTCCATCGCGAAGGACAACTCGTTGTAAGTGATCGCGCCCTCGGTGTTCTTCACCATCGCCGAGGTGCCGTCGTTACCTTTGGCGGGGGTGCCGACGCCGCCCTTGAATTCCTTGCCGGTGCCCTGGGTCCAGGTTCCAGCGGCGGCCGCCGCCAGGTAGGCCTGGAAGTTGGCGGTGCTGCCGGATTTATCGCTGCGGTAGACGACGTGGATGTCCTCTGACGGCATGGAGGCGTTCAGCGCGCTGATCGCCGGGTCGTCCCAGCGGGTGATGCTGCCGTTGAAGATGCCCGCGATCGTCTGCGCGTCGAGCACCAGGAAGTCGACGGGCAGGTTGTAGGTGACGGCCAGTGGGCCGAACACCACCGGCAGGTTCCACGCGGGCGCGCCGCCGCATCGCTTCGTTGCGGCGTCCCGCTGGTCGTCGCCGAGTGGGGTGTCCGAACCGGCGAAATCGCTCTTGCCGGCCAGGAAGTCAGTGATTCCGGCACCCGAGCCGTTCGCGGTGTAGTTGAGCGTGTGCCCGGGGCAGGACTTGCCATAGGCGCTGACGAAACGCTTCATCGCGTTGGCTTGTGCGGTCGAGCCGCTGGCCGATATTGCCGGCTTGCCGGCGCAGTCCACCACCACGCTGGCGTAGGCCGTGCTGGTGTGTGGGACCTCGCATCCCGATAGCACTACGGCACCCGCTGCCAGCAAACTCATCGCAGCGGCCAGACGACTGTGCTTCATGTTGATTGCCTCACCCCGGACTTCGACACGATGTTGCGCTTCACTGCTAACGATTTCGGCCTCGCGACCGAGAATAGACTAGCGGCTCGATAGCCGAACTGTCCCGTCCCAGCGCAGATTTGAAAGATATGAATAGCCATCCTGAACTGCGCGTTACCGCCGGATGGCCAGCTGGTGACGAATCTCCGTCGGTGCGATCAGCCTGATTCTTTCGCCGCGCGATCGGTAGGTGGATTCGCTAACCTGACCCCGTGTTCCGCCGACAGGACGACATTGTGCATCCGGTCCCCGTCCACTCCCGGCAGGCTTCCCGATTCGGTGCCGAGCAATGACAACCGAGGCCCCGCCGGCAACTCCGCCGGCACCGCCGAAAGAAACGCGATCGCGGCGGATCCCGATCGTCGTCATCGTCTTGGTGGCGTTCGTCGTGGCCTACGCCTTGTCACTGCTCGGAGTTCACCTGCTCCAGAAATCGGAGGGTCCACTTCCACCGCTGGACCTGAGCGAGGCCGCGCCTGACGAAACCGTCGTCCAGATCAGCCTGGAAGAGCTGAAAGCCACGACGAACCGCCTCACTGTGAACGTGTTGGTCTATCCGGGTGAGTCGTTGTACGACAAGCGTTTCGACGAGCTGAACACCGAACTGGCGGTGCGGTTGTACCCGCCGAATGACCTCGGCGACCTGACATATCCGAAGGGTAAGGCGCCCGCACAGGTCAGCACGACGATCAAGGCGCACGGCAATCCCGGCAGCTGGCCCTTCGACTCCTATAAGTCCGAGCCGCTGTCGGCCGACGTGTTCATCGGGTCGGGCGCCGAGCGTAAGCGGATACCGGCGCGCGTCCAGGTGACCGGATCGATGGACGGCTGGGATGCCACCGTCAAACGCAACACCGACAACAGCGAGACCGGCAACCACAACACCAGCAACGTCGTCGTTACCCTGCACCGGGCCAAGGGGCCGCTGATCTTCGACCTCGGCATCATTCTGGTCCTGATCAGCCTGCCGACCTTGGCTCTGCTGGTGGCCATTCCAATGGCGCTGGGCAGAAGAAAATTCGTGCCACCCTTCGCCACCTGGTACGCGGCGAACCTGTTCGCGATCGTTCCGCTGCGAAATATCCTGCCGGGCGCCCCGCCGCCCGGCTCGCTGATCGACCAGGCCCTGGTGCAGTGGGTCCTGCTCGCACTGGCGACCGCGATGGCGCTGTACATCTTTTCCTGGGTGCGGCAAGGGGACTAAACAGCGCGGTTGGCCTCTGCGCTCAGCCGGTTGACCAGGCATTTGGCTCTGAGCAGGTCTTCGCCTAGACTCTAGGGGTTGCCGTGGGCAGACCTCGGCTGGCATTTACGAGCAAGACCTGTCAGCCCCGCGTGCCTTTCAGCGACAAAGACCATGCAAGACGGGTCGGGTGGACTATGCATTCCAGCGTCTCCCGGTGTGTCCACGCGTGGGCGTGCATACGTGAACCAGGTCAGGAGATCGAGTGATTCAGCAGGAATCGCGGCTGAAGGTGGCCGACAACACGGGCGCCAAGGAGATCTTGTGCATCCGCGTGCTCGGCGGCTCGTCGCGGCGCTACGCCGGCATCGGCGACGTCATCGTGGCGACGGTCAAGGACGCCATCCCCGGCGGCAACGTCAAGCGCGGCGACGTGGTCAAGGCCGTGGTGGTGCGCACCGTCAAGGAGCGCCGTCGCCCGGACGGCAGCTACATCAAGTTCGACGAGAACGCTGCCGTGATCATCAAGCCTGACAACGACCCGCGTGGAACCCGCATCTTCGGGCCGGTCGGCCGCGAACTGCGGGAGAAGCGCTTCATGAAGATCGTCTCGCTTGCTCCGGAGGTGTTGTAGATGAAGGTGCACAAGGGTGACACCGTCCTGGTCATCTCGGGCAAGGACAAAGGCGCCAAAGGCAAAGTGATCCAGGCCTACCCGACGCGCAACAAGGTGCTCGTCGAGGGTGTCAACCGGATCAAGAAGCACACCGCGATCTCCCGCAACGAGCGCGGCGCGCAGTCGGGTGGAATCGTCACGCAGGAAGCCCCCATTCACGTCTCCAACGTGATGGTGGTCGACGCAGACGGCAACCCCACTCGCGTCGGTTACCGCCTCGACGAGGAGTCCGGCAAGCGGGTCCGCATCTCCAAGCGCAATGGCAAGGACATCAAGGCATCATGACGACAACCGAGAAGGTTCAGCCTCGGCTGAAGGCGCGCTACCGCAACGAGATTCGTGACGCGCTCAATCAGGAATTCAAGTACGCCAACGTCATGCAGATCCCGACCGTGGTGAAGGTCGTGGTGAACATGGGCGTCGGCGACGCCGCTCGCGACGCCAAGCTGATCAACGGTGCGGTCAACGACCTGGCCCTGATCACCGGGCAACGGCCGGAGATTCGCAAGGCGCGCAAGTCAATTGCACAGTTCAAGCTTCGCGAGGGCATGCCGATCGGCGCGCGGGTGACCCTGCGCAATGACCGGATGTGGGAGTTCCTCGACCGGCTCACCTCGATCGCGCTGCCGCGTATCCGCGACTTCCGTGGGCTGTCGCCCAAGCAGTTCGACGGCTCCGGCAACTATACCTTCGGGCTGAACGAGCAATCGGTGTTCCACGAGATCGACGTGGACAAGATCGACCGGCCTCGTGGCATGGACATCACCGTCGTCACCTCGGCGACAAACGACGACGAAGGACGGGCGTTGTTGCGCGGCCTCGGCTTTCCGTTCAAGGAGAACTGACCAGATGGCAAAGAAGGCACTGAAAAACAAGTGTGCGCGTAAGCCCAAGTTCGCGGTGCGCGCCTACACCCGCTGCAACAAGTGCGGCCGCCCGCACGCGGTTTACCGCAAGTTCGGGCTGTGCAGGATCTGCCTGCGTGAAATGGCGCATGCGGGCGAGCTGCCCGGCGTGCAGAAGAGCAGCTGGTAACCCCGGCCGACGACGACAAATTTGACCAACTCAGAGAACAGGTGCGCAGTAGGCCCTAACCGGGAACCACTGCGAGGAAGGCGACACCGTCCATGACCGCGATGACGACGACGCAGAGCGAAGCGATGCAGAGGAGCAGCGCTCGATGACCGCGATGACGACGACGCAGAGCGAAGCGATGCAGAGGAGCAGCGCTCGATGACGATGACGGACCCGATCGCAGACTTCTTGACACGTCTGCGCAACGCCAATTCGGCGTACCACGATGAGGTGACGCTGCCGCATTCGAAGCTCAAGGCCAACATCGCCGAGATCCTCAAGCGGGAGGGGTACATCATCGACTACCACACCGAGGATGCGCGCGTCGGCAAGGCGCTCAAGGTTCAGCTCAAGTACGGGCCGAGCCGCGAGCGCAGCATCGCCGGCCTGCGCCGGGTGTCCAAGCCGGGGCTGCGGGTGTACGCCAAGTCCACCAACCTGCCGCGGGTACTCGGTGGCCTGGGCGTCGCGATCATCTCGACCTCCTCGGGTCTGCTCACCGACCGTCAGGCGGCCAGGCAGGGCGTGGGCGGCGAAGTCCTCGCGTACGTGTGGTGAGAGGGAACTGACATGTCGCGTATTGGTAAGCAGCCGATCCCGATCCCGTCCGGGGTCGAGGTGTCCATCGATGGACAGAACGTTTCGGTCAAGGGGCCCAAGGGCGTCCTGGATCTGAAGGTCGCCGAGCCGATCACCGTGGTGCGCAACGACGATGGCGCCATCGTGGTCAGCCGTCCGGACGACGAGCGGCGCAATCGCTCGCTGCACGGGCTGTCGCGCACCCTGGTGTCCAACCTGGTGACCGGGGTGACGCAGGGATACACCATCAAGATGGAGATCTTCGGCGTCGGCTACCGCGTGCAGCTCAAGGGTTCCAACCTCGAGTTCGCGCTGGGTTACAGCCACCCCGTGGTGATCACGGCGCCGGACGGCGTCACCTTCGCGGTCGAGACGCCGACGAAGTTCTCGATCACCGGTATCGACAAGCAAAAGGTCGGCCAGGTCGCGGCGAACATCCGTCGGCTGCGCAAATCGGACCCGTACAAGGGCAAGGGTGTGCGCTACGAAGGTGAGCAGATCCGCCGCAAGGTCGGAAAGACAGGTAAGTAGTCATGGCGCAATCACAAGCTGGTACCGCGCAAAAGCCGCTGGCGCACAGCGTTTCCGCCGTCCGGCGAAAGGGTCGGCTGCGGCGGCACGCACGGCTGCGTAAGAAGATCTCGGGCACCACGGAGCGTCCGCGCTTGGTCGTGCACCGCTCGTCGCGGCACATCCACGTGCAGCTGGTCAACGACCTGACCGGCACCACCTTGGCCGCCGCCTCGTCGATCGAGGCGGATGTGCGCGGCGTGGACGGCGACAAGAAAGCCCACAGTGTGCGGGTCGGCCAGCTGATCGCTGAGCGGGCCAAGGCAGCCGGAGTCGACACCGTGGTCTTCGACCGCGGTGGCTACACCTACGGCGGGCGGATCGCGGCATTGGCCGACGCTGCTCGCGAGGGCGGATTGAAATTCTGATGACGAGCAACAATCTTGGGGAATCAAACTTGAGCGGAAGGACCGCATAATGGCGGAGCAACCGGCTGGAACGGCCGGCCCGACAACCGCGCAAGGTCGCGACTCTCGCGGCGATGGCCGTGATTCGCGCGACGGCCGTGACTCGCGCGAGGGTCGGGGCCGACGCGACGGTGGCCGTGGCGGCCGCGACCGCGACGGCGACAAGAGCAATTACCTAGAGCGGGTCGTCACCATCAACCGCGTCTCCAAGGTGGTCAAGGGTGGTCGGCGATTCAGCTTCACCGCGTTGGTCATCGTCGGCGACGGCAATGGCATGGTCGGTGTCGGCTACGGCAAGGCGAAGGAAGTCCCGGCTGCGATCGCCAAGGGCGTCGAGGAGGCCCGTAAAAGCTTCTTCCGGGTGCCGCTGATCGGCGGGACGATCGTCCATCCCGTGCAGGGTGAGGCGGCCGCCGGTGTGGTGCTGCTGCGGCCGGCCAGCGCCGGTACCGGTGTGATCGCCGGCGGCGCCGTTCGCGCGGTGCTGGAATGTGCCGGCGTGCGCGACGTGCTGGCCAAGTCGCTGGGCAGCGACAACGCAATCAACGTGGTGCACGCCACGGTCGCCGCGCTCAAGCTGTTGCAGCGTCCCGAAGAGGTCGCCGCCCGGCGCGGACTGTCGATCGAGGATGTGGCGCCGGCAGGCATGCTGCGCGCACGCCGCGAAAGTGAGGCGTTGGCCGCCAGTGCCAGCGCCACCCGTGAAGGAACGGCATAACCATGGCCGCAGAAAAAGCGACACAACCGACGCAGCTGAAGATCACCCAGGTTCGCGGTGTCATCGGCGCTCGCTGGAAGCAGCGGGAAAGCCTTCGCACACTGGGGCTTCGGCGCATTCGCCACTCGGTCGTCCGCGACGACACCCCGCAGACCCGCGGGCTGATCGCGACGGTCCGGCACCTCATCGAGGTCGAGCCGGCTGACGGAGGTAGCACCAAATGACGATCAAACTGCACGACCTACGCCCAGCGCCGGGGTCGAAGACCAAGCGCACCCGGGTCGGTCGTGGTGAGGGCTCCAAGGGTAAAACCGCGGGCCGCGGAACCAAGGGCACCAAGGCGCGTAAGAACGTGCCGGTGACCTTCGAGGGTGGGCAGATGCCGATCCACATGCGGCTGCCCAAGCTGAAGGGTTTCCGCAACCGGTTCCGCACCGAGTACGAAGTCGTCAACGTCGGCGACATCAATCGTCTGTTCCCGCAAGGTGGTTCGATCGGGGTTGACGAGCTGGTCGCCAAGGGCGCGGTGCGCAAGAACACCCTCGTCAAGGTTCTCGGTGACGGGAAGCTGGGCGTCAAGGTCGACGTCACCGCGCACAAGTTCAGCGGCAGCGCGCGGGAGAAGATCACCGCGGCGGGCGGCTCAGCGACCGAGCTGTAGCAGCCCGCTACCGCTGCGGCCGCACGCCGAGCACGTCGCGGAACAACGCCTGCCGCAAGGCCAGTTCCCGCGGGTCGCTCCATAGGTGAAAACCCAACCGGTTCATCACGTATGCGAAGCCGACCCCGGTGTCGGGGTCGGCGAACCCGAATGATCCGCCCAGTCCCGGTGTGCCGAACGCTTTATCCGACGAGCCGAAGTTGAAGTGCGCCAACGGTTTGCAATAGCCCAGCGAGAACACCGAATCGACGTGCAACACCTTGTCGCGAATGCCGCCGCTCGGTGTGCGCGACGGTCGGGTGAGCGCATCGAGGGTCTCGGACGTCAAGCCGAGTTCGCGTCCACCGGTCGCCGCGCAGCTGTACGCCTTGGCGACCGCGCGCGCCGCGCCGATCCCGTTGGCCGCCGGAATCTCGACGGTGCGGACCTCTTCACGGTTGAAATCCCGCATCGCATCGATGTCGTTGGGCAGGTTCACACTACGGCCGGTCAGGCTACGCGGATTCAGCAGCGCCAGCGCGAGCCGTGGCGGCATCGCGTTGAGGTGCAGTAGCGCCGCGGCGCGGTGCCAGCCGTGCAGATGCGCGACGCGGTCACGGTCCACCGATGCGGGCAGGCCGATGTGCAGGTCCAGTCCGAGCGGTGCGGCGACTTCGTCGGCGAAGAACTGCCCAAGCGTCCGATGCGCCGGGTCGGCGTGCCGGATCAGTTCGGACTCATACCAGCCCAGGGTCAGGGCGTGATAGCCGTGCCGGCTGCCCGGTGGCCAGGCCGGGGCCTGTGCCGCCAGCACCGCCGACCGCTTCTCGGCGTCGTTCAGGTCGGCCAGCAGCAGCGGCGCGTCGAGTGCCGACAGGCCGGCTTGATGGGACAGCAACTGCCGCACGGTCACATCCGCTTTGCCCGCTTGCGCGAACTCCGGCCAGTAGTCGGCGACTTTCGCGTCGTAGGAGATCAGCCCGCGGGATGCTGCGACCGTGACAGCCAGGGAGGCAATGCCTTTCGTCGTCGAGAACATGTTGACGATGGTGTCCTGCTGCCACGGTTGCTTGGTGTGACCGTTGCGGTAGCCGCCCCACAGGTCGACGACTTTGACGCCGTTGCGGTAAACGGCGACCGCGGCGCCGACTTCGCGGCGTGCGGCGAAGTTGGCCCGGAACGCGTCGGCGATCTTCCCGTAGCCCTCGTCGGCGTCACCCTGGATCCGGTCCGGCGGCGCGATGACTTTGCTGACCATTGAGTCGTTATACTCCCGTGCAACGGTCGCGGTCAGCGGAGTTGCGGAATCACCTCCGCGGCAAGGCGTTCCATTTGCTCGCGATCCTCGGCGACGTCGCGGCCGACCGGGTTCAGCAGGATCGTCTCGGCGCCGGCGTCGATGACCTCGTGCAGACCGGCGACCACGTCGTCGATCGTGCCCGACACCGGTACCTGGTCGACGCCCGGCATCGCGCCGTAAATCCGGTGCAGCCCGTCGAGCACTCGTTCGCGAGCCTTGCTCGCGTCGTCGTCGACCATCAGGTAGACCCGCTTGCCGATCGGGAAGGTCCCGGGATCCTGGCCCTGCTCGGCAATTTCGCGGCGCACGACGGAAACCGCTTCGGCGAACTTCGCGGTGGTCGACGAGCCCGCTCCGAGGAACGCGTCGCCGTGCCGCACCGCGCGGGCCAGCGCCTTGGGGGCCTGACCGCCGAACCAGATCGGCGGATGCGGCCGCTGCACGGGCTTGGGCTGGATCGGTAGGTCCTCGACTTTGCGGAACCGGCCGTCGAAGGTCACCCGTGGCTGGTCGGACCAGGCCGCCTTCATCAACTGGAGGCCCTCGGTGAAACTGCTGATGAAGGTGTCGCCGTCGACGCCGAAGGCGGCGAACTGTCGGCGGCCGCCACCGGGCGCCACACCGACATCGAGTCGACCGTGGCTGAGCCGGTCAACCGCGGTGATCGCCGAGGCCAACTGCAGGGGATCATGCAACGACGAGACCAGTACGGCCACGCCGAGCCGTAACCGCTCGGTGCAGGACGCCGCCCAGGCCAGCAGTTCCAGTGGTGCTATCAGCGGTGCCGCACCGATGGTCTGTTCGAGCACCCAGCCGCCCTCGAAGCCGAGTTCCTCGGCCCGTTTCAGGTAGTCACGCAGGCCGTCCCCGTCGAAACCGGCCGAGTCGAACTGGTGGATCGAGATGGAGAACTTCACCCGATCAACCTACGGTCCGGGCGGTGCTGACGCGCCCGTCGGTAGGCTCGACACATGTTTGCTTTCCTGCCTGATCCGCCCGGTATCGACGACGTGCGAGCGCTGGCTCGCCGGGTGGACACCGCCCGCCACCACGGCGTTCCCGCCGGCTGCGTGCTCGAGTTCGACCTGCGGGCCGCGCCGCCGGAAGCGAGCGGGTTCGATCCGCTGGCGATCATCAGCGGCGGCGGCCGGCCGCTGGTGCTGCGCGACGCCGTGGCGGCGCTGCACCGGGCGGCCGAGGATCCCCGGGTCGCCGGCCTGATCGCCCGGGTGGAGCTGTCCGCCGCCCCGGCCGGCCCGGTCCAGGAGCTGCGCGAAGCCATTGCGGCGTTCACGGCCGTCAAGCCCTCGCTGGCGTGGGCCGAGACGTATCCGGGAACGTTGTCGTACTACTTGGCGTCGGCGTTCGGCGAGGTGTGGATGCAGCCGTCGGGCAGCGTCGGACTGATCGGCTTTGCCACCAGCGCCCTGTTCCTTCGGGACGCGCTGGACAAGGCCGGTATCGAGGCGCAGTTCATCGCGCGTGGTGAATACAAGTCGGCGGCAAACCTTTTCACGCAGGACCGCTACACCGATTCGCATCGGGAAGCCGACACCCGGCTGCTGGAAAGCCTGCGCGCCCAGGTGTGGCAGGCGATCGCCGAGTCGCGCAAGGTCGGCCTGGACGCGCTCGACGGGCTGGCCGACCAGGCGCCGCTGCTGCGCGACACCGCCGTCAAGTCCGGTCTGCTCGACCGCATCGGATACCGCGACGAAGCCTATGCGCGGATAGCAGAACTTGTTGGCGCCAAAGGCATTTCGCCAGAGACCGGCGATGCCGACGATGACGATGCGCCGCCGCGGTTGTTCCTGACTCGCTACGCGCGGGCGACCGGGCCGGGCAGTCCGCGGCCGTCGCTGCCCGGGCGCGGACCGAAGGGCACCATCGCCGTAGTCACCGTCGCCGGCCCGATCGTCAGCGGCCGCGGAGGATCGCGGGTGCCATTCGGCTCGTCCAACGCCGGTGCCGACACCATCGCGGCGGCACTGCGCGAGGCCGCTGCCGACGACTCGGTGTCGGCCATCGTGCTGCGGGTCGACTCGCCGGGCGGCTCGGTTTCCGCGTCGGAAACCATTTGGCGCGAGGTCAAGAAGGCTCGCCGGCACGGCAAGCCGGTGGTGGCGTCGATGGGTGCGGTCGCCGCTTCCGGTGGCTACTACATCTCGATGGGCGCCGACGCGATCGTGGCCAACCCCGGCACGATCACCGGCTCGATCGGCGTGATCACGGGCAAGCTGGTCGCCCGCGACTTGAAAGACCGGCTGGGTGTCGGGTCGGATGCGGTGCGTACCAACGCCAATGCCGATGCGTGGTCGATCAATGCGCCGTTCACGCCCGAGCAGCACGCTCAGGTGGAGGCCGAGGCGGACCTGTGCTACACCGACTTCGTGCAGCGCGTCGCCGACGGGCGTCACCTCAGCTTGGAGGCGGTCGAAGAGGTGGCCCGGGGCCGGGTATGGACCGGTGCGGATGCCCTCGAGCACGGCCTCGTCGACGAGCTCGGCGGGTTGCGCACCGCGGTGCGCAGGGCCAAAGTGCTGGCCGGTTTGGACGAAGACGACAAGGTGCGCATCGCCGGCTACCCGGGTTCGTCGCTGTGGGAGTTTCTCCGCCCGCGGGCATCCTCGCAGCCGGCGGCCGCGTCACTACCTGATGCATTGGGCGCGTTGATGATTCAGTCGGTGATCGGCATCATCGAACAGGCCGAGCGGACGCTGACCGGCGCCAGCGTGCTGTGGGTGGGGGAGTCCCGCTTCTAGCGTCCGAGCGTCCCACTGACATAGATGATTTCGCCCAGCGGGTCGTCGTTCTCCGGACCGGGCAACGGAAGTCCGTTGGCGGCGAACAGATCCGCACGCGGGGTCCCGGTGGCACCCCATCCCTTGCCACGCAGATAGTCGATGACGTGGCTGCGCTCGCCGGCGTACACCAGCGACGTCATGTCGAGGTCCAGACCGTGCTGGCGAAATAGGGCCGTCCGTTCGCGAGCCTGTTCGAGGTCCAGATCCTTCATCCCCGGAACGTATTCGGTGGCGATGGCGCTGCCGGGCACGCTCAGCGCCGTGATGTTGTCGAACAACCGGTCCTGGGCGTCAGACGGCAGGTAGATCAGCAGGCCCTCGGCCAGCCACGCCGTCGGCTTGCCGGTATCCAGCCCGGCTGCCTGCAGTGCGGCCGGCCAGTCGGCGCGCAGATCGATGGAGACCGTGCGACGCGTCGCGGTGGGCTGCGCGCCGAGATCGGCGAGAGTCCTTGTCTTGAACTCGATCACCTGAGGCTGGTCTATCTCATAGACCGTGGTGCCGTCGGTCCAGGGCAGTCGGTACGCGCGGGAATCCAGCCCCGACGCCAGGATCACCACCTGCCGCACGCCTGCGCCGACGGCATCGAGCAGGTAATCGTCGAAATACTTGGTGCGAACGGCCATTCCGTTGATGATCGCCTGGGTTCGGTCCGGCGACGTGTCCGGGAACAGTGAGAGGTCCAGTTCGTCGTCGATCATCTTGACGAAGAAGTCCAGCCCGACGGCCCGCACCAGGGGGTCGGCATACGGGTCGTTGATCAGCGGGTTCTCGGCCTTGGTCGCCATCGCCCGACCGGCGGCGACCATCGTCGCGGTGGCGCCCACACTGGAGGCGAGATCCCAGCTGTCGTCGTCGGTGCGGGTCATTTCAGCGTCGCGTCGACGTAACTCATCTCCCGGAACATTGACATCGACTCGTCCTCCGGGAAGGTGAATCCGTTGCGCTCGTACAGTTCCGGCGCGGGATGGGCGGTCACCTGCCACCCGTGACCGTTCAGATAGTCGATCACGTTGCTGCGCTCGCCGTGGTAGAACAGGTCGGCCGGGTTGAGGTCGAAACCCGCTTTGCGCCAACGCTCGCCGATGCGCTGCACGCTTTCCCGGGAGAAGGCATCCGGGTGGGAGATGTGCTCGGTGGCCAGCCGACTGCCCGGTGCGCTGAGCGCGGTGATGTTGTCGAACAGCCGATCCTGCGCCTCGGACGGCAGGTAGGGCAGCAGCCCTTCGGCGCTCCACGCCGCCGGTTTGTTGACATCGAAACCACGGTCTCGCAAAGCAGTTGGCCAATCATCGCGCAGGTCGATACTGACTGTGCGGCGCTCGGCTGTCGGGTCGGCGCCGAGGCCGGCCAGAGTGTTGGTCTTGAAGTCGATCACCTGCGGTTGGTCGATCTCGTAGACCACCGTTCCGGCCGGCCAGGGCAGCCGGTAGGCCCTGGTGTCCAGGCCGGACGCCAGGATCACCGCCTGCCGGATTCCGGAGTTGGTGGCGGCGATGAAGAAGTCGTCGAAAAACCTTGTGCGCACGGTCATCTGCTCGGCCCGTGTGCGGGCGGTCATCGCCGAGTCGTCGTCCAGGTTGATCTCGCCGTCGATCAGGCGGATGAACGGGGGAAGGCCCACCGCGCGGACCAGTGGATCGGCGAACGGGTCGTCGAGCAGCGGGTCGGGCCCCTTCGAGGCCAGCGCGCGCGAGGCCGCCACCATGGTCGCGGTGGCCCCCACACTGGAGGCCAGATCCCAGCTGTCGTCATGGGTACGTGGCATCGAATGGCTCCTAGTTCTTGTAGGTCAGCGTGCCGCTGACATAGAGGCGGTCGGCGAACGGCAGGTCGTCCTCGACGATCGGCGGAAGTCCGTTGGCCGCGAACAGTTCTCGGATTGTGCTGCCACTCATCTGCCATCCGCGCTCGGACAGGTAGACGGCGGCTTCGTTGCGGTCGCCGAAGTAGACCAGCTCGGTCATGTCGAGGTCGAGCCCGTGTTTGCGCCAGCGCTGCGAGACGGTCCGCATGCGTTCTTTGACCCGCTCCTCGTGGGCTGGCTCGCGAGTGGGCCCGCTTTCGGTAGCGATGCGACTGCCCGGCGCGCTCAGCTCAGTGATGGTGTCCAGCAAGCGATCCTGCGCGTCGGGCGGCAGGTAGCCCAGCAGGCCTTCGGCGCTCCACGCGGTGGGCTGACTGGGATCGAATCCCGCCGCCTGCAGCGCGGCCGGCCAGTCGTCGCGCAGGTCGACGGCGACCGTGCGACGGTGGGCGGTGGGCTGGGCGCCCAACTCGGCCAGCGTGCGTGTTTTGAATTCGATGACTTGCGGCTGGTCGATCTCGTACACCGTGGTGCCGTTGGCCCAGGGCAGCCGATAGGCGCGGGCGTCCAGCCCGGACGCCAGGATGACCGCCTGGCGGATGCCCGCGTTGGTGGCATCGACGAAGAACTCGTCGAAGAATTTGGTGCGGACCGCCATGTTGTGGGTCATCCGCTGCACGCCCGCGGGGGAGCCGTCGCCGTCGTCTTCGAGGTCCGCGGGAGTCAGCTCGCCGGTGGCCAGTTTGGTGAACAGCTCCAGACCCACCGCCCGAACCAGTGGCTCGGCGTACGGGTCGTTGATCAACGGGGTCTCGGCCTTGCTTGCCATTGCGCGGGCGGACGCGACCATCGTGGCGGTGGCGCCGACGCTCGAAGCCAGGTCCCAGTTGTCGTCGTCGGTACGTGCCATCGCTGCCTCCCTGCAGGACGCGGAGTGGTTACTTAGCCAATATAACGAGGCTACCACGCTACAGAAATGGGGCTTGTGTAGTCATCTTGCCGAAATCCACGTCGAAGACCGGGTATCCGCGTAACGCTGAGGCCATGGTTTACCTCGAGGTCGAGGCGCCCTGATGTGGGCGCTGGTTTTCGGCGTGCCGCCGGAGCCGTTCGACATCCCCGACGACGCCAACGTGCTGACCAAGAATTTTGGGTCCAGCCCGGTTGCGTTGCAGCAGGTGCCGGATCCTGTACTGCTGCATGACGATTGGGTGATAACCCGGCCGCGGCTGACCGGGATCTGCGGCTCGGACTCCAAGCAGATCTTGCTGGACTTCGGTGCGGGCGACGCCGACAACGCGATGGCGGCGTTTTGTTCGTTTCCGCAAGTCATGGGCCACGAAGTGGTTGCCGACGTGGTCGAGCTGGGGCCGAAGGCCCGTGGGCTGGAGGTGGGCCAGCGCGTGGTGCTCAATCCGTGGCTGTCCTGCCGGCCACGCGGGGTCGAGCCGCCCTGTCCGGCCTGCCAGAGCGGCGACTACAGCCTGTGCTGGAGCTTCTGTGACGGCGACATCAAACCCGGGATCCACACCGGGGTGTCCGCCGATGTCACCGGTGGCTACGCCGAGTTGATGCCGGCGCACGACAGCATGCTGTTCGCGGTGCCCGATTCGGTGCCCGACGAACTGGCCGTGTTCGCCGATCCGTTCTCGGTGTCGCTGCACGCCGTTACCCGTCACCCGCCGCCGCGGTCGGGCCGCGTCCTGGTGTACGGCGCCGGCTCGCTGGGCCTGTGCGCGGTGGCGATTCTGCGGGCGCTCTATCCGGATGTGGCGGTGGCGGCGGTGGCCCGATTCGACGCGCAGGCCGAGTTGGCCCGCCGGTTCGGCGCGGAGCTCGTGCTGGCGCACGAGCCACGGCTGGCTGTCATCGAAGAACTGGTGCGCTGGGGCGGCGGCCGGCTGTGGCAGCCGCTGCACGGCTTGCCGATGGCCCACCCGGGTGCGGTCGATGTCGTCTACGACACGATCGGCAAACCGGAGACGTTCGAAGTGGGCGTCCGAGTCCTGACCGCGCGCGGGACGCTGGTGAAGGCCGGCGTGCACGCGCCCGGCCGGTGGGAGTGGAGCCCGTTGTACTTCAAGGAGATCAATTGGGTCGGCAGCAACGCGTTCGGCATCGAGGAGGTCGACGGGCACCGCCGGCACGCGATCGCGCATTACCTCGATCTGGTTGTCGACAGCCGAATTGATCTGCGTCCCATGCTGACTCACGTTTTCCGGCTCAACCAATGGCGCGATGCCTTTCTGGCCATCGCCAACCAGGGCGACAGCGGAGCCGTCAAGGTGGCCATCGATCAGCGCTGAGAGGCAGGACCCTGTCAGAGCGGCTCGAAATCCAGCCAGTGGTCGACGTCGAATTGTCCTGCCACGGCCCGGATCGTCGCGCCGCCATGACCCGGATAGTGCGCGGGTATGACGGCGGCATGTGCCTCGACGGCCTCGGTGAATATCCGTCGCCGGGTCGCCGTCGCCGCACCTGCATTCACGTCAAAGGCGCACGGGTCGGCGGGGCGGCGCAGCTGCACCGGGCTGTGGGTGAGATCGCCGACGAACACCGCCGGCTGACCCGCATCCAGCCACAGCACCGAGGAGCCCGGTGTGTGCCCGGGGGCGGGGCGCAGCCGCAGCGACGGACTTATCTGAAAGTCATCCGACCACCGGACGAGCTGTCCCGCCTCCTCGATGGGTGCGACGCTGTCGGCGAACACCAGCAGGTTGCCGCGCTGGGTGGCCGCCTCCTCGTCGGTTCGTGGCGTTTGCGTTGCCGCGGGCCCGTCGGGTGCAAAGTAGGCGTAGTCGGCGGCAGGCGCCACGTATCGGGCATTGGGAAAGGTCGGCACCCAGGAGTCGTTGTCTCGCATAGTGTTCCAGCCGACATGGTCGGAGTGGATGTGAGTGTTGACCACGACGTCGACCTCGTTGCGGTCGATGCCCGCCGCCTCGCACGCAGCCAGGAAACCGGTGTTCAGGTGATCCAGCGGCGGCATGTGCGGGCGCGGGCGGTCGTTGCCGACGCCGGTGTCGACGACCACGATCAGCCCGTCGACCTCGATGACCCAGCTTTGGATCGCGATATGCCACTGGTCGGCGGCGGGGTCGAAGAAATCCGGCACCAGCAGGTCGCTGTTGTCCAGCCAACCCGACTGTGGCGTCTGGGAGAAGAAGCTGGTATTCAGGTCGAATTTCAGTTCCAGCACCCGCGTCACACAGGCGCGACCAAGCTGAACACCGCTCATCGCTACATCGGATTCGCGCGCAAATAGCTGTACACGCCGCCGAAGTTCGCGTTGACATCCTCGGGTATCGGCACCGGGCCACCGAGAGCCCTTGCTCCCCAGACGATTTGAGCAGTCCGCTCGACAAGCGCGGTGACATGCAGGACCTTGTCCGGCCGCGGCCCGACTGCCACCAGGCCGTGGTTGGCGATCAGCGCCGCGGCCCGGCCTTCCAGGGCTTTCACCGCGTTGCTGCCGACTTCGGGGGTGCCCGACGCCGCGTACTCACTGCAGCGGATGTCGCCGCCGCAGTAGATCGCGAACTCGTCGATACAGGCCGGGATCGGCTGATGGGCGATCGCGAACATGGTGGCCCACACCGGGTGACTGTGGATGACGCTGCCGATGTCGTCGAACGCCTGGAAGCAGGCCAGGTGCAATTGCATCTCCGTCGACGGCGAACGGCCATCAGCGGCCTGCAGCACCACGCCGTCCGGGTCGACCACCACCAGATCGTCCAGCGTCATGTCGGCGTAGTCGACCGACGACGGGGTGATGACCAGGTTGCCGTCAACACGGCGCGCCGAGATGTTTCCGGCGGTGCCCTCGACCAGCCCGCGGCGCAGCATGTCCTTGGCCGCTGCCAGCACCGCGGCTGCGGTGTCGGGGACAGATCTGACAGTCACGGTCCTAGCACCTCCGGGTTGACGATGTGGGCAGGTGGCTTGCCGGACAGCAGCGCCTCGATGTCGTCGGCCACCATCTGCGCCTGCCGCGCTTCAGTGTTCCACGTCGCGCCGCCGATATGCGGCGTCAGCACGACATTGGGCATCGCGATCAACGGGTGATCGGTGGGCAGCCACTCCCCGGCGAAGTGGTCGAGCCCGGCGGCGGCCACCTTGCCACTGCGCAGCGCGTCGACCAGCGCATCGGTGTCGTGCAGTTGAGCCCGGGCGCTGTTGAGGTAGACGACGCCGTCACGCATCGCCGCGAACTGCTCGGCACCGATCAGGCCTTCGGTGTCCGCGGACACCGGTGCGTGCAGCGAGACGATGTCGGCCTCGGCCAACAACTCGTCCAGGCTGTGCCGGGCGTCGTCGTTGAACGGGTCGTAGGCGATCACCCGCATGCCCAGCCCCGCCATCCGCCATTGCACCGCCCGGCCGACCGCGCCCAGGCCGATCAGCCCGGCGGTCCGGCCGGCCACCTCCCATGCGCGGAAGCGCTGATACGGAATGCTGCCGTCGCGGAACACTTCTCCGGCCCGCACGTCGGCGTCGGCGCCGAGGACCTGGCGGGTGGCGGCGAACAGCAGCGCCAGCGTCATCTCGGCGACTGCGTCGGCGTTGCGGCCCGGGGTGTTCAGCACCGGAATCCCGGCCGCCGTCGCGCCGGCGACGTCGACGTTGTTGGGGTCGCCGCGGGTGGCGGCGATGGCCCGCAAGCCAAGCTCGAACACCGGGCCTTTGACTGAATCACTTTCCACCACAACGATATCGGCGCGTTCGGCAGAGATCCGCTCGGCCAGCTGCTCGGCGCTGTAGATGCGCAGCGGCCGCTGATCGATCCATGGGTCGTAGACGACATCGGCCAGTCGCCGCAACTTTTCGAATCCCTCACCACGCAGCGGGGCCGTCACCAAAGCACGCGTCACGACTGCCAATGCTGGCGTACGGTGACGCCCGTGTCAGGCGAAGAGGTCACAATCGGCATCGACATCGGCACCACCGCCGTCAAAGCGGTCGCCGCCGATGCCGACGGCCGGGTGGTCGCTCGGACCCGGATTCCGCACCAGCTGCGAGTGCCGGCGCCGGATCGCCTCGAGCACGACGCGGACGAGGCGTGGCGGCGGGGCCCGCTGGCGGCGCTGAACCAGCTGGCCCGCCCGGACGCGCTCGCGGTCGCGGTGTCGGCGATGGTGCCGTCGCTGACCGCCGTCGACGCCGACGGCCGTCCGATCAGCCCGGGCCTGCTGTACGGCGACGGTCGTGGCCGCGTTCCCGGAACTCCCGCCGACGGACCGTTTCCGGTGGGCGAGGCCGCCGAGTTTCTGCGCTGGACGGCGGCGCACGCACCCGATGCGGCCGGGTACTGGCCGGCCCCGGCGGTGGCCAACTATGCGCTGGCCGGGCAGGCGGTGGTCGATTTCCCGACCGCCTTCACCGCGGCACCACTGTTCGATGCCACCGGCTGGAACGCCGAGGTGTGCGGACAGTACGGCGCGACGGCCGGACAGTTGCCCCGCGTGGAGGCTCCGGGTACCGCGGCCGGGCAGGTGGGCGATGCCGTTGTGGCGGTGGGGGCCATCGACGCGCTGTGCGAGCAGCTGGTGTCCGGCGCCGACAATGCCGGAGACGTGCTGGTGCTGTGCGGCACCACCCTGATCGTGTGGGTGACCGTGCCCGAGGCGCAACAGGTTCCGGGCCTGTGGACCATTCCCACGGCGACCGGCATGAGTCAGATCGGCGGGGCTAGCAACGCCGGCGGGCTGTTCCTCGGCTGGGTCGATCGCGTCCTGGCGCCGGGGAACGCCGATGCTGTCGATCCGCGGCGGGTGCCGGTGTGGTCGCCCTACCTGCGCGGTGAGCGCACACCATTCCACGACCCGGACCGTCGCGGGATGCTCGACGGGTTGGAACTCGGTCACGACGCGGCGGCGCTGCGTCGGGCGGCTTTCGAGGCGTCGGGTTTCGTTGTCCGACAACTGATCGAGCTGAGCGGAGCGGGCGTGACGCGGATCGTGGCGGCCGGTGGCGGCACCCGGGTGCTGCCGTGGATGCAGGCCATCGCCGACGCCACCGGCCGGCCGGTACAGGTGTCCGGGGTGGCCGAAGGTGCGGCGCTGGGCGCGGCGTTTCTGGCCCGGATGGCGGTCGGCAAGGAGTCGGCGATCACCGATGCCGCGAGGTGGGCGACTGTCGAGCGGGTGGTCGAGCCGCGGGCGGCGTGGGTGGAGCCGGTGGGTGAGCGGTATCGCCGCTTCCTGGAACTGGCGTCGCTACGGTAGCTCGGCCGAGACGTATCTGATGTCGCCGAACGCCACCATCGACGGAGCGTCCGGAAACTCGAAACCGTTGGCGCTGTACAGCTCTGGCGTGGTGCGCACGGTGGTCCGCCAGCCGTGACCGGCCAGATACTCCACCGCGTCGTTGCGCTCACCGTCGTACACCAGCTCGGACCAGTTCAGGTTCAGCCCGAGGCGTTGCCAGCGCTCGCTGATCTCGTTGCCCCGGTTGGCGATTCGATCGTGGATGTCGGGAACGTAACCGGTGCCGATCCGGCTTCCGGTCGCACTGAGCGCGGTGATGCTGTCGAACAACCGATCCTGGGCGTCCGGCGGCAGATACCCCAGTAGCCCCTCGGCGATCCATGCTGTCGGCCGCTCGGTATCAAAGCCCTTGTCTCGCAATGCCATCGGCCAGTCGTCTCGCAGGTCGGCGGCCACCGCCCTGCGATCGGCGGACGGGTTTGCGCCCAGATCGGCCAGCGTGCGGGTCTTGAACTCGATCACCTGCGGCTGGTCAACCTCGAACACCACGGTTCCGGACGGCCACGGCAACCGGTAGGCGCGGGTGTCGAGGCCGGCGGCCAGAATCACGGCCTGGCGCACACCCGCTGCGGCTGCGTCGGTGAAGAATGTGTCGAAGAACCGGGTTCGCACGGCCATGCCCTCGGCCAGCCGTCGCGCCGTGAACGCTGGATCGTCGTCGGTGAGCTCGATCTCGCCGTCCATCATCTTGATGAACGCCTCCACCCCGACCGCCCTGACCAATGGCTCGGCATACGGGTCGTCGATCAGCGGATCCGGGCCCTTCGACGCCATAGCGCGACGGGCGGCCACGGCGGTGGCGGTGGCCCCCACGCTGGATGCCAGATCCCAGCTGTCGCCGTCGTGTCGTGCGGTGTCCTTCGCTGCCATGTCCGACCTCCTATGTGCGGGTGGCGATCAGGGAGACGATGTTGCGGAATGCGGCCAGGGCGTCGTCGCCAGGGAATGCCCGGCCGTATTCGCCGAACAGCTCGCGTCGATTGCGGGCGTGCACCCGCCAGCCTCGATCGCCGAGATAGTCCGCGACGTTGTTGCGGTCGCCCTCGTAGAACAACCCGGACAGGTCGACATCGCAGCCGAGATTGGCCCAGCGGTCGCTCATCGCCTGACCGCGTTCGGCCATCGTCGAACCGTTGTCCGGGTGATATTCGGTGGCCAGCCGGCTGCCCGGCGCGCTGAGCGCGGTGATGTGGTCGAACAGCCGGTCCTGCGCTTCGGGCGGCAGGTACATCAACAGCCCTTCGGCGCTCCACGCCGACGGCTTAGTGGCGTCGAAGCCGCTGTCGCGCAAGGCGGCCGGCCAATCGTCTCGCAGGTCGACGCTGACCGTGCGGCGCTCAGCGGTCGGCTCGGCGCCCAGCCGGGCCATTGTCCCGGTCTTGAAAGCGACGACCTGGGGTTGGTCGACTTCGTAGACGACGGTGCCGGCGGGCCAGGGTAGGCGGTATGCCCTGGCGTCCAGACCGGCGGCCAGGATGACGGCCTGGCCGATCCCGGCCTCGGCGGCGTCGACGAAGAACTCGTCGAAGAATCTGGTGCGCACCGCCAGCGAGTCGGTCTCCGTCTGCAGTTCCTTGTCACCGTCCACGCTCGCCGCCGCGGGGTCGATCTCGCCGTCGACCACCCGGGTGAAGAAGTCGATGCCCACCGCTCGGACCAGTGGACCGGCGAACGGGTCGTTGATGATGGGGTCGTCGTCTTCGGTGGCCAGTGCCCGGGCCGCCGCGACCATGGTCGCCGTGGCGCCCACACTGGAGGCCAAGTCCCAACTGTCGGTATCGCTGCGCGGCATCGTCACCCTCCCCGTCGTTGCCGTTGGCTTCATACTTAGCCAAGGTAAAGAGCTACCGAAACTCTACGCCCCGACGCTGTGTGCGGCCCACCCCATTTGCAGGTGAGCGCTTCGTGCGCTGTTACTCTCGTAGACTGTCTGACGCGCGCCTGGACACGTTTCACCTGCTAGTGCTCAACGCGTGACACAGGACCCTGCAGAACACTTCCGTGCTGGATACGCCAGCCATCGACACGCCGCGACCAGAGCCTGGCTGCGCAGGAGGAAAGAGTGCTTTCGGCTTTCATCTCATCGCTGCGAACAGTCGACCTGAGACGGAAGATCCTGGTCAGCCTTGGCATCGTGCTCCTCTACCGCCTGGGTGCGACGGTGCCGTCGCCGGGCGTGAACTATCCCAATGTGCAGAAGTGCATCCAGCAGATCAGTGGCGGTGAATCGGCGCAGATCTACTCGCTGATCAACCTGTTCTCCGGTGGTGCGCTGCTGCAGCTGACCGTGTTCGCGGTCGGGGTCATGCCCTACATCACCGCGAGCATCATCGTGCAGTTGCTCACCGTGGTCATCCCACGGTTTGAAGAGCTGCGAAAAGAAGGCCAATCCGGCCAGGCCAAGATGACGCAGTACACCCGCTACCTGGCGATTGCGCTGGCCATTCTGCAGGCAACCAGCATCGTGGCGCTGGCCGCCAACGGCGGGCTGCTGCAGGGCTGCAACCTGGACATCATCGCCAACCAGAGCATCTTCAGCCTGGTCGTCATCGTGCTGGTGATGACCGCGGGCGCAGCGCTGGTGATGTGGATGGGCGAGCTGGTCACCGAACGTGGCATCGGCAACGGCATGTCGCTGCTGATCTTCACGGGTATTGCCGCCCGGATCCCGGGCGAGGGCAAAAGCATTCTGGACAGCCGTGGTGGGGTGGTGCTGGCGACGGTCTGCGTGGCAGCGCTGATCATCGTGGTCGGGGTGGTGTTCGTCGAGCAGGGCCAGCGCCGCATCCCGGTGCAGTACGCCAAGCGGATGGTGGGCCGGCGGATGTATGGCGGCACCTCGACGTATCTGCCGCTGAAGGTCAACCAGGCCGGCGTCATACCGGTGATCTTCGCGTCGTCGCTGATCTACATCCCGCACCTGATCACGCAGTTGATCCGCAGCGGCACCGGCGGCGTGGGTAACAGTTGGTGGGACAAGTTCGTCAGCAACTACCTGTCGAACCCCGGAAGCCCGGTCTACATCGGCGTCTATTTCAGCCTGATCATCTTCTTCACGTACTTCTACGTGTCGATCACGTTCAACCCCGATGAGCGCGCCGACGAGATGAAAAAGTTCGGCGGCTTCATTCCCGGTATCCGGCCGGGTAAGCCGACCGCCGACTATCTGCGCTACGTGTTGAGCAGGATCACGTTGCCTGGTTCGATCTACCTAGGTGTCATCGCGGTGTTGCCCAACCTGTTCCTGCAGATCGGCAACTCGGGGCCGGTGCAGAATTTGCCGTTCGGTGGTACTGCGGTGCTGATCGCCATCGGTGTCGCGTTGGATACGGTCAAACAGATCGAAAGTCAGCTCATGCAGCGCAATTACGAAGGGTTCCTCAAGTGAGAGTTGTGTTGCTTGGGCCTCCTGGAGCAGGTAAGGGCACGCAGGCCGTCAAGCTGGCCGAAAAGCTCGAAATCCCGCACCTGTCGACTGGCGACCTGTTTCGGGAGAACATCGGCAACGGCACCAAGCTGGGTCTGGAAGCCAAGCGCTACCTGGATGCCGGTGACCTGGTGCCCTCCGAGCTGACCAACGAGCTCGTCGACGACCGGCTGAGCCACCCGGACACGAACGTCGGATTCATCCTGGACGGCTACCCACGCTCGGTGCAGCAGGCCAAAGCCCTGCACGACATGCTCGAACGCCGCGGCACCCAACTGGATGCGGTGCTGGAGTTCCGGGTCGCCGAGGACGTCTTGCTGGAGCGGCTCAAGGCTCGCGGGCGTGCCGACGACACCGACGAGGTGATCCTCAACCGGATGAACGTCTACCGCGACGAAACCGCGCCGTTGATCGAGTACTACAGCCACGAGTTGAAGACCGTCGATGCCGTCGGCGACGTCGACGAGGTGTTCGCTCGCGCGCTGCGGGCGCTGGGGAAGTAACGGTGTTCGCCCTGGCGGGCCTGCGCAGTCGCAAGGTGGTGCCGCAACGCAGTGCGGCCGAGCTCGACGCGATGGCCGCTGCCGGGGCCGTCGTCGCCGCCGCATTGCGGGCAGTCCGCGAGGCCGCGGCTCCCGGAGTCTCGACCCGCGACCTGGACCAGATCGCCGAATCAGTGATTCGCGACGCCAACGCCACGCCGTCGTTCCTCGGCTACCACGGCTATCCGGCGTCGATCTGCTCGTCGGTCAACGACCGTGTCGTGCACGGCATCCCGTCGGCCGACGAGATCCTCGCCGCCGGCGACCTGGTGTCCGTCGACTGCGGCGCCATCCTGGAGGGCTGGCACGGCGATTCGGCGATCACGTTCGGGGTTGGGCAGCTCATCGCCGCCGACGAGATGCTCTCGCAGGCGACCAAGGAGTCGATGGAGGGCGGGATCGCGGCGATGGTGCCCGGCAACCGTCTGACCGACGTGTCGCACGCGATCGAAACCGCCACCAAGGCGGCCGAGGCCCGTTACGGGCGCTCGTTCGGCATCGTCGAAGGGTACGGCGGGCACGGTATCGGCCGGCAGATGCACATGGACCCATTCCTGCCCAACGAGGGGGCGCCCGGTCGTGGCCCGCTGCTGGCAGCGGGATCGGTGCTGGCCATCGAACCGATGCTGACCTTGGGCACGCGCAAGACCAAGGTGCTCGACGACGAATGGACGGTCACTACCGCCGACGGTTCGCGTGCCGCACACTGGGAGCACACCGTTGCAGTCACCGAGGACGGGCCCCGCATCCTGACCCTCGGCTGACTTTCTCGAGCAGCGAGTGAACCGAACGACGAGCTGAGTCGTGTCATCACCGAGAGGCTGGTGATGGACATACCGGGCACCGGCGCGGATGCCAATGCTCTGGAGCGGCTGTGCGATCAACACGCCGCTGCTTTGTGGCGCTATGCGTGGCGATTGACCGGTGATGCCGCCCATGCCGAGGACGTGGTGCAAGAGACTTTGCTGAAGGCATGGCAGCACCCACACGTCTTCAGCAATGGGCAGTCACCGCGCGCCTGGCTTTTCACCGTTGCGCGAAACATGGTCATCGACGACCGGCGCAGCGCGCGGTATCGCCACGAGTTCATCCCGTCGGATGGCTCAGGTCTGCCCGAACCGGCAGGCGGCGACGAATCGAGTGGGGTGCTGAACCGGGCATTGATCGGCGCTGCGATGGCGCAGTTGTCCGCTGAGCACCGGGCGGTGGTCGGCCGCTCCTACTACCAGGGCTGGACCACGGCGCAGATCGCCGCCGACCTCGGGATCGCCGAGGGCACGGTCAAATCGCGGCTGCATTACGCGCTTCGCGCACTGCGGCAGGCATTAGTGGAGATGGGGGTGACGCAATGACGGAATCCCGCAACGGCAGGATTCCCGGTCACGGCGACACGCCCCCGGGCGCCGACGATTACGCCATGTGGGACGCCGCGTACGTGTTGGGTGCGCTGTCGGATGCCGACCGGCGCGAATTCGAGGCGCATTTGTCCGGCTGCGGCTCGTGCCGCGACGCGGTCGCCGAATTGGGTTCTGTGACAACGTTGCTGACCATGGTGGACTTCGACGAGGTTGTCGCCGACGAACCGATCGCGGCCCCGCCGTGCCCGGACCTGTTGACGCCGCTGCTGGCGAAGGCCGACCAGCGGCTGGCTGCGGTGGCGGATCGGGTGCAACGGCCACCGGCGATGGCGACGGCCGCGACCGTGGATGCGCGGACCGTCTTCGGAGTCTTTCGTACCGGGAACTACACGCCGGTCCATGACGAGTTGACCGAGTTCGATCTGCCGGTGGAGGGCAGCATCCCTGCCGAGCTCAACGGCTGGTATCTGCGCAACGGCCCCAATCCGCGTGCAGGTGACGGCCATTGGTGCGTCGGCGATGGGATGGTGCACGGGATCCGGCTGGAGAACGGCCGTGCTGCGTGGTACCGAAACCGTTGGGTGCGCACCGAGAGTTTCGACGACCCGGCGCCGCCCTATAACGACGACGGCAGCCGGAACCTGCACTCCAGCATCGCCAATACCCATGTCGTCCGGCATGCCGGCAGAACGCTGGCCCTGATGGAGTTCTCGCTACCCTACGAGATCAGCAATGACCTGAAAACGTTGGGTGCCTTCGACTTCGGCGGCATGCTCGCCGACTCGATGACGGCTCATCCGAAAATCTGCCCGACCACCGGCGAGATGCATTTCTTCGGCAGCGGCAACCTGTTCGAGCCGCACGTCACTTATCACCGCGCCGACGCCGACGGCACGCTGACCGTCAGCCGCCCGCTCGAGGTGCCCGCGCTGACGTTGATGCACGACTTCGCGTTGACCGAAAGCCATGTGGTGTTCCTGGATCTGCCGCTGCTGTTCAACCTGGATGTCGCGCTGCGTCAGCCTTATCGGCGGGATCTGCCGTACCGCTGGGACGACCGGTATCAGGCCCGTCTGGGGGTGCTGCGTCGCGACGATCCCTACGGCCCGGTGCGGTGGTTCGACGTCGACCCCTGCTTCGTCTTCCACATCGCCAACGCCTACGACAGCGGGGGATCAGTCGTGCTTGAAGTCCTCCGGTATCCCGAGATGTGGCGTGACAGCAGTGAATTCGGCGTCGACGCGGCACTGTGGCGATGGAAGGTGAACCTGGACGGCGGCGCGGTCGAGGAGAGCCAAATCGACGACCGCGGCGTGGAATTCCCGCGCGTCGACGACCGGCTGGTCGGCGCTGCCGCCCGCTATTCGGTGGCCGTCGGCAGCGGCGCGCTGGTGCGCTACGACCTGCGACGTGATAGCGCGACCGAGCATCGCTTCAACGGCGGCAGCGGTGTCCCTGGCGAGGCGGTCTTCGCCCCCGCGGTCGGGCACGTCGACGAGTTGGCCGGCTGGTACCTGACGTACGTCTACGACCCGGTGACCGATGGCAGCGATCTGGTGGTCATCGACGCCTCGAACTTCGAAGCCGACCCCGTCGCCCGCATTCGGTTACCGCGCCGCGTGCCGCATGGATTCCACGGCAACTGGATCGCCGACTGAGCGATATTGGCTTGTCACACCGCACAGATGAACGAGAAAGGCGCGCCGCTCGTATCACATATCAGGAGGTGATCGAGTGAGTCGACTCACCCGCGCAGGCGACGCCGAGGCAGCGTTGATGAAAGCGCTGTATGACGAGCACGCAGGGCCGTTGTGGCGCTACGCGCTTCGGTTGACCCGCGACGCGAGTCGGGCCGAAGACGTGGTGCAGGAAACGTTGTTGCGGGCGTGGCAGCATCCCGAGGTGATCGGCGATACCGAACGCTCGGCGCGCGCCTGGCTGTTCACCGTCGCCCGCAACATGATCATCGACGAACGGCGCAGTCCGCGATTCCGCAATGTCGTTGGCTCGCTTGATGAATCGGGCGCACCTGAGCAATCCGTTCCCGACGAGGTCGACTCGGCGCTTGATCGGTTGCTGATCGCCGATGCGATGGCCCAGATGTCGCCGGAACACCGAGCCGTCGTCGAGCGGTCGTACTACCGGGGCTGGAGCGTCGCTCAGATCGCCGGCGACCTCGACATCGCCGAAGGGACGGTGAAGTCCCGATTACACTATGCGGTGCGGTCACTGCGTCTCACATTGCAGGAGATGGGGGTGACCCGATGATTGCGATGGCAAACGGTGGGGCCATCCGCGGGCCTTTCGGCTACGAATACCTAGCTATGACAGCAGCAGACGGGGGAAGACGATGAGGGTGGTTCCAGGGTCGGGCCCGCCCGGCGACGGCTACGCGCCCGTCGGCGAGAGCCACGACTTCGCGACATGGGACGCCGCGTACGTGCTCGGCTCGCTGTCCCCGACCGAGCGCCGCGAGTTCGAAGCGCACCTGAGCGGCTGCCCGTCGTGCAGCCAGTCGGTGTCCGAACTCAGCGGCATCCCGGCTCTGCTGTCACAACTCGATGCCGGCACGGTCGCCGCGATCGACGAGGGCAATCCGCCCGCTGAGCCGTCGGCTACAGCGCCGAACCTGCTGCCTTCGTTACTGTCGGCGGTGCGGCAGCGCAGGCTCCGCTCGCGGGTCGTCGCATGGTCGGTTGGATCCGCTGCCGCCGCGGTGATCGCGGTCGGCGTGTTCGTCGGCGCCGTCCATCAGTCGCCGACGTCCGTACCTCCGCAAGCCAGCGTGTCCGCGCTGCAGATGTCTCAGGTCGGGACCACCGCGCTGGCGTCGACGGTCAAGCTCAGCAGTCAGCACTGGGGCACCGTCATCGACCTGAACTGTGTCTGCCTGGCCCCGGTGAATGCTCACCACGACAAGCTGGCGATGGTCGTCGTGAGTCGCGACGGCGCACACACCCAGTTGGCGACGTGGGTCGCCAGCCCCGGCCACACCGCCAACCCGGCCGGCAGTATCTCGACGCCGGTCGATCAGATCGCGGCGGTGCAGATCGTCTCCGCCGACAACGGACAGGTGCTGCTAGAGCGCTCGCTGTAATACCGCGTCGCACAACAGGATTCAGCGAATCAGTCGTGTGCCTGCCAGCTGTGAAACATGCCGTCGGGATCGTAGGCAGCCCGAACCTGCTGCAACCGTGCCAGATTCGGCTCGGCGATGAACCTGCCCGCACGGTGCGCCAGGTTCTCGTCGGCCAGCGAGATGCCGGTCGCGAGGTGCGACATCGCAGCCATATTGGACCGCGCCCAGTCGCCGTAGCGCGCATCGTCGGCCGGATCGAGCCACGCGGTGTAGAGGCCCAGATAGACGTCATCCTCGACGCCGTAGACCATGTCGGACCGGTCGGCGGACGGCTTCCAGCCGGCGAAAACGAAGTGCGACGGGTGCGGGGGCAACGTCTCGATGATCGTGCGGATTCCCGGCAGCAGTTCGTCGGCCGAGGCCGACGTGAACATGTTGTCGACGCTATACCGATGGCCAGCAGGATATTTCATCATCACCGCCGCATACCAGTTGGCCAGGGTCGTCGGCAGATACGGCACGTTGACAGTTGCCCGGTCGATCACCGGGCAACTGCCCAGGATCGACAGCGCCTTCGCGGCGTCCTCCTCGGAGTCGGCGAACACCGGCGACGCGATGGCGATGGTCGGGACGTCCGGCCCGGCTTCCGGTGCGTTGCGTGAGGTGAGAATCTGCAGTTCGACCCGGTCGTCGATCTCGCCGCTGATCGAGCGGCCCCAGCCGAACACCTCGTCGGCGACTTCGACCGGATACATGTACAGGCAGGTGCCCAACACGGGCGGGCGCCGATGCAGCCGCAACGTGAACGAGGTGACCACGCCGAAGAATCCGGGTCCGCTGCCGCGCGCCGCCCAGTACAGGTCGGCGTGCTGCTGCGGATCGCAGTAGAGCGTCTCACCATCGGCGGTGACGACCTCCAGTCCGAGCACGCTCTCGCACGCCGGCCCGAGAACCTTGCTGTTCCAGCCGTAGCCACCCTGCAGGAGGTAGCCGCCGAGCCGGATACCTTCGCAGTGGCCTGACGGAAAGAAAAGACCCTGTGCGTCAAGCTCGTTGGCAAAGTCGCTGGCGACCTTGCCCGGTCCGACACGTGCGGTCATCCGGTCGACGTCGACATCGCAATGATCGAGACGACTCACGTCGAGCAGCACGCCGCCGTCGCGCAGATGGCTGGCCGTCCAGCTGTGTCCACCGGACCGGATCCCGACCCGATGACCATGCGCGCGGGCATACCTGATGGTCGCGACCACGTCGTCGGCGTCGCAAGCCTGCACGATCGCATCCGGAAAGCGCTGCGGAAGAATGCCGTTCCAGACTGTGCCGCGGCGCGCCGCCTCGTAGCCGTCAGCGCCCCGGAAGAACGTCCGCTGTGCGCAGAGTGCGGTCATCACAATCCCTTCTCGTGCTCAGGTAGTCCGCGACCGTGCGCGCCAGCGGAGTCGCCGCCAGCCTGATCGCGCGCAGCGGGCCGTTGGGCGGAATGCCGTATCCGATCGCGAACATCCCGTCGCGCAGGTGCGAGGCGAAGCCGCCGCGCGGATCGCCGTTTTCGTCCAGGACACCGAGATGGCCGACCAGGCCGTCCAGATCGGTGCTGAAGCCGGTGGCGGCGATGATGACCTCAGGTGTGACCGTGGTGCCGTCAGCAAGCATCACCCGATCGGCCTGCACCGCCGTCACCGCGCCGACCACTTCGATCCGGCCCGCCCGCACGGCGTCGACCAGCTCGTCGGCGAGGGTGGGGATGCGGCCCCGCAGTTCCACCGTCGCCTTCAGGCCCAGCGGTGGCTTGTTGAAGCCGTACGACGAAAGATCGCCCAGCAGAATGCGATTGAGTCGCCCGACAATGGGGTCCACCACCCGTGCGGGCACTCGCGCGAACATCTCGAGAAATAGGTCCGACGGGACCGGGCCGATGGCACGGCGTACCAGATGCGGTGGCGTACGCACCGCCAGACAGACCTTACCGGCTCCGTTGTCAGCCAGCTGCACCGCGATGTCCGCGGCCGAATTGCCGGCGCCGACCACCAGCACGTTGCGGCCCTGAAAGGGCCACCCGTTGCGGAAGTCGCCGGAATGCACGACCTGACCGGTGAATCGGCTCAGGCCGGGCCACGGCGGGACGATCGGCGTGCGGTACCGGCCCGTCGCCAATACGACAGCAGCCGGCCAGAATTCGCCGCACGAGGTCGTCAGCCGCCAGCCCCTGGGCGTGCGTTCGATGGCGCTGACCTCACAGCCCAATGCGACCGCGATGTTCTGCCGGCGCACATAACTGTCGAAGTAGCGGACCATGTCCTCTTTGGTCGGCCAGCGGCCGGCGGTCAGCGGAATCCGTTGTCCGGGAAGATGCGACAGAAAGCCGTTGGTGTTGAGGCGAAAGTTGTCATAGCGAGTCCGCCACGACACCGCGGGTGCGGCGGCCTTGTCCACGACCAACGTCGAAATCCCGTGGCGGTGCCCGAGCTGGCGCGCGACCGCCAGACCAGACGGCCCGGCGCCCACCACGACGACGTCAGGACTGCTCCGGCGATCGCTGGACACACTCTTGACACGGTCGGCGGTGCGATGCGGTTCACCGCGGCATTTGCGGTGTATTGAACCGGCCCGGGTTCCTCGTCGTGTCTTTGGTATGCCAAGGAAATACCGAGTGGTCGACCACATTGCCAGGCAGCTGGCCGGGATCGGAGTCGAATACATCTTCGGTGTCGACGGCGCCAACATCGAAGACCTCTACGACGCAGCATATTTCCGATCGGACATCACCGCGGTGCTCGCCAAGCACGAGTTCTCCGCCGCAACGATGGCCGACGGATACAGCCGCAGCGGTGCGGGCCTCGGTGTGGTGGCCGCCACCTCAGGTGGCGGTGCGCTGAATCTGATTCCGGGCCTTGGTGAATCGTTCACCAGCCGGGTGCCGGTGCTGGCGCTGGTTGGCCAACCTGCGACCACCATGGACGGACGGGGCAGTTTTCAGGACACCAGTGGGCGCAACGGTTCGCTCGACGCCGAGGCGTTGTTCTCCGCGACGACGGTGTTCTGCCGACGAATCCTGCACCCGCAGGACATCGTCGCGGCGCTGCCGGCCGCCATCGCGGCGGCACGCACCGGCGGTCCGGCAGTGTTGTTGCTGCCCAAAGATGTTCAACAGTCCGTCATCGAAGCTCGATGCGCTCGCGATGCCGGTCCGCAGCGAGCGGTCGGCGATCCGTATCCGATCGAGCGCGCATTGCAGAAGGTGACCGGACCGGTGACGATCATCGCCGGCGAACAAGTGGCCCGCGACGATGCGCGTGCCGAGCTGGCAGCGCTGCGGGGGGTGCTGCGGGCCCGGGTGGCATGCGTGCCGGACGGCAAGGACGTCGCCGGCACCCCGGGGCTGGGCTCGTCGTCGGCGTTGGGGGTGACCGGTGTAATGGGTCATCCCGGCGTCGCCGAGGCGGTATCCGGCAGCGGTCTGTGCCTGGTGGTGGGCACCCGACTGCCGGTCACAGCCCGGGCCGGCCTCGACGATGCGCTGACGAAGGTACCGACGATGTCCATCGGATCGGCACCGCCGTACTTTCCCTGCACACACGTCCACACCGACGACCTGAAAGCGTCCTTGCAGATGCTGACCGATGCACTCAGCGGCGCCGGACGGCCCACCGGAGTGCGGGTGCCCGACGTGGTCGCGCACACCGAGCTGACACCGCCGCCGTTCGACGGTCCGGGAGTGCGCTACCGCGACGCGATGGCCCAGCTCGATCGCGCGCTGCCCGCCGGGGTGGACATCGTCGTCGATGCCGGAAACACCGGAGCGGCCGCCGTGCATTACCTGCCGGTGCGGCGCCGCGGCCGGTTCGCGGTCGCGCTGGGTATGGGTGGCATGGGCTACAGCTTCGGCGCCGGCATCGGAATGGCGTTCGCCCGCAGACAAACTGGGGGCTCAGACGGCCGGGTGGTGGTGATCGCCGGGGACGGCGCTTTCTACATGCACGGCATGGAGATACACACCGCGCTGCACTATCGGCTGCCGATCACTTTCGTGTTGCTCAACAACAACGCCCACGCCATGTGTGTGACGCGCGAGCAGCTCTACTACAACGACTTCTACAGCTACAACCGGTTTTCGCCCAGCCAACTCGGCGAGGGCCTGGCCGCGATGTTCCCCAAGCTGGAGTCGGCTGATGTCAGCGACACCGCGGGATTGGCCGCGGCGGTGCGGGCATCGCTGAAACTCGACGGCCCGTCGGTGATCAGTGTCGAATGCGCAGCCGACGAAATCCCGCCGTTTGCACCCTTTCTCGAAGCATCGTCGACCCAGAGCTACGCCAACCATCACATCCCACTCGCACAGGAGGACCGCACACATGTCGCTGCCAGCGCTTGACGATATCGTCACCCATACCGGCACCACCGAACCGATCGACGGCGTGATCCGTATCGAGACCGCGCCGCTGGAGCAGACCGCCGGCGTCTTCTTCTCGAAGATGCGATCGGTGTACTCGCACGAGGACGTGTTCGGTCAGTACTGCACGGTCAACGACTACGTTGACTGCCCGCCCGACGAACTCTTCGAATACCTCTCGGACACCCGGAGCCTCGAAGAGTGGACCTACACCCTGCGCGACTTCACCCCGACCGACGAGCCCGGACTCTGGCAGGCCTACGACCGGCTGTTGCCCGACACCACGATCTACACCCGGACGTTCTCCAATTCGCAGGCGCGCACCGTCGATTACCACTGCGCGTGGGACCAGGGCAAGCACCTGTGGATGATCTACATCATGCGTGTCCTCGACGCGCAGACGGTGCTCGACAAGCCGGGTTCGGTTGTGCTGTGGACGAATTGCCGTCACCCGTTCTATGACGAAAACCCATACCCCGAAGCTGCGCCGGAACAGCGCAGCGGATGGGTCGGCGACTTCTGGGATCTGTTCGGCGCCGGCCACGGCCTGGAATTGAACAACCTCAAGAGCATCGCCGAGTACCGCCACCGCAACGGACTGCCGGTCACCCCGGCGTGGATGCGATGAGCGCGCCCGACATCAGCCTCGTCGACGTCGCCAGCTACCTGCCCGGCGAGCCGATCAGCGCCGACTATTACGCCCAGTTCGCCGAATCCGACGAGTTACGGGACAGCGTCATGTTTCGCGCGCCGACGTCGCGCCATCATGTCGCGCCCGACGAGACCGCGATCGACATGATCGAGCGCGCGGCCCAAGGACTGATCGAGCGACATGGCCACGAGGCCATCGAAGACGTCGACATCTTGATCACCCACACCCAGGTACCCGACATGCCGTTCTACGGCGCCGGCGGTGGCATTGCTCACCGGTTGGGTATGCGCCCGTCCTGGGTGCTGGATCTGCACAACGGTGGCTGTGCGGCATTTGTGTTGGCGCTCAACGTGGCCCGCCGCTTGCTGGCGTCGGGCGAGGGCCGGACGGCGCTGATCGCGATCGCGCAGAACGCCGCCGGACAGGTCTTCGACCAGCCGGGGGTGCGCCGCAAGGCGCAGGCGTCGGTTCCCGGCGACGGTGCCGCGGTCGGTCTGGTCGCGCTGTCGAGCCAGTCGCCCATCCTGGACATCGAATGCCGCACCTACGGTGAATACGCCGGCGACATGACGCTCGCCATCGACCCGCCGCGCAAGTGGTGGCAGGCCGGGCCGGGTGAGGCCAGCATCGGGTTCACCGAGACCAAGATCGCCAAGGTGCTGGCTCGCGGCAACCGTCAGGTTCCCGAGGTGGCGCTGGCGGTGTGTGACCGAATCGGGCTGAGCTCCAAAGACATTGACCTGCTGGTCACCAACCAGCCCAACCGCGTCTTCCTGCGCAACTGGCGCGAGGCGCTCGAGGTCCCCGAGTCCCGACACCTCGACACCTACGACGAATGCGGAAACCTGTTCGGTGCCGGCATTCCGGTCAACCTGGACCGGGCGATCACCGACGGGCGGCTGCAGGCCGGTGACACCATCATGATGGCCGCGTTCGCGCATGCCGGTGATTTCGCCGGAGCCGCCGCGGTCCGCTGGGGCGGACGCAACTGATGGCCGAGCCGGCGCACGGAACCCCGGTCACCACCGAGATCCTCGCCACGCTGCCGCTTGGCGTGGACCCACTGGCGTTGTCGCTCAACGAAAGTCCGTTCCCACCGCTGCCGGCGGTCCGCTCGGCGCTGATCCACTGCCTCGACGCGGCCAACCGCTATCCGGAGTTCCTCCCTGAACAGCTGCGACGGTTGGTCGCCGACCGGGTCGGGGTCAGCGAAGAGCAAGTCATCCTTGGGACCGGCGCGTCGGGCGTGGTGATGCAGATACTCCATGCGGTGACCAGGCCGGGTCACCGGATAGTGATGATCACACCGACTTTCGACGGCTATCCGATCTTCGCGCGGATGGCGAAGCTGGCGCCGATCACGGTTCCGCTCAACTCCTACGGCCATCACGACCTGGCGGCGATGGCCGAAGCAGCCGCGAACGCGAGCGTGGTGGTGCTGTGCCGGCCGCACAATCCGACCGGGACGCTGGAGTCGCGCGCCGCGGTGGAGGCGTTCCTCAACCAGATCCCCCGCGACACGATCGTGCTGCTTGACGAGGCATACATCGAGTTCGTCGCGCCGCGATATCGGATCGACGGGCCGGACCTGATCCGGCGCTTCCCGAATGTCGTTGTGCTGCGGACGTTCTCGAAAGCTTATGGATTGGCAGGGCTGCGGATCGGCTACGGCTTCGCCGCACCCGAATTGGCGGAGCGGCTGTGGACCATGCAGTTGCCGTACGGCATGAGTAACGTTTGTGCCACAGCAGTGGCCGCGTCCTACGACGCCGAAGTCCAACTGGCGCATCGCATTCGTCGCATCACCGCCGAGCGCAACCACCTGCGGCTGCGCCTGATGGGGATGGGTGTGTACAGCACGGACTCGCACGCCAACTTCGTCTACCTTCCGGCCGCGCGCCGGCCGTGGAGCGAGGTGTTCGCCGACGGCGGGCCGCGGGTGCGCTGCTATCCCGATGGCGGCGCGAGGATCACCGTCGGCGACCTGTCGTCGACGCTCGCGGTGCTGTCCGCTGTGGACAAGTCACTCCGCTAGGGCCTCAGCCGTCGGCCCGTCGCCGCGCGAATTAGTCTGACGACGGCCTGGTTGCGCTTTGGTGCATCCGGTTGCGGACGATGTGTTCGACGAGGATCGGGACGAAGCTTTGGACCGGGGCCGATTCGAACTGTTCTGCGACCTCTTCGCACCAGCGCACGATCTCGGCGGTGCGCTGGTCGTCATTGCGCCCCTCGCGACGGGCCAGCCTGTCCGCGACGTCGGCGACGGATCGCGCGGCGGCGGTCGCCTTGCGGTCCGTGGCACTGTCGTCGGCGCGTCCCGGTAACGCTGCCAGCGCGTCTCGGGCAGCCTGGTCATCGGTCTCGGGCGCGATGACGCGCAGCGTGAGGTGGTGGCCGTCGTGGCCAATCACGATGACGCTGGCCGGCTCATCGCTGGTGAACCCCATCAACTGGACGGGGTGGCCTGCGATGTCGATCTGTGCCGGTGTATCGGTCCAGCCGTCTTGGCGGTAGCCCACGCCGACGATCTGCCCGAGCCGCGCCGACAGCGACGACAAGAGGGCGGGCAGCTCGACGGACATCAGCGTCGAGCGCGGCCACCAGGCTCCGTCAATGTGCTCGGATGCGAGTCGATTGGGCGTGACCCGCACGCGGGTGCCGGTTGGGTCGACTTCGAGCTGGCCTACGCACAGGTCGTTCTGCATGACGCGATTTCTCCTTCGCTGTTGGATCATTGCGATGGCGCCTCATCGCGCACTTGGCCAGGATGCCCGCGGCAAGCCCCGGGGCGCTAAGGCCATTGGTCCCAAGTACCGGAGACCAAGGGTGATATCGAGGGCGCTTGGGTAGCTGCGCGCGGTTAACGCCGGGCGAACAGCATTCAAAATATTTGTGCCAGTGCTATTTTCGTGCCGTCGTGTAGTCGCCGGCACGACCTGGGCCGGGACTGCGGTGGCCGCGCCGGCAGCGCGCGACGACGTCGTCGCAGTGGATCGCTGAACAGCGAAACATGTGCGGCCTGGCCGCCAGAGGCCGGCGATGCCGCCGCGGTCGAGGTGATCTGCGATCGCGACCTATGAACAGTGCAAACACGCTTATCAATGGCTAGACCGCCGCAGTGCGGTAGAAAAGGGCGTGGCTGCATCCGAACGTGACAAGCGCGACCCGATCGCGATCGCGCGTGCCAACTGGGAGCGCGCCGGCTGGGGTGACGTGGCCGAGGGAATGGTCGCGGTGACATCGGTGATGCGTGCCCACCAGATTCTGCTTGCCCGCGTCGAAAATGCCTTGCGGCCTTACGATCTGAGCTTCTCTCGGTTCGAGCTGCTGCGACTGCTGGCGTTCAGCCGCAGCGGAGCGTTGCCCATCACCAAGGCCTCCGACCGGCTGCAGGTGCACGTCACCAGCGTCACCCATGCCATTCGCCGACTGGAGGCCAACGGTTTGGTGCAGCGGGTGCCTCATCCGACCGACGGCCGAACCACGCTGGTGCAGATCACCGACCTGGGCCGCTCGACCGTCGAGGACGCCACCGTCACGCTCAACGAGCAGGTGTTCGCCGACATCGGGTTGTCGCAGCGCGAGTCGCAGGCGTTGGCGTCGTCGATCGAGACGTTGCGGCGGGGCGCCGGCGACTTCTAGTCGATGACCGACGGCACCGGAATCGTCGCGGTGACCGCCGTTCCCGAGCCCGGTCGCGATCGGATGTTCAGCCTGCCGCCGACCAGCTCAGCACGCTCGGCCATCGACAACACGCCGTAGCCGCCCATCTCGTCGCTGCCCAGCGGATTCTCGAAAGTATCGAAACCGATTCCGTTGTCCAGGATTTCGAGCCGGGCGATGTCGTCGTCGAGGGCGAACCGCAGCCGCGCCACCGAGGCGTTGGCATGCTTGACGATGTTCTGCAGCCCTTCCTGCGCGATCCGGTACAGCGCGATCTCGATGTGCTCGGGCAGCCGGACGTCTTCCAGCTCGAGTTCGGTGTCCAGCTGCGGAATCGACCGGGCGAGGCTGGCCAGACCGCCGGCCAGGCCCAAGTCGTCGAGGACCGGTGGCCGCAGCCCGCTGATCGCAGCGCGGGCTTCGCCCAGAGTCAGGCCGACCAGCTCACGGGCCTCGCCGAGTTGGCGGGACGCTTCGGCGGGATCGCCGCCGACGGCCCGCGCTGCGGCGTCGAGCCGATACGACAAGGTGATCAGCCGCTGCGAGATGCCGTCGTGGATGTCGCCGGCGACCCGGCGGCGTTCGATCTCCTGCGCCTCGATCACCTGCTCGACGAACAGTTCGTGCGCCCGCTCCCTGGCTACCAGCTGACGGTGCAGTCGGGCCTGATGCATCGCCCCGGCGATCAGGCGACCGATCACGCGCAGCAATTCGACGTCGCCGTCGGTGAATTCGCGACGCGCCACCGTGTGCACGTTGAGCACGCCGACCAGCCCGCCGGGCGCGGTTTCCATGGGCACCGAGACCATCGAGGTGAAATCACGTCCGCGCAGCGACTCGAACGGCAGATACCGCGGGTCGGCCTCCTTGTCGTCGGTGATGACGACCGGCTCGCGATGCCGGGCCACCCAGCCAGAGATGCCCGATCCCAACGGAAGTCGGATCTGTCCCACCGAGGCGTCGAACGGCGGCGTCGCACCGGCAAGGGTCAGCGAGCGGTCGCTGTCGTCGAGCACGTGCACGAAGCACACGTCGGTTCCGGTGGCCGCCGTGATCATTCGCGCCGCAGCCGCGGCGAGCGGTTCCACCCCGGGCCCACTGGACGCGGCCTGGATGAGTTCGCGCAGCAGCGCCAGCTCCTTGTCAGTGTCGACGAGGTCGCGGACCGCGTTGGAAGGTTGCGGCGTGGTCATTGATAGATGCCTTCACGCAGGGCGGTGGCGACCGCGCCGGTGCGGTCGTTCACCCCGAGCTTGCGGTAGATCGACCGCAGGTGGCTCTTGACCGTCTCCTCGCCGATCACCAACTTGTTGGCGATCCCGCGGTTGGACAACCCGGTGACCATGCAGGACAGGATCTCGCTCTCACGCTGGGTCAGTCCCTGGCGGGCACCGGGCCAGAATTCGTCACGCTGCATGCGTGCCGCGGTGTCGGCCGCGCGCGCCGCCATGCCCGGGTCGATCACGGTGTCGCCCTGATGCGCCAGCTCGAGCTGACGCACCAGCTCGTCGCTGTTGATGCTTTTCAGCAGGTAACCGCTGGCACCCACCCGGAGGGCCTGGAACAAGTACTGCTCGTCGTCGTAGACCGACAGCATCACGACCTTGCGGTCGGGGTGGCGCTCGCGCAGCATTTTGCACACGTCCAGGCCGCTGGAGCCCTGCATGCGGACATCGCACAGCACGACGTCGGGTTGCAGGTCGTCGACGACGTCGACCGCGCGGTCAGCCCCGACGGCCTGGCCGACCACCTGCACGCGGTCGTTGAACGCGGCCAGCATTGCCTTGAGTCCCTCGATGACCATTTCGTGGTCGTCGACGAGGACGAGTCGTACCGGCGCCGCCATGGCACACAGTATGCAGCCGGGTGCGGTTCGCCACGCCAATCCCCCCAATGGGGGAGGCTGGATCGCGGCTGTAGGGGGCACTCTGCTCTCGTGCGAGCCAAGGGGAAGACTCGTCCGGGCCGGACGTTCTGGTGGGACCGCGAACCCGCGACGAACGCTGGTGCCCTGCGTGCGGTCATCTTCGACGCCGATTCCGCGCTGGTCGACGACGGGCGGGACATCGCCAGGGCCGGCCTGGTCGATTCGGTGATGAGCTTGTTCTGCTCGGGAATCTGGGTGTGCGTGGTGAGCACGCGGCACCGCGGACCGGTCGAAACGATGGTGCGCCACGTGGTCGGCGACGGGCTGGTCGAGACGATCGTGACGGTGGACGACCTCGTCGACATCCCGACAGGGCACGCCCGGGATGCCGAACTCTATCGGTTGGCCTTGTGGGAGTTGGGAATTACGCCACACGATGCGTTGGCCGTCACCGGCTCGCGACGTGGAATGCGGGCTGCGATGGCCGCCGAACTACCTGTCTTGCAGGTCCGGACCGGCTACGGCGATCCCAACCCGTTGCTGGCTTCCGGTTTCCGGCGCGCGCACCGCCGCTGGCGGCTTGACCGGCTAGCCGCGTAGCTCGGCGACGATGCAGAGCGCGTAGCGCGATGAGGTGGGGGTACCTCCCGCTCGCGGGGGAGAGCCGGGCAGTTTAACGTAGCTCGGCGACGATGCAGAGCGCGTAGCGCGATGAGGTGGGGGTACCTCCCGCTCGCGGGGGAGAGCCGGGCAGTTTGACGTAGCTCGGCGACGATGCAGAGCGCGTAGCGCGATGAGGAGGAGCCGGGCAGTTTGACGTAGCTCGGCGACGATGCAGAGCGCGTAGCGCGATGAGGTGGGGGTACCTCCCGCTCGCGGGGGAGAGCCGGACAGTTTAGCGGAGCGTTTCGATGATCGCGCTGAAATCCTTGTCACCGTTGGTCGTTGCGAACTTCGCGTAGATGTCGGCGGCGTGGCTGCCCAGCGGTGCGGTCGCACCGGTCGAGTTGACCGCGTCCATCGCCAGACCGAGATCCTTGTTCATCAGCGCGGTGGCGAAGCCCGGTTTGAAGTCGTTGTTCGCCGGCGACGTCGGCACCGGACCGGGCACCGGGCAGTTGGTGTGCACCGCCCAGCAGTTCCCGGTCGCGCCGGTGATGACGTCGAACAGGGACTGCGCTGACAGGCCGAGCTTTTCGGCGAGCACGAACGCCTCGCCGATGGCGATCTGCTGGACAGCCAGCACCATGTTGTTGCAGACTTTGGCGGCCTGGCCCGCGCCGGCCGCGCCGCAGTGAATGATCTTGCCCGCCATGGGCTCCAAGATCGGTTCCGCGCGACGCACCGCGTCTGATTCGCCGCCGACCATGAAAGCCAGGGTGCCGGCCGCCGCTCCCTTGACCCCGCCGGACACCGGTGCATCGAGCTGAGCCACACCGTGCTTAGCCGCCGCCGCGTTTACCTCGCGGGCGTCGTCGACGGAAATGGTTGAGCTGTCGATGAATAACGTGCCGTCGCCGACGACGGGCAACAGCTCGGCGTAGCAACGCTTGACCGCATCGCCGTGCGGCAGCATCGTGATGACGACCTCCGCCCCGGCCACCGCCTCGGGACCGCTGTCGAACACCGCGACACCGTTGCCGACGGCCGCCTCGACGGCCGCGGGTACCGGATCGAAGCCGTGCACGGTGTGACCGGCGGCGACCAGATTCGCCGACATCGGGCCGCCCATGTGACCCAGCCCCAAAAACGCCACGGTAGTCATCTGTTTCGGCCTTCCTACGCGCCGGCGCGGACGCGGGCGGCCTCGGCCCGGCCGACGACCACCCGCATGATTTCGTTCGTTCCCTCGAGGATGCGGTGCACCCGCAGATCGCGCACGATCTTCTCCAGACCGTACTCGCGTAGATAGCCGTAGCCGCCGTGCAGTTGCAGAGCTTTGTCCGCGACGTCGTAACACGCGTCGGTGACGTAACGTTTGGCCATCGCACACAGTTCGACCTTGTCGTCGGCGCCGCGGTCCAGCGCATCCGCAGCGCGCCACAACATCAGCCGCGACGTCTCCAGCGCGGTGGCCATGTCGGCCAGGGTGAACCGGATGGTCGGCTCGTCGAGCAGCGGAGCACCGAATGCCTCGCGCTGCGAGACGTAGGTCGCCGCTTTGTCGTACGCGGCCTGTGCGCCACCCAGTGAGCAGGCCGCGATGTTGATCCGGCCGCCGTTGAGGCCGTTCATCGCGATACCGAAGCCGCCGCCCTCGCCCTCGGCGCCGCCGAGCATGGCATCGGCCGGCACCCGCACCCCGTCGAGAATCACCTGGGCCGTCGGCTGGGCGTGCCAGCCCATCTTCTCCTCGAGGGTGCCGAAACTCAGCCCCGGCGTGTCTTTTTCGACGATGAACGCCGAGATTCCGCGAGGTCCGCTCGATCCCGTTCTGGCCATCACGACATATACATCCGAGGTGCCCGCGCCGGAGATGAACTGCTTGACACCGTCCAGCACGTAGTCGCCGTTCTGCTTGACGGCCCGGGTGCTCAACGCACCGGCATCCGAGCCCGCACCCGGCTCGGTCAGGCAGTAGCTGGCGATCAGCTCCATCGATGCCAGTCGAGGTACCCAGCCCTTGCGCTGTTCGTCGGTGCCGAACGCATCTATCATCCAGGCGCACATGTTGTGGATCGACAGAAACGCGGAGATCGTGGGGCAGGCCGTCGCGAGCTGCTCAAAGATCCGCACACCATCAAGGCGTCGCAGCGCGCTACCGCCCACGTCGTCGCGGCAGTAAATCGCCGCCATTCCCAGACCGGCGGCCTCCCGCAGCTCGTCGACCGGAAAGTGGTGTGCGGCATCCCACTCCAGCGTGTAGGGAGCAAGCTTCTTGGCGGCGAACGCGGCCGCCGTCTCGGTGATCACCCGCTCGTCGTCGTCCAGACCAAAGAATGGCATCGTTCGAGCTAATTCATTGTCGGGATGACGAATTCGGCTCCGTCTTTGATTCCCGACGGCCAGCGCTCGGTGACGGTCTTGACTTTGGTGTAGAACTGGATCGACGCGGGGCCGTGCTGGTTGAGATCGCCGAAGCCGGACCGCTTCCAGCCGCCGAACGTGTGGTAGGCCACCGGCACCGGGATCGGCACGTTGACGCCGACCATGCCCACCTGCACGCGGGATACGAAGTCGCGGGCGGCGTCACCGTCGCGGGTGAAAATCGCCACCCCGTTGCCGTATTCGTGCTCGGTGGGCAATCGCAGTGCCTCTTCGTAGTCGTGCGCGCGCACGATGCAGAGCACCGGTCCGAAGATCTCGTCGGTGTAGATCGACATGTCGGTGGTGACGTGGTCGAACAGCGTGGGGCCGATGAAGAAGCCCTTCTCCAGGCTGGCGTCGTCAAAGGTCAACTCGTCGGTGGTGCGCTCGCGGCCGTCGACCACCAGTTCGGCGCCCGCCTCGACACCCTGGCCGATGTAGTCACGGACCCGCTTGAGCGCGGCCTCGGTGACCAGCGGGCCGTAGTCGGCTTTCGGGTCCAGGCTGTGGCCGACACGGAGCTGATTGACCCGCTCAACGAGCCTGTTGCGCAACCGGTTTGCCGTCTCTTCGCCGACCGGCACTGCGACGCTGATCGCCATGCACCGCTCGCCGGCGCTGCCGTAGCCGGCGCCGATCAGCGCGTCGACCGCCTGGTCCAGGTCGGCATCTGGCATCACGATCATGTGGTTCTTGGCACCGCCGAAGCACTGCGACCGCTTGCCGTGCGCAGCGGCGGTCGAGTAGATGTAGTGCGCGATGTCGGAGCTGCCGACGAACCCGACGGCTTGGACGTCGGGGTGGGTCAGGATCGCGTCGACGGCCTCCTTGTCGCCCTGGACCACCTGGAAGACGCCCGGCGGCAGACCCGCCTCGAGGAAGAGCTCGGCCAGCCGCAGCGGCACCGAAGGATCCCGCTCAGAAGGCTTGAGAATGAACGCGTTTCCGCATGCCAGCGCCGGGCCGGCCTTCCACAGCGGGATCATCGCCGGGAAGTTGAACGGGGTGATGCCGGCGACCACGCCGAGCGGCTGGCGGATGGAGTAGACGTCGATGCCCGAGCCGGCGCCCTCGGTGAACTCGCCTTTGAGCAGATGCGGGATGCCGATCGCGAACTCGATGACCTCGATGCCGCGCTGGATGTCGCCCTTGGAGTCGGGGACGGTCTTTCCGTGCTCCAGGCTGAGCAGCTCGGCGAGCTCGTCGACGTTGGCATTGACGAGCTCGATGAACTTCATCATCACCCGGGCCCGGCGCTGCGGGTTGAACGCGGCCCACTCCTTCTGCGCCTTCTTGGCAGAGCTGACCGCGGTGTCGACGTCGGCGGCCGACGCCAGCAGCACCTGCGCCTGCACCTCGCCGGTGCTGGGGTTGAACACGTCAGCAGTCCGGGTCGAGGAGAGGTTGCTGCGGCGTCCGTCGATGAAATGCGGAATCTGTGTGGTCATGGGTGTCCTCGGACATAAAAAGCGCCAATGGGTTTACTAGGACATCCTAGTAATTCCGGACGTACGTTGCAAGCGGCTCCCGATGCTGGACACGTTGGTGTTGAGCCTGGCAGGCATAAACGACGTTGGGCACACCTGCCGATTCCGGCTGATGTGCCCAACGCGTCCCGCAGCTACTTCGCGCAGGCGGTCAAGGCCTGAGAGCCTCAGTCGCCGCCGCCGCCGCCTCCGCCGCCGCCTTTTGGCACGGTCGTCTCGCCTTCGCCGGTGCCTTTACCTGGAGCGCTGCCTTTCAGGTACTTGTGGCCGGGCTCGTGTTCTTCCTCGAGTTGCTTCGGGCAGTACGCCTTCGCCGAGATCGTCGCGAATTGAGCGGCGCCGCTTTCGGTGAGGGCCGGGTTGCTCTCCTGTAGGTGCTGGATGAGGTGCAGGCCGCCCATGCCGTTGTGGAGTGCCCCGCACACTGCCTGGCCGGCGCTGACGGCCTGGCCCGGGTCGGAAAAGCCGATCCCCACCTTCTGCAGGTCAGCGAGGAAAGAGCCGTTGTTCTCGTCGCCGGCCGGCTCGTCGACGCCGGGTTCGGCATGCGCCGGCACGGCGAACAAGACCCCCATCGAGATCCCGAGAATGGCGAATAGCGGTTTCATCGATCCTCCTTCGAGCTAACCGGTTTCGGTCGCGAGCTTGCCGGCTGCAGCCGCTGCCTTGTCGTCGGTCAGGTGCACCGCGTGAATGCCCGGCTTGGTGGACAGCCGGGCGACGAGCTCGTCGAGGCCGGCCTCGTCGACCGACCAGTGCTGAACCTCGTCGGGTGCCTGCTGCAGTTTCGCTATGACCTGGTCGAGCTTGACCGGTCCCTTGCTTCTCTCGCCTGCGGGAACCACCTTCGCCCGGACGCCCGTCGAGGCGACGACTCTGGAGGCGGGACTGCCCAGTGCGCCGCCGGCGAGGCTGCCCAGCGTGCTCTGGTTGAGCAGATTCAGTGGGATATCGGTGGCCGGAGCCGCCGTCGCAGCGAAGGTGCCGTCGGGTAAGGCCGTCGCGGCAAGCCTGATCGCGGGTGTGGCACCGGCCCAGCTGGGCGGCACGGACAACTTGCCGATGGTGTGTGCGCTGCCGACAGCCGCACTCGCCGCCCGTGCCCCCAAGCCCAGCGCATGCCCCGGCGACGAGAGTCCGCCGTTGAGCGATCCCAGCCCGATCCCGTGGCTCCACGGCTGATAGATGAAGAAGTTCTTCCACTGCGAGATGCCCATGCCGGTCGTGCTGTTGACCACGTTGGTCCAGGTGGCCTGGCTACCGGCGCCCGAGATGAACGAGTACATGTTCGTCCAGGTGGTGGCGAGCGTGGAACCACCGGGGATCTGGCCGAGGAAGTTGGTGAAGAACTTGGTGTAGTCGGCGTTGACCGCACTGACCTGGGTGAGGAAGTTACTGGCGTCGGTCTCGATCTGCTCGAGAATCGATTCGAAGGGAGTGGTCGCGGCCGTGGCCGCCGATTGTGCGCCCGTGCTCGCTGCCGCGGCTGCTTGCGTCGCCTGGCCGTTGTCGTTGGTGGTCTGCGGCGCCTCGCTGAATGAGCCCAGGCCCGTCGTCGCCGCTTGCGATGACCCGGAGTAACCGGTGATCGCCGCGACATCCTGCGCCCAGAACTGGACGTACTCGGCCTCCAGCGCCGCGATCGACGCATTGTTCTGCCCCAAGATGTTGGTCTGCAGGAGCGAAAGCAGTTGCGTCCGGTTCGCGGCGATCTCGGCCGGCGACACCGCAGACGCCAACGCGGTCTCATAGGCGCTGGCCGCGGCGCGGGCCTGGCTGGCGGTCTGCTCGGCCTGCGCCGCCGTGGTCGACAGCCACGAAACGTACGGTGCCGCGGCCGCAGCGGCGGCTTCCGACGACGGACCTGTCCAGTCACCGGCGACCAGTCCCGAGATGATCGACTGGTAGTTGGCGGCGGTGGACTGCAACTCACTGGCGAGCCCGTCCCAGGCTGATGCGGCGGACTGCAGAGAACCCGTGCCCGGGCCGGAATAGAGCTTGGCGGAGATCACTTCCGGCGGCTGGGCTGCGAAATCGAAAACCATTGTCAGCCTTCCTTATTCCGCGCTCGGCGGGATGACGATGATGGTCGCGGTGGTGGCGATGTCGTCGGTCGCCACCGCGCCGGGTATGCGGTAGCCCTGCCCGACAGCGGCGCGGGTGGCGGTGCCCCCGATGGCGCGGCCGGCCAGGCTGGCCATCGCCGTCTGGCCGAACATCCCGGGGTTGCCAAACGCGGCCATCTCGGGTGCGGCGTCGGCGGCTGTCACCGCTTCCATCTCGGCCGCGACGGTCCGGACCGCCGGCACGGCGGACGCCCAGTTCTGCGGTACCGAAAGCGCACCGATGCTGCCGGCCCGGCCGAACGATGCCAGCGTTCCCGCGTTGCCTGCCCCGCTATAGGAGCCGCTCAGTAGTCCGCTGTGCAGCAACGGCGACAGCGCCCCGGTGATAGGGGTTGGGTGGAGCAGCGGGCCGATGCCCTGGATGCCGGTTCCCAAGCTCGGGATCGAGATGCTGACCTGCCACCAGTTCTTGAGCAGGCTGCCGAATCCGAGCGGGGTCCACGGCCCGGCGGCCCAGGTGCTGAGTGTGTTGGCACCCGTGGTCAGGAACTGGTTGAACAGGTTGATCCCCTGCGTGACCGACGGTGGCAAGTTCAAACTCGCCACCAGCTGCGCCAGGGTCTCACTCGTTTGGGGGAAGTAGCTGTAGAGCTGGTTGGAGAAGGTGGTGAGGTCCTTGCCGAAGGTGGTCAGTTCGGTATTCAGCTCGGTGAGGAACGCTTCCAGATTGCTGGTCGCATCGGCGGAGGACGAGGCGGCCGATTGGGCCGTCGCAGCCGATTGGGAAGCTTGCCCGCTGTCGTTGGTGGTCGCTGGCGCCTCGGTGAACGGGGTCAGCTGGCTCGCGGTGGTCGCGGCCCCGGCATAGCCGTACATCGCGCCCGCGTCCTGCGCCCAGAACTCCGCGTAGGTCGCCTCGTTCGCGGCGATTGCCGGGGTGTTCTGGCCCAGGAAGTTCGTCGCGACGAGCAGCGCCAGCGTCGCGCGATTGGCGGCAATCACCGGCGGAGGAATGCTGGCTGCGAAAGCGGCCTCGTAGGCAGCGGCGGCCGCCTGAGCCTGGGCTGCCGTCTGCTCAGCCTGCGCGGCGGTGCTGCCCAGCCACGCCGTGAACGGCGCTGCGGCATCCGCCGCGGCCGTCGACGAGGGGCCCTGCCAGCTCGAGCCCAGCTCGCCGATCGTAGATGCGTAGGACGCCGCGGTGGTTTGCAGCTCGCTGGCCAGCGCATCCCACGCCGTGGCGGCTGCCAACAACGGCGCCGAGCCCGGCCCCGAGTAAATCTTGCCGGAATTGACCTCCGGCGGTAGCGCTCCGAAATCGAAAACCATTTCCTCGCTCCGGCTGTGTGGTGGTCCTCAAATGCCCCGCGCTGATCCAGCGTTGGGAAAAGCGTCCGGAGACTTCCGCCGGCTCTGGCAGTTCGGTGCGAATTGCCTGGTAGCTGACTGGATTTCCCCGCCGTTGAAGATTAGCCAGCCTTGGGAAAACCGTGGTCCGCCAAGCGACTCGGCGCCCCCTCGTGAGCGTTCTCGACGAGGTTCCCCCGACCCGCCGAGTGCGACCGCGGATCAGGCTGCTGAACAGGTCGAACAGCCCGGCGTACGGTGCCTGGCGGGCCGGCCGCCACAGGTGAACAGAGGGTTGCGGCGATTAAAAATCTGGATATCCAAAATTGCGGACGATGGACCGGGTCGGTGACGCCTGATCGGGTACGCGGTATCCCGCCGTTTCTACACGGGGAGATTCTTACTCGCGCAGAAGGTCATTCGGGCAGGTCAGACGCACCGGTCCAATCGGCATTGCAGCACGCCACAGTGGGTTTTCGGTCGTCGCGACGGCCGGCACGAGCCGGTGTCGCCACGCAGACACCAGACCGGACGACGACTCCGTCGTACCCTTGATGTGGCGATGCAGGCTTAAAGTCGAGCCACCAGCCACGAACCGACACTCCCCGCGACCGCGGGGTATGGCACTCGAGGGGACACGCACATGTCATTCGTCACCACCCAGCCCGAAGCGTTGAGCTCCGCGGCCACCGCTTTGGGCGGCATCGGCTCGTCGTTCAACGCGCAGAACGCCGCCGCTGCGGGCCCGACGACCGGGGTCGTTCCGGCCGCAGCCGACGAAGTGTCGGCGCTGACCGCTGCGCAATTCGCCGCGCACGCCCAGCTGTACCAGGCCGTCGCCGCTCAGGCCGCAGCGATTCACGAGCAGTTCGTGAACACGCTGGGGACCAGCGCCGGGTCGTACGCGGCGACCGAAGCCGCCAACGCCGCCGCGGCCGGCTAGTCTTCGACCTCTCTGTCAGCCGGGCACCGTGATGGTGTCCGGCTGACAGCTTTTCGTGAGTAGGAAGTCAGCGTCATGACCTCTCTGCCGGATTCGCAGAGCGCCGAGCTTGCCGAAGCCGAAAGCTCGATGCGTGCAGGCAGTTTCGAGTCAGCCGTAGAGATCCTGGCGAAGATCGTTGAGCGCGGCGAAGATCCGGAAGCGGTCTTCATGCTCGCGTCGTCGTATCTGGAGCTCGGACAGTACGACGACGCACTTCGGCACGCCACGGCTGCGGTCAAGAGCGAACCGTCCTCGGCGCCGGCCCGAGACCTGCTTGCGAAAGTCAATCTCGCACAAGGTGATTACGATTCCGCCTTGTCGGATTACGAGGCCGTCGCCGCCCTCCTTCGAGAACAGACTCCTGCACCGCCCGAACAATATGCGATTCCGGCACATTTCGCCCTGCGCAATATCGAGCAACTCGACCACATTGTGTCCGCGAACCGCGACGAGCAAGCGTCGGCCAACGCGGCGGGCGAACAACTCGAGGGCATCCGCCGTGGCCTCGCGGAGGCGATCGACGGAGCGGATGGCGAAGCGCCGTGGATACCGGTCAACCAGAAGAGCACTCGGCTTTTCGCCGACCCGCCGTTCTTCAAGGTTCCGGAGGAAAGGCTGCCGCAGTATCTGAATCCTGAGGTCGATTACGAGCCGATTCAGCAAGCACTCTCGATAGGCCGACTGGACTCACAGGTCGTTGACGACTTTCTGACGCCGGACGCTTTGGAGCAAGTGCGAAAGTTCTGCCTGGAGTCCACGGTCTGGCGCCACCCTTACAAATTCGGCTACGTCGGGGCCTTCCCCCAGGACGGATTCGCCAGCGTCTCACTGTTCGCCATCGCCGAGGAGTTCCTCGATGCGCTCGGCGATGCGTTCAGCGAGTATCAGCTTGCACAGTGGTGGGCGTTCGAATATGACGCTCGACTGCCGGGCACTGATATTCACGGCGACGACGCCGATTTCTCGCTGAACTTCTGGATCACTCCTGACTCGGCGAATCTCGACCCGGATTCGGGTGGACTTGTCGTGTGGGACAAGACGGCACCGAGCGATTGGACTTTCGACGACTACAACTCGGGTGGAGAGCGGGTCAAGCAGTATCTCGAGGATCACGATGCCGAGTCGACGGTCATTCCGTACCGCGAGAACCGGGCGGTTCTCTTCAAGGGGCACCTCTTTCATCGAACCGATGACTTCACCTTTGCGCCCGGGTTCACCAACCGGCGCCGCAGCCTGACCTTCTTGTTCCGACGCCGCAAGGGGTAACCGCTGTCGTGTAACCCGCGACGCTATGGACCATTGGCAGGCAAGATTCTTCAGTACAGCCACGCTTTCGACAGGCAGGCGATATGTGACCGCACATGGCGATTCCACGGAGCCGCGGCCCTTGCGGTTGGTGTCCGGGGCCGGTTATCCGGATTGGGAGGCGGTCTATCAGGACAACGCCTCCTGGGTCTATCGCACCATCTACTCGCGGGTGGGTAATCAGGCCGACGCCGAAGACCTGACCACCGAGGTCTTCCTGGCCGCGCTGCGACCCCTGCGGCTGACGGCCAGCGTCGGAGAGGTTCGCGGTTACCTGCGGGCCACCGCGCGGACGGTGCTGGCCGCGCACTGGCGTGAAACGCTCGGGCGAGAGATCACCTCGATCGACGACATCGAGCAACCACCCGAGAGCGAGCAGGCGGTCAGCACCGCCCCGCAGCGGGTCGCGAGTGTTCTCGGGCAGTTGCCGGACAATTACCGGCGGATCCTGGAGCTTCGATTCCTGAAAGGCTGTTCGATCAAGGAATCAGCCGCCGAACTCGGGGTCAGCGTCGCCAATGCAAAGGTGCTCCAGCATCGGGCACTGCGGCTGGCCGCGCAGGTCAACGAAAAGAGCGAATCATGAACGCGCGTGGGTTGCGCAGGTACATCGATGACCTGCTGCGGGGCCGGCGGCCAAAGCCGTTTCGGCCCAACGACTTCGAAGCTGCGCAACTCCGCACAGCCATCGATCTGCGGGCGGCGCGGCCCGGCGCCGATGCCCCCCGGCAGGAATTCCTCACCGATCTGCACCGGCGGCTCGCGGAGCAACAGGAAGGTACCGGGACAAGGCCGCCGAGGTCGAGCGCGACTCGCAGACATGTCATCGTCGGCACGTCGGCCGCCGCGGCTGCCGCGGTGGCGGCGGTGTCGATCGACCGCGCGCTGATCGACGGCGGTCAGGTCGCCGACGGAGGCGACAGCGGGCCGCAGGAGCTGACCCCCAACACCGGGCGCTGGGTCAAGGTGGCTACCAGCGCGGACGTGCCCACCGGCGTCATGCGACCGTTCGATGTCGGCGCCGTCATCGGGTTCGTTCGCCGTGTCGACGGCAAGCCCGAAGCCATCTCCGGGGTGTGCACCCACCAGGGTTGCCGACTCTGGTTCGACGCGCCCGACGACCGGCTGCGGTGCCCGTGCCACTCGACGTCGTTTTCGCCGGTCGGCCAGGTGCTGACCCACCAACTACCGATAGCTCCGAAACCGTTGCCCACCTTAATGGTTCGCGAGCGCGACGGCGCGATCGAAGCGTTCGTCCCAGCGTCGCCGACCGAGCCCGCCTGACGACGTGTAACCCACCGTCCTATCTCTAGGCGACGCGTACTTTTCGCCGAAGATGGAGGTGTCTCACTATGCCCGGATTATTTCGGGGCGCGCGTGCTGTGGTTCTGGCGCTGATGGTGGCCGGATGTTCGTCACCCCCGTCCGCTCCGTCGCCGTCGGTGACTTTCGGGTCCGGAGCGACGACGCCGGGAATGCCGGGCATGAGCGCCATGCCGAACATGCCGAACATGCCGGCGGGCAGCACGCCTTCGGTTACGGCGCCGGCTGCTCCGGTGGCCGGCAACGCGGTCAGCATCGACAACTTCGCATTTGCCCCGGCGAATCTGACTGTCCCGGTGGGCAGCACGGTCACCTGGACCAACAAAGACGAGGAACCACACACCGTCGTCGCCAACGACGGGTCGTTCCACTCGCCCGGAATGGGTTCGCAGGCAACGTTTTCCTACACATTCACGAAAGCCGGCACGTTCGACTACGTCTGCTCGATCCACCCGTACATGCACGCCACCGTGGTCGTGACGCCATGACGGACGCCCCGCACCAGATGAGCCGGCGCCAACTGATCCGGCACAGCGCGTGGTTCGGCGCGGCCGTCGGACTGGCAGTCGCAGGCGGCGAAGTCATCTCCCACGTCGCCGGCACCGCGGATGCCGCACGCGTGCAAGGCCGGCCGACCCTGAGATTCGCTCAAGTCAGCGACAGCCACATCGGGTTCATGGGCAAAGCCAATCCGAATGTCGCCGCGTCGTTCGCCCAGTCGATCGATCGGATCAACAATCTCGGCTACACACCGGATTTCGTCATCCACACCGGCGATCTCACCCACCTGTCCACCCCGAGTCAGTTCGATCAGGTCAAGCAGATGATGACCGGACTGCGCACCCCGCACGTCTTCACCGTTCCCGGCGAACACGACTCGGTCGACGACGCGGGCGAGAAGTACCGAAGCGCGTTCGGCGCCGGGACCCGCGGCGACGGCTGGTACAGCTTCGACATCGCCGGTGTGCATGTGATCGCGTTGGTGAACACGCTGAACTTGAAGAAATTGGGCCATCTGGGTGTCGAACAGCTGGATTTCGTCGCCAAGGATGTCGCGGCGTTGCCCAGCGACACGCCGATCATCGTGTTCAGCCACATCCCGCTGTTCGCCATGTACCCGGACTGGGGCTGGGGAACCGACGATGCCGTCCAGGCGCTGAGCTATCTGCGCCGCTTCTCATCGGTGACTTGCCTGAACGGCCATGTCCACCAAGTGTTTTCCAAAACGGAGGGCAACGTGACGTTTCACAGCGGGACGACCACCGCATATCCGCTGCCGCATCCCGGTGACGGCCCTGCGCCCAAGCCGGTCACCTTGCCGGCCGGCAAATTGCACGACGCGCTGGGCATCCGCGAAGTCGGCTACACCCGGGGCCAGAATGTCCTTGCGTTGAAAGAGCAGGCGCTGCAATGAATGTGACCAGAATCGGCATAGCCGTGGCACTGATCGTCAGCGGGATCAGCCATGCATACCTGTATGTGCACGGCTACCAACACATCCCGACGATCGGTACCGCGTTCCTGCTGCAGGCCAGCGTGTCCTTTTCGCTCGCGCTGTTGATCCTGATCGGCGGACCCGGCTGGCTTTGGTGGGCCGGGGCCGCGGTGGCCGGCGGTGCGCTGGCCGCGTTCGCCATGTCGCGGACGGTCGGGATCTTCGGATTCTCCGAACGGGGATTCCAGCCGTCACCGCACGCGGCGATCAGTGTCGTCGCCGAACTGGTGACGGTCGGGCTTGTTGCGGCGTATCTGGTTGGGCAGCGGCGGGCGGATTCTGTTCGGTGAGCGCGCTGCCGCGGAGTTGCAGGAACGGATGAGCGCCGCGGCTGGCGGTCCGAGAACCGGGCCGCGGGTGAGCGGCTGGCGGTCATCGGCGAGTTCGATGCTCTTGCGACAAAGTAGGGGAGCGCGAGACGTGGTGCACCGACACCCAGGAGGCGTGACGGCCGAAATCGCTGCGGCGCCGGGATTATCCAGGCGCTGGCGATCAGGGGTGCAGGCCCGACGGCAGGATCACTGAGTTGGGCATGCACTTGTCGGTTGACCCACCCTTCGATGCGAAGTCGTCGTCGGCATACATGCCGAACTCGCATGATCGCAGAGCACCAAGGCGCAAATCGGGTGAGCGAAGGTGCTTCTAGGTGGACCTCCTCCATTTGCGCGGGGCTGTCACCCGCGCGGGCATCCGCTCGCTGAAATGTTCTTTAGCAAACCGCTGACAACACCTGGTCAAAAGTTCTAGGGCTGGCGCGACCGGTCTGCAGCACGAAGGTCGCCGAGGTTGTGACATGTCGACGGCACCAGGTTCGGGCGAAACTGCAGCGGTCAAGCCCGCGACGAGGATGATGGGAAAACCACTAGGGCATCGGGCAGGGGCATGGAGGTGAAGCCGTGACGGCGAATTGCAGTCTTGACGGCTATGGCGGCTGTCGCACCGACTCCGGTTGCAGATGCCGAAGTCTGCACCGGCGACGCCACCACCGAAGGAATCGAATCATGCGTTTGAAAGCTGTGCCCACAGCCGCGGCGTTGGTCGCCTGGATGTTGACACCGTCGTCTCCGGCGAGCGCAGCGGGGCTATGCACCGACAAGACCAACCCGCAGGCCCATCAAGTTTGCATGGCGAACGCGAACGGGCAGTGCGGCGGGATCGGAATGTTCGGGGCGTCGCACAGCACGTGCACCTACGCCGATGGTTCCCGCGATGAATGCGACTGGCACATCACCAGCCTCACCACCGCAACCGGCTCCTGCACGTGGTTCCCGACGCCGCCAGATTTCCCTATTGGCCCCCCGCCGCCGCCAGCTTCGTGACCACATTTTGACCCAGCTCTAATGCGTGGGAGCTGTCGCTCTCTGAGCTAACCGCGCACACGCGCGTAAATGCGCGTCCTGCCGCGGCCCGAGCCGGACCAATTGCGGAACCGCTGCGCTGACCGGGCTGCGATGATGCCAACCCGTCGACGCACCCGGGCCCAGAACCGCGCCAATTACATTGCCGCCGAACGCAAGCTGAACCGCCAGAGTCGACAAGCCGCTCGCGCCGCGCCGTCGTCCCCGCAGGACGACGACGAACCTCCGCCCTTCTAGGGCAGGTTCAATCTCCAGAACGCGTTCATGGGTGTGGCGTACATGTCGTTGGCGGTGAGCGGAGCCAGAGTTCCTGGCCCGGCACGCAAGGCGTCTTCGATGGTCGCCATCAGGCTGTACTCGTTGTAGTAGGCGTCGGTGGTGAAGGGTCCGGACACCATCCCACCATCCGTCACGGCGCCCGTGTTCGGGATGACGATCATCGGAACGTTGTTGCCTTCGTTGCCTATGCCCAGTGACAAGTTGTTGTTGTCCTCGTCGAACGTGATGATGATCGCATCGTGCTGCGACGGGTCAGTCCACGTTGGCGAGTTTTCAATGGTGGACACCTCTTGCTGGACGAATTGGTCGGCGGCCGGGACGTTGTACTGCTGGTTTGTGAGCTGACCGCCAATGAAGTGGAGAATGCCGCTGAGGCTATTGATGGGGCCTTCCCCGTTGTTGGCCTCGTCGGCAGCGATCCAGGTGAATTCCGGGAACTTGCTCGGGTCCGCGAGGTTGTTCTGCAAATCCGTCAGCGGAAGCAGGTGCTCCTGGAGGTATGCGGGGGTGTTGTCGTAGACGTAGTGGAACTGCGCAAAGGGCAGCTCGTCGACGGAGTAGTTACCCGAAGACACGAGATCACCTGGGGTGGGCATGCTCTGCGCGTAGCCGGCCCACGATATGCCCGCCTGATCCATTTCCTGCATGAGGCTGTTCGCGTCGATGACCGGCGGGGCGGGGTTGTAGTCGAGGCCGAAGTCCGATCCGCCCACAACCCGGATGTAGTTCGGGTCGCTGGGGTGGCCCAGCGCGAAGTAGTTGCTGTCGTATCCGTTGTGCTGGATCAGGTTGTTGATGTACGGCGCATTGGGGCTGCCGACGATGTCGCCGACGCCCTTGTTCTCCATGTAGATCAGGAACACGTGATCCAGTTGGCCGACGTTCGAGATCGGTTGGGCGAGCGGCGCCGCGGTGAGGTTTGGATCGCCGACGATCAATGACTCGTTGTCGGCGTAGGCGCCGTTGTAGTTGCCGAGGACCCAGTCTTTGTCGGTGAAGGTCGTGGTCACGGTCGCGGAGGTGGTGCCCTCCGGGACCGTCCCGGAGATATCGCGTTCCTCAAACCCGGTCATACCCAGGCGATCCCACACCGTGACCGGGCTCAGCGAGTCGGTGCCCAGAACGTGCCCCTGGGCGTCGAGGAAGGTGATCTGCTCTGAGGCGAAGGACGGGTCCAAGCCTTGGCCGCCGAGATCTGCACTCAGCGTAAACGGCGTTCCGGCTGCGCCGGTGAGATCGACGGTCTGGCTGATGCTCGACGTGGCCACGGGTCCGCCGCCGGCAAAATTGTCGCCGCCCCCTACGGGCGCGGTCTGTGGAAAGTCGAAGAACTTCGGGAGCGGAGTCGTGAACCCAAACGGATAACCGCCGTGGGTGCCGTAGGCGATCACGGTCGGGGTGCCGCTTTCCGTCCAGCCTGGAATGGTCACCCCACTGAAGCCCGACCCGGACGGGTCGGCCGTTTCGAAGCCCGGGTTGACCAGCAAGTTCTCACTCATCGGCTGCGCAGAATCGACCTGGGCCAGCGCGGCGCCCTGGTTGAACCAACCATTGAGCAGGGTGTCAACCTGCTGGCCGAAGCTGCTGGTGATCCAGTCCTGCTCCAGCGCATGCAACCAGCCATCGACCGGAGCGGCCGCCGCCGTCGACTCGGCGGCACCCAAGCCCAGACTGCCCAGCTCGGGAACCGCCGCCGCGCCGGCAGCCGCATCCCCCAACGAACCGGTGATCGCATTGACGACCTGGTCAACGACCACGTCAAGTCCGTCGGCCGAGGCTTTCGGCGCATTGGCGAGCGGCACCAGCCCCAGTGCCAAAAACGCGCTGACCGCGCCGGTCACCACGATGGCACGCCGACGGCGATGGGTCATCGCTTTGCGTGAGTGCGGATTGTGCATCGTGCTGCGTCGATCAGCCATCGCTGGTACTTCCTAGCAGGGAGGCGGAAGATCTCAGGTTTGCTTAAGGTAAGCCTTGGATTTTCTTTCAGCAGGATTTTGAGCAAAATTCTTCGGCAGCTCCGCCGTCTTTTTCCTGCCACCCTGTCATGCCGCATTGATGCTGCTCAACGGCCATTTGCTCAGCTTAGCCGGGGATCGCCGGTGGTCGGCGGTTACGCAAACACGCCCGCATGTCCACCTGCGAAGTCGCTCAGCATCTGCTAAGGAACCCGCAGGCTCAACAGCCCCCGGCCGGCTACTTCTTGGACGGGATCACAATCACCACAATCAGCGTCAGAATGCTGAAGAAGAGTCCGAGGATGCCCCAGCCAAATGGGTTGCGGCCCTTGGTCGCTGCGATGACCGCGCAAATCACTGCTGCGATCACGCTGCCGATGGCGACGAAAATGCCCTTGATGCCCCGCAGAATGAACCCGGCGGCCTCTGGCTGGCTGTAGCTGGCCAGCACTAGTTGATGAAGCATGTTGGTCTCCTCAACACTGAGGGGGTCACCCGTCTGAAACCCCGGACGGAAATACCCCAAACGGTGAGGCTTCAATCGCCTTTCAGGCCCGCGACGAAAGCCCGGGTTTCCTCCCAAGTGGGCAACAGGCCGGCAGCGCGGACCTCATCCAGCGTGGGCGCGGCGGCGTCGCGGTCGGACAGGCAAATTTCGTGGCCGCTCGGCCAGTCGATCGCCAGCGTCGGATCGGTCGCGGCGATGGTGTGTTCGCGCTGCGGGTTGTACTCGGTCGAGCAGAGGTACATGAGCGTCGAATTGTCTTGCAGTGCAAGGAAACCGTGCGCAAGTCCTTCGGAGATGTAGATCGTCTTGCGGCTGCGGTCGTCGAGCGTGACCGCATCCCAGCGACCGAATGTCGGTGAGCCCAAACGGATGTCGACGGCGACATCGAATACCGAGCCGGACACGCAGGTCACGTACTTGGCCTGGCTCGGCGGCAACTGGGCGAAGTGCAGGCCGCGCAGCACGCCGGCCGCCGAGACCGAGCAGTTGGCCTGCCGGACGTCGAGGTGATGGCCGGCGAATTCGGTGAACGCCCGGTCGGTCAGCCATTCGAGGAACATTCCCCGTGAGTCGCCGTGCGTCTGCGGGGTGATCTCCCAGGCGCCGGCGATGTCGAGTTCACGGACCTTCATGTCACTGCCCCCGCTTTTCGTAGCGAGCTTCGACGGTATCTTTCAATGGCCGCCACCACGATTCGTTGTCGCGGTACCAGTCTATGGTGGCACGCAGGCCGTCCGCGAAGTCGATATGCTTTGGCTTCCAGCCCAATTCGGCGCTCAACGCAGACGGGTCGATAGCATATCGAAGGTCGTGGCCGGCCCGGTCGACGACGTGGTCGAAATCGTCGGGATCGCGGCCCATCAACTCCAGCAGTGTGCGCAGCACCGACAGGTTGCTCCGCTCGCCCTCGGCGCCGATCAGATAAGTCCGCCCGGGCTGACCCTTGGCGAGGATGCTGCGGACAGCGTCGTTGTGGTCCTCGACATGGATCCAGTCCCTGACGTTGGCCCCCTTGCCGTAGAGCTTCGGCCGCCGCCCGGTCAGCACGTTGGTGATCTGGCGGGGAATGAACTTCTCCACGTGTTGGTATGGCCCGTAGTTGTTGGAACAGTTCGAAATCGTCGCCTGCACGCCGTAAGACCGCACCCAGGCTCGCACCAGCAAGTCGGAGCCGGCCTTCGTCGCCGAGTACGGGCTCGACGGGTTGTAGGGCGTGGACTCGGTGAAGCGCCGCGGATCGTCGAGTTCGAGATCGCCGTACACCTCGTCGGTCGACACGTGATGCAGCCGCACGCCGTGCCGGCGTACGGCCTCCAAGATCGTGAACGTCCCGAGCACATTGGCCCGCAGCGAAGACTGCGGATCGGCCAACGAGTTGTCGACGTGGGTTTCCGCGGCGAAGTGCACCACCGCGTCCGACTCGGCGACCAAGCGGGCAACCAGCTCGGCGTCGTTGACGTCGCCCTCTACCAGCCTGATGTCGTCGTCGACGACTGCCAGCGATTCGCGGCAGCCGGCATAGGTCATCGCGTCCAACACCGTCACGGTGTCCTCGGGGTAATCACGCACGGTGGCGTGCACGAAGTTGGCGCCGATGAAGCCGGCGCCGCCGGTGACCAGCAGACGCATGGGGGAACTTTAGCGGAGCGGCATGGTCAGCTCCGCGAGGCCAGCCCCAGCGGTCCGGCCAGCTCACTCAGCGCGGCCACCAGCTTGTCCTCCGACTCGGCGCCGAGCACCTGGATCGCGACGTGATCGGCACCGGCCTCCAGATGATCGTTGAGTCGGGTGGCGATGGCATTCGGTGTGCCGTAGGCGACGAGGGCATCGACCAGCCTGTCGCTGCCGGGTTTGCGCACGTCGGTGTCGGTGAACCCCAACCGGCGCCAGTTGTTCACGTAGTTGCTCAGGCCGAGGTAGAAGTCGATGGCGCCGCGGCCGGTGTCGCGAGCCTGGTTGGCGTCGGTGGTGAGAACCACCTTGTGCTCCGGGGCCAGGAACACGGTGTTGCCGATGAGCTCGCGAGCGTGCGCGGTGTGCGCCGGCGTGGTCAGGTATGGATGAGCACCGGCGCTGCGCTCGGCGGACAACGCCAGCACTTTGGGCCCCAGTGCGGCGAGCACTCGCCGACTGGTCGGCACCGACGCGCCGTCGAGCTCGTCGAGATATTCGACGAGCGCGTCGTAGGGCTTCTGGTAGACGTCGGTGTGTTCGGGATGACCCACCCCGATCCCCAGCAGGAACCGGCCCGGGTAGGCGTCCTCGATGCGGTGGTAGGACGCCGCCACCTCGGCCGCAGGGGACGCCCAGATGTTGACGATTCCGGTGGCCAGCTGCAGTGACGAGGTCTCCGCCAGCGCCGGTTCCACCCATTCCAGGCCGGCGTCGGGCGAGGCGCCGATCCAGGCTGCGCCGTAGCCGAGCGACTCGATCTGCTTGGCGAGCTGCGGGGTGATCGACCGAGTCCCCAGCCACACCCCGTACCGGCCCAGGTCGAGCTTCAGTGAAACGCCCTCGGTCATCGAGGCCCCCCTCTAGTTCGTCACGCCGGTGTCAGCCCGAGCGGCCCCGCGAGTTCTGCCAGAGCCGAGACCAGGTTTTCATCTTTGGTCAGAATCTGCACAGGCACGTGGTCGGCGCCGGCGTCGAGGTGTTCTTTCAACCGCGCCGCGATCTGCTCCGGGGTTCCGTAGGCCACCACCGCGTCTACCAGGCGGTCGCTGCCCGGTCGGTTGACTTCGTCTTCGGAGAACCCCAACCGCTTCCAGCTGTTGCGGTAGTTGGCCAAGTTGAAATAGATGTCGAGCGCCTTGCGGCCGACCGCGCGGGCTTTGTCCGCGTCAGTGGTCAGCACCGCCTTGTGTTCGGGCGCCAAGAAGGCCGACGGCCCGATCAGCTCGCGGGCCTGCGCGGTGTGCTCGGGGGTGGTCAGGTAGGGATGTGCGCCGGCGCTGCGCTCCGCCGACAGCTTCAGCACTCGCGGACCGAGGGCCGCCACCACCCTGCGATCGGCGGGCACACCGTACTCGTCGAGCTGGTCGAGGTAGTCGACGAGCGCGTCGTAGGGCTTGCGGTATTCGGTGATCGCTTCGGGATGCCCGACGCCGATGCCCAGCAGAAAGCGTCCCGGGTAGGCCCGGTCGATGCGATGGAACGACTCGGCGACCGGCTTGGCCGGAGCTGACCAGATGTTGACGATCCCGGTCGCCACCTGCAGCGTCGTCGTTGCTTCCAGAATCGGCTCCACCCAGGCCAATTCGGCGGGCGGTGAGCCGCCGACCCAGACCGCACCGTAGCCCAGGGCCTCGATGTCTCTGGCTTGCGCAGGCGTGACGCCGCGTCCGAACGATCCGAATCTACCGAGCTGTGGTTTGGTCATGCCCTTTGGCAACCAGTACTTCGACGCCGCTATTCCGGTCGACGGTTAGCGTTCGCCGGTCTGGGTAACATCCACCGAGTGCTGTCGCTGCTGACCCGTCTGGTTGTCGCGGCGCCCAAGCGAATTCTGTTCTTCGTTCTGCTCCTGACGGCGGTGGCCGGGGCATTCGGCGCGACGGTCGACGAGCACCTCGGCGCAGCGGGTTTCCAGGATCCGGGCTCGCCGTCTGCCCGCGGCGTCAAAGTCCTCTCCGACAAGTACGGCCAGGGTGACATGGATGTGACGCTGGTCGTCCGCGCGCCTGGCCGGGTCCTCGACCAGGCGGCGACGGCGGCCGGTCGCGAACTCGTGGGCCAACTTCGCAATTCCGCGTACGTGAGTCACGTCGAGTCCCCGTGGGACGGCTCACCGCAGAGCGCGGGTTTGATCAGCAAGGACGGCAAGACCGGATTGATCGTCGCGGGGATCTCCGGTTCGGAAAACGACGCCCCCAAATTCGCCAAGGCCGTGACCGGTCGGCTCACCGGCCCACGCGGCGGCCTGACCGTGCTGGCCGGCGGCACAGCCATGGTCGCCTCGGAGATCAACGACCAGTCCGAAAGTGACCTGGTGACCGCCGAAGCCATCGCGCTGCCGTTGTCGCTGATCGTCCTGATCTGGGTGTTCGGTGGGTTGTTCGCGGCGCTGCTGCCACTGGTGGTTGGCGGCGTGGCGATCGTCGGCACCCTCGGAATGCTGCGCGTCATCACGCTTTTCACCGATGTGTCGATCTTCTCCCTCGACCTGACCACTGCGATGGGCCTGGCGTTGGCGATCGACTACACGCTGTTGCTGGTCAGCCGGTACCGGGAAGAACACGCGCAGATCGGCGACCGCGACGAAGCGCTGCGCCGGGCGATGACAACGGCCGGACGCACCATCCTGTTCTCCGCGTGCACGGTCTTTCTCGCCGTCAGCGCCCTCGCGGTGTTCCCAATGTACTTTCTGCGCTCGATGGCGTACGCGGGCTGCGGGGTGGTCGCCCTGGCCGGCCTGTACGCCGTCGTCGTCGCCCCGGCGGTTATCAAATTGCTCGACGACCGGATCGAATCCCTCAACATCCGAACCCTTTTCGGGCGCCGCAACCCCGACCCGGACGTCAGACGCAGCTGGCTGTACACCTCGACCAACTTCGTCATGCGACACGCCTTGCCGTGCGCCGTGGCAGTGGTGGTGCTGCTGCTCCTACTCGGCGCGCCGTTCGCGCGCGCAAGGTTCGGCCTACCGGACGACCGCGCGTTGCCGACCACCGCACAGTCACGACAGGTGGGGGACGCCGTGCGGAGCGAGTTTCCCGCGGACCCGGCCGCGGCCGTGTCGATCGTGATTCCCAACGCGCACAGCCTGAGTGGCGCCGACATCGTCGGCTACGCCACGGCCCTGTCCCAGGTTTCGGGCGTCGAGGAGGTAGCCACTCCGACCGGTTCCTATGTGCACGGCGTTGTGGCCGGGCCGCCGATGTTGCCGACCGGCGCCAAGGACGGCAGCCTGTGGCTGTCGGTTGCGGTCCCGGGTTCGTCGCTGTCGCCGCAGTACCGAACGGAGATCGACCATCTGCGGGCCGTTGCGGTGCCGAATGGGGTGGAGGCGCTGTTCACCGGGTCCGACCAACTCAACCGGGACTCGGTGGACAAGATCGTCGATCTGCTGCCTGTGGTGCTATCACTGGTTGCCGCAACAACTTTCGTGTTGGTCTTCCTGCTCACCGGCAGCCTCGTGCTCCCACTCGAGGCGCTGGTGCTCAACACCTTGTCGCTGTCGGCGACGCTCGGCGCGCTGGTGTGGGTGTTCCAAGAGGGTCACCTCGGCGGGCTCGGCACCACGGCGACCGGCACGCTGGTCGCCGATGTGCTGGTGTTCTTGTTCGCGACGGCGTTCGGTTTGTCGATGGACTACGAGGTGTTCTTGTTGTCGCGGATCCGCGAGCACTGGCTCGAAACCGGCGACAACAACAAGGCGGTGGGTCTTGGCATCGCCGGCGCCGGACGGGTGATCACCGCGGCGGCACTGTTGATGGTGATCGTCTTCGTCGGGCTCAGCACCGGCGAAGTCTCCTTCATGCGGATGATCGGTGTCGGTCTGGCGCTTGCCGTCGTGGTGGACGCGACGCTGGTCCGCATGGTTTTGGTCCCGGCGTTCATGAAGCTGGTGGGCAAGTGGAACTGGTGGATCCCGGGCCGGCTTGCCGAAGTGCATGCGGCCGTGGGACTTCGGGAGAGTTAGGTCTTGGTCAGCGAGATCTGGTTCTCCAGCTCGTGGTCGACCAAGAACGTGCCGGACTCGCGCAGTGTCGGCGGATGGAACGAATACGCGCTGATGGCCGAGACCAGATAGGCGACCTCGGGGTCGGTGGCGAAGGTGACGCCGCCGATACGGGAGACCATCCGCGCGACGCTGGTCTGAAGTTGGTCGCGCAGACCCAGCCGGATCCACAGCAGGTCGGCGAACAACGCGTCGCTGCGGTCGCCGGCGTCGTAGCGCGCGGCGATCATCAACAGCGCCCGCCACACACCTTCGATCGGTGAAAACAGTTCGACGAAGTCCGATTCGGCGAAGTTCGGCCGATCGGCGAGTTTCAACGCAAGACGGGTCGCGGCGCCGATGTAGCCGGCGGTGATGATGAGGCCGAACAACACGTAGCCGGACTTCTCGTTGCGGCCGTCTGGATCTTCGACGTCGGTGACCATCGACAGATCGCTTGGCACGAAGACATTTTCGAAGATGACCTCGTGGGTTTGGGCGGCGCCCAGCGCCGGACTGGTCCACAGCGGTGCGACCGACAGGCCGGGGGTGCCGTTGAAGATCAGCGTGATCGCCCGTTGGCCGGTGTCTTTCAGCAGCACGCTCGCCATGACGCAGTCCATGCTGTTGGCCAGGCTGCACGGCTTCTTACGGCCGTTGACCGTGTAGCCACCCTCGGCCGGTTCGGCTTCCATGGAGGGGTGGAACACGCTGCCGTCAAGGGTGCCCTCCGAGAAACCCGACGCGAAGATCGTGCGGTTCTCGATCAGACTCTTGACCAGGCCCACCGTCGTCTCATCGGCGGTCGCGGCGAAGTCGGCCAGCCCGGCCACGGAGAGGTAGTGCATGGTGCTCGCGGCAGCCAGCGACGGGCTGAGATAGCCGATACCACGTTGCAGTTCAACGGTTTCCACGCACGATGCGCCCAATCCGCCGAGGTCTTTCGGTGCGGTCAGGCGAGGCCCGTCGTGCTCTTTCCACAAGTCGATGACGCCGCTGGCCGGGTTCTCGGCGGTCAACAAGCCCATGTCCTCCAGCTTGCCGGCGAGGGCGGGAAGGTGACGGCGCACGGCTGCGATGTGTGACAGCCGAGCTGCGAGTGGGGTGCGATCCATCTGCGTTCTCCTCAACTGCCTCGGGTGGCCAGATATTTCGTCAGCGCGTTCGCCGAGCTCATCGACGGCCGCCATTCGGTGGTGGACTGCAGCAGGGCGGAGTCGAGCAGCGGGTCGCCGAGCGTCACCCAGTGCCCGGAAAAGGGTGTAAGCCGCAGCCGGAAAGCAAGATTCGAGCCGGCTTTCAACGCTCCCAGCGGACCCGGGATCAGCCTGGCACCGCTGATCGAGCAGATCTCGGTGACGCTGGTGTGATCGGCCGGCGCGACGTTGTACAGGCCGCTGAGCCCGTGCGTGAGGATGGTCGCGTAGGCATCCACCAGGTCGGTGTCCCACAGGAACTGGTAGTACGACCGCGAAGGACGTGGATAAACAACGACTTTCGACAACAGCGTCTGCAGACCGGAGTTGTCGAAGTGTTCGCCGACGACATAACACGGCCGCACAACGGCCAGCTTCGTCTTACCGTCGGTGACGTTGACCCAGTACCAGTTCGCCAGATGCTCCAGCAGCGCCTTGTGCTGGAAGTAGTAATGGCCGTCATCGCGGTCGCCGGCCGGATAGTCGGCCTCGTTGCACGTTTTACCGGTGCCGCAGTTGCGCACGCCGAGGGCATTGGCGCTCGACGTCAACACGAGCTGCCCGATGCCGACCTCGCGGGCCTGCTGCAGAAGACTTTTCGTCGCCGCGACGTTGACCTGATACGCGAGTCGCTTGTCGTGCGGTTCCTCGACGCAGTAGGCCAGATGGACCAAAGCGTCGCAACCGCGGACGGATTCGAGATCGATCCGGCCGGCCAGGTCGAGGAAAGTCTCGCGCAGCTTCGGGTGCCGCTCACCGGTGGCACGTCGTCCCAGCGCGGTCACCTCGGCGATGTCGTCGCATCCGCACGCCCAATTCAGCACGGACCGGCCGAAATCCCCGGTCGCGCCGGTCAGGGCAAGACGAAATCCGTCCCTCATGCAGCCGCCAGCGCCCACGAGAGTTCGTCGGTGAGCACGTCAGCGCACCGACCGATGTCGTCGTCGTTCAGCTCCGAGGTCATGCACACCCGCAGGACCGGTTTGCCCAGCGGCACAGCGGGATAGATCGCCGGGGTGACGAAGACGCCGTTGTCTTTGAGGTTGTTCCAGCTCAGCACCGTGCGCAGCTCGTCGAACAGCCGGATGGGAATGATCGGCGACCAGTCCGGGCTGTCGTCGTCCGGCCGATGCAGTTCGACGTCGAGCGGTTTGAGCGCTTCGCGCATCAAGCGGGAATTGCGCTCGAGTTTCCGCCGACGTTGCTGTCCTTCTGCGCCCCTGATGACGTCGATCGCGGCGCTGGCGGATGCCATGGCTGCCGGCGTCCCGGAGGTGCTGAACCACAGCGAACGAGCGCTCATCCTGATCTCGTCGATGATGTCCTGCGAACCCGCGATGAATCCACCAAGCCCGCCAATGGCTTTGGACAGCGAACCCATCAGCACGTCGATGTGCTGCGCGACGCCGCTGCGCTCGCTCAGGCCCGCTCCCGTGGGACCGAACACGCCGATGCCGTGTGCTTCGTCGACCATCACCCACGCGCCCGCTTCTTTGCAAACGTCGATGATCTGTCGCAACGGGGCGGTCGAGCCCTCCATCGAGTACAGCGAATCCACCAGGACCAGGATTCGCCGGAACGAAGTGCCGGCGTGACTGTGCAGCGCGGCGACCAACGAGGACACGTCGTTGTGGTCGAACTTGGCCTCCACCGCGCGGCTCAGGTGTACGCCGTCGCGGATCGAGGCGTGCACATACGAATCCATCACCGCGAGGCAGTCGGGACCGAGCAATCCCTGGATGGTCCCGACGTTGGCCTGATACCCGGTGGTGAACACCAGCGCATCGTCGCGGCCCAGCCAACTCGCGAGTTGCTTTTCCAGCGCGACGTGCAAGCTGTACGTGCCGTTGAGCAGACGGCTGCCGGTGGTGCCGACCCCGAACTCCTGCGTTGCCCGTATCGCTGCCGCTGTCACGTCGGGGTGCGTCGACAAACCGATGTACGAGTTCGACCCGAGCAGCACGCACTGCGTCCCGCGGACGCCGACTCTGGGTGGGTCGACGGAATCGATGGGCTGAAAGAACGGGTTTTTGCCCAACGACCCGAAGTGCCGTGCGAGCGCGACACGTTCGTTTACATCAGCGGCGATATCGCCGGTCTCGGAAATTGCTGTGTCGTCCATGCGTCAGTACCCCCTGTCGTTGCGGCTGAAGGCGCTGAGAACCGCGTGGACTGGGGGGGGAGTAGCCGAACCGAACCGGTCGCATCGAGCTACCTCCGTCACGCCATCCCTCGATGGGGAGTCCCCGCGTGTCGCCTTGTCCCGGCGTACCCGGTTTGACCACCGGTCACACCAGACAGGGATTCGAAGCCGACTGGTCGGCGGACGGCTAGTTTTTCGGCGAAATTTCCCGCTCGTCGGCCCCGTCGACGTCGCTCGGCAGCGCGACGTCGACAGCCGGTGGCATCTCCAGCGGCAACAGCACGATGAATCGGGTGTCGCCGGGCACTGATTCGACGCGCAGGTCGCCGTGGTGCTTGTTGACGACGATCTTCCACGCCAAGTCCAGTCCGAGGCCGGTGCCCTCGCCGACGGGTTTGGTGGTGAAGAACGGCTCGAAGATGTGCTCGAGCACGTCTTCGGGGATGCCCGGACCGGTGTCACAGATTTCGACGCGCAGCATCTCGTTGGCCTCGCGACAGGTGCGGATGGTCAGCGTGCCGCCCTTGTCGCCCATCGCGGCGATCGCGTTGTCGATGATGTTGGTCCACACCTGATTGAGATCGCCTGGATAGCAAGGGATTTGCGGCAGCGAGTGATCGGTTTCCTTGACGACCCTGATGTGGCAACTGCTGTCCTTGCCCAGCCGGTCGGCGAACATGGTCAGCGTGCTCTTCAGCAGATCGTGCACGTCGGCCACCTGGAAGGGCGCCCGGTCCATCTGGGAATACTGTTTGGCGTCGGCGACCAGTGACGAAATGCGTTGGCTCGCTTCGGAAATCTGATTCAGTAACAGCTCGCCGTCAATCGTGGCGTTGAGCCAGCGGATCGCCTTCTGCAACGATGCCGACACGTCGAGCTCCTCGATGGTCGCGGATATCCGCTCCAACCACTCGACGTCGATACCGCCTTCGACGAACGTCGGCGCCAGATCCCAGGCGTCGTCGATGCCATGGCCTTCCAGCCACTCGCCGACGGCGTCCTCGGTGTCGGCGGTTTCCATCGCGCTCATATGCTGTGATGCCGTCTTGGCGACCTGCTCGGCGATACGTTCCTGCAGCCGCACCAGGCTACGCAGTGCGTCCGGGGTGATGGTGCCGTCGGCGAGCATCAGCATTTTCTGCCGCATCCCGGCGATTCGCTCGCGCAACTCGGCCGCGGCGCGGACGCTGGCGGCGGCGGGATTGTTCAACTGGTGGGTGAGCCCGGCCGACAGCTGGCCCAGCGCCAGCAGCTTCTCGCGATTGTCGATGAGCCGCCGGGTCCGCTCGGTCCCGACGGCGATTCCGTCGAGCAGGTGCACCGCCATCGGGAACTGGTCCTTCATGAACGCGGCGAACGCCGGCGCGTCCATCACGAAGAACCGCGACGGCTTGGTCACGTGCACCGATGTGGTGTAAGCCTGCTGCTTTTCGCCGGTAAATGCTTGCCACGCACCGCAATACACACCGCGATGCGATGTTCGGTTGGTTTCGATGTCCTGGCCGCCGGAAAGCTTCGACATCGCCAGCTCGCCCTCGATGAGGACGTAGAAACAGGTCGCGGGTTCACCTTCGACGCAGATCGGGCCCGGCTCGAAATTCTCGATATGGCCGTCGGCGCACAACATCGCGAGCTGTTCGTCGCTGAGATGCTCGAACAGGAACAGCGTGCGTAATTCGTCTGCGTCGCAATTGGATTCAACGGTCATGATTCCGCCAAGTATCGGTGCACCAGCATGACGGCCATCGATCCCTCACCGACGGCGGCCGCGACCCGCTTTGCCGACTCCGATCGCACGTCGCCGGCGACGAAGACGCCCGGCACGCTGGTCTCCAGGTGGTGCGGCGGACGGTCCAGCGTCCAGCCACACACGTTGCGCAGGTCCGGTCCGGTGAGGATGAAGCCGTGGTCGTCGCGGGCGAGGACGTCCTTGAGCCACTCGGTGCGCGGCGCGGCGCCGATGAAGATGAACATCCGTGCGCAGGTCACGTCGTCGGTCTGCCCGGTCCGGTTGTCGATCAGGGTCAGGCGTTCGAGGTAATCGCTGCCGATGGCGCAGTGCACTTCGGTGCAGGTGCGGACGGTGATGTTGGGACGTTGCTCGATCTGCTGGATGAGGTAGTGCGACATCGACGCCTCCAGCGACGGCGCCCGCACCACGATCGTCACCGATTTCGCCTCGCGGGACAGATACATCGCGGCTTGGCCCGCCGAGTTCGCCCCGCCGATCACGTAGACCTCTTCGCCCTCGCATTCCGAGGCGATGGACACCGCGGCCCCGTAGTGCACGCCGCGACCTTTCAACGTTTCGCAGCCGTCCGCGGTCAGCTCGTTGTAGGCGACGCCGGTGGCGACGATGATCGCGTGCGCGTCGATCGAGCCGCCGTCGTCGAAGCGAATCGTGCGTTTCGGTCCGTTGATCTCCAGGGCAGTGGCGGTACGGGCGGTGATGAGTTCCGCGCCGAATTTCTCCGCTTGTCGGCGCGCCCGTTCGGCCAGCTGGCTGCCGGACACACCGTCGGGAAAGCCCAGATAGTTCTCGATCTTGGAGCTTTGGCCGGCCTGGCCGCCGGTCGCGGTGGTCTCGATCAACACGGTACGCAGACCTTCGGACGCGCCGTAGACGGCGGCGGCCAGACCCGCGGGGCCGCCGCCGACGACGATCAGGTCGTAGAAGTCTTGCGACGGCGTCGTCGTCAGGCCCAACGTGTCGGCCAATTCGGCGTCACTGGGCTCGACGAGCGGGTCGCCGTGTTCGGTGACCACGACCGGGAGCCGCTTGCCGTCCTCACCGGCCGCTTGCAGCAGTTGCTCGCCGACGGGTTCGTCGGAGGCGAACCAGGTGTAGTACAGCCCGTTGCGGGCCAGGAAGTCGCGGACCTCCCAGGACCGCGCCGACCAGCGGTGGCCGATCACCTTGGTGTGCGGGATCGGCCGCTCGGGTGCGCGCCGCCAGGCGTCGAGCAACTCGTCGATGACGGGGTAGAGCTTCTCCTCCGGCGGGTCCCAGGGTTTGAGCAGGTAGTGGTCGAGGTCGACGACGTTGATCGCGTCGATCGCGGCGTGGGTGTCGGCGTAGGCGGTCAGCAACACCCGCTTGGCCGCCGGATACAAGTCCATGGCCGCTTCGAGGAACTCGATGCCGGTCATCTGCGGCATCCGGTAGTCGGCGACGAGCATCGCGACCGTCTCACCACGCAATTTGAGCTGCCTGAGGGTGTCCAGCGCGTCGGGCCCCGATTCGGCCCGCACAATGCGGTTGGCCTCGCCGTAATGGCGGCGCAGGTCCCGGGCAACGGCCCGCGACACCGCCGGGTCGTCGTCGACGGTCAGCATCACAGGCTTGCGTTGGGGATCGGGGCTTGTGGGGCGCGTCATCGGCATCAAGTATGCGCCTGTCAGAGGCCGCATGTGAGGTTGACGGTGGCCGGTCTCATTCCGCCGACAGCGATTTTGGTCAGCAGGAAACACCAGGTATCGTGGAGCAACGGCGCTTCATGCGCTGACTTTCAGTGTGCCCAGTCTTCGGAATTTCCTGTCGCCGGTTCACGTTGCAAAGCCGGCGAATGCTGCACCGATCTGGGCGAAGAAGCGAAACGAAACCAAAGACGAGGATCTGAAGACAAGTTATGGCCAAGAAGGACGGCGCCATTGAGGTCGAGGGCCGCGTAGTCGAGCCACTGCCCAATGCGATGTTTCGCATTGAGCTGGAAAACGGCCACAAGGTGCTTGCCCACATCAGCGGGAAGATGCGGCAGCACTACATCCGCATCCTGCCCGAGGACCGGGTGGTAGTGGAGTTGTCTCCCTACGACCTGACCCGGGGCCGCATCGTGTACCGCTACAAGTAACCAACCGCCCGAACAAACGACATCGACGAGAAGACAGAACAGGATCGAACAGCCGTGAAGGTCAACCCGAGCGTCAAGCCGATCTGCGACAAATGCAGGGTGATCCGTCGGCATGGGCGGGTCATGGTGATCTGCTCTGATCCGCGCCACAAGCAGCGTCAGGGCTAGCCGATACCCCAGCTGCCGTCCGGCGACGATGCAGGCCGTGAAGCGGCCTGAGGAGAAGCCGGACAATCAGGTAAGCGCATACAACTGAATGCAGACCTCCCAGCACCACTGAACGACTTGCATCTTTAGAGATGGGGCAGTTCAGCCTCGTCCGGAACGGAGGCCGGACCCCGGGAGCCCGGAGTTGTTTTCTGGGCCAGGGAACGGGCTGGGAATTAGACCTCCGCATAGAGAAGGAATGCCACCCATGGCTCGACTAGTGGGCGTCGACCTCCCGCGCGACAAGCGCATGGAGGTCGCGTTGACGTACATCTACGGCGTCGGCCGTACCCGCTCCAACGAAATCCTGGCCGCTACCGGGATCGACAAAGATCTGCGCACCAAGGACCTCACCGACGATCAGGTGACCCATCTGCGCGACTACATCGAAGCGAACTTGAAGGTCGAGGGTGACCTGCGCCGTGAGGTGCAGGCCGACATCCGCCGCAAGATCGAGATCGGCTGCTACCAGGGGCTCCGGCACCGCCGCGGCCTGCCGGTGCGCGGTCAGCGCACCAAGACCAACGCGCGCACCCGCAAGGGCCCGAAGCGCACCATCGCCGGCAAGAAGAAGGCCAGGTAAGTCATGCCCCCAGCAAAGAAGGCAGCCGCCTCGGCGCCCAAGAAGGGTCAGAAGACCCGGCGGCGGGAAAAGAAGAACGTCCCGCACGGCGCCGCTCACATCAAGAGCACGTTCAACAACACTATCGTGACGATCACCGACCTGCAGGGCAATGTCATCGCCTGGGCGTCCTCGGGTCACGTCGGCTTCAAGGGGTCGCGTAAGTCGACGCCGTTCGCCGCGCAGTTGGCCGCCGAAAACGCCGCCCGCAAGGCGCAGGAACACGGCGTCAAGAAGGTCGACGTGTTCGTGAAGGGCCCGGGCTCGGGCCGCGAGACCGCGATCCGGTCGCTGCAGGCCGCCGGCCTGGAGGTCGGCGCGATCTCTGACGTCACCCCCCAGCCGCACAACGGCTGCCGCCCGCCGAAGCGCAGAAGGGTCTAGGTAAGAAGAAATGGCTCGTTACACCGGACCCGTCACCCGCAAGTCGCGCCGCCTCGGCGTTGACCTGGTCGGCGGAGATCAGTCCTTCGAGAAGCGCCCCTACCCGCCCGGTCAGCACGGCCGCGCGCGGATCAAGGAGAGCGAATACCGCCAGCAGCTGCAGGAGAAGCAGAAGGCCCGCTTCACCTACGGCGTCATGGAGAAGCAGTTCCGCCGCTACTACGCGGAGGCCGCGAGCCGTCCCGGCAAGACCGGTGACGAGCTGCTGCAGATCCTGGAGAGCCGGCTGGACAACGTCGTGTACCGCGCCGGGATCGCCCGCACCCGCCGCATGGCCCGCCAGCTGGTCAGCCACGGTCACTTCACCGTCAACGGCGTGAAGGTGACCATCCCCAGTTACCGGGTGTCGCAGTACGACATCATCGACATCAAGGGCAGGTCGCTGAACACCGTGCCGTTCCAGATCGCTCGCGAGACCGCCGGCGACCGTCCGATCCCCAGCTGGATTCAGGTGGTCGGCGAGCAGCAGCGCATCCTGGTCCACCAACTGCCGGAGCGCGCGCAGATCGACGTGCCGCTCAGCGAGCAGCTGATCGTCGAGTACTACTCGAAGTAATTCTGGCGCCGCATCCGCGACGGCCAGAAACCCAACCGGCATCAAATAGTGGGTGCCGAGAAGGAGATAGAAGAACACCATGTTGATTTCACAGCGACCGACTCTGTCCGAAGAGATCATCAGCGACAGCCGTTCGCAGTTCGTCATCGAGCCGCTGGAGCCGGGTTTCGGCTACACGCTTGGTAACTCGCTGCGCCGCACGCTGCTGTCGTCGATCCCGGGCGCGGCCGTCACCAGCATCCGCATCGACGGTGTGCTGCACGAGTTCACCACCGTGCCGGGTGTCAAGGAAGACGTCACCGACATCATCCTGAACCTCAAGAGCCTGGTGGTGTCCTCGGAGGAGGACGAGCCGGTAACCATGTACCTGCGCAAGCAGGGCCCGGGCGAGGTCACCGCCGGTGACATCGTGCCGCCGGCCGGCGTGACCGTGCACAACCCCGAGATGCACATCGCGACCCTGAACGACAAGGGCAAGCTGGAGATCGAGCTCGTCGTCGAGCGTGGCCGTGGTTATGTCCCGGCCGTGCAGAACAAAGCGTCGGGCGCCGAAATCGGCCGTATCCCAGTCGATTCCATCTATTCGCCGGTGCTCAAGGTCACCTACAAGGTGGACGCCACCCGTGTCGAGCAGCGTACCGACTTCGACAAGCTGATCCTCGACGTCGAGACCAAGAGCTCGATCGGCCCCCGCGACGCACTGGCATCGGCCGGTAAGACGCTGGTCGAATTGTTCGGTCTGGCACGCGAACTCAACGTCGAGGCCGAGGGCATCGAGATCGGGCCGTCGCCGGCCGAGGCCGACCACATCGCCTCGTTCGCGCTGCCGATCGACGACCTGGACCTGACCGTGCGGTCGTACAACTGCCTCAAGCGCGAGGGCGTGCACACCGTCGGCGAGTTGGTCTCGCGCACCGAGTCCGACCTGCTCGACATCCGCAACTTCGGTCAGAAGTCCATCGACGAGGTGAAGGTCAAGCTGCACCAGTTGGGTCTGTCACTCAAGGACAGCCCGGCCAGCTTCGACCCGTCGGAGGTCGCCGGTTACGACGTGGCCACCGGCACGTGGTCGGCTGAGGCTGCCGCCTACGACGACCAGGACTACGCCGAAACCGAACAGCTCTAACACATCCGTCCCGGTCCTACCTGATACGGGGATCGGCCCCATTGAGGAGAAGTCGCAATGCCCAAGCCCACCAAGGGTCCCCGTCTCGGCGGGTCGTCGTCGCACCAGAAGGCGATCCTCGCCAACCTGGCGACGGCGCTGTTCGAGCACGGCCGGATCAAGACCACCGAAACCAAGGCCCGGGCATTGCGTCCCTACGCGGAGAAGCTGATCACCCACGCCAAGAAGGGCACGCTGCACAACCGGCGTGAGGTGCTCAAGAAGATCCGCGACAAGGACATCGTGCACAGCCTGTTCGCCGAGATCGGGCCGCACTTCTCCGACCGCAATGGCGGCTACACCCGCATCATCAAGGTCGAGAACCGCAAGGGCGACAACGCTCCGATGGCGGTCATCGAGCTGGTGCGGGAGAAGACGGTGACCTCCGAAGCCGATCGCGCACGCCGCGTCGGAGCCTCGAAGGCCGCCGCCAAGGCCCCGGCCGCCAAGCCGAAGGCCGCCGAGTCAGAAGCTGCTGAGCCCGACGCCGTCGAGCCGGAAGCCGTCGAGCCGGAAGCCGTGGAGCCCGAAGCCGTCGAAGAGACCGCGGATGAGGCCACCGCGACCGAGGCGGAAGCCGAGGACAAGGACGCTGACTAGCGATTCATCGTTGAACGACACACCCGCCATCGACACCGATGGCGGGTGTGTTCGTCTACGGCTCGATATCGCTTATGACGGAACGGATTTCGCGGGCTGGGCAGCGCAGTCAGGCCAGCGCACCGTCGCCGGTCTGCTGGACGAGACGCTCTCGACGGTGTTCCGGACACCGGTGCGGCTGTGGGCGGCCGGTCGCACGGACACCGGCGTGCATGCGACCGGGCAGGTGGCCCACGTCGATATTCCCGTCGACGCGCTGCCCCATGCGTATCCGCGGTCGCCGCGGCCGAATCAGGCCGAGTTCGTGCCGCTGGTGCGGCGGTTGGGCCGGTTGCTGCCCGCTGACGTGAAGGTTCGCCGGATCGCGCGTGCGCCAGCGGGTTTCGATGCGCGGTTCTCGGCCTTGCGCCGTCACTACGTGTACCGGATGTCGACGGCGGACTACGGAGTGGAGCCGCATCAGGCCCGCTACGTCACCGGCTGGCCGCGCCCGCTGGACGTGGACGCCATGGCGGCGGCGTCATACAACCTGTTGGGGCTCAACGACTTTGCGGCGTTCTGCCGTCAGCGCGAAGGGGCGACCACCATCCGCGACCTGCAGCGCTTCGACTGGGAGCAGGACGGCGATCTGATCACCGCCTACGTCACCGCCGACGCGTTCTGCTGGTCGATGGTGCGCTCGCTGGTCGGCGCGGTGCTGGCCGTCGGAGAGCATCGGCGCAGCGTGGATTGGTGCTGCGAGTTGCTCACCGCGACGGGTCGGTCCAGCGACTTCGCCGCCGCGCCCGCGCGTGGTCTGACACTGGTCGGCGTGGATTACCCGCCGGACAGCGAGTTGCAGGCCCGGACGTTGATCACCCGCGACCTGCGCACCCGGGATTAGAGCTTGGCCGCCACGAAATTGGCGGCCTTGTTGATCAGGCCCGAGTCGACGTATGACGGCTGCAGATGGGCAGCCCATTGCAAATTCTGGAAGCTTCTGGTGCAGATCGGGTCGTTGGCGGCGCACAGGTCGATGGTCTTACCGGCGAAGGCCGGACTGAAATTGGTGGCCGGGCCGAGCACCCGTTGGGTGCCGTTGCCGAACAACGCGACGGCGGCGACGTGGTCATCCACCGACGGCGGCAGCGGATTCATGAAGCCGAACCCGGGTCTGTTCACGCCGACCACGACGTCGGCCGCCGCGGCGCCCAGTGAGTAACCGCCCAGCACCAACTTGGTGTTCGGGCAGCTTGCCGCCATCGACTGCGCATGCGCGCTCATGTCGTTGGCGGCGATATCGATCTCGGTGTTGGCGGGGTAGTTGACCCCGTACGAGCCGACGGTCATCCGCGGCACCTTCGCCCGCAGCGCGTCGATGAAGGACTGGCCGATCAGGCCGACGCCGGGTGGTTCTTCGCGGCCCCGCGCGAAGGTGACTTCGGCGTCCGGACAGGCGGCGGAAGCCACCGGAAGCATCGCCGACGGGATCGGCGCCAGGGCAGATGCGCTCAGCAAACCGCCCACCGACAGTGTCGCCGCTGCTAAGCGGGCCAGGCGAAGTCGCATGAGCAAACGTTAGGGGGTAAAACTATTGGTCCGCTGTGAGCCGTATGAGGGTTCGGCCAGGGAAAACGGCTAGCCCAGCTTGCCGGCGACGAAGTCAGCGGCCTGGTTGACCTCGCCGTCCTGGATGTAGCGCGATCCGGAATGCTGCGGCCAGTTGTCCTGCCAGGTGTGCGGATCGCCGGGCTTGCAGATCGGGTCGTCGCCGTGGCACATGTCGATGGTCCGGTCGGCGTAGATCGGGTTGAAATTCGTGATCGGCCCGACCCACTGGGTGCCGTTGCCGAACAGCGCGACCGCGGCGATGTGCGCATCGGCGCCCGGCGGCAGCGGATTGTTGAAGCCGAATGCCGAGATGGGAGCCGCTACCACGACGTCGGTGACCGCCGCGCCGAGGGAGTAGCCGCCCAGCACGATGCGGGTGTTGGGGCAGCCGTTGATGGTGGACTGGACGTGCGCGCTCATGTCGTTGGCGCCGACGTCGATCTCGGTGTCGGCGGGGTAGCGCACCGCGTAGAGGCTGACGTTTTTGTTGACCTTGGACCGCAGCGCGCTGACGAAGGCGTTGCCGACGACGCCGGCCCCGGGCGATTCCTGTCGTCCCCGGGCGAACACCACCTCGACGTCGGGGCAGGCCGCCGACGCCGTCGGGAGCAGCGACGAGATTGTGGGTGTCAGTGTCGGCGCGAGCATCGAGCCCGCGGCGAGCAATACGGCGGCGGCCGCGCGCAGCGTCATGGCCCGATCGTAGAGCTCGGAGCTGAACTCAGTGCAATAAGCGAGTGATCAGCGAAAGGCGATCGGCTGGGTTTGGTCAACCACGGTCGGGGCCTGCTGACCAGGTCCCGGCAGCGGTCCCGGTCCGGACGCAGGTCCGGGCGGGACACCCAGGGGACCGGGCAGGACGCCCAGCGGCCCGCCGGGCGCGGTGGGTGCCATCACCGTCAGCAGCCTGGTCTGGACGAAGCTGGCCGCCTGGCTGGTGTAGACGGGCACGTATCCCTCGGTGTGGCCCTTCCACTCGTTGCCCTGGCCGGCGTGGCAGATCGGGTCTTCGGGGTTGCAGTAGTCGACGGCTTTGGCGCCGAACATCGCGCTCTGCGCCGCGATGGTGCCGCCGCTGCGGTCCGCCGGGTTGCCGAAGGTGGTGACCGCGATGATGTTGTTCGCGTACTGCGGCGGCAGCGAGTCGCCCCAGCCGACGCCGCCGATCTGCGTTCCGGTGACGATGTCGACCACCGACGCGCCCTGCGAATAGCCGCCGAGCACCTGCGGGGTGGCCGGGCACTTGTCGGCCACCTCCTTGATGTGCTTGATCGCGTCCTTCGCGCCGTCGTTGCCGTGCAGCTGCAGCAGGGTGGCCCGGTAGTTCACGCCGTAGGCGTCGATGTTCTTGCCGGTGTTCTGGCGCAGGCTGGACACCAGGGCGTCGCCCACACGGCCCAACCCGTTCGGCTCGTCGGTGCCGCGGGCGAAGGTCACCGCGACGTCCGGGCAGTTGTCGGCCCTGGCTGACGGGACCGCGCTCGGTGCGACGAGCGTTATGCCTGCGGCCAGCAATGCGGCTGCGGTCAAGCTGAAGCGGCGTGACCAGGCCCGACGGGGGTGGGAACGAGTGTTGCGGCTAATGCTCACCAGGCGATTCTAGCGATTTCGGGGCCGTCGGTCATATCTACGGGTTTCCTGTGGATGAACGACGAAGCGCGACACTGCTTCGACCTACCGTGAAGCCGGATGACGACCACACGGCTGCACGTCAGCGCGCACCGATTCCTGCTGCGCCGTCTGGAGCGCGCGCTGCTGGGCCGGGACGTCCACATCGTCGACGAGTCGATTCGCGCGCCCGCTCGATCGCTGATCGCAGGGTCGGTGCTCGCCGTGATCCTGCTGGCCGGCTGCGCGATGCTGGCCGTCGTGCGCCCGCAGCCCGTCTCGACGAACGCGCCGATCTTGATGGCGATGCCGTCGGGGGCGCTGTTCGTACGGTTGGGCGACACCGTGCATCCGGTGCTGAACCTGGCGTCGGCGCGGTTGATCATGCGGACCGCCGTTGACCCGCAACCGACACCCGAATCGGAACTCAATCGCAGCAGTCGGGGTCCGGTACTGGGAATCCCTGGAGCCCCCCAGGTCCTCGGCACACCACTGGCCGACGACGAACTGCGCTGGACCGTCTGCGACGGCCGCGAGCGCACCACCGTCGTTGTCGGCCGGGTCGAGTCGGCCCACGTTCTGGGCCGCGAAGAGGCACTGCTGGTGAGGCCCACCTCCGGCGGCTCGACCTACCTGCTCTACGACGGTCGACGGGCAGTGGTGAACGTGCACGAATCCGCGGCGGTGCGCGCGCTCGGGCTCGAAGGCGTTGTCCCGCTGGCGGTCTCACCGGTACTACTGAACCTCATACCCGAGATGCCGCCCCTCACCGCGCCGCGAATTCCCTTTGCCGGCAGTCGCGGGCCGGCTGCGCTCGCGGGATTTGCGATCGGCAGCGTGCTACGGGTCGCCAGCACGGCGGGCGACGAGTACTACGTCGTGTTGCGCGAGGGGGTCCAGCGTGTCGGGCAACTCGCCGCCGACCTCGTGCGGTTCACCGACTCGCACAACGCGCGCACCGCGATCTCGGTCGCGCCGGACGTCGTCCCTACCGTGCCTGCGGTGACTCTTCTACCGGTCTCAGGATTCCCCGACAAAGCGAGGATATCCGCGGTTGTCGACGGCGAGATGCTCTGCGCCCACTGGACGCATACGGCGTCGGGCAACGCCGAGATCTCGTATTCGGTTGGCAGCCTGCCTATCCCGACCGGACGGGCGCCGGTGATCTTGACTCAGGCCGACGCCCGAGGGCCCGCCGTCGACGCCGTCTACCTTCCGCCCGGTCGGATCGCGTACGTACGCGCCACCGGTCTGTCCGCCGGGAATGCGGGCGCGGGCACTCGCTACCTGATCTCTGACGCCGGTGTCCGATTCGCCGTGCGCGACGACGAAGCCGCTCACGACCTGGGCCTACCTGACTCGATGATCCCGGCGCCCTGGCCGCTACTCGCGACACTGCCGGCGGGTCCGGAATTGAGCAGGGCCAATGCCTCAGTCGCGCAGGATGTTCCGGTCGGTGGGCGTAGCTCGCCGTAGCCGGCCCCGCAGTGCGCTCAGACTCAGCACTGCCGTCAATGCACCGCCGCAGATGGCAGCGCCGGCCAACGCGGTGCGTTGCGCACGGCGGTCCACCCGCACAGGATGCGCCGGTTCCGGTATGGGTACCGCGGTCCGGGTCGCTTGTGCTGCTGGGTTCGTCGGCGGATCGGTGCTGACCGCCGCGAGGAAATCCACCAACCCGGCGCCGACTCGAGGATCCCGTCCGGTTGGCGGATGATGTGCCGTCGCCGTGATCCGTTGCATCACTTGACGAGCCGTCAATTGCGGGAACCGGGATCGGATCAGCGCCGCCAGCCCGCTGACTACCGGCGCGGCGTAACTGGTCCCAGCCAGCGGAACCGGGCCGTGTTCTCCGTCTACCGCATTCGCCAACCCGGCACCCGACGAACTCAGCGATAACACCCCTTCGCCGGGGGCGGCCACATCCACCCACGGGCCGGCAAGGGTGAACGACGACGGCTCGCCGTGCGGGTCGATCGAACCGACCGTCAGCACATAGTCGTCGTACCAGGCGGGGCTGACCAGGACCGTCGCCGTGTCCCATGTTGCCTGGGCCTGTTGCGCCGGGCACTGCCCGGGGCCGCTGTTTCCCGCGGCAGCCACCACGACGGCGTTCTTGGTGTCGACGGCGTAGGCCAGCGCCGCGCCCAGGGCGTGGTCGTCGAATGCCGATCCGACGCCGACGCAGGCGACCGAGGAGATGTTGATCACCGACGCGCCCAGGTCGGCGGCCGTCCGGACGGCTTTCGCCATGGTGTCGACGTCGCCGACACCAGATGTCGATGGGTCCGCGGCCGGACCGAACTTCGCGCTGGACTGCCGGATGCTGATCACCTGGACGTCCGGCGCGACCCCACCGAAGTCGTCGGCATGGCCGGGAACCGTTGCAGCGGCGATGATCCCGGCCACGGCGGTCCCGTGCCCATCACAATCTTGGGTGCCGTCCCCGCTGAACACGTAGTCACCTCCGGCGGTGATCTGCGGCAGCCGCGGGTGTGGTGACACTCCGGTGTCGATGACGGCGACGCGTTGGCCTGTGCCGCGGGAGAGTGTCCATACTCGTGGGAGATCGAGAACCGAAAGTTGGCTGTTGCGAATTCCATTCGCGTCATGAATGAGGGACGGAACCGCGCAGATTTCTCGTTGCACGGTAGGTCGCGGTGGTCGCGCCGGTTCCGGCTGAGGTAGTCGACGGTGGTCGATCGACGGCGGCGAGACTGCATTCGCGGGTATGGCGCCACATTGCGGCAGCGCCGCGACGTACGCCGCCGTCACACAGCGCAGCATGCGGAACTGCCTTGTCTTCAAGGCAGATTGAACCCGCGCGCGACGGCATAGAACCCACAGATCCAGCAGGCCAGCGGCACGACAGCCGCCAAGGCCAGATATTCCATCAGCTCGGCAACGCGCTGTCCGACCGGTGAGATTTTCGTCGACAGGTTGACGAAGCCAAGACACAGCGCCGCAGCGGCGAGCCCCACCGATACCGCCGCGATGTAAACCGATTGGAGCGGGTGCGCCGTCGCGGCCGCGATGCTAGCACCGCTGAGTGTGAGAGTTCCACACGTGATGAGCGGCAAAGACATCGCGAGGTCGCGGTGCGCACGTGCCCGGGACAGCAGCACGCCACCGATCAACGCAGTGAACGCCAACAGTGGACCACTCGCCGGATGCGGGCCCAATGCGGCACCGACCGCACCCAGCGCGGCGGAAGCTGAGAACGCGCCCACCATGCTGTTCAGATATACACGGGCGCGAATCGCCCTTGTTTTCAGTCGATCTGAATTCAGCATCGGTTGCGATTGCAATTGCGAGGACAGCCCGGCCAGCATGATCGACATCGGTGCGGATACCTCGATCAAGATCAGTGATATCGCGGCTGACCCGGCGCCGAGGGCGCGCAGCGGAACACTGCACACCGCACCCACCAGCGCCACGGTTGCGGTGACCGCGCCGAAACCCATCAGCGCGGTGAACACGGCTGCGTGGCAACTCATTACACGCATCACGGCCGCGGACGTGGCGCAGGCGGAGGCCGCACACAGGACATTCGGTGCGCCCACATCGCCGGGGATGAGTGACGTGCCGGCGATTGCGGCGAACCCGCAGCCGATCAGCCCCAGCGTCAGTCCTGCTGAGTTCTCACGAAACACGCGATACGCGGTGATACCTGCCGCCAGGCCGACAAGGCTCGTCAGCGCCGAGACGGCGACCGTTTCGGCGCGGATCGCATCGCTCACACCTCGGACGACTATTGCCGCGCCGACCACTGCCAGCCAACCGGCGACCAGTACGGCGGTGAGTCGGGACGCCCGTGGAGCCCACTGTCGGTCGGAGCCGGTAAGCGACTCGGATACCGCTTCGGCCACGTCATCGAGACGCGGCGCCGCCAGTTCCGCCGACGACGTGCTCAGGATCAAAAGAGCGCCATCGCGGATTCCGATCTGGCTCAACGTCTTCGACAGGTCCAGTGCGATGTGTCCCGGCAGCGACATCTGATAGCGCGCAGCCACCCGCCCGGCCTGGAATCCTCGTTTGCCGGAGATGATATCGACAATCGCGGGTAGCAGCGATCCGAGCGGCACCGATTCGGGCAGGGCAAGATCTGCGCGGACGGAGTCGGCGTGGACCGTCACGCGGCGCAACATTGCGTCACGCGGGGGGAATCCGTTTGGGTTCGCAACTGCCGCTGTCTGATTCACGTCGATCTCCGTCCGCCGAGACGGAGGCTAGCGGGTGCGCCGAGGTTGCATGTGAATTGATCCACAGGCGACTTGCCGCTGACGTCGCGTCTGCCTACCGTGCGAGCGACAACGGGCCAGCAAGGGAGGCCGGGTGGAGTCGTTCAATATCGGTGCCACTGCGGAATTCACGCCGCGGTTGCGACTGACGCCGCCGCCATTCGATGCTGCCGACCTCGTCGTGGCGGCACCGAAGGAAGCGACAGGGCCGGCTCAGACGAACCCGATGATCCGTTTCCTGCCGGTCGTCATGGCCATCGCGACGGTCGCGGCGATGGCGGTGGTCTTTCATTCCCGGTCAGGGGTGCCGCGAACTCCGGCATTCATGCTGTTTCCGGTCATGATGCTGGTATCGGCAGCGGCGACCGTCGCTTCCGGCGCGGGCCGGCGCCGGGGTGAGATCGACGCCGAGCGCACGGAGTACTTGCGTTACCTCTCCGGCCTACGTTCCGTCGCTGTCAAGAATGCTGTCGCGCAGCGCGATTTGCTGACCTGGTGTCATCCCGACCCCGACGCCCTATGGACCCTGGTCGGCGGATGCCGGATGTGGGAGCGGCGGAGTTCGGACACCGATTTCGGCCAGGTGCGGATCGGTGTCGGGACGCGACCACTCGCCGGCCGGTTGGTCTCGCCGGTGATCGAATCAGCGCACCGGTTGGATCCCGTGGCTCTCGGCGCGATGACCCGCTTTGTCGAGGCGCACTCGATGGTTCAGGAGGTACCGATTGCGATTGACTTGCGCGGAGTCGTGACCGTCGTCGGTGCCAAACCGCAGACCCGTGCCGTGGTGCGCGCGATCATTTGTCAACTGGCCGTTATGCACAACCCGAACTCGGTGTTGATTGCCGCCGTTGTCACCGGCAGCAACGGATCCGATTGGGACTGGTTGAAATGGTTGCCGCACAACCGGCATCCGATCGCCCACGATGATGTTGGATCGGTCCGGATGGTGTACCCGACGTTGGCGACAGCGAAGCAGGCGCTCGCCGGTCTCGCTGTCGATCACGTCGTCGTGGTCGTCGACGCCGTCGAGGACATCACTCTCGTGGCGTTCCAGCGCGACGGAGAGACAGTCGCGGGGGAGCTGCGGCTCCAGATCTCCGGCGGCATCGGTGCAACCGAGGTATCAACAAGCGAAGAAGTTCTCGGTCGGCCGGACCAGATGAGTGAGGTCGCCGCGCTCACCTGCGCACAGAGGTTGGCCGGTTACCGACCCGGTGATGCCGACGCCGCGACAGCGGGCGACGTGCGTTGGCAGGATCTCGTCGGGATCCGGGACATCACTTCCTATCCGGTCGTCGAGTACTGGAACAGCCGAAGCCCGCGCGAGCGGCTTCGGGTCCCGATCGGCACGACCGCCGAGGCCGCGCCGGTCGACCTCGACATCAAAGAGTCCGCCGACAACGGAATGGGACCACACGGCCTGTGCATCGGGGCAACCGGATCGGGCAAGTCCGAATTTCTTCGAACAGTCACGCTCGGCATGATCGCCCGCCATTCACCCGAGGTGCTCAACCTGGTGTTGATCGACTTCAAAGGCGGCGCGACGTTCGCCGGACTGGCACCGGTGCCGCACGTCGCGGCGGTCATCACCAACCTTTCCGACACGGCGGCGTTGGTCAGCCGAACACGCGATGCCTTGACCGGCGAAATGAACCGCCGTCAGGAAACGCTCCGTGCGGCGGGCAACCTGGACGGGATCATGGCCTACGAGCGTGCCCGGCGGTCGCGACCGGAGCTGAGCCGGCTGCCGGCGCTGTTCATCATCGTCGATGAGTTCTCCGAATTACTCAGTCAGCATCCAGATTTCGCGGACGTCTTTGCGGCCATCGGACGACTTGGCCGATCGTTGGGCATGCACCTGCTGCTGGCCAGCCAGCGACTCGACGAGGGCAGGTTGCGCGGGCTGGAGTCACACCTGTCATATCGCGTGTGCCTGAAAACGTTGTCGGCGAGCGAATCACGCATGGTGCTGGGCACACCGGACGCCTACGAATTGCCGGGCACGCCGGGCGCGGCGTATCTGCGGGTCGGTACCGAGCCATTGGTTCGTTTCCAGACCGCCTACGTGTCCGGTCCCGATGCTCGTGAAACGCTCAGGTATCTTCCGGCGCCGCAACGCGTAATGGAAGTCCGGCCGTTCACCACCGAGCCGGTTGGACGGGTCGGATCCGGCATCGCCACGGTCCATCCCGCGGATCGGCCGACGGTCGTTCAGAGCGTTGTCGAGCGACTGTCCGGGTACGGCCCACGCGCGCACGAAGTTTGGTTGCCACCGCTCGGAGCGGCGCCGGCACTCGACGTCGTACTCGCGGACACTGAACCGCTGGATGCGTTGACGATTCCCATCGGAAGCGTCGATCGCCCATTCGAGCAGCGTCGCACACCGCTGGTCATCGACTTATCCGGAGCCGCAGGCAATGTCGCGGTCGTCGGCGCACCGCAATCCGGTAAATCGACCGCATTGCGGACGCTCATCACCGCGCTCGCAGTCACTCACGATCCACGCATGGTCCAGTTCTACTGCCTCGACTTCGGCGGGGCGGCGTTGGCGTCGATGCGAGATTGGCCGCACGTGGGCGCGGTTGCCGGAAGGGCTGATACGCCGTTGGCCCGCCGCATCATTGGTCGAATTCACACCATCGTTCGATCTCGGGAGATGCTCTTTCGCGAGCACGGGATCGAGTCGATGGTGCACTACCGGGGGCTGAAGGCGGAACGAGATCCGCGATGTGACCGGTTCGGCGACGTGTTTCTCGTCGTCGACGGGTGGGCTGGCCTGAATCGGGATGCCGAGATCGACGACAGCGCGATCGCCGCAATTGCCGCAGAGGGGCTCTCGTTCGGTGTGCACGTCGTGCTGTCCGCGTCGCGTTGGGCTGAGATTCGTCCCGCGCTGCGAGATCAGATCGGCACCCGGATCGAGTTGCGGCTCGGCGATCCTGCGGATTCCGAGCTGGACCGCCGGCGCGCTCACGATGTTCCCAAAGGTCAACCAGGACGGGGTCTTTCCCGAGACGGATTGCACATGGTGGTCGCACTGCCCAGACTGGACGGCGCCGACTCGAGCTCAGGGCTGGCCGAGGCCGGCGCGCAGGTCGGCACGATGTTGCGCTGCCGTCATAGCGAATGGAGTGCGCCGCCGATCGCGCTGCTGCCCACCCGGATCGACCTGGACAGTCTGACCGAACGACCAGACGCGGGGATCGTTCTCGGCGTGGAGGAGACCGAGCTGCGGCCGGTGGCCATCGACTTCGCGAAGCAGCCGCACCTGCTGATCATCGGAGACAGCGACTGCGGCAAGACCTCGACATTGCGGACGGTCTGCCGCGAGCTGATGAGATCGACGAATTCCGGGCAATGTCAGCTGGTCATCGTCGATGTGCGACGCTCGTTTCTGGACGTGGTGAAGCCCGAATCCGGACTGCTCGGTGCATACCTCGCATCCGCGGACGCGGTCGGCGAGGCAATACCACGCCTGGTCGAACAGCTGCGTCGACGGATGCCCCCGCTGAATGCCACTGTGGCGCAATTGCGTAACCGATCGTGGTGGTCAGGTCCGGAGATCTACGTCGTGATCGACGACTACGAGTTGGTCGCTGGCGCTGCACTGGCCAATCTCGCGGACTTGCTGCCGCACGCTCGGGACGTCGGTTTACACCTTGTGGTTGCGCGTCGCAGCGGCGGTGCGGCCCGCGCCATGTTCGAGCCACTGCTAGCCGGGTTACGTGACAACGGTTGCCTGACATTGCTGATGAGTGGCGACCCCGAAGAGGGATTGGCCATCGGGTCTGTCCGACAGTCGCCCTTGTCGGCTGGCCGCGGCTCGTTGATCGCTTGTCGGAGCAGCCCGCAGCTGATGCAGGTCGCCTGGAGCCCGCCGCCGTGAGGGCGCATGTCGTCGAGGTCGGCCCGACGGCGATACGTCGATTGTGTTGCGGCGTCGGCACTGTCGCCGACGTCGAGCTGGAGCGAGTTGCGTTCGAAAGCCTCGACGACGCGGTAGCGCTGGTAGACCTCCGCCCGGTGACGGTCGAATCGTTGTGGCGTTCGGTTCTGGAGTCGCTGAAGTGCGGCGACGCAGACAGCGTCACCGTCATTTACCCGTCGTGGTGGACGCCGCGGCGTGTCGGTGTAATCCGCACCGCCGCAGAGGTTCTGGGTGATAAAGCTGTGATGAAGCCGCGGTCGTGGCTGCTGGACCAGGCGTCGACATCCGCGGTGGCGACAGTCGAAATCGCCGACGGGTTCGTCGTTGTGAGCGGCTCGACCGTGGTGGCCGAAACCCGCCGTCGAGAACAGCGGGCCGTCGTCGAAGCGGTCGTGAGCGCAGTGCTGCGGATGGCCACCATCGACACCATCGTCATCGATGCGCCGAGAACGGTATGCGGAGCCGGCACACTTTCCGCGCTGATCGCCGAAGAATTGCGGGCCGCCGGCGGCATGACCGTGCTGGAGATCGGCGACATGGAGCTGAGAAAGCTTGCTGCCGGAATCGTTCCGAGTGACGCCTCAGATGACGACGGCGCCTCGGAGGGCGCCGGCCGCCGTCGGTGGCAGCTCGCCCTGATGGTGCCGATCGTCAGCGCTGTCCTGGGCGTCGGCGTTGCGGTCCACCGCCCCACACCGCCGACTGTGCAGGATGTGGTCCCGACGACCGTTGTCGTCGAAGGTCATGTTGCACTGGAAGTTCCGTCTGGATGGCCGGTACGACGCGTGGTGGCCGGACCAGGTTCGGCGCGGTTGCAGATCTCGTCGCCGTCTGATCCAGAGGTGGCGCTGCACGTGACGCAATCAAAGGTCGCCTTGGCGGGTCTGGATGCGACCGCCGAATTCCTCAAATCCGCGATCGACTCAGCGCCGGCTGGCGTGTTCGTCGACTTCAACCCGGCCGGACAGAATGCCGGTCGCCCGGTCGTGACCTACCGCGAGGTCCGGTCCGGTCACGACGTCCGGTGGACGGTGTGGGTGGACAAAGCCATCCGGATCAGCATCGGCTGTCAAAGCCGCCATGGCCTGGGCGCGGCCACCAGCAGCGAATGCGATCGCGCAGTCCGGTCAGCACGAGCAGTGATGTGAGGGAACCAATCGGGGCGGTGGCGAGTCCTATCCCTTGACAGCGGCAGGAAGGAATTGCGTGAACACACCGATAGGCGGCAATGCACTGAGCGCCGACTTCGACCTGATGCGGTCGGTGGCGGCAGCCATCGACGCCCGCAACGAGGAAATTCGGGCGACGCTACAGGCCTTCATCGGTCGCGTCAGCACCGTCCCGTCGTCGGTGTGGGGCGGTTTGGCGGCAGCACGCTTCAAGGACGTTGTACAGCGGTGGAACGCGGAGTCGATGAAGTTGCACCACGCGCTGCACGAGATCGCGGAGACCGTCCGCCAAAACGAAGTCTCGTTGCGCGAGGCCGCCGAGAACCACGCGTCCCACATCGGCGCGGCCGCCGGGAAGCTGTGAGGCCATCAGCCATGAACGCGACACTGTCATACAACTTCGACGAGATCGAAGGCTCAGTCCGGCAAGAGATTCACACCACGTCGGCACGCTTCAATGCCGCGTTGCAGGAACTGAGGGCGCACGTTGCTCCGCTGCAGGAGCTGTGGACACGTGAAGCCGCGACCGCATACGGCGTCGAGCAACTCAAGTGGCATCAGGCCGCGACCGCCCTCAACGAGATCTTGATCGACCTCGCTCGTGCGGTACGTGACGGGGCCGACGATGTCGCGGCCGCAGATCATCGGGCCGCCGGCGCCTGGCAGCGGTGATTACCCAAAGACTCTGCGCGGTCCCCGCGGTAAGGAGAGACCAAAGGGACCGCGCAGTCACATCCTGCGAGATCTAGGCGGCGTGGTGGCCGTGCCACTGCGGGTGCGCTGACGTCTGCTCGGGTCGGCCAGCCGGCGCGGGGCGCGGCAGGGGGGAAGCCACCTGCTTCGCATCGTCCCTGGTTGCGCTTTGCACAAGCTCCCGGATCCCCAACCAGGCCGCGGCGATTGTCGCGCCCGCCAATACGAGACTCACCAACAGCACCGGGTCGACGAAGGTGAGCAGCAGGACGGCGGCGGCGAGGCCCCAGAGCAGTTCGGCGCGCCGGTCCCAGAGCCTCTCGCCGATCGAACGGTCTGTTTGCCCAGCTCCAGTCGTCGCGTCCTTCTGCACCGTGACCTCCTCATAATTAAAGTCACCCCGATTTTAACTACTGTTTGGCACCAGTGCGAAATATCGATCGAGGTTGTCGCGTATCCCACGAATTGTTATCTGCATCACATCGCTGGCGGGAGGAGCGACATCGACCGCGCTCGAGAGGGCGTTTTGACCTGCGCGGATATCCGCCGGTAAGCTGCTCCGTTGGCGTGCGGTACGCCGGGCCTCGGGTCAATGTCGGTCGCCGAGAACATCCCTTGTCCGCAGAGCGCCTGACCGGCACCCGGGTCACCGGGATCCGAACCCGCGGAAGCGGCCCGAAAGAAAGAGGTAAGCGCTGTGTCCACCTACGCGCCTAAGGCGGGTGACACCACGCGGACGTGGTACGTCATCGACGCCCAGGACGTGGTGCTTGGTCGCCTCGCCGTTGCTGCAGCGAATCTGCTGCGCGGCAAGCACAAGCCGACGTTCACACCCAATGTCGACGGCGGTGACTTCGTCATCATCGTCAACGCCGACAAGGTCGCCATCAGCGGCGACAAACTGCAGAACAAGCTCGCTTACCGGCACTCGGGTTATCCCGGCGGGCTGCGCAGTCGCACCATCGGTGAGCTGCTGGAAAAGCACCCCGACCGCGTGGTCGAGAAGGCGATTCTGGGCATGATCCCGAAGAACAAGCTCGGTCGTCAGATCAAGCGCAAGCTGCACGTTTACGCCGGGCCGCAGCACCCGCACGCCGCACAGCAGCCGACCCAGTACGAGATCAAGCAGGTGGCCCAGTAATGACCGAGACCGCAGCAACCGAGACCGAGGTCGTCGTCGAAGAGACCGCCGAGACCGCCGAGACCGCTGAGACCCCCGCTCCCGCCGCAGCGCCGGCCGCGCGGGAGGACTCCTTCGTCATCGAACGTCCGATCCAGACCGTCGGCCGCCGCAAAGAGGCCGTCGTCCGGGTTCGCCTGGTGCCCGGCACCGGCAAGTTCGATCTGGACGGCCGCAGCCTGGAGGCCTACTTCCCCAACAAGGTGCACCAGCAGCTGATCAAGGCCCCGCTGGTGACCGTGGACCGGGTGGACAGCTTCGACATCTTCGCCCACCTCGACGGCGGGGGCCCGTCCGGCCAGGCCGGCGCGCTGCGTCTGGCGATCGCGCGGGCATTGATCCTGGTCCAGCCCGAGGACCGGCCCGCGCTGAAGAAGGCCGGCTTCCTCACGCGTGACCCGCGTGCCACCGAGCGTAAGAAGTACGGCCTGAAGAAGGCCCGCAAGGCGCCGCAGTACAGCAAGCGCTGATCCACGCGGCGATCACGGCCGCGTACCGGTTGGGTGGCACTCCGGGCAATCCGCCTGTCGCGAGTGTGCGCGGTCACCGACTGTGAGAGGTTTGTCCGCATGGGTCGACTTTTCGGCACCGACGGCGTCCGCGGCGTCGCCAATCGTGAGCTCACTGCCGAGCTAGCGATGGCGCTCGGCGCCGCGGCCGCCCGGCGGCTGACCAGCCTGGGCGGTCGACGCCGTCGGGTCGCGGTCATCGGCCGCGATCCGCGAGCCAGCGGCGAAATGCTGGAAGCCGCGGTGATCGCCGGCATGACCAGCGAAGGCGTCGACGCGCTTCGGGCCGGTGTGCTGCCGACCCCGGCGGTGGCCTACCTGACGCACGCCTACGACGCCGACTTCGGCGTGATGATCTCCGCGTCGCACAACCCGATGCCCGACAACGGCATCAAGATTTTCGGGCCGGGCGGCCACAAGCTCGACGACGCGACCGAGGACCAGATCGAGGATCTGGTCGCGGCCGGTCCGGGTCTGCGTCCGATCGGGGCCGAGATCGGACGCGTGATCGACGCCGAGGACGCCCTCGACCGCTACCTGCGTCAGGTGGGCAAGGCGAACACCGTTCAGCTCAACGGGCTGACCGTCGTCGTCGACTGCGCGCACGGCGCCGCTTCGGAGGCCGCGCCGCGCGCCTACCGTGCTGCCGGTGCGCGCGTCATCGCGATCAACGCCGAGCCCAACGGCCTCAACATCAACGATCGCTGCGGCTCGACGCACCTCGATGTGTTGCAGTCGGCGGTGCTCAGCCATGGCGCAGACCTCGGCTTGGCGCACGACGGCGACGCCGACCGGTGCCTGGCGATCGATGCCGCCGGCCAGATCGTCGACGGCGACGCGATCATGGTGATCCTCGCGCTGGCGATGCGGGAGGCCGGCGAATTGGCCGGCAACACTCTGGTCGCGACCGTGATGAGCAATCTTGGCCTGCACCTGGCGATGCGTGCGGCCGGCGTCGAGGTCCGCACCACCAGCGTCGGCGACCGGTATGTGTTGGAGGAGTTGCGATCTGGCGAGTTCAGCCTCGGCGGCGAACAGTCCGGCCACATCGTGCTGCCGAACCTGTCGACCACCGGCGACGGCATCCTCACCGGCCTGCGGGTGATGTCGCGGATGGCACAGACCGGCACGCCGCTCGCGGGTCTCGCGTCGGCGATGCACACCCTGCCGCAAGTGCTGATCAACGTCGGAGTGGCCGACAAGGACGCCGCCGTCGCCGCGCCGTCGGTGCAGACCGCGCTGCAGCAGGCCGAGGACGAACTCGGCGACACCGGTCGAATCCTGTTGCGTCCCTCGGGAACCGAACAATTGATTCGGGTGATGGTGGAAGCCGACGACGAGCACGTCGCTCACCGGTTGGCCGCCCACGTCGCTGACACCGTGCGCGCCACGCACTAAGGGAACCATTTCCCGACAGGTCCCGTCGAATTCGTTATGGGACAACGGGTGTCACCAGCGGCCCTTGATCGCTGCGCGAGCTCGGCTCGAGCAGTGCGCAACGCTACCTGCGAGCGTATTGTAAACCCATGGTTTACAGATGGAGATTAGAGCCAGCGCACGCAGGCATGGCGTCGAGGACGCCGACATGCTGCACGCCTGGCGCAACCAGCTCCGCTACATCGAACTCGAATACGACGGGCAGCGTCAGCTCTTGGTCATCGGGCCGAGCCGCTCCGGCGCGCTACTGGAGATGGTTCTGCCTATCGATCCGCCGCAGCGAATCATTCACGCAGACAACTTGCGGTCCACGTTTTATGGGTATCTCCGTTGACGCGGGAAAGTGAAGTAATGGCAGCGGAATTCGAGATCACTCGCGACAAGTCCGGCGAGTTCCGGTTTCATCTCAAGGCTCCTGACGGCGAGATTCTTGTCACCAGCCACGCCTATACGACTCGAGCGAAGGCCGAGCGAGGCGTCGAGTCAGTCAGGACAAGCGCGCACGGCGCCCAGATTCACTACCTTTCGACGGTCGAAGCCGAAGAACCTGGCATTGAGGTCTGGCTGGATTCGGTCGACCCTGATCCGGCCGACGCCAGGGACGCAACGCATATCCGACGGGTCATTGCGGCTGCCGAGACGGTGCGAGCCGCGCAGTCGGAGTTGCGCGGCGCCGTCAGCGCTGCCCGTGCCGCCGGCGACACGTGGGACGCGATCGGTGTCGCGTTGGGCACTACCCGGCAGAACGCGTATCAGCGGTTTGGTCGCTGACTGGAACCGTTTCCCGACACGTCCCGTCGAATTCGTTATGGGACAACGAGACGCATTTGTGGACGCTGCGACGGTGCGCGCGGTCGCGGACCGGTTCGACGACACCGCACATCGCATCGACGCGGTGGTGCGTATTCATCTCGGCGGGTTGACTTTCGACGGAGCCACCGCGGGGCGGGCTTATGCCGGCCAGGGCGATGCGATCAGGTTCGCGCTGCACCGGCTCAGCGCCGAGCTGACGCAATGGGCAAGGGCCACTGCAGAAGTCGCTGCGACCCTGCGCGCGAGCGCGGACCGCTACAGCGAAGCGGACCAGTACGCCGCCGCGGGAATCGGCTGACGATGGCCGACCGGTTGGATGTGGCAGGGCGGCTGGCAGAGGGCCGCCAAGCCGTCGAGCACACACAGACCTACGTGCAGGCCTGCCATGCGCTCGGCTATCAGCAGCCCGACCTGACCGCGCACGCCGGCCAGGTGGAGGACTGGTACGACGCCGAATCCGGGCTGGATCTCAAGGCGCTCGACGGCGATTGCGCAACGCTGCGCGCGGCGGTCAATGCCGTCGAGGAGGCGCTTTTCATGCAGCGTACGCAGGTGACCGAGCTTGCGGCGGGTTGGCGAGGTTCGGGTGCTGACGCCGCGGCGGGCTTTGTGCAGCGCCACTGCGACGTCGCGGCGGACGTGGCCGCGCACGTCCGATCCGCCGCTGAGGGCTGCGCCGCGCTGCGCGACAACCTATGGCAGTTGGTCGACGGCAAAGTCGCGACCACGGTCGCCATCGACGATCGCCGAGCGGCGCAGCGGCCGGCCTGGCTGTCTGCAGCGCACACCGTCGTGACGGGCGAGGGAGACCGTTCGGTCGCTGACGACCTGATCCGTCAGCAGGTAATTCCCTACGTGGACGACGATATTCGTAACGATTGGCTGGCCGCGATGCATTCGACGACGGCGTCGATCGCGCGGTCCTACGACACGGCCATCCACGCGTTGACGTCGACGCCGGAGGTGGCTTTCGAGATTCCGGGCGAGCTGGGCCCGAAGCGGCAGCCGACGTCCGGTGAGCCAGTTGGTCCGGCCCCGACAGCGCAGACGTTGCCCGACATCGCAAGTCCCGCCGCGACGGTGCCCGCGGCGGCGCAGGCCCAGCCGTCACCGACAATGCCGGAGCCGCAGCCACTTTCGGATGATCCACCTGAGGTGTCGGGAACACCGCTGGACGATCTGAGCGGATTATCCACGGGCGCAGGTGGTTTGGGTGGTCTGGGCGGTATCGCCGGGGGCATCGGGGGAGTCATCGGAAGCATCGTCGACGGTATCGGCAGCCTGATCGGCTCGCTGGCCGGCGGACTGGGCGATGCCGCCGGTTCCGGCGACCCGCTACTCGATGATGAGCCGGTCGACACAGACGACATTGCGGATGACCCGGAGGAAGCCGCCGATCCGGAGCCGACCGTTCCGGACGACACCGCCGTTCCGGAGGAACCGGTCGAGCAGCTCGCCGAAAGCCCCCCTGCGGCAGTCGAAGCCGTCAACGAGCCGGCTGCACCGCCGCCGATCGACCCGCCTGCGGCCGACCAGCCGGCGCCGCTGGCGGGGCCGCCGCCGGACGGATCGACGCCGTGCGAGATCGCCGAAGATCAATTGCCCCAGGCGGGGCAGTGATGCACTGGCTCAGCTGGGCACGAGTTCGCGCAACTGCTCGACGAAGCGCACGGATTCGTGCCGGTCCGTGCTGATCGGTGTCGCGAGAAGCGTTGTGACACCGGCTTCGGCGAATGCCGCCACCCGCTCGGCGACGAAGCCGCGGGGGCCGACCAGCGAGATCGACCGGACCAGCTCATCGGGAACGGCGGCGATGGCGTCCTTCTTGTTGCCGCCCAAGTACAGGTCCTGGATGCGGTCCGCGACCTCGCCGAACCCGTAACGGGTGGCCAGGTTGTGGTAGAAGTTGCGGCCCTTCGCCCCCATCCCGCCGATGTAGAGGGCGAGTTGTGGTTTGAGCCATTCGAGCCGGTCGTCGACATCGTCGCCGATCGCCAGCGACGGGCCCGCCATCACATCCAGAGTGCCCAGCTCGGGATCACGCTTGGCCATGCCGGCGTCCAGCGCTTCGCCCCACACCGACTTCGCTTTCTCGGGATAGAAGAAGATCGGTTGCCAGCTCTCCGCGATCTCCGCCGTCAGCTCCACGTTCTTCGGGCCCAGCGCCGCAATCGAAATCGGAATCCGTTCCCGTACCGGGTGATTGATGAGCTGTAACGGCTTGCCCAACCCGGTGCCGCGCTCCGCGGGCAGTGGAACTTGGTAATGCTTGCCGTTGTGGTTGACCCGCTCGCGGCGCCACACCTGGCGGCAGATGTCCACCACTTCGCGGGTGCGGCCCAGCGGAGCGTCGAACGGAAGGCCGTGAAAACCCTCGATGACCTGCGGTCCGGACGTGCCGATGCCGAGCTGGAACCGGCCGTCGGAGACGTAGTCCAGGCCCGCGGCCGTCATCGCCAGCAGGGTGGGCGTGCGGGTGTAGATCGGGAACACGCCAGAGCCGAGTTCGATCGTGTTGGTCTTGGCCGCCAGGTAGCCGAGCTGGCTGACCGCGTCATAGGAATACGCCTCGGGCATCAGCACGATGTCGGCGCCGACCTTCTCCAACTCGACCACGTGATCCGCGGCCTCTTTGAAGTCGCCGGAATAGTTCAGCGTAAGTCCGATTTTCATTGCCACGTTATACCACCCAACCGGTTGGTTGATTAATTCAGCCCTTGAGTAGGGCGACGAACTTCTCTTCAGGGGTCACGGGTACCGCGTCGTCCTCCAACGCGACGGTTCTGGGCAGTTGGACGTCGGGATCGGCGAAATCGCGGTACGTCTTGTCTCCGCCCAGTGCGTACAGCAGATAGCCGGTCAACAGTGCGCGGACCGCCTTCTGCGTCTTGCGATCCGGCGAGCCCAGACCGAACGCGGTACCCAGTCGACGGCCTTCGGCCAGCCCGTTGGGCTGCGCTTTGTTGACGATCCGCAGCGTGGCTGCGTCCCACGATTTCCACAGTTCAATCGCGTTGGACCGCAATGCCTTTGCCACTCCCGGCGCGCTGAACACCACGCCGGGCACGCGCAGTGACGCCGCGGGCTGCTCGGCGGGCGGGCTGGTGACGGTGGGGAAGATCGCCGCGACGGCCTTGGGTTTGACCTTCATGCCGGCTGCCGCGAACACCGCCGCCGAGCCGCCGAACCCATGCCCGACGACGCCGAGTTTGTCGTGGTGGACGCTGATTTTGCCCGGCCCCAGCCGCACGCCGGCGGCGATGTCGAGCGCAGTGCCCAGGTCGAACGCGAGGTGCAACGCCGATGGCGCCAATCCCCGCTCGGTATCCGGGGCCGCCGCGACGATGCCCCACGACGCCAGATGCTCCAGAAGTCCCGAGTAACGCCCGACTCCGGTAAGCCAGTCGTGCCCGAACGCCACACCGGGCAAGTTGAACCCCGCTTCGGGTGTGTAGACGGCGCCCGGCAAGCCCGCGAAGGCCAAGTCCCCGCGCAAGACTCGATGCGGCCCACGTCGGGTCAGAGCGGCGACGAGCGTGCGGGTCTTGGCCACCCGTTGACGGTAGCGCACGCGGTCTTCGTCCCAACTAGCCTGCGACCAGGCGAGTCAGGCAATGGCAAGCCGATTGACAATGGATCGCCAGGCAACACGCGGTGAACGGGCGTTTCGGGCCGCTGCCACGACGACAACTTCTTCGACGGCGAGCCCCGCGACGCGGGCCACTGGCACGGCATAGGCACTTGGCATCCGTGAATCGATACCGATTTGTGATTTGCTGACGCAGCCGCCCCCAACTCGGGGCGGCTGCTCCATTTCGGAGCTGCCAATCGAGGGAACGTGCCGGTCAGGCGTCTGCGCGGGCGTCAGCGCAGCGGACGCTTGCCACTGAAACTTAGGTAATACCAAGGCTATTCATAGCGACTCATAACAGAATTTGCCCGCGAAGTGTTTGGCGTGTACGCCTCGGGTGGTACCCGTTGCGGGTGATAAACATCAAACGAATCGCAGCTGCGACAGCCATCACCGCGGGTCTAGGGCTTGCTGGTGTGGGCGCGGCGAGCGTTGCCGACGCGCAGCCGACCGGCCCGTTGCCCGACTACCACTGGTGCCCTGGTCAGTTCTTCGATCCGGGCTGGGGCAACAACTGGGACTGGAACCGGTGCCACGACGACTTCTATGGCGACGGGGACCCGCATGACCAAGGCCACTGGCACGGTTATGGCGCCTGGCACGGCGACAACGACCGTGGCTGGGACAACGGCCGTGGGCCCGGCTGGGACAACGGCCGTGGCCCGGGCGGCCCCGGCTACCACGACAACGACCACCCCGGTGGTCCCGGTTGGAATGACCACCGGTAAGCCGGTTAACAGATAGTTGACTTCCTGCAGGTGAGAACAGTGCAGCCGTCCCGATCGGGGCGGCTGCACTGCGCTGCAAGGGGCTCGCGACGACTCGACTGCACTACCCTGAAGGGCTATGTGCGGAATAGTCGGCTACGTCGGGCACCAGCCTGCCCTCGACGTCGTGGTCGACGCGCTGCGCCGGATGGAGTACCGCGGCTACGACTCCGCGGGCGTGGCACTGGTCGACAGCGCCGGCACACTGACGGTCCGTCGGCGCGCCGGCCGGCTGGCCAATCTCGAGGAAGCGCTCGCCGAGACCGACCCCGCGTGTCTGACCGGCAGCACCGGTCTCGGCCACACCCGCTGGGCCACGCACGGACGGCCCACCGACCGCAACGCCCACCCACACCGCGACGCGGCGGGCAAGATCGCCGTCGTCCACAACGGCATCATCGAGAACTACGCGGTGCTGCGGCACGAACTGGAGGCCGACGGCGTCGAGTTCGCCAGCGACACCGACACCGAGGTGGCTGTGCATCTGGTCGCCCGGGCGTATCACCACGGCGAGACCGCGGGCGACTTCACCGCCGCGGTGCTGGCGGTATTGCGCCGCCTCGAGGGTCACTTCACGCTGGTGTTCGCCAACGCCGACGAGCCGGGCACCGTCGTTGCGGCGCGCCGCTCCACGCCGCTGGTGGTCGGCATCGGCGACGGCGAGATGTTCGTCGGCTCCGACGTCGCGGCCTTCATCGGGCACACCCGCGAAGCGGTCGAGCTCGGCCAGGATCAGGCCGTGGCGATCACCGCCGACGGCTACCGGATCTTCGACTTCCAGGGCAACGATCTCACCGCCGGTGCTCGGACCTTCCACATCGACTGGGACTTGGCCGCCGCCGAAAAGGGTGGCTACGAGTACTTCATGCTCAAGGAGATCGCCGAGCAGCCCGTCGCGGTGGCCGACACGCTGCTCGGGCATTTCGTCGACGGCCGCATCGTGCTGGACGAGCAGCGGCTCTCCGATCAGGAGCTGCGCGAAATCGACAAGGTCTTCGTGGTGGCCTGTGGCACGGCGTATCACTCCGGGCTGCTGGCCAAGTACGCGATCGAGCACTGGACCAGGTTGCCCGTCGAGGTGGAGCTGGCCAGCGAGTTCCGTTACCGCGACCCGGTGCTCGACCGCAGCACACTGGTCGTCGCAATCTCGCAGTCGGGGGAGACCGCCGACACGCTGGAGGCTGTGCGGCACGCCAAGGAGCAGAAGGCCAAGGTCTTGGCGATCTGCAACACCAATGGCTCGCAGATTCCACGCGAGTGCGATGCGGTGCTCTACACCCGCGCCGGACCGGAGATCGGGGTGGCGTCCACCAAGACCTTCCTGGCGCAGATCGCCGCCAACTACCTCGTCGGCCTCGCACTGGCTCAGGCCCGCGGCACCAAGTACCCCGACGAGGTCGAGCGCGAATACCGTGAGCTGGAAGCGATGCCGGAGCTGGTCGCCCGGGTGATCGCCGAGATCGCGCCGGTCACCGCGCTCGCCCGCCGTTTCGCCCAGGCCTCGACGATCTTGTTCCTCGGCCGCCACGTCGGCTACCCGGTGGCCCTGGAAGGCGCGCTGAAACTCAAGGAACTCGCGTACATGCACGCCGAGGGCTTCGCCGCCGGTGAACTCAAACACGGCCCGATCGCCTTGATCGAAGACGATCTGCCGGTGATCGTGGTGATGCCCTCACCCAAGAATTCGGCGATGCTGCACTCCAAGCTGCTGTCCAACATCCGCGAGATCCAGACGCGCGGCGCGATCACCATTGTGATCGCCGAGGAGGGCGACGAGACGGTGCGCCCGTATGCCGATCACTTGTTCGAAATCCCCGCGGTGTCAACCCTTTTCCAGCCGCTGCTGTCCACCATCCCGCTGCAGGTGTTCGCCGCGTCAGTGGCACAGGCCCGGGGTTACGATGTGGACAAGCCGCGAAATCTAGCGAAGTCCGTCACCGTAGAGTGACGATGCGCCGCGAAACGCGGCGAGGAGGAACGAGACGATCCGGGCACCGTCGAGTAGCAGCCGTTCGCCGTTGTAACGCGCCGAGGCTCGTCGGGGATTAGAGATGTGGCCAGACTCCGGGGAGGCGAAAACCGATGGGACAACAGGTGCGCGCCACGTACGGCGCATCGCTGTCCCCGGACGGCACCGCATTCGCGCATCTGGTCGACGACGGCGGTTATCCGCGTGCGGTGCAACGGTTTCTGCGCGGCTGGCGGGCCAGCTCGTCGCGGGACGTCGAGTTGCCGGTCGCGGGCCCGGTGTCCCGGGTCATCCACTCCGCCGACGGTCAGTGGCTGGCCTGTGAGGTGGCGCCCGAGGGCAGCAGCCGCAAGCAGATCTGGGTGGTCACCACCGACCCCGACGACCGGATGGCCCGGCGCATCGACGGCGAAGACGCCGGCACCGCCGAGCTGATCGCCTGGGACGGGGTCCGGGTGGCGGCCATCCTGACCGGCGAGGACGGCATCGGGCGGTCGTGTCTGCTCGACCCGAACGACGGCACGTGTACCGTGCTGGACCGCCGGTCCGGTGGCCGACTGGTCGACGCGTGGGCCGGGGCATCGCTGATCCGGGTCGGGCCGCGCGGCTACCGGGAACTCATCATGCTGCACGGCCGAACCGAAATCGCTTTGCTGCCATCCGATCCGGGGTCGACGACCGATGCCGGCGTGATCCTCGACGACCACCACTCGCGACGTCTGCGCAGCGGGCCGGACGGCGAGGTGATGAAGTTGTACCGCCCCGCCAAGACCTACAAGACCAACCAGAACGGCTCGGCGACCCGGGGCGGCGGGTTCGGCCGCGGCTATGTTCGCGCGCTGATCCGCAGCGAGAACGGCTGCGACCACGCCCGGCTCCTGGAGGTGGTGGCCACTCAGGACGGTGTCAGCTATTTCGTGGTGGCGGAGCGTCCCGACTGTGAGCTCGACGAGTTCGTTGTCAGCGACGACCTGTCGACTGTCGCTCTGCTGTGGAACGTCAACGGCTGCAGCGAGTTACAGATTCTGCGGTACACCGATTACACGCTGGACGAACCGATCCCGTTGCCCGGCATGGTGGCCAGCGAACTGTCGATAAGCGCCGGCGGCTCGATGGTCGCGATGACGGTCGAAGGACCGTCGATGCCGCGGACCGTGGAGTTGGTGGATGTGCGCTTGCGCCAATGGGAACCGATCGACCGCGAGCCCAGCCGCGGTCCGGTGCTGCCCGGTTTCCCGGTCGGCATCGGCCGGGTGACGATCCCGGCGCGCGACGGGCTGGAGCTGAACGCGTGGCTGTACCGGCCCGTCGGCGCACCAGCGAGCGGCGCGGTGGTCTACCTGCACGGCGGGCCGGAAGGCCAGTCCCGGCCGGACTACAGCGAGATCTTCCCGCATCTGGTCAACAACGGGATCGCGGTGCTGGCGCCCAACGTGCGCGGGTCGGGCGGCTCGGGCCGGACGTTCGGCCACGCCGACGACCGGGAGAAGCGATTCGCGGCCATCGACGACGTCGCCGACTGCGCGCAGTTCCTGATCGACACCGGGGAGGTCGAGCCGCACCAGATCGCATGCGCGGGATGGTCATACGGCGGCTACCTGACGATGGCGGCGTTGACCTTCCACCCGGAGCTGTTCGCCGCTGGCGTCACGATCTGCGGGATGAGCGACCTCACCACGTTCTACCGCAACACCGAGCAGTGGATCGCCGAGGCCGCCTACGCGAAATACGGTCATCCGTTCAACGATCGCGAGTTGCTCGAAGAGCTGTCTCCGCTGCGGCGGGTGGACGCGCTGACCGCGCCCCTGCTGGTGGTGCACGGCGCCAACGACACCAACGTCCCGGTGAGCGAATCAGAGCAGATCGTCGAAGCGCTCCGAAACGCCGGTCGCGAAGTGCGCTACCTGTTGTTCGGCGACGACGGCCACGCGATCCTCAAGCGTGAGAACCATGCGACGCTGGCGGCCACGATGACCGAATGGCTGCACTCCGCATTCGGTGCCGTGCGACCGCTCGTCGAGCTAGACGCTGCACACGATTAGTCATGTCCTGCTTCGGATCTCGAACGCCGACCAGTCTGGCTCGCGCGTCTCAGCCCAGTACTCGTTGAGCCGCCAGGGGCTGACGGTGTGGATTTCGCCGTCGGAGTTCTTGAAGTAACTGTGCTTGACCGCCGGGTGTGACCACACCATCTGCTTGATCTCGGCCTGGGTGCGCTCGTGCCACGCGGCGGCCGCGTCCGCGGTCGGCTCGATGGAATGGACGTTCGGGTCGGCCAGCTTCGCGAGGCAGCTGTCGATGTAGCGCATCTGCAGTTCGGAGTTGAAGATCAGACTGCCGCCATGCGCCAGATGCGCGCCCGGCCCGTAGAGAACGAAGAAGTTCGGGAAGTGCGGGACGGTGATCCCCAGGTAGGCGAACGGCCTGTTGCCCCAGACGGTGTGCAGGTCGACGCCGTCGCGGCCGGTGATCGTCATCGGCCACAGCACGTCGGTGTGCCGAAAACCGGTGGCGTAGACGATGATATCGACCTTGTGGCTGACCCCGTCCGCGGTCACGATGCCGTCCGGGGTGATCTGCTCGATCGGCGTGCGGACCAAGTCGACGTCGTCGCGTCGCAGTGTGCGCAGCCAGGTGCCGTTGTCCTGCAGCGTCCGCTTGCCGGTGGCCGGGTAGTCCGGCAGCACCTTGGCCAGCAGTTTCTCGTCGCCGTCAACCTGATTGGTGATCCAGTCGGTGAACATCATCCGGGCCGCGGCGTTGATCTCGCTGACCGCGTAGTCCTGGTTGGCGTAGGCGGGGTCGACGCGCGCGGCGTCGAGGCCTTTGTCGGACCCGGGCCACAGCACCAGGAATCGGTACCAGCGTCCGTAGTACGGCAGGTGGTCCATCGCCCAGCGCACGCCGTCGCCGACCGCGTCGTGATACATCGGGTTGGGAAACATCCACTGGGCGGTGCGCTGAAAAACGGTGACGTGCTCGGCCTCGTCGGCGATGGCCGGAGCGATCTGAAAGCCGCTGGCGCCTGCGCCGATCAGCGCGACGCGCTTGCCGGTGATGTCGACCGAGTGGTCCCACGCCGCGGAGTGAAACGACGGCCCGCGAAAGGTGTTCGCGCCCTTGAACTCGGGGATATATGGGCGGTTGAGCTGGCCGACCGCGGTGATGACGGCGCGCGCCTGCATCGTGGTGAATCCCTCGTCGGGTGCACGCGTCGTGACGGTCCACACGCCGTCCTCGTCGTCCCACTCGGCGGCGATGACTTCGGTCTGCCAGCGCACGTGCTCGTCGAGGCCGTGCTTGTCTATCACGTTCTCGAAATAGTGCTGCAGCTCAGGCTGTTCGGCGAAGAAGTGCGTCCACTCGTTGCTCGGCTCGAAGCTGTAGCAGTAGAAATGGTTGGCCACATCGACACGTGCACCCGGGTATCTGTTCTCCCACCACGTCCCGCCCGGACCGGCGTTCTTTTCCACGATCGTGAACGGAATGTTGGCCTGGCGCAGCCGGATTCCGGCGAGTATTCCCGATTCGCCGCAGCCGATCACGACGACCGGAAGGTGGGCTGCTTGGTCGGAGTCCAGTGGCGCCGGCTTGCGCGGGTCGACGCCGTCGAGATCCATCTCCTCGGCCAGCAGCGCCTGATAGTCGTCGGGGACGTTCTCGCAGACCGCCCAGTCCATCATCTCCTTGATGAGTTCCGGGGCCAGCGGGTCCAATTCGGGGCAGCCACGGTCGCGGTAGTCGGTGATCACCGGCAACGCCTCCGCCCGGGCACGGGCTTTGTCGTCTTCGGACATGAACCCCTGGACCTCGTTGAGGAAGATCCCGGCGGGTTTGAAGTCGCGGATGAAGCGGGAGTCGCCGGTGATGTGCACCAGCGACAGCAACAGGGTGGGGATGCTGACCTGTTCGAGCGCGGCGGCGATGTCGGCGGTGGACGTGGTGAAGGGTTGGCCCGCATAGCGGCTGCGCACCAGGGCAGGTCCTTTCGCGTCTTCGATTACGATACCGAGGGTCTCGTAATCGGGATCACGATACGCGTGGCCGTGGTGGCGATCAAGAGTTGACCGTCGCCGCCGGGTACCCGCAGATAGCCGAGTCCTGTGTGAATCGTTGTCCGAGCGTGGAATGCTGGCTTCGATGCGGCACTACTACAACGCAGACGGGATCCGCGAGGCCGAAGCACCGTTGCTGGCGAGCCTCCCGGATGGCGTGCTGATGCGGCGTGCGGCCTACGGCTTGACCACCGAAATCATCGCGGAGCTGAAAGCCCGCACCGGTGGCGTCGCCGGCCGCCGGGTCTGCGCGGTCGTCGGGTCCGGAGACAACGGCGGCGACGGACTGTGGGCGGCGACGTTGCTGCGACGCCGCGGCGCGGCCGCCGACGCGGTGCTGCTCGCACCGGAGCACACCCATCCCGCGGCGCTGGCCGCGTTCCGCAAGGCGGGCGGCCGCATCGTCCAAAGTGTCGATGCGACAACCGATCTCGTGATCGACGGCGTGGTGGGAATCTCCGCGTCGGGGCCGCTGCGTCCCAACGCGGCCGAGGTGTTCGCCGCCGTCGATGAGGCGGGGATTCCGGTGGTGGCCGTCGACATCCCCAGCGGTATCGACGTCGAGACCGGCGCGATCACCGGGCCCGCGGTGCACGCCGCGTTGACCGTCACGTTCGGCGGACTCAAGCCGGTGCATGCGCTGGCCGACTGCGGCCGGGTCAAGCTGGTCGACATCGGGCTCGACCTGCCGAGCACCGACGTCGTCGGCTTCGACGCCGCCGACGTGGCTGCGCGCTGGCCGGTGCCCGGGCCACACGACGACAAGTACACCCAGGGCGTCACCGGCGTGATGGCCGGCTCGTCGACCTACCCGGGTGCCGCGGTGCTGAGCACCAGCGCCGCCGTCGCGGCAACGTCTGGAATGGTGCGCTACGCCGGCAGCGCCCACCGCGAAGTACTCGCACACTGTCCCGAGGTGATCGCGTCGCCGACCCCCGCCGCGGCCGGACGGGTGCAAGCCTGGGTGGTCGGGCCCGGCCTGGGCACCGATGAAATCGGCGCCGCCGCACTGTGGTTCGCGTTGGAGACCGATCTGCCGGTGCTGGTCGACGCCGACGCTCTGACGATCCTGGCCGCACACCCCGACATGCTCGCCGCTCGTCGCGCCCCCACCCTGCTGACCCCGCACGCCGGCGAATTCGCCCGCCTGGCCGGCGCTCCACCCGGTGACGACCGGGTCGGCGCCACCCGTAAGCTCGCCGACGCCTTCGGGGCCACGGTGTTGCTCAAGGGCAACGTCACCGTCATCGCCGACCCTGGCGGCCCGGTGTACCTCAACCCGGCCGGCCAGTCCTGGGCCGCGACGGCGGGGTCCGGCGATGTGCTGTCCGGGATGACCGGCGCGCTACTGGCCTCGGGTCTCCCGGCTGTCGAAGCCGCGGCCGCCGCGGCCTTCGTGCACGCCCGCGCGGCCGCGCTGTCGGCGGGCGATCCCGGTCCGGGCGACGCGCCGACGTCCGCGTCGCGCATAGCCGGCCATATCCGCGCCGCCCTCGCCACCCTCTAGCACTCAGCCGTCCAACGAAAGGATCCCCCGTGACCCATAGCCGCCCCTCCGTCCCTGCCCACTCGATCGCGCCCGCCTATACCGGCCGCATGTTCACCACCCCGGTGCCCGCACTGCGGTTGCCGGAGGAATCGATGGACCCCGAGGCGGCCTACCGCTTCATCCACGACGAGTTGATGCTCGACGGCAGTTCGCGGCTGAACCTGGCCACCTTCGTAACCACCTGGATGGATCCCCAGGCGGACAGGCTGATGGCTGAGACCTTCGACAAGAACATGATCGACAAGGACGAATATCCGCTGACTGCGGCGATCGAGCAGCGCTGCGTGTGTATGGTCGCCGACCTGTTCCACGCCGAAGATTTGCGCGACGACGATCCTTCGAGCGCTATCGGGGTGTCGACGATCGGGTCCAGCGAGGCGGTCATGCTCGGAGGTCTGGCCTTGAAATGGCGCTGGCGGGCGAAGATCGGCAAAGGCTGGCAGAAACACACCCCCAACCTGGTCATGGGGTCCAACGTGCAGGTGGTCTGGGAGAAGTTCTGTCGTTACTTCGACGTCGAGCCCCGGTATCTGCCGATGGAGGAGGGGCGGTACGTCATCACGCCAGAACAGGTCATAGCTGCCGTCGATGAGAACACCATCGGCGTCGTGGGGATCCTGGGCACCACGTACACCGGAGAACTCGAGCCGATCGCGGAGATCTGTGCGGCGCTGGACAAGCTGGCTGCCGATGGGGGCGTGGACGTTCCGGTGCATGTCGATGCGGCCAGCGGCGGCTTCGTCGTACCGTTCCTGCACCCCGAAATCAAGTGGGACTTCCGCCTGCCGCGGGTGGTGTCGATCAATGTCAGCGGCCACAAATACGGGCTGACGTATCCCGGCATCGGCTTCGTGGTGTGGCGGAGCAAGGAGTATCTGCCCGAGGATCTGGTGTTCCACGTCAACTACCTCGGCGGCGACATGCCGACGTTCACGCTGAACTTCTCCCGCGCGGGCAACCAGGTGATCGGCCAGTACTACAACTTTCTCCGGCTGGGCCGGGAGGGCTACATCGAGGTCATGCGCAGTTTGTCGTCGACCGCCCGCTGGCTCGGTCAGCAGCTGCATGAAGCCGACCACTGTGAGGTGATCTCGGACGGTTCCGCTATCCCCGTCGTCGCCTTCCGGCTGGCCCGCGGCCTGGGCTACACCGAATTCGACGTGTCGCACGAGCTGCGCGGATTCGGCTGGCAGGTGCCGGCCTACACGATGCCGGACAACGCCACCGACATCTCGGTGCTGCGCATCGTGGTGCGCGAGGGGTTATCGGCCGACCTGGCCCGCGCGCTGCACGACGATGCTCGCACCGCGCTGGCCAGCCTGGACAAGCTCAAGCCGAGCGGTCACTACACGGCGGAGCACTTCGCGCACTAATTCGTCGCATCCATCACACCGGTCACTGGGCCGCCTGGCAGCGGCATTTGGCCGCTTCGACCGGGCCTCTGGGACAATGGCAGAGAAATGACTGCGATATCCCTGACCCCGGGCGTGCTTGCCGAGGCCGTGGTGGACCTCGGGGCCATTGCCCACAACGTCCGGGTGCTGCGCGAGCACGCCGGTGACGCGCAGGTGATGGCCGTCGTCAAGGCCGACGGCTACGGGCACGGCGCCGCGCGGGTCGCCCGGGCCGCGTTGGATGCGGGCGCCGCCGAACTGGGTGTGGCCACCATCGACGAGGCGTTGGCGTTGCGCGCCGACGGCATCACAGCGCCGGTGTTGGCCTGGCTGCATCCGCCCGGCGTCGACTTCGCCCCCGCTGTGCTGGCCGACGTGCAGATCGCAGTGTCCTCGCTACGGCAACTCGACGAACTGCTGGACGCGGTCCGGCGAACCGGCCGAACCGCAGCGGTGACCGTCAAGGTTGACACCGGACTGAACCGCAACGGGGTGCCGCTGGCGCACTATCCGTCGATGCTGAGCGCCTTGGGTCAGGCTGCCGCCGACAACGCCATCCGGCTGCGCGGTGTGATGTCACACATGGTCTATGCCGACCAGCCGAACAACCCGATCAATGACATTCAGGCACAACGGTTCAGCGACATCGTGGCTCAAGCGCGCGAAGCGAAGGTGCGGTTCGAGGTGGCGCATCTGTCGAATTCGTCGGCAACCATGTCGCGTCCCGACCTGGCCTTCGACATGGTCCGGCCGGGTATCGCGGTCTACGGACTGAGTCCGGTGCCGACGCTGGGCGACATGGGCCTGATGCCGGCAATGACGGTGAAATGTGCTGTTGCGCTGGTGAAGTCGATTCGAGCGGGTGAGGGTGTGTCGTACGGACACACCTGGATCGCTGAGCAGGACACCACCGTTGCGCTGATGCCGATCGGCTACGCCGACGGTGTCTTCCGGTCGCTGGGTGGCCGGCTGGATGTGCTGATCAACGGCAAGCGGCGACCCGGTGTCGGCCGGGTCTGCATGGACCAGTTCCTGGTCGACCTCGGTCCGGGACACGTCGACGTCGCCGAAGGCGACGAGGCGATCCTGTTCGGGCCGGGCACGCAGGGTGAGCCGACCGCGCAGGAGTGGGCGGACCTGCTGGACACCATTCACTACGAAGTGGTGACCAGTCCGCGGGGACGCATCACCAGGACCTACCGCGAGGCTGGACATCATTGAGCGGTAAGGATATCGACAGCCCCCACATGAGCAAGGGGTTGGCACGGTGGCTGGCCGGTGCGGCGGGCGTGGGTGCGCTCGGCACCATCGCCGGAGTCACGGTGGCGCGTTCGGTCACTCGTCGTGTTGTGGTCGACGACCCGTATGTCAACGAAGATTTCGAGACACTCGACGGTGACCGCAGTTATCTGGTGACCACCCCCGACGGTGTGCCGTTGGCGGTGCGCGAGGTCGGGCCCACCGATGCGCCGTTGACCGTGGTGTTCGCCCACGGATTCTGTCTTCGCATGGGGTCCTTCCACTTTCAGCGCATCCGGCTGTCGGAGGAGTGGGGCTCGCAGGTCCGGATGATCTTCTACGACCAGCGCGGTCACGGTCGATCCGGTGCGGCTCCGCCGGAGACCTACACCGTGACGCAGCTGGGCATGGACTTGGAGACCGTGTTGCAGGTGATCGCGCCGCGCGGTCCGATCGTGCTGGTCGGCCACTCGATGGGCGGAATGACGGTGTTGTCGCACGCCCGGCAGTTCCCGCAGCAATACGGCAACCGGATCACCGGGGCGGCGTTGATCTCGTCCGCAGCCGAAGGCGTCGCCAAATCCCCGCTGGGCGAAATTCTGAACAACCCTGCGCTGGAAGCTGTTCGGCGTGCCGCGCGGTCGGCGCCCAAACTCGTCCACCGCGGCCGCAACGCGACGCGTTCGCTGATCGGCCCGATTCTTCGGGCGGCGTCGTACTCGAACATCAACGTCAGCCCGACCATCGCGGCGTTCTCCGAGGAGATGATGCTCGGCACCCCGATTCCGACCATGGTGGAGTTCCTGCAGGCGCTGGAGGTTCACGACGAAACCAAGGGACTGGCCACACTCGCCACCATCCCGACCCTGATCGTTTGCGGTGACCGGGACCTGGTGACGCCCGCCGAATACTCCAGGCGAATGGCCGCGGCACTGCCGGATTGCGAGTTGGTGATCGTCTCGCGTGCAGGACATTTGGTTCTGCTGGACCAGTCGGAACCGGTCAACGGCGCGTTGGTGCGGCTGGTGAAACGCGCAACGCCGAGCAGGTTCGCGGTGATCAGCCAGCGGTTGCGCGACCGGGTTCTGCGCCGTGACTGAGAGGTCTGGTCTCGCGACGCTGCCGCGCGTGGACGACACCGTCGCACTGGGTTCGCAGTTGGGCGCACAGCTACGCGCCGGCGACGTCGTCGTACTCTCCGGTCCGCTCGGTGCGGGAAAAACATTGCTGGCCAAGGGGATCGCCGCGGCGATGGACGTCGACGGGCCGGTGACCTCGCCGACGTTCGTACTGGCGCGGGTGCATCCTGCGCGACGCAGCGGCGCCCCGGCGATGATCCATGTCGACGTCTACCGGCTGCTCGACCACACCGGCGCCGACCTGCTCGACGAGCTCGAATCATTGGATCTCGACACCGAACTCGACGATGCCGTCGTCGTCGTGGAGTGGGGCGAGGGCCTGGCCGAGCGCTTGTCCGAGCGACACCTGGACGTCCGTCTCGAGCGAATCAGCAACTCCGACACCCGGACTGCGACATGGCAGTGGAGCGTTCCGTGAAGAAGCCGGTGCTGGCCATCGACACCGCGACTCCCGCCGTGACGGCGGGCATCGTCGCCGACGGCAGCGTCCTGGCCGAGCGGGTCACCGTCGACGCCCGCGCGCACGCCGAACGGCTCACCCCAAACGTGTTGGTCGCCTTGGCCGATGCCGGCTTGACCATGACCGACCTGAACGCCGTGGTGGTGGGCTGCGGGCCGGGCCCGTTCACCGGTTTGCGGGTCGGCATGGCAACCGCCGCCGCCTACGGGCATGCCCTGGACGTCCCGGTGTACGGGGTGTGCAGCCTCGACGCCATCGGCGCGTTGACCACCGGCGAGTTGCTGGTGGTGACCGACGCCCGCCGGCGCGAGGTTTACTGGGCCCGCTACCGCGACGGCGTCCGCACCGACGGGCCGGCGGTCAGCGCCCCCGCCGACGTCGACCCGGGTCCCGCTCGCTCGGTGGCCGGCTCACCCGATCATGCTGCGCTGTTCGGACTGCCCTGCATCGAGCCGCGGTATCCGACGGCGGCGGGGCTGGTCGCCGCGGTCGCCGACTGGTCGGCACCGCCGCCGGCCCTGGTGCCGATGTATCTGCGTCGACCCGATGCCAAGACCATCGCCGAGCGGGAAGCCGCTCAGCGATGACCGCCCGCAGCGAGCACGTCACCATCGGCGCCCTGACGGTCGACGACGCCGACCGCTGCGCCGAGCTGGAGAACCTGCTCTTTCCCGGCGACGACCCCTGGCCGACGGCCGCATTCGTCCGCGAACTCGCCGCCACCCACAATCACTACGTGGCCGCACGGATCGCGACAGAGCTCGTCGGATACGGCGGCATCTCCCGGCTGGGCCGCACACCGCCCTTCGAATACGAGATCCACACCATCGGCGTCGACCCGGAATATCAGGGCCGCGGCATCGGCCGGCGAATGCTGGACGAGCTGCTGAACATCGCCGACGGCGGCGTCGTCCATCTGGAGGTCCGCACCGACAACGAGCCCGCGATCGCGCTGTACCGCAGTGTGGGATTCACCCAAGTGGGTCTGCGACGGCGGTACTACCGAATCAGCGGGGCTGACGCATACACCATGCGACGGGAGGCGCAGTGAGCACGACGATATTGGCGATCGAAACCTCCTGCGACGAAACAGGAGTCGGCATCGCCCGGCTGGAAGACGGCACCGTGACGCTGCTGGCCGACGAGGTCGCGTCCAGCGTCGACGAACACGTCCGGTACGGCGGCGTGGTGCCCGAGGTCGCCTCGCGGGCCCACCTGGAGGCGCTCGGTCCGGCGATGCGGCGGGCGCTCGCGAAGGCAGGCGTGGCCAAGCCCGACATCGTCGCGGCGACCATCGGGCCGGGGCTGGCCGGCGCGCTGCTGGTGGGGGTCGCCGCGGCCAAGGCGTATTCGGCGGCCTGGGGTGTGCCGTTCTACGCCGTCAATCACCTGGGCGGGCATCTGGCCGCCGACGTCTACCAGCACGGCCCGCTGCCGGAGAGCGTTGCGCTGCTGGTGTCCGGCGGCCACACCCACCTGCTGCATGTCCGGTCGCTCGGTGAGCCGATCGTCGAATTGGGCAGCACCGTGGACGACGCCGCGGGCGAGGCCTACGACAAGGTGGCCCGGCTGCTGGGCCTCGGCTATCCGGGCGGCAAGGTGCTCGATGAGCTGGCCCGCACCGGCGACCGGGAGGCGATCGTGTTTCCCCGCGGCATGACCGGGCCGCGCGACGAGCCGCACGCGTTCAGCTTCTCCGGTCTCAAGACCGCGGTCGCTCGCTACGTCGAGAGTCATCCGGACGCGCCGACCGCCGACATCGCCGCGGGCTTCCAGGAGTCGGTGGCCGACGTGCTGACCATGAAAGCGGTGCGCGCGGCGGCCGAGTTGGGCGTATCGACGCTGCTCATCGCGGGTGGCGTGGCCGCCAACTCCCGGCTGCGCGAGCTCGCCGCCGAGCGTTGCGCCGCGGCCGGGATGACGCTGCGGATCCCCGCGCTGCGGCTGTGCACTGACAACGGAGCGATGATCGCGTCCTTCGCCGCGCACCTGGTGGCCGCCGGTGCGGCGCCGTCTCCGCTCGATGTCGCCAGCGACCCGGGCCTGCCCGTCGTAAAAGGCCAAGTCAGCTGACAGCGAAGAAGCACCGGGCCGACCTTGAGTGCTAGCACTCGCATGTATAGAGTGCTAGGTGGCTATCGGACAACCCCCTGCGCCGGCTCCCGCGACGACGACGCCTGGGCACGGACGAGAGCCGAAACACCTGGTAAATCGGGGCAACCGCCCCAGACCTGCTACCAACTAAGTGGAGGGCTCCATCGTGGCGAGCGTGAACATTAAGCCACTCGAGGACAAGATCCTCGTACAGGCCAACGAGGCCGAGACCACGACCGCATCCGGTCTGGTCATTCCTGACACCGCCAAGGAAAAGCCCCAAGAGGGCAAAGTCGTCGCCGTCGGCCCCGGCCGGTGGGACGAGGACGGCTCCAAGCGGATTCCGCTGGACGTGTCCGAAGGCGACACCGTCATCTACAGCAAGTACGGCGGCACCGAGATCAAGTACGGCGGCGAGGAGTACCTGATCCTCTCCGCCCGCGACGTGCTGGCTGTCGTCAACAAGTAAGCGCCCGTGTCCGCCCCGGAGCTTCCCGTTTCGACGGGTGAGTTCCGGGGCGGCACGCGTTAGCCATAAGGACATTCATGAGCAAGTTAATTGAGTTCGACGAAACTGCGCGGCGCGCGATGGAAGCCGGCGTGGACAAGCTCGCCGACGCGGTCCGCGTGACGCTGGGCCCCCGTGGCCGGCATGTGGTGCTGGCCAAGGCATTTGGTGGGCCGACCGTGACCAATGACGGCGTCACCGTCGCCCGCGAGATCGACCTGGAAGACCCGTTCGAGAATCTGGGCGCTCAGCTGGTCAAGTCGGTGGCCACCAAGACCAACGACATCGCCGGCGACGGCACCACGACCGCGACCGTGCTGGCCCAGGCCATCATCAAGAACGGCCTGCGCAACGTGGCCGCCGGCGCCAACCCGATCGCGCTCGGTCAGGGCATCAGCAAGGCCGCCGACGCGGTGTCCGAGGCGCTGCTGGCGTCGGCCACCCCGGTGTCCGGCAAGGACAAGATCGCGCAGGTCGCTACCGTATCGTCACGCGACGAGCACCTGGGCGACCTGGTCGGCGAAGCGATCAGCAAGGTCGGCGACGACGGTGTGGTCACCGTCGAAGAGTCGTCGACGCTGAACACCGAGCTGGAATTCACCGAGGGTGTCGGCTTCGACAAGGGCTTCCTGTCGGCGTACTTCGTCACCGACTTCGACGCCCAGGAGGCCGTCCTCGACGACGCGCTGATCCTGCTGCACCGCGACAAGATCAGCTCGCTGCCCGACTTCCTGCCACTGCTGGAGAAGGTCGCCGAGGCCGGCAAGCCGCTGCTGGTGATCGCCGAAGACGTCGAAGGCGAGCCGCTGTCGACGCTGGTGGTCAACGCGATCCGCAAGACGCTGAAAGCGGTCGCGGTCAAGGCGCCGTTCTTCGGCGATCGCCGCAAGGCGTTCCTGGAGGACCTGGCGATCGTCACCGGCGGTCAGGTGGTCAACCCCGACGTGGGTCTCACGCTGCGCGAGGCGGGCCTCGACGTGCTCGGTTCGGCCCGACGCGTGGTGGTCAGCAAGGACGACACCGTGATCGTCGAAGGCGGCGGCGGTGCCGAGGCGATCTCGGGCCGTGCCAAGCAACTGAAGGCCGAGATCGAGAGCACCGACTCCGATTGGGATCGGGAGAAGCTGCAGGAGCGGCTGGCCAAGCTGGCCGGCGGCGTTGCGGTGATCAAGGTCGGCGCCGCCACCGAGACCGCGCTCAAGGAGCGCAAGGAAAGTGTCGAGGACGCCGTTGCGGCCGCCAAGGCCGCCGTCGAAGAGGGCATCGTCGCCGGCGGTGGCTCTGCGCTGGTGCATGCACGCAAAGCGCTTGCCGGGCTGCGTGATTCGCTCAGCGGTGACGAGGCCGCCGGTGTGCAGGTGTTCTCCGACGCGCTCAGCGCGCCGCTGTACTGGATCGCGGCCAACGCCGGGCAGGACGGCGCTGTCGTCGTCAGCAAGGTCGCTGAGCAGTCCGCCGGGCACGGCTTCAACGCGGCGACGTTGGAGTACGGCGATCTGGGCGCCGACGGGGTCATCGACCCGGTCAAGGTGACCCGGTCGGCGGTGCTCAACGCCGCGTCGGTGGCCCGCATGGTGCTAACCACCGAGACGGCGATTGTCGAGAAGCCGGCCGAAGAGGCCGACGACCACGGGCATGGCCACGGTCATCACCACCACTAGTTAGCTCTCGACGAAACATCCCCGGTCTGCGAGGCCGGGGGTGTTTTGTTTATGGCATGGACCGCATCTGGCAGTGGGCGTGGGATCACCACGGGGCGAGGTACTCATGGGTGGTCGCGGCGGCCTCGTATTTCGTGGCGCTGCCGGTCTACCTTTTCTTGTCGTTCGCAATCCTGGCTGTCGAGCACTCCAGTCGCTATCTTGAGGCGGCGGCAGCCGCCGGTGTCGCGGTGCTTGTGATCGTGTACGCGGTGGCTCTGCCCGGCATTGGCGTGTGGCGGCTTGCCGAGCAGTGGGCTGCGGGTCGTGAGCTGGATCGGGCGAGGGCATTGGAAGCGACGTACGCCTGGTGCCGCAGTGCTATCGCCCGAGCGTTGGCGGCGTTCGCTGTGTGCGGCGCAGTGTTGTCGGTCAGCGTCAGCGCCATTGCCGGTGCGAACGGGCTGCGGCTGGTCCAATACGCGATTCTGGGGGGCGTTACCGCAGCGGGCTCCCATTTGATCGCAGTTCATACCGTGGCGGAAGGACCGATGCGGCCCGTGCGGATTGCCCTCGCTGGTGATGTGGATATCGGCGATAGCCTGCCTCGCTCGCGGCCGACATTCGCGGCATGGTCGAACTTTGCCATGCTCGCGGCCGTGTTGACGTTTGCTGTCATCGGCGCGATGTTGTCCGCGGTGTTTCATGATGCGAGCCGGCAGCCCGTAACGTGGGTGATGATCGGTTGCGCGTTGGCTTTGGGCCTCGGTGTGCCGATAACTCTCGGCGTTGCATTCTCACCATCGCTGCGACCGATCCGGGATCTTGCCGAAGGCACCAAACGCGTTGCAGCCGGGGACTACTCGCGACGTCTCCCGGTGGTGCAGGACGATGACCTCGGCGCGCTGGCGGCGTCGTTCAACCGCATGCAGGCGGGTTTGGCTGAGCGGCAACGACTTCAGGGCGCATTCGGCACCTACGTGGACCCTATCCTTGCCGCCCGACTGCTGGAACAGGGTGACGATGTGTTCACTGGTGAACGCCGTGAAGTGACGGTGATGTTCGTCGATATCCGCGACTTCACCCCGTTCGCTGAGGCGAACACCGCCGAGGACACAGTCATTCGCCTTAATGCCTTGTTCGAGATCGTGGTGCCCGCTGTGGTCGACGCCGGTGGCCACGTGAACAAGTTCCTCGGCGACGGCGCGCTGGCCGTCTTTGGCGCTCCGAACGCTATTGCGGAGCACGCCGACGCCGCGCTGAGCGCCGCGGTGTTGATTCACCGCCTCGTCGCCGAGCGATTCGGCGGCGAGCTTCGCATCGGCATCGGGATCAACACCGGTGCGGTGATCGCCGGAACCATCGGTGGCGGCGGGAAACTCGAGTTCACCCTGATCGGCGACACCGTCAACGTCGCGGCCCGCGTCGAGCAGCTCACCAAGACCACCGGTGACGCGATTCTTCTTACCCACCACACCGTCGACGCTTTGGCTTCGCCACCACCCGGACTTATCGACCGGGGATCGCATGCACTCAAAGGTAAGTCAGCTGAGGTTCAGATCTTCGGCCTCGACCCAGCGGTTGCTTGATGACATGCCTTGAATTCGGCACGACCGAGACGGCCGTCGTCGACAAAACCGTTCATGCGGACGAGCACGCCGGTCACTACCACGGCCACGCTCACTCGTCAGTAGACGCGAAACACCCCCGTTCAATTGGCCGGGGGTGTCTCGCGCGCGTCGCGAATCAGGCACCATTGGGCCGGATAACACGCCTTACTGATCCAGTGCTGAGGTGACGATCATGGGCTTGCGGCAACGGGCGTTGGCGGCCGTCGCCGGGCAACTAGGCCGGCCGCATGGTCTGGTCGGTCGCGGCGTCGCGGTACTGCTCAACCGCGGCAATCGTCCGGCGGTGGCCGGCGCCGTCGATGCGGCGGAAGCAACGGCCGAAAAGTCGGTGGCCGACATCGGCTTTGGCGGCGGACTAGGGCTCGATCTGTTTCTGCGCCGAGTTGGTCCGCAGGGCACCGTCTACGGTGTCGAGGTCGCCGAGGACATGCTTACGCGCGCCCGGGCCCGCTTCGCCAGCCAGATCGAGGCAGGCAGGTTGAGGCTTGTCAACGGTTCGCTGACCGCATTGCCGCTCGAAGATGGGTCGCTGGACGCGGCGATCTCGGTCAACACTGCGTACTTCGTGTCAGATGTTGACGCGGCCTGCGCTGAACTTGCTCGTGTGCTGCGACCCGGTGGCCGGGCAGTGTTGGGGATCGGTGATCCTGCCGCGATGGCGCGCTTGCCTTTCACCGCCTACGGTTTTAACCTGCGCCCGATTGCCGAGATCGTCGCCACCATGGAAAACGCGGGATTTATGGACGTCGAGCAGCGCCGCCTCGGCGAAGTGGCGATCGCTCACCATCTGCTCGTTGGTCTCGCGGGCTGAACCGCGGGAACGCGGACGAGCACGCCGGTCACCACCACGGCCACGCTCTTTAGTCAGTAGACGCGAAACACCCCCGGTCCGCGAGGCGCGGGGTGTTTTGTTTACGGCATGGAGCGCATCTGGCAGTGGGCGTGGGATCGGCACGGGCCGAGGTATTTCTGGACGCTCTATACGGTCGGTCTCCTCATGACACTGCCGATCTACCTCGTGTGGTCGCAAATCATCGTTGCGATCGAGGGGTCCGGTCGTTACGCCGAGGCCGCCGTGGTCGTCGTGATCGTCGTACCGGTGCTGCAGTATGTCGTCGTCCTGCCCGGCATCGGCCGCAGCCGCGTTCTTGAGCATCAAGCGCGCGGGCATGAGGTAGATCGAGCGCAGGCATTGGACGCCACTTACGCCTGGGCTCGAAGCGCAATCTTTCGAACGGTCGCGACGCACGGGGCAGGGACCGCGCTGGTATCGGTCGTCGTCGGCGTGATCGCGGGGGCGGCCGCGATGCAGGTGGTCCAGTACGGGATTCTGGGCGCTCTCGCAGGATCCGCGATGGGGCTTACCGGTGTGCACAGCCTCACGGAAGGAGCAATGCGGCCTATCAGGGTCGCCTTGGCAGGTGACACGTCGATAGGCGACGCGCTACCCCGTCCGCGTCCGGGCTTAGCCACATGGTCAAGCGTTTCGGTGCTCGGCGTCGGATTCGTGTTCGCTGTCGTGGGCGGGATGCTGGCGTCCACGTCCGATCGAGCCCATCAGAACCCCGTTCTCTTCGCCGCCGTCGGGGGTGCGTTGACACTCGGCTTCGGAGTTCCGATAACAGCGGGCCTCGCATTCGCCCCGTCTCTCCGCCCGATTCGCGACCTCTCCGAGGGCACCAGACGTGTCGCCGCCGGCGACTACAGCCAACGCGTACCCGTCGTTCAAGACGACGACTTGGGCGCTCTGGCGGCGTCCTTCAACCGCATGCAGGCGGGTTTGGCTGAGCGGCAACGACTTCAGTCGGCATTCGGGACATATGTCGACGCCGGTCTGGCGGCGCGGCTGCTTGACCAGGGTGACGATGTCTTCACCGGCGAGCGGCGCGAGGTGACGGTGATGTTCGTCGATATCCGCGACTTCACCCCGTTCGCTGAGGCGAACACCGCCGAGGACACAGTCATTCGCCTTAATGCCTTGTTCGAGATCGTGGTGCCCGCTGTGGTCGACGCCGGTGGCCACGTGAACAAGTTCCTCGGCGACGGCGCGCTGGCCGTCTTTGGCGCTCCGAACGCTATTGCGGAGCACGCCGACGCCGCGCTGAGCGCCGCGGTGTTGATTCACCGCTTCGTCGCCGAGCGATTCGGCGGCGAGCTTCGCATCGGCATCGGGATCAACACCGGTGCGGTGATCGCCGGAACCATCGGTGGCGGCGGGAAACTCGAGTTCACCCTGATCGGCGACACCGTCAACGTCGCGGCCCGCGTCGAGCAGCTCACCAAGACCACCGGTGACGCGATTCTTCTTACCCACCACACCGTCGACGCTTTGGCTTCGCCACCACCCGGACTTATCGACCGGGGATCGCATGCACTCAAAGGTAAGTCAGCTGAGGTTCAGATCTTCGGCCTCGACCCGGCGGTTGCTCGATGACAAGGCTCGCATCCAGCACGACCGAGACGGCCACCGTCGACGAGGACGAGCACACCGCAAAATGGCACACATGAACAGCGCATCGTTCTTCGTCACTCCCGGATATGGCGATCGCCAAAGACAGAACCTCCATTATTCGCAGGCAGTTCGGTACGGCAACCGAGTCGAGATCTCCGGCCAGGGTGGTTGGGATGACGACGGGTGTTTTCCGGAGTCGGTCCGAGACGAAGTGATTCAGGCCTTCGACAATGTTGAGCGGACATTGGCGACCGCGGGAGCATCGTGGCAACACGTGATCAGCGTTCACTCCTACCACCTGCCGAACGCTGCTGGCACGATCGGACAAGATCACCTCGACACGATGGCGGAACAATTTCGACGGCGTATGGGTGAACGCGCTCCGCTGTGGACGTGCATCGGCGTCGCAGCTCTCGCAAATCCAACAATGCGAGTCGAGATTCAGGTCACTGCAGTGATTGACGACGACGGGTGATCGCCAGGCTTATTTTCTTTGACGACCTACACCGCAGTCGTCGACAAGCCCTCGGATGTGGACGAGCATTCCGTAAGTGGCGCTGCGCCGGTTAGGCGGTCTCCGCCGACTCGCGCGAACAGATCAGGCTTGACGCGCTGTCGCCCGCGGGTGCAGTGTGATATCAGTCACCTGACCACTGGTCACTCCGGGCAGAAAGGCGGCAGCCCATGACGACGAAGGACAAGTACACGGAAATTCCCGCGCCCTACTCGTGGGAGGTTCCCAGCGCCGGCGACGCGCGCTTTACCTGGGAGTACGACGACGGGCGCGCGCGGCTGCTGTCCCTGTACCAAAAGGGGAAGGACAAGCAGTGGGACGCCCAGTCGCGCATCGACTGGACGCAAGACGTCGACCCGATGAACCCGATCGAGCTCCCTGACGAGTTCCACCCGCTGTTCGGCAGCCCGATGTGGGACGCCTCCGACGAGGCACGTCGCGCCGAGATGCGCCAGCACTTCCAGGCCTGGCAGCTGTCGCAGTTCCTGCACGGCGAGCAGGGCGCGATGGTGTGCGCGGCCAAGATCGTGGAGGTCGTCCCGGACCTGGACGCGAAGTTCTACGCGGCCACCCAGACCATGGACGAAGCCCGGCACGTCGAGGCGTTCTCGCGGTTCCTGCAGGACAAGGTCGACATGGTCTACCCGATTAATAAGCACCTGACTGCGCTGCTGGACGACACCCTGCGCGACTCGCGCTGGGACATGCCCTACCTCGGCATGCAGGTCCTCATCGAAGGGCTCGCACTGGCCGCCTTCGGGGTGCTGCGGGACATGTCGGCACAGGACTCGCTGGCCAGGAAGGTGCTCGCCTACGTCATGCAAGACGAGGCCCGGCACGTCGCCTTCGGCCGAATCTCGTTGAAGGACTACTACTCCGCGCTGACCGAGGCCGAGCGCGGCGAGCGGGAAGAGTTCGTCGTCGACGCCTGCTACCTGATGCGCGACCGGTTCCGCGGCGAGGAGGTCTTCGAGACGCTCGGCATGGACGTCCAAGCGTGCGCCGAGTGGGTGGACACCTCGCCACTGATGATCCAGTTCCGCTCGCACCTGTTCAGTCGCATCGTGCCGATCGTCAAGGACATCGGGTTGTGGGGCGACAAGGTGCAGAAGGCCTTCCGGGACATGGGTGTGCTCGACATGGCCGGCCTCGACATCGAGGCGTTGATGAAGGCCGATGAGGATCAGGCCACCGCGCTGGACAGGGCACACGCCGAGATGGCCGACCGGGCTGTCGAGGTCGACGAGGTGATCGCGGCGGGCGCGAGCTAACCCGCTCCCGGCACGTCATGCGAATCGCTGTAGTCGGTGCCACCGGCAATATCGGTGCCCGCACTGTGTCGTTTCTGGAGCAGGACGGAAACGCGGTCGTACCGATCAGCCGCGCTGTCGGCGTCGACCTGCTAACGGGCCGGGGCCTGGACGCTGCGCTCGACGGGGTCGACGCGGTGGTCGATGCCATCAGCGCGCCTCCGATCAGCCCCGCGGAGACGCGTGCCTATTTGGGCACTACCACGCAACACCTTCTCGAAGCCGAGGTTCGTGCGGGCGTGCGACACCATGTTTTGCTGTCCATCGTCGGAATCCACCGCATTGACGGCGGCACTGCTCACTATTCGGGAAAGCGTGAGCAAGAGCGCCTGGTCGAGCAGGGCCCGGTGCCGTGGACGATCGTGCCTGCCACGCAATTTCACGACTTCGCGGCGTTGGCGGCCAGCTGGACCGAGCGCGACGGTGTCGCGACCATCGCTCCGCTGCTGGTTCAACCGATCGCACCCGACGACATAGCTCGCGTCCTGGCCGAGGTCGCCGTCGGGGAGCCGCAGGGTCGCTATGTCGACGTCGCCGGTCCTGAGCCGCAAGACTTGGTCGACATGGCCCGCCGCACCAACGATGTTCTCGGTCGCGACGTGAAGCTGGTTCCCACCTGGTCGGGACCTCTCGACGAGTCCATGGCCGGCAATGTCATGCTGCCGGGCGAGAACGCGCGCATCGCCCCGACGACGTTCGACGAGTGGCTGGCCGCCGGCGCACGGTAGTCAGCGTGGCGGTATTCGCCGGCCGATGACGGCCTCGGTCATGCAAGCACGCGCGGTAGGCTCATGCCGTTGCGCTGCAGTGTTTCCGAGGAGGGCGTCATGCCATCGTTCAGGGAAAAGCTGAAGGCAAAAGGGCATTGGATTGGCGACGACGGCAGCCGCCACTGGAACGCCACCCAGGCAGGCTTGGAAGTCCTTGCCAATGGCGAAGTCACGCAACGCATCCACGATCAGACCACGGCGTCCGCGCCGCACGCCCCGCGTCCGCAGGCTTCGGCCGGCGAGCGCCTGCAGGAGCTCGAGACGCTTCGCGCTAGCGGTGTGATCACGGACGCCGAGTACACGGCCAAACGCCAGCGGATAATCGAGGAACCATGACGGAATCTGCCATGGCCACAGCGATATTCGCATTGCGGTAGTAGATCAGAACTTGGAACCCAGCCCCGCGACCAGATTGATCGTGACCGCCAAGACGACTGCGCCGAGCAGGTAAGACAACAACGCTTGGCGCAACACCGTCGCCCTGATCGACGTCAACCCGATCTCGGTGTCCGAGACCTGGTACGTCATGCCGACGGTGAAGGCCACATAGGCGAAGTCACGGAAGCGCGGCGGCTCCGGATCGTGAAAGTCGATCCCACCCGGCTCGCCGGAATAGTAGAGCCGCGCATAGTGCACGGTGAAAATTGTGTGCACGACGAACCAGGACGCGGCGACGGTCAAAATGCCGATCAACGCGGCTTGCAAAGCGCGACTGCCGGAATGCGACCCGGCGGCCACGACATAGCCCACGCCGCCAAGACTCGCGATGCTTGCCGACACGGTGATCAGTTCGGCCACCGAGCGAGTCGGATCCTCCCGGGTCGCATATCGGCAGGTTTGTTCGGCGTCCATGTCGCCCAGGATCAATCGCGTCCAGCCCACGTAGACACCGGCGGTTACCACCCAGCCGGCGATGGCGAATCGCCAGCCGATCGTGTTACCAACCGCCAGAGCGGTAGCACCGCCGAGTAGCACCGCAACCGACAACCGAATCGCGACCGTGTCGCGGCTCAACGTAATCAGGGATCTCATGTCCACGACTAAAGCACCGTCACGCGCCGTGATGAGGTTTATCGTCGATCCGTGGTCGACGCCAGTGATCTCAAGGACGAGGCCGTTCGCCAGACCGGCTTGGCCGACTTCGGCTCGGATTCGTTCAACGAAGGACTCGCGGTCCTACTGAAATCCCTTGAGCGCCAGGCCCGGCTGAACGCCCGGGGCGAGGCGTTCGTCTACGGCCGTATCACCGGATACCTGGCCCAGCGTCTGCAGGTGGAGGACTGGTACCGGCGGCACCCGGAGATCGACGACGTTCCGATCGTGGCGCCGCTGATCGGACTGGGGCTGCCGCGGACCGGGTCCACGGCATTGTCGATGCTGTGGTCCCAGGACCCCGACATCCGGTACCTGCGTCGGTGGGAATCGTCGCAGCCGTGTCCGCCACCGTCCACCGTGGTCGGTGTGGATCCCCGAGTCCCGCCCGACAAGGGGGAGATGATCGGCACCCGCTACCACGTGCCCACCGACACCCACGCGCCGATGGAATGCCATGAGCTGATGGCCCTGGATTTCAAGTCGCACATCTTTCAGTCGTTCGCCCAGATACCCGCGTACTCGGAATGGCTGGTCGAAAAGGCGGACCTGACAACGACGTTGGCCTACCAGCGACGGGTGATGAAACTGCTGCAGTGGGGTGAACCCGCACGGCCGTGGCGACTGCGGTGCCCGTCGCACGTGCTGTGGCTCGACGCAGTCGACGCCGCCTTTCCCGACGCCAAATACGTGATGACCCACCGCGACCCCACCGACGTCATCTTGTCGGTAGCCGATCTGTACGCCGACATCATCGGCTCGTTCACCGACGAGATAGATCGACCGTATATCGGTCAGCTCAATGTCGAGCACTGGTCGCTCGGTATGGACCGGGCCTTGCAGTTCCGCAGCACGACAGCGCAGGACCGCTTCTACGACATCGACTTTCGTGCAATGCAGGCCGACCCCATCGGCGAGGTCACCGGTCTGTACAGCTGGCTGGGATTGCCCGTCAGCGACGAGTTCGAGCAGCGGATGCAGAGCTGGTGGACGCGGGCAGCCGGCGAGCGGGAACCCAGTTCGCACGCCGATCCGGTCGCGTTCGGTATCGACTTCGCCGAAGTCCGGCCCCGGTTCGCGCGCTACGTCGAGAGCGCGGCAGGGTGGACGGACCACCAAGACAGGAGCTTTCATGGCGATTGACCTCAGCGGCGGCATCGACCGGTCGCGTGAGTATGTGTTCGCCCGGCGCCCGGACAACCCGGAGATGCGTGACTCCGTCAGCTTCTGGACGGTCGACGACCGTGGGCGAATCGGATTGCCTCGCATCGGTATCGAGGCCGTGGGCGCGAACTGGGACAACCATGAACTGCAGATCAACATCGCCTTTCCGGGTGGCCGGGCCTACCGGCTCCGCGACGGCGGCCCGTCGCTGCCACCCGAGGGGCCTGACGGCAAGCCCACCGTCTTGGGTGCTGGCGGTTTGGTGTTCCGTTGCGTCGAGCCGTTCGACACCTGGACGATGGCGTACGACGGCAAGGCCGTGCAGACATCGTCGGCCGATCTGGTGGCTGGCCGAACCGGCGGTCCTCTTGTCGACGTCGCATTTCACGTCGAGGCGGTGATGGCCGTGCCACCGTGGGTTCAAGGTGCGCTTCAGCATGACGCCGGCGACCGGATCAAGAACTCCGTCGAAGGTCAATTGATGGGTGGTGCGCGCTACGAGCAGCTTTTCTGGGCCAGCGGTGCGGTGACCATCGACGGGCAGACGCAGGACTTCACCGGCAGCGGTCTGCGGATCCGCCGGCAGGGCGTCCGTAAACTCGGCGAATTCTGGGGTCACGCTTGGCAATCCGCGGTGTTTCCCAGCGGGAAAGCGTTTGGCTACATCGCCTACCCGCCCCGCCCCGACGGCAAGCCGACCTTCAATGAGGGATACATCTTCACCGGTGACGGTGACTTGGTCGCGGCCCGCGTCGTGCACGCGCCGTGGCTCACCACACTGCAAGCCATCGGCGAGGACGTGTCGCTGGTTCTCGAAACAGCGAACGGCACAACACGTATCGAGGGTGAGACGGTGTTCTCGACTCACGACATTCACCACATTGACAACACGTTCTCGGTGCGCGAGATGAAGAAAGAGAACCCCAACTTCCCGGCTTTACAACAAGCCGGGGTGCGCTACCGGTGGGACGGCGAAGAGACCTACGGCATGCTCGAGCGTTCCAACCCTATCGACAAGATCGACCTGGGGGACTCGTAGGGTCGCTGAATCGCGCCTATGCCTCCGGCGGCGTCATTGACGACGGTCGAGCCACACCCCTACTCTGGAACAGATATTTGGTCAAGGTTGACGGGCGGAGGTGGCCGGTGGCGGAGGGTGCTGACACCGACCGGTTGCACGCGCTCGGCATGCTGGCCTCGGCATTGGCCGGGTCTGCTGTTACCGTCGACACGCACCGCGCCGGCGACCCGCCGTGGACCGACGGCCGAACGATCTTCATCGATACGACGGCGCCCGCGCGGGCGAGCCTGGAGGCGATCGCCGTACAGGCGTCGATGATCGCCGCGGGCAGCTTCGAACCCGACACCGTGCGCCGGCTGGTCCGCCATTCCCTTTTGACGCGACGGTATTTGGCGATCGAGGGACACCGCGCTCTGGTCGCGAATGCTGACGTGCTGCCCCGAACATTGGCGACGTTGGGAGACCGTGACATCGCCGCGCGCAGTGGTTCGGCCGCCGAGTCGTTGAGGTTGGCGTCCGGCAGGACGACGATCGACGATCCGCCACCGGGCTTCGGAGTCATCCGCCCCAACAAGGTGTTGGCCGCGTGTGGTCGCACGCCCGAACGCCCCGACCAGGAGCCGGCGCAGCACGTTCCGCGACGCGGACAGCGTCACGAGCTGACCGAACTCGGCGACGACGAGATCGACGACACTGACGACCCTGACCTGTTCACCAGTCCGGTAGGCGGGGGTGGCTTCATCGGCAAGTGGCTCAAAAAGCTGCTCTCCTTGGCGCGCAAGACCGGCAGCGGCGGCGGACCGCCTGGCGCGGACACCCCGACGCATCGCACCGACTCTGCCAAGCGTGGGCCGCACGCGGTGTCGTCGCTGGCAACCGCGGCGACCGAGAACGTCATCGATCACGAAGCCAACGGCGTGCGGTATCCGGAATGGGATGTGCACCGCAAGAGCTACCGGCCCGATTGGTGCACGGTGCTCGAAATCGAGCCTGAGACAAAGGCATCGGCAAGTCCGGCGATCGACGCCGCCATCGGGGTACGACGTCCGCTCGCGCGACTCGGCATGGGCCTGCACCGCCGGCACCGACAGTCGCAGGGCGACGACATCGACATCGATGCCGCCGTCGAGTCCCGTGTCGACATGATGGCGGGGTCGGTGCCCGACGAGGCGGTCTATCTGGACAGCTTGCGGCGCCGCCGTGACTTGTCGGTGCTCCTGCTGCTGGATGTCTCGGGTTCCGCCGCGGAGCCCGGCACGGTCGGCCGGACCGTGCATGAGCAACAGCGCACCGTCGTCGCCAATCTCACCGTTGCACTGCACGACCTCGGTGACCGAGTCGCGCTGTATGCGTACTACTCGCAGGGCAGAAGCGCGGTGAGCATGTTGCCGGTCAAGCGATTCGACGACCACCTCGACAGCCACGTGATCAGACGGTTGAACAGCCTGGAACCGGGCGCGTATTCGCGATTGGGTGCCGCGATCCGGCACGGCGCTGCGGTGTTGGAGTCGAAAGGAGGCACATCGCGGCGGCTGTTGGTGGTGCTGTCCGACGGGCTGGCCTACGACCACGGATATGAACGCGCGTACGGCGCGGCCGACGCACGCCGTGCGCTCAGCGAAGCGCGTCGTCGCGGTACCGGCTGTGTATGCCTGACGGTGGGGGCGGGCACCGACGTCGAATCGCTGCGCAGAGTGTTCGGGAGTACGGCGCACGCCAGCATCGCGCGCCCCGATTCGCTGACGAGTGTGATTGGGCCGCTGTTCCGTTCGGCGATTCGCGCCGCTGAGGTGCGAAGGCGGGTGTCGTGATGAACCGGCGGCCGAGCGGCGTTGTTGAAACTAACATCTGTTCCGTTTACGCTCCAGGCACCGCAACGCAGCGGTCGGCGGAAGGGTGATGATGGCCGACGAGCACACGCTCGCTCACCAGAACGGCGCCGGCCCGACCGCTGGCACCGGCCGGCCCTTCTACCAGGCAGTCGGCAACGAAGAAGCCGTCTTCAAGGCCGCCTACCGGCAGGGGTTGTCCCTGGTCTTGAAGGGCCCGACCGGCTGCGGGAAGACGCGGTTCGTGGAGGCGATGGCCCACGATCTGGGCCGGCCGTTGATCACCGTGGCTTGTCACGACGACCTCACGACGGCCGACTTGGTGGGCAGGTATCTGCTTCGGGGCGGCGAGACGGTGTGGGTCGACGGCCCGCTGACGCGAGCGGTGCGCGAAGGCGCCATCTGTTACCTCGATGAGGTGGTGGAGGCGCGGCAGGACACCACCGTGGTGTTGCACCCGCTCGCGGACTACCGGCGTCAGCTGCCGATCGAGCGGCTGGGTGAGACGCTGAATGCGGCACCGGGATTCGGCTTGGTGGTGTCGTACAACCCCGGTTATCAGAGCGTGCTCAAGGATCTCAAGGATTCGACTCGGCAGCGGATGGTCGCCATCGAATTCGGCTTTCCGGCACCGGAAGTCGAAGAGGGGATCGTCGCGCACGAAGCAGGAGTTGATGCCGACACGGCGGCCGAGCTGGTGCGTTTCGGCCAGGCGATCCGCCGGCTGGAATCCGGCGGCCTACGCGAGGTCGCGTCGACCCGCGTGCTCATCGCGGCCGGGCGGCTGGTGGCCGAGGGCCTGCCGATGTATGTAGCCGCCGAGGCCGCGATCGCCGGCACGCTCACCGACGACGTCGCGGTGAACCGCAGCCTCAAAGAGATGATCGGCGTCTACCTCACCAGCCACGATTGACGCCGCTCAGCAGCGCCGCTAGGGTCTGAACAAATATTAGGTCGACACTATCGGGCCAGAGTACGGTCAGCGCAGACCAGTGGAGGTCAGATGTCCTACGAGAGCACCGCGGAGCCGATCAAGGTCGGCTATCTGATGGACTTCACCCTGCCGCCCGGGTTTCCCGAGGAGCTCTTCGCCTCCTTCACCCAGACCTTCGACCTGATCTTCGCCGACGCGCTGCAGCAGGGCCTCATGGACCGTCCCGTGCAGATGATCTATCGCGAGGTGGAGGGTCTGCCGAAGGGTTCGGTCAAGGCGGTTATCGACGCCTACGGCGAACTGGTCGACGAGGGTTGCCTTGTCGTATTCGGTCCGAACATCACCGACAACTGCGTGCCCATGAAGGAAGCGATCGAGGAGCGGTTCAAGGTGCCCGCGATCAGCGTCTGCGGCACCGACGACTGGCTGGGCGAGTGGACATTCTCCTTCCCGCAAGGCTCGATGACCGACGAGCCGATCTTTCTGGCCGACCTGATCGGCAAGCGGGGGATCACCGAGATCGGTGTCCTGATGGAGCAGAGCCTGATCGGGCAGAGCTATCTGAAGAATCTGCGAACCGCGTGTCAACGCAAGGGCATTCGGATCGTCGCCGAGGTGGCGGTCGCGCAGACCGCACAAGACATCAACGAAGCCGTGCGCACGCTGCACGACGCGAAGGCCGAAGCGATCGTGCACCTGGGCTTCGGCTTCGGAATCGTGTTCATCAACCCGGCGCTGGAGGCCGTCGACTGGGACCCGCCCCGCTTCACCACCACCGCATGGCAGAACGCCTGGGTCAACCCGATCATGTGGAACGCCTTCATGGGATGGATCGGTGTCGACCAGTACGACGAGGCGAACAAGATCGGCCAGGACTTCCTCGACGCCTATGCGACGAAGTACGACGGCAGCCGCCCCGAGTTCTGCGTGACGGTGGTCAACCGCGACGTCGCCGCGACATTGGTGCGGGCGTTCGGTGATGCTCATCCGCTCAGCCCGCGCGGCGTAAAAGAGGCGCTCGAGCGGGTGAAGATGATGCCCGCCGCGTCGGGCGCACCCGGCACCCGGGTGTCGTTCGGCAAGTGGACCCGCCGCGCCTGGATGGGCGCCGGCTACCTGGTGGCCCGGACCCTGGACGCCGACGGCGTCAACTCGCACCTGGTCGACCGCTTCGGAGAGGAAGGGTGAGACAGCCATGAGCACCGATCAGTCCACGCCATTGGCCGAATCCAAGGAACCGGTCGCGCCGCAACGCAAGTGGGGCGGCTGGATTGCCGGCGCCGCTTTGGCGGCGTTCGCCCTGTTCTTCATCGCGAACCGCCGTTGGGTTCTCGACCCGCGGGTCGCCAACCCAAACGTGCACGGTCGACCTCGCCCGGTCAAATTCATCTTCGGGTTGGACTACATCGGCTTCCTCGACGTGGCCACCTGCGTCGCGCTGATCACCTTGCTGATCGTCTTCATCAGGGGCTGGCGCCGCAATCCGGGCAGCCCGGTCATGCTGATGTTCCTGTGCACCACGCTGATCGTGTGGCAGGACCCGATCATGAACTGGTCGCCGTTCGCGGTCTACAACCCCGACCTGATCCACTGGCCGGAGTCCTGGCCGCTGGTGTCGCTGTCGCCGACGGTCGAACCGTTCGTGGTGTTCGGCTACGTGATGTTCTACTTCGGCCCGTACTTCCCGGCGGTGTGGATTCTGCGTAAGCTGCAAGCGAAATACGGCCCCACCAGCTATGTTTCGCGGCACCCGTTGATCAGCTTGGGTGTGCTGGCCTGCGCGATCGGCTTCGTGTTCGATGCGTGGCTGGAGATCCAACTCATTCACACCGGCATGTACATCTACTCGCAGGTGATCCCGTGGGGCTCGGTGTTCACCGGGACCACGTTCCAGTTCCCGCTGATCTGGGAGTCGTTCTCGGTGACGTTCGTGATGGTGCCGGCGGCGATCCTCTGCTACCGCGACGACACCGGGAAGTCGGTCGCGGAAAAGCTTGCGGCCAAAGCGAAGTTGTTCCCGACGCGACCGGTGCTGGGCACCTTCCTGGTGATGTTCGCCATCATCAACGTCTCCTACTTCGCTTACGGTGCCTGGTTCTGGGTCATCAAGGTTAGCCACGCCGCGACCTCGGTGGCCTGCCCGTGGCCGTACCCGGAAGCCAAAGTGTATGACCCACAAGGGTTCTACGAGAAGGAGGGAGCGGAGGGCCCATTCTCGGTGGGCATCTGGTCGACGTGGGCCAGCGGGGAGCCCAACGGTCGGCCGCATGTCGTTCCGCCGCCACCCGGCCAGGGCCGCTGCGAACCCGCGCGGACGAATGGCTGAGCCGCGCGCAGTCGTCGTCACCGGTGCGTCCCGTGGTCTGGGGTTCGCGACCGCGGTGCGGCTCTACCGCGAAGGGTGGCGCGTGGTCGCGGCGATGCGCACACCCGATCGTGGGCTCCCGCTGCTTCGCGACGAGGTGGGCGCAAGTGTCGACGACGACCGGCTGATCGGAGTGCAGCTCGACCTGCTGGACCAAGGGTCAGTGGCCGCGGCTGCCAAAGCGATCGAAGAAGCTGTCGGCGCGCCCTATGCACTGGTGCACAACGCCGGGATCTCCGCGGCGGGCATGGTGGAGGAGACCGATATTGCGCTGTGGCAGAACATGTTTGCCACCAGTGTCTTGGGCCCGGTCGCGCTGACGCAGGCACTGTTGCCGTCGATGCGGGCGGCGGGCGAAGGTCGCATCGTGCTGGTCTCCAGCGCCGCCGGAGTGCGTGGTCAGCCGGCCACCGGGCCGTACTCGGCGGCCAAAGGCGCGCTGGAGCGCTGGGGTGAGTCGATGGCCGTCGAGATCGCACCGTTCGGGTTAGGTGTGACGATCCTGGTCGCCGGCACGTACGACACCGACATCATCACCGACGAAGGCACGACGGACGATCGCAATTTCGCGGGCCCGTACGCCCGGCTGCACAACACCATGAACAGTCGGGGCAGGGCCGCGATGAAGATGGCCCGGCCGCCGGCGCGCTTCGCCGACGGTGTCGTCAAGGCGCTGGCCGACCAGAAGTCGTTCCGGCGTCGCGGTGTCGGCCCCGACGCGTCAATGCTGTTGGTGTCCAGCAGGATTCTGCCGGCGGCCGGCATGCACCACATGTCGCGGATCGTGCTCGGAATACCGCCGCAGGGGTCGATGCGCAACGGTGCGTGGCCCTTGACGCTGGCCCAGAAGGGGATGGTGTTCGCCGCGAAGATCATCCCCGAGCCGATCATGCAGCGCCTGGCGGCGTTGGCGGCCAAGCGCAAGAAAAACGAGGAGTAGGTAGTAATGGAACAGCTTTTCGACGACCTCGAAGATTTCGGCGCGTTCGACGACGCGATCTCCGGGGACGTGCGCGACCCGTACACCGAGTTGGCGCGTCTGCGTCGCGAGGAGCCGGTGCAGCGACTCGACACCTCGGGGGCCTTGCCGCATGAGGAATCGCTGCCGATGTTCATCGTCTACCGCCACGAGGACGTCCAGCAGATGCTGCGCGACAACGAGACGTTCTCGTCGGCGGCGGTGATCGCCGCGTTCGGGCCGGTGCTCGGTGAAGGCGTGATGCTCGGCATGGACGAGCCGATCCACGGGCGGCTGCGCTCGCTGGTGTCGAAGGCGTTCTCGCAGAAGTCTTTGGCGCGGTGGCAAGACGAGCTGGTCGGCCGGGTGGCGAACAGCCTGATCGACAACTTCGCGCCCAACGGTAAAGCGGATCTGGTGAAGGAGTTCACCTTCGACTACCCCAGCCAGATCATCGCGGGCCTGCTCGGGCTACCGGAGAAGGACTACCCGCAATTCCAGCGGTGGTCGATCTCGCTGCTGAGCTGGCTGATGAACCCCGAACGCGGGCTGGCGGCCTCGGCTGCCCTGTGCGACTACTTCGAGCCGATCCTGGAGGCGCGTCGCGCCGACCCCAAGGACGACCTGATCAGCGCGCTCGGTGCGGCTGAGATCGACGGGGAGAAGCTCACCAACGAGGAGATCTTCTCGTTCTTGCGGCTGCTGTTGCCCGCCGGCGTCGAGACCACCTACCGGTCGCTGGGCAGCCTGCTGCTGGGGCTGTTGTCGGACCCCAAGCAGCTGGAGGCGATCCGCGCCGACCGCTCGCTGATTCCGCAGGCGATCGAGGAGGGCGTGCGCTGGGAGCCGCCGTTGCTGACCATCACCCGGGTGGCGACGTGCGACACGGAACTCGGCGGCGTAAAGATCCCGGCCGGCGCCACGGTGATGCCGATGCTGGGCTCGGCGAACCGGCAAGAGGACCGCTACCCGGACCCCGACACCTTCGACATCTTCCGCCAGGCCAAGGCGAATCTCGGCTGGGGCCACGGCGTTCACGTCTGCCTCGGCATGCATCTGGCGCGCCTGGAAATGCGTACCGCCATCAACCTGCTGCTGGATCGGCTGCCCAACCTGCGGCTCGATCCCGACGCCGACGACCCGCACGTCCGCGGGCAGGTGTTCCGGTCGCCGACCTCGGTGCCGGTGCTGTTCGATCCGCAGTAGATCGCGGATACCGCCTTTACATTGACAGAGGCAGCCGTAAAGTCCTCACTGAGCGACTGCTCCGCTCAGGAGGGACGACGAGGTTGACTGAGCCGCTGCGAGACATACGCGAGTTCATGGGTGACGCGGACGCCTACCGCGACGAACTCTACAAACGCTGGACGGGCCTGCTGAGCTACCGCTACATCGGTCGCAACCACTCATCGATGAACATCGGGGACAGCGACGACACCGTCGTCATCCGCCGCGATATGCGCAACGAGGCCGGCGGAATCATGGTGGCACCGTTGGCGATCGCGTCGCCCGAAGGTTGTCAGACCGACATGGTCGCGGTGCCGAACCCGGTGATCGCCTCGGTGCAGATCGTCGACCCTGGATACGACGTGCAGCGGGTCGAGATCGTCGACTCGGGCAACGTCCACCAGGGCCGGATGATGGGCTACGGGCGATGCAAGATCGTCGATGCCGACGACCCGGACCGCGTGATCGCGTTCAACGAAGGCCAAGGCGCCATCATCGGCGTCCCCCCCGAAGGCCTTGGCAAGATGGATGTTTCGGGCACCGAGTTGGTGATCGAGGATTCGCCCGACCTGCCGCCGCTCTGGGAGGCGTTCGGCGCGGCCAAACGCGACGACGGCCATTGGCAGTTGCCGGCGCTCAGCCTGGAACTGGCATCACCGGATGCCGCGCTGCACATCGGGCCACAACACGTGGTGCTGGAAACCGCCGCCATCGATTTGGCCGCCGACGCGGCCGGAACGCGCAAACTGCAGGTGGTCAGCTGGCACGTGATGTTCATGTCGCGGGGCAAGGTGGGGCCGTTCCGGGTGGACGGCACCGCGCATGTCGGTGGCGCGGGCAAGGTCGGCGTGCGCATGTTGCTGCACGACGAGGGCAACGGCGACAAGGCGGTGACGTCGGCTGCCGCCGTCTTCGAGGTCGTCGGCTAACTCAGGGAGTGAATGGTGGCTAACGCCAAGGATGCCCGGCAATGGGCGCGCAACGCGCTGCACGGCATCGGTGACTCGCTGTACACCCCGTTCAGTGGTCCCGACGGCGACGACATCGACTGGGATGCCTACCGCACGCTGGTCCGGCACTGCGTGGGAACGCTGCGCCACCCGATGCTCTGGGTGACCAGTGGTGTCGCCGAATTCTGGTCGCTGACCATGGCTGAGCGAAAGATGTTGCTGGAAATCGCGATCGAGGAAGCGCGCGGCATCGACCCGGACGTGATCGTGCAGTCGTGTACGGCCGCGATGTCGGCCAAAGACTGCCTCGAGCTGACGCGGCACGCGCAGGACGCCGGCGCCGACATCGTCTACATCCAGACCCCGATGATGGAATTGCACGGCGGCGAAGGGGCTTTGAACTTCTTCAGGTACATCGCCGATCGCACCGACATCGCGCTGGGCATGTTCAACTCACCCAGCTCGGGCTACGTGCTGTCGGCTCAAGAGAGCGCCCAGATCGTCGACGAGATTCCCGCGGTCTGCGCCACCAAAGAGGGATCGTTCCGCCCGCATCAGAGCCGGTTCCTGCACGAGCTCGCGCCCGATCTGGTGATCTGGGAATGCGATACGACGGTGTACCGGGCCGGCTGGCTGAAAGCCGGCATCGTCGGGCCCGGGCAGCTGGGCACCACCGGCTACCTCTTCGAGACACCGAAAAAGCGCGCGCTGTCCCAGTATTGGGAGCTGGTATGGAACGACAAACTCCTCGAGGCGATGGACTACGCCCAGGAGTCCGGGCTCGACCAGTTCGAGCTCGACATGCGCGGCTGGTTCACCCGCTATCCCGGGCGGCCCGACTACTTCACCCACTGGGGCGGGGCGTTCAAGTACGCCGCATCGGTGGTCGGGCTGCCCATCGGGTCGTACCCGGAATCGCGACCCCCACAAGCTAAATTGCCCGAACAGGCGCGCATCGACATCCGCGCCGCGTATCGCAAGTACGGACTCATTGATGACCACAACGCGTGACGCCTCGAGATCGGAGAACTCGCATGACTGACGCCAAACCATTGAGCGGTATTCGCGTATTGGAGGTTGCGGCATGGACTTTCGTGCCCGCGGCCGGCGCGGTACTGGCCGAGTGGGGCGCTGACGTCATCAAGGTCGAACCGCGTGAGGGCGGCGACCCGCAACGTGGTCTGGTCACCATGGGCCTCATCCCGGGCGGTCCGACTGCGGTCAACTACATGATCGAAATGCCCAACCGCGGGAAGAAATCCATCGGCATCGACCTGCTGACGCCGGGAGGCCAGGAGGTCGTGCACGAGCTTGCCAAGAGCAGTGACGTGTTCCTCACCAGCTACCTGCCGAGCCGACGCGACCGTTTCGGCATCGGCGTCGAACAGATTCGTGCCGTCAACCCCGACATCATCTATGTGCGTGGATCCGGTTACGGCCCAGAGGGTCCCGACGCCGACCGGCCGGGCTATGACGGCGTGTCGTTCTGGTCGCGCGGCGGCATCGCCGATGCGCTCACCCGCGAGCTGCCCGAGCCGGTCATGCAGACTCCGGCGTTCGGCGACCTGATGGGTGGGCTGACCATTGCCGGCGGGATCGCCGCCGCGCTGTACAAGCGCAAGGCGACGGGGGAGACCTCGATCGTCGACGTCTCGCTGCTCGGTCTTGCGGCGTGGGCGATGACCCCGCAGGTGACCGCGGCAAACCTCTACGGCGGCGACCCGATTCCGACGTTCACCCACCGCGAGATGCCCAACCCGCTGGTCGGCAACTACAAGACCAAGGACGACCGGTACATCACGCTGATGATGTTGCAGGGCGACAAGTTCTACCCGGAGTTCATGACGGTGATCGGTCGCACCGACCTGATCACCGACGAGCGCTTCGCCGAGGGGCATGCACGTTTCGAGAACCGCGGCGAACTCATCGACATCATGGACGAGGAGTTCGCGTCGAAGACCGTCGACCAGTGGCGCGAGATCCTCAAGCCCCTCTCCGGCGCCTGGGCCGTCCTGCAGAAGACCAGCGAGCTGCACGAAGATCCCGCCGTCATCGCCAACGGCTACATCCCCGAGGTGAAAGCGATGAACGGCAAGCCGTACATCCTGCCGACCAACCCGGTCCAGTTCGACGGGCATCATGTCGTGCCAACCGGTGCACCCGAGCACGGTCAGCACACCGAGGAGATCCTGCTGGACGCCGGGGTCGATTGGGACAAGATCGAGCAGTACAAGCAGGACGGCTCGATCCTCTAGAACTCGGCGACTTCGGTTCTCGAAATCGACGTCAGCGTGCAAAAGTCCGAGTAGCGATCGAGCTGACGTCGATCTCGGCGTCGAGCCCGGGAACTAGGCGCTGCGGCGAATGCCGCGGGTGCGGCCGATCTCCCGCTTGAGCAGCAATTCGCGCTCGGTCTCCGACAGACCGCCCCAGATGCCGTACGGCTCGCCGACCTCGAGGGCATGCGCCCGGCACTGCGCCATCACCGGGCACTGCCGGCACATCTCCTTGGCACGACGCTCACGCTGCATCCGGGCCCGGCCGCGCTCGCCGTCCGGGTGAAAGAACACCGACGAATCCACCCCGCGGCAAAGGCCTTGTAATTGCCATTCCCAAATATCGGCATTGGGGCCTGGAAGTTGCTCCGGTTGCGGCATTGAAGTCCCTCTCTACACGGCCAGTTCGAGATCAACTGAATCGAGCGGGTCATCGGTGACTACTCGTCGTCGTTAAACGTAGGGGTGCTAGGGAAATCCCGTCAACAGGCTGTAATCTGCCGAATGCTGCACTGCGGCTTGCGAATTTACCGCGAATTCATCGACGTCCTCCGTGCGGTCGACCAAGGAGTGCAGGGTGACGGGCCCCTATCACGAAATTCCCAGCTCGCATGCCGAGGAGCCGGAGAGCACCCCGAATATGAACACTGTCGGATTTAATACCGGCGTAACGCAGATAGCACGCAGGTTTAACTGGTAATCGAAAGTGATTGATATCTCTCACGGTCTGTCGGTCGAGTCGGAACTTGCCGACGCAGCCTTCGGGGCCCAGCCGGGGCGGTGGCCGCTGCCCGCCGCCGGCACACCGCGTCAGCTGTGGTTACGGGCGGTCGCGGCGGCCGGGCAGGGCCGCTACGCCCATGCCCGCAGCGACCTTGCCGCGCTGCTGCGGGTTGCCCCGTCAGGGGTGGCGGCTGCGCTGGCCCATAGCGCACACGCGTCGTTTCTGCGCCAGCTCGGCTGGCACGACCTGGCGCGCGGCCGGGACGGTCGCGCGTTGGCGTTGTCCGGCGGCGATGCCGAGGCCGTGGGTGACGCGTTGACCGGGCTGGCGGCCGACGCGCTGGGCGTCGGCCGGCTGGCCACCGCCGCGACACTGCTGGCCCGCGCCGACCCGGTGGTGGCCGACGCGCCGCACCGGCTGGCGGTGCGGCGGGCCTGGGTCGCCGCCGAGCTGGCGATGGCGGGCGGCGACGGCGCGACGGCGGTGCGCAACGCCGAGTCGGCGGTCGAACTGGCGGATGCCACCGGCTCTGCCCGTCACCGCGCCAAGAGCCAGGTGGTGCTGGCCGCGGCACTGTGCAGCGCCGGAGTCGCCGACCGGGCTCGCGCGGTGGGCGACACGGCGCTCGAGCTGACCGGCCGGCTGGGCCTGGTGCCGTTGCGCTGGGCGGTGGCGTCGTTGCTGGTCGACATTGCCGACTCCGACAGCGCTGTTGTCGAGGTCCGCGGCATCCGCGACGAGTGCGCCCTCCTGGTAAGGCACTGGGGCGGAGCCTGGCGCCAGCTCTGAACATCGGCTGCCTGGCCTCTATTGTCGAGGTGATACCTGGTCCGTAACGCTGGAGATGCCGCCGTCGATGTCTACGCAGGAGGAGCGTCTCGACGCCGTCGTGGCCCGTGCCGTGGCGGGTGATCGGAACGCGCTCCGCGATGTTCTGGAGACCATTCGCCCGATCGTGGTCCGATATTGCCGCGCACGCCTCGGCACAGTCGAGCGAAATGGCCTGTCCGCCGACGATGTGGCGCAGGAGGTGTGCTTGGCGACCGTCATGGCGCTGCCGCGTTACCGCGATCGTGGGCGCCCGTTCCTGGCCTTCGTGTACGGCATCGCCGCGCACAAGGTAGCCGACGCCTTCCGGGCGGCCGGCCGTGATCCGTCCTATCCGACGGCGACCATTCCGGACCACCGCTCAGCCGAGCCGGGCCCCGAGCAGACGGCCATCGATGCCGAATCCGCGACCCGGATGAGCGAGTTGCTCGACCTCTTGCCAGGCAAGCAACGCGAGATCCTGATCTTGCGGATCGTCGTTGGTCTGAGCGCCGAGGAGACCGCCGAGGCCGTCGGCAGCACCGCCGGAGCGGTGCGCGTCGCCCAGCACCGCGCCTTGGCGCGGCTGAAGTCCGCGATCGTCGCAGCGGGGCAGGACTATGTCTGAACGATTCGATCTGCCCGAGCCGGACGCCGTTGCGCGCAGCGAGCGGTTCGTCGACGCGTTGGCCAGGTGTGAGCCGGTCGACGGCGAGACCGGGGATCTGGCCCTGGCCGGACTGCTCGAGAGCTGGCGCGACGAGCTCCGGACGCCACCGATCGAGGGGGTCTGCCCTGAGCCGGTCGCCGTATCGGCATTGGAGCGCGGTGTGGCCGCGCGGCGCGGCGCCCGCCGCCGGACGGCGATGGCGGGGGCGATGGCCGCGGCCGTGCTGAGCATCGCGGGATTCGGCGTGCTGATGGGCCAGGCCCAGCCCGGCGACCCGCTCTACGGTGCCCGGACGACGCTGTTCGGCGAGCCGGCGTCAGTGAGCGATGAGCGGCTCGCGGTGTCCGCCGAGAGCGAGATGGACCAGGTCGAGCAGATGATCGCGACGGGCCAGTGGGATCAGGCCCACGACAAGCTGGCCGCGGTCGGAGAACACCTGCAGACGGTCAAGAACGCCGACCGCAAACAGGGCCTGATCGATCACATGAACCGGTTGACCGCCAAGGTGGTAAGTCGCGACGCGCACGCGACGGCGTTGCCTATTGCGCCCGGAATCGCGCTCACGCCCAATGGTTTTGGTGGCTGAGGACCCCGACGGGCTGCTCAGCGACGTCCGTGGAACCCTTCGGTGTCCGAGGTCGCCTCGTTGAGTGACGCGTCGGCATAGCCGCGGCAGTAATCCCAGGTGACGTAGGAATCGGGTTCGGGATCGTAGGCCGGCTCGTGCGGCCGCACGGTGCCGTCGACGAGCAGCTGAAGCAGGTTCGCGCGCAACATGTCCCAGTCGTGATAGTGGTCCTGCTGACATTCGTCGCAGCACACCACGAGGCCGCGAATCCCTTTGTGGGCCAGCAGCGCCTCATACACCGCGAGGTCGGCCAGATCGGCCTCGACCGCCATTCGCTCCTGGGGGTCCAGGGGCTGGCCGGGCTCGACGGCATCCAGCGCCGCTGAGGGATCGCACGGATCGTCGGCGAACGGATCAGGCGGCAGACCGGGCGGGAGGTAGTCGCGCACGGGTCCACATTACGCAGCCGGGCGGGTATCGCGCCAGCGCTGGACCCGCAGCCCAGCCGCCATTGGGAGGTGCCCCTACCTCACGACGCGTCGCGGCGTGCATCGTCGCCGGGGGCAGAGCCGATAGGATGGCGTTCTCACCCCGCGCGTATATGGGAGGGCCCCGGCAATGTCATCTGGCTTGTCCCGTCTCGAAGGCGGCGACCTGATCGTCTCGTCGCACCCGCGCGTCGGTGGTTTCCCGGACGACGCGGTGCCGACCGGCGGTGACGATCCGCAGAAGATCGCCATGCTGGGCCTGACGTTCGACGACGTCCTGCTGCTGCCCGCCGCCTCCGATGTGGTGCCGGCGACCGCCGACACGTCCAGTCAGCTCACCAAGAAGGTCCGGCTACGGGTGCCCTTGGTCAGCTCGGCGATGGACACCGTCACCGAATCGCGGATGGCGATCGCGATGGCCCGCGCCGGCGGCCTCGGCGTTCTGCACCGCAACCTGCCGATCGCCGAGCAGGCGGGCCAGGTCGAGACCGTGAAGCGGTCCGAAGCCGGGATGGTCACCGATCCGGTCACATGCCACCCGGAGAACACGCTGGCCCAGGTCGATGCGATGTGCGCCCGCTTCCGGATCTCCGGGCTACCCGTCATCGACGACACCGGCGCCCTGGTTGGCATCATCACCAACCGCGACATGCGCTTCGAGGTCGACCAGTCCAGGCACGTCGCCGAGGTCATGACCAAAGCCCCGCTGATCACCGCCCAGGAAGGCGTCAGCGCGGACGCGGCGCTGGGCCTGCTGCGTCGGCACAAGATCGAGAAGCTGCCGGTCGTCGACGGCCACGGCCGGCTGACCGGGCTGATCACCGTCAAAGACTTCGTCAAGACCGAACAGCATCCGCTGGCCACCAAGGACAGCGACGGCCGGTTGCTGGTCGGTGCCGCCGTCGGTGTCGGTGACGACGCCTGGGTGCGGGCCATGACGCTGGCCGACGCCGGCGCGGACCTGCTGGTGGTCGACACCGCGCATGCGCACAACCGGCTGGTGCTCGACATGGTCGGCAAGCTCAAGGCCGAAGTGGGCGACCGGGTCGAGGTGGTCGGCGGCAACGTCGCGACCAGGTCGGCGGCCGCTGCGCTGGTCGAGGCCGGTGCCGACGCCGTCAAGGTCGGCGTGGGTCCCGGTTCGATCTGCACCACCCGCGTGGTCGCCGGCGTCGGCGCGCCGCAGATCACCGCGATCCTCGAGGCGGTAGCGGTCTGCGGTCCGGCTGGTGTGCCGGTGATCGCCGACGGTGGACTGCAGTACTCCGGTGACATCGCCAAGGCGCTGGCCGCAGGTGCGTCGACGGCGATGTTGGGATCGCTGCTGGCCGGCACCGCCGAAGCGCCCGGCGAGCTGATCTTCGTCAACGGCAAGCAGTACAAGAGCTACCGCGGCATGGGCTCACTGGGCGCCATGCAGGGCCGCGGCGAGGCGAAGTCGTACTCCAAGGACCGCTACTTCCAGGACGACGCGCTGTCCGAGGACAAGCTGGTGCCCGAGGGCATCGAAGGCCGGGTGCCGTTCCGCGGTCCGTTGGCGTCGGTGATCCATCAGCTCACCGGCGGGTTGCGGGCCGCGATGGGCTACACCGGCGCGGAAACGATCGAGGCGCTGCAGCATGCACAATTCGTCCGGATCACCGCGGCGGGCTTGAAGGAAAGCCACCCGCACGACATCACGATGACCGCCGAAGCGCCCAACTACTACGCCCGGTGAATTGATCGAAGGACCCCTCATGCGTGACATGGTTGAGATCGGCATGGGCCGAACAGCCCGGCGCACTTTCGAACTCGACGACATCAGCATCGTGCCCTCGCGGCGCACCCGCTCGTCGCAGGACGTGACGACGGCCTGGCAGCTCGACGCCTACCGCTTCGAGATCCCGATCGTCGCTCATCCGAGCGACGCGCTGGTCTCGCCGGAATTCGCCATCGAGCTCGGTCGGCTCGGCGGACTGGGGGTGCTCAACGGCGAAGGGCTGATCGGCCGTCACGCGGACGTGGAAGCCAAGATCGCCCAGGTCATCGAAGCGGCCGCCAAAGAGCCCGAGCCGTCGGCGGCGATCCGGCTGCTGCAGCAGTTCCACGCCGCGCCGTTGGACCCCGAACTGCTCGGCAGCGCGGTGGCCCGCATCCGCGAGGCCGGGGTGACCACCGCGGTGCGGGTCAGCCCGCAGAACGCGCAGTCGTTGACGCCGGCTCTGTTGTCGGCGGGCATAGATCTGCTGGTCATCCAGGGCACCATCATCTCCGCCGAACGCGTCGCCAGTGACGGCGAACCGCTTAACCTGAAAACCTTCATCTCCGAGCTCGACGTCCCGGTGGTAGCCGGTGGCGTGATCGATCACCGCACCGCGCTCCACCTGATGCGCACCGGCGCCGCGGGCGTCATCGTGGGCTACGGATCGACCAGGGGAGTGACCACCAGCGACGAGGTGCTCGGTATCAGGGTGCCGATGGCCACGGCGATCGCCGACGCCGCCGCGGCCCGGCGGGAATACCTCGACGAGACCGGCGGCCGCTACGTGCACGTGCTCGCAGACGGAGACATCCACACGTCCGGAGATCTGGCGAAAGCGATCGCCTGCGGCGCCGACGCGGTCGTGCTGGGCACCCCGCTCTCCGAGTCGGCCGAGGCGTTGGGCGACGGATGGTTCTGGCCGACCGCGGCCGCCCACCCGTCGCTGCCGCGGGGCGCGCTGCTACAGGTCGCGGTCGGCGAACGACTTCCGCTGGAGCAGGTCCTCAACGGCCCGTCCGACGATCCGTTCGGCTCGCTGAACCTGGTCGGCGGTCTGCGCCGCTCGATGGCCAAGGCCGGCTACTGCGACCTCAAGGAATTCCAGAAGGTCGGCCTGACGGTAGGCAGCTGACCGCCCCATCTGACCGCCGGGCTAACTGACCAGGTTTTCTGGCTCATTACCGGCCGGTAAGTCCATACTGGGGGACGTGAAACCTGACTACGACGTCCTGATCATCGGTTCGGGTTTTGGCGGTAGCGTCACCGCGCTCCGGCTGACGGAGAAGGGTTACCGCGTCGGCGTGCTCGAGGCCGGCCGACGTTTCTCCGACGAGGATTTCGCCAAGACCTCCTGGAACCTCCGCAAGTTCTTGTGGGCACCGAAGCTCGGCATGTACGGGATCCAGCGCATCCATCTGTTGCGCAACGTGATGATCCTGGCCGGCGCCGGCGTCGGCGGCGGGTCGCTGAACTACGCGAACACGCTGTACGTCCCGTCGCAGCCGTTCTTCGGTGACCCGCAGTGGTCGCACATCACCGACTGGCGCTCCGAGTTGATGCCGCACTATCTGCAGGCGCAGCGGATGCTCGGCGTCGTCACCAACCCGACCTTCACCGATGCCGACCGCATTCTCAAAGAGGTCGCCGAGGACATGGGCTGCGGCGACACGTTCGTGCAGACGCCGGTCGGCGTGTTCTTCGGGCCGGACGGCGCCAAGACACCGGGCGAGACCGTGCCGGATCCCTACTTCGGCGGCGCGGGCCCGGCTCGCACCGGCTGCCTGGAATGCGGCAGCTGCATGACCGGATGCCGGTTCGGCGCCAAGAACACCTTGGTGAAGAACTACCTCGGGCTTGCGGAGTCCAATGGCGCGGAAGTCATTCCGATGACGACCGTCACCGACTTCGAGCAACGCGAGGACGGCATCTGGGAAGTGCGGACCGCGCGCACCGGACGCTTCCTGCGTCGCAAGAAACGCACCTTCACCGCCGAGAACCTGGTGCTGGCCGCGGGCACCTGGGGCACCCAGCATCTGCTGTTCAACATGCGCGACAAGGGCAAACTGCCCGAACTCTCCGGACGGCTGGGCGAACTGACCCGCACGAACTCCGAATCCATCGTCGGCGCAGGCCGATTGAAGGTCAGCGACGACTTGGACCTGACCCACGGGGTCGCGATCACGTCGTCGATCCACCCGTCGTCGGACACCCACATCGAACCCTGCCGCTACGGCAAGGGCTCCAACGCGATGGGCCTGCTGCAGACCCTGATGACCGACGGTCCCGGGCCGGGCGGCAGCGACGTGCCCCGGTGGAAGCAGTTGCTGGACAACGCCAGTCACGATCCACGTGGGACCCTGCGGCTGCTCAACCCGCGCCGCTGGAGCGAGCGCACGATGATCTCGCTGGTGATGCAGAATCTGGACAACTCGATCACCACATACACCAAACGTGGCAAGCTGGGCCGCCGCCGGTATGTCAGCAAGCAGGGTCACGGCGAGCCGAACCCCACCTGGATTCCGGTGGGCAACGAGGCCACCCGCCGTATCGCCGAAAAGATCGACGGCGTTGCGGGCGGCACCTGGGGCGAGCTGTTCAACATTCCGCTGACCGCGCACTTCCTCGGTGGTGCAGCGATCGGCGACAGCCGCGACACCGGCGTCATCGACCCGTACCACCGGACCTACGGCTACCCGACGATGTTCGTGGTCGACGGCGCCGCGATCTCGGCGAACCTGGGTGTCAACCCGTCGCTGTCGATCACCGCGCAGGCCGAGCGGGCCGCGTCGCTGTGGCCGAACAAGGGCGAGGACGACGTCCGTCCGCGCCAGGGTGAGGCCTATCGTCGGCTCGACCCGATCGCGCCGAAGAATCCTGTGGTGCCGGAGGACGCACCGGGTGCGTTGCGCTGGCTCCCCAGTCCGGGTCCGGTCAGCTCGGCTGGGTAACTGACCGGTACGAATTCCGGTGCAGCGGAGCGCGTCCCGGCGGTTGCTGGGGCGCCGGCAGCAGCGGCTCGCGCTTGACCAGGGTGATCGTCGTCGGCTCCGTGGTGCTGAGCTCGATGTCCTCCCCGGCGTGCCGGATGGTCAGCTCACCATGGGGTCCGTCGCGCAGCGTGTAGGTGACCTCGTCGTGGATGACGTCAACGGTCACCCGAAAGTCTTGCCATCGCAACCGAAATCGCAGTCGTGAGATGCCATCGGGCAGATACGGGTTGAGCGACAGTATTCCCTCGTCGTCGCGCAGGCCGCCGAAGCCGGCGACCAGCGCGGTCCAGGCGCCGGCCAGCGAGGCCATGTGCAGCCCGTCCTTGGTGTTGTTGTGCAGATCGCGGAGGTCGACCAGCGCCGCCTCGTAGGTGTAGTCGTGCGCGAGCTCCACATGCCCGACGTTGGCGCACATCACCGCCTGGGTGCAGGCCGACAGCGACGAGTCGCGCACCGTGCGTCGCTCGTAGTAGTCGACATTGCGGGCCTTCTGCTCGTCGCTGAATTTGTGGCTCTGCCAATGCATCGCCAACACCAGGTCGGTCTGCTTGACCACCTGCGCGGGGTACAACAATGCGTAGGGCTCGTGCAGCAGCAGCGGGTAGGACGTCTTCTCGTTGAAGTCCCACTCGGCGTAGGTGGTGAAGCCTTCGGACTGCGGATGCACGCCGAGCTCCTCGTCGAAGGGGATGTGTGCCGCGTCGGCGGCGGCCCGCCACGACGCGGTCTCATCGCTGGATACGCCCATCTCGCGGGCGGTTTCGGAATGCCGTGCGCAGGCGTCGGCGGCGACCCGCAGGTTGTGTGCCGCCATCATGTTGGTGAACACGTTGTCCCGCACGATCGCGGTGTACTCGTCGGGACCGGTCACCCCGTCCAGGTGCCACACGCCGTGGCGGTCGTGGTGGCCGAGTGAATGCCACAGCCGCGCCGTCTCGATCAACACCTCGAGGCCGCAGTCTTTTTCCAGCGTCTCGTCGCCGGTGACAATCCGATAGCGCTCGAAAGCCATTGCGATGTCGGCGTTGATGTGCCACGCCGCGGTTCCCGCCGGCCAGTAGGCCGAACATTCCTGACCGCGTATCGTCCGCCACGGGTAGCTGGCACCCTTGAGGTCGAGCTGCGCCGCACGCTCCTTCGCCAAATCCAACGTCGATGCGCGCCAACGCAATGCGTCGGCGGCCGCATGCGGCAAGGTGTAGGTCAATACCGGCAGCACGAAGCCGTCGGTATCCCAGAAGACGTGGCCGTCGTAGCCGGTCCCGGTCAAACCCTTACTGGCGATCCCGCGGCCTTCGGCCCGTGCACTGGCCTGCAGCAGGTGAAAGAGCCCGAACCGAACCGCCTGCTGACAGATCGGGTCACCTTCCACCTCGACATCGGCGCCGTCCCAATAGTCGTCGAGGATTTTGCGTTGGGCCTCCACCAGGCCCTTCCAGCCGCTGTACCGCGCGCTGTGCAACGCGGCGGCCGCCTGATCGCGCAGCGCCGGCCGGGACCGCTGGCTCGACCAGCCGTAGGCCAGGTACTTCACGATGCGCAGCCTCTGACCCGGTCGCAGGCCACAGATCACCGTTGTGCGAGCGAGGTCGTCGCTTGCGTCGTTGGTGATCTCGTAGCGGCCCTCCACCTCGATCTCGTGGTCCATCGCCGCGGCCATCATCAACGCGCTGGCACGCGTCTTGTGCATCAGCAGCGCGCCGCATTCGGTGTCTTCGTGCTGGACGGCCTCCAGCGGTCGATCGAGGATGGCCGCGACCCGTGGATCGCCGGATGTCACCGGCTGATCCTCGTTGGCGACCAGCTCGGATTGCACTGTGACACGGACGAATTGCTCGACGGCCTCGACGATGTATTCGATGGCGACGACGCTGCGTTGGGACAGCGACACCAGCCGGGTCGAGGTCACTCTGACCTGCTTGCCGACCGGTGACTGCCAGTGGGCGTCGCGCGTCAGAGTGCCGGCCCGCAGATCGAGGATCCGCTCGTGGCTGATCAGCTTGCCGTAGCGAACGTCGAACGGTTCGTCGTCGACCAGCAGACGCAGGATCTTGCCGTTGGTGACGTCGACGATGGTCTGCCCGGCCTCCGGGTAGCCGAAGCCCGCTTCCGCATAGGGCAGCGGCCGCACTTCATAGAACGAGTTGAGATACGTGCCGGGAAAGCCGTGTGGCTCACCTTCGTCGAGGTTGCCGCGAATTCCGATGTGCCCGTTGGACAGTGCGAACAGCGACTCCGATTGGGCCAGCACATCGAGATTCAGCTGGGGCTCGCGGACCTGCCAGGGTTCAACGGGGAGCGTGTCATCCGGGATCATCGCGGCACCCTACAACAGCTCGGCGAGGTCGGTCACCACGACATCGGCGCCGTGGCTGCGCAATTCGTCGGCCTGGCCGACACGGTCGACGCCGACGACGTAGCCGAAGTTGCCGGCTCGGCCGGCCTGGACCCCGGACAGCGCATCCTCGAACACGGCGGCCGCGGCGGGCTCCACCTTGAGCAGTTCGGCGCCACGCAGATAGGAGTCGGGCGCAGGCTTGCCCGCGATGTGTTCCTCGCGCAGGGTCACCCCGTCGACGCGCTGCTGGATGAATTTGTCGAGTCCGGTGATCTTCAGCACCTCACGGGTATTGGCGCTCGATGACACCACGGCGGTGGCCAGACCCGCGGCCGCGACCTTTTCCAGATAGCGCCGCGAACCGTCGAAAACCTTGACGCCGTCTTTGTGCAGCGTTTCCTGGAAGGCATCGTTCTTGCGGGTGCCCAATCCGTAGACGGTGTCCTTGTCGGGTCCGTCGTCGGGGTCACCGTCGGGCAGCTCGATGCCGCGGCTGGCCAAAAACGACCGGACGCCGTCTTCGCGCTTCTTGCCGTCGACGTATTTCAGGTAGTCCTTGTCCGCGTCGAACGGGACGAACTTCTCGCCGGTGCTCTGCGCGTGTTGTTCGAGAAATGCGTCGAACATGACCTTCCAGGCTTTGGTGTGGACACTTGCCGTATCGGTCAGCACACCGTCGAGATCGAACAGACAGGCGTGCACCGCATCGGGTAAACCGAGCACGTCGGACCCCCTTCGAGAATGACGTCGGTCGCGGGTAGTTACTACCTCACCATGACCGAACTCGGTTCGCCATCCGTTCGGGCCGACCGACTGTTTCCCAGCTGTTCGGTTCGCAGACCGGTCAGGTCGGTGGTCGGCCGGTGAACACGCTTTCGGCGAGCCTGAGCCAGGCCTCGCGGTACCGGTCGGCGCTGATGTTGCCGGGTGTCTGCTCGATCAGCATCCGCACGATGGGGAAGTAGGCGATCGATGCGAGCAGCAGCGCCGCGGAGGCTTCGGGATCCTCGACTTGTGATGCGCCGGCAGCCGTGGCGCCGCTGAGCGCCGCACCCATCCGGTCGTAGGCACTTGCCGTGACCGCCGACCACAGTTCCGCGCTGAAGCCCTCGATTGCCTCGGGCTCGCGGTACATCACCCGCAGCAGTTCGCTGTTCGTCTCGATGGTGTCCCAGATTCGCTCCGCAGCACGGCGCAGCGCCTCGCGGGTGTCGGCGGGTCGGGTCCGGTCATGCTCCTCGCGTGCGGCGATGATCCGGTCCACCTGGCGCTGCGTCGCTTCGCGCAACAGGGCGTTCTTGGACGGAAAGTGCTTGTAGAGGGCGCCGGACCCGGGCGACAGGCCGCAGGCCTGCTGGATCTCGGCGATCGATGTCGAGGCGTACCCCTGGCTCGAGAACAGTGCGATCGCCGCGTCCAACAGACGGTCGCGGGTGCTGCCGTCGCCGGGATTCATCAGCGAGAAACGTACCCCGGTTCTGCGGCAACGGCGCCGTCAGTGGTCGTATTTGTGCTTTCGATACGGCTATGTGGCGGCTGTCGTTGTCGGCGAACCGATGGTCGCGCGCCTCTAGACTGTGGCGGTGGAGTCAGCAACCCCCCGTCCGGTCCTGGTTGTCGATTACGGCGCGCAATACGCCCAGCTGATCGCCCGCAGGGTGCGGGAGGCGCGGGTGTTCTCCGAGGTGATCCCGCATACCGCGTCGGTCGACGAGATCAAGGCTCGCGATCCGCTGGCGGTGGTGCTGTCCGGTGGCCCGGCCAGTGTGTACGCCGAGGGTGCGCCGCAACTCGACCCGGCGTTGTTCGACCTGGGTGTGCCGGTGTTCGGCATCTGCTACGGCTTCCAGGCGATGGCGCAGGCGCTCGGTGGCGTCGTCGCGCACACCGGCACCAGTGAGTACGGCCGAACCGAGCTGAAAGTTGTTGGCGGTGAACTGCATTCGGACCTGCCCGATACTCAGCCGGTGTGGATGAGTCACGGCGACGCCGTCACATCGGCGCCGGATGGGTTCGAGGTCGTGGCCACCAGCGCCGGTGCCCCGGTGGCCGCCTTCGAGAACCGGGCCCGTCGACTGGCCGGCGTGCAGTATCACCCTGAGGTGTTGCACAGCCCGCACGGTCAGCAGGTGCTCGGCCGGTTCTTGCACGACTTCGCCGGTATCGGCCCGGATTGGACCCCCGCCGGCATCGCCGAGGCGCTGATCGAGCAGGTGCGTACGCAAGTCGGCGACGGGCACGCGATCTGCGGACTGTCCGGCGGGGTCGACTCGGCGGTGGCCGCGGCCCTGGTGCAGCGCGCCATCGGGGACCGGCTGACGTGTGTGTTCGTCGACCACGGTCTGCTGCGCGCCGGCGAACGTGCGCAGGTGCAGCGCGATTTCGTCGCCGCGACGGGAGCCAACCTGGTGACCGTCGACGCGGAGGCGACCTTCCTTGAGGCGCTGGCGGGGGTAACCAATCCCGAGGGCAAGCGCAAGATCATCGGACGGCAGTTCATCCGCGCTTTCGAAGGCGCCGTGCGAGATTCGTTGGAGAACAAGGACATCGAGTTCCTGGTGCAGGGGACTTTGTACCCCGACGTCGTCGAGTCCGGCGGTGGAACCGGTGCCGCGAACATCAAGAGCCACCACAATGTCGGTGGTTTGCCCGGCGACCTGAAGTTCACCCTTGTCGAGCCGTTGCGGCTGTTGTTCAAAGACGAGGTCCGCGCGGTCGGCCGGGAACTGGGTCTGCCGGAGGAAATCGTTGCGCGCCAACCATTTCCGGGACCGGGCTTGGGAATCCGGATCGTCGGCGAGGTCACCGCGGCGCGGCTGGACACGCTGCGCCGGGCCGATTCGATCGCTCGCGAGGAGCTGACCGCGGCGGGACTGGATCAGCTGATCTGGCAGTGTCCGGTGGTGTTGCTGGCCGACATCCGGTCAGTCGGTGTGCAGGGCGACGGTCGGACGTACGGCCATCCGATCGTCCTGCGGCCGGTGTCCAGCGAGGACGCGATGACCGCCGACTGGACGCGGGTGCCTTACGAGGTGCTGGAGCGCATCTCCACCCGGATCACCAATGAGGTCGCCGAGGTCAACCGGGTGGTGCTGGACGTCACCAGCAAGCCGCCCGGCACCATCGAGTGGGAATGACACCTCACATGACGGTCGACCCGGGCACGGGGTACGGCGGCTGGCTGGTCGGATTGTTAGGACACCAGGGGTTCTGCGGCACGCCCAGACAGGGGTCGGGCATACTCGGCTGCGGCGGCAGCGGCATCAGCTGGACCCCGCTCGGGCGCGGGTAGTTCGCGTACGAGGTGTTGTCCGGGCACGGGCCGAGAAACTCGGAATTGCAGGCGACTTGCAGGCTGAGGATGCTGATGAGCCCAGCGCCCGCGTCCGGTATCCCGCAGATGCTGTGAGGGAATAGCTGCAGAAAGGGCGGGGCACTCGTAACTCCTGCTCGGCCGAGCTGAAAGTGCTTGGCGTTGATCGCTTTTCCGGAGGGATCGACGTTGCCGTGCCAGCAATTCCCGGGATAGGCGAGGTTGGAGATCTCGGCGAGGTCGCTGTTGCTCTGGTTGCCGAAGAAGCCGTTGTGGCTCAACGTGTTGTTCTCGATCTCGTTGCCCCAGTCGTCGTAGTAGCAGAACGACAATCCCTTCAGGCCAACACCACCCTTGCAGTGGGCGATCGGTATCCACGCCTCGGTGTCGACCTCGGGAACCAGTAACACACCCCACGCGCCGTTGTCGTGAATGTCGTTGTCATAGACGGTGTCGTACCGGCCACCGACGATCAGGACGCCGACTCCCACGGGGACACCGCTGACTTCGGAGTTGGATGGCGTGTTGGGGTTGTTGTTGTCGTGCACCGAGTTATGCGTGACCAGCCAGCACGAATGGGTCCCGGTCGGACCGAGCTCGATGCCGGGGCAGTGGCCGGACTGGGGCGACGGTTGGTCGTCGTTGTTCTGGCTGTTGGTGACGATCCCGATGTAGTTGTGGTCGAACTCGGAGTTCTGAATGATCAAGTGGCCGCCGGAGTTGGTTCCCGAATATCCTTCGGCCGAATTCTGGGTGTGGGCGTGGTCGAGAATCGTGTTGCAGTTCGGGCAGCCGCCGATGTAGAACCCGGCGTCGCCCATGTTGTTGGCGTACACCTGCGTGAACAGCCCCGGCCCGAAGGTGTTGGAAGCGTAAATCCCGTACTGGGTGTTCTGGTTCTCGCCGCCGTAAAAGCTCGAGGTGGCCGACAGGTATGCGCCGCGCCAGCTTCCGATCTTCTGCATGCCAGTCGAACCGCCGCCGTCGAACCAGATCTGGTCGCCGGGGGTGAGGTCGCCCGAGAGGAAATTGCAGGCGGTCAGGTTCTCCACGCTGACACCGGAAGCCTTGAAGACGATCAGACCGTTTCGACCCGCCGGGACGCCGTTGGAATCGAGCGGGCCGAGGTTCTGGTCGCCCGGCGCCGAGCTGCATTGTGGCGCACCCGGTTTAGTGCCGTCGAGCACGACTCCGTTGCGGTCCATGCCGCGCAACCAGATGTTCGGCGTGGTCACCAGCACGGCGGCCCCTGCCTTCTCGTCGCCTGCGGCCCCGGGCGGAACGCGACTGCCGGTCTCGTGATAGTCGCCCGGCCCGATGAGCACCCAGTCCCCGGGACGGGCGGCATCGATCGCTGCCTGGATGCTCGAGTACTGCCCGGGAATCCCTTGATAGCTGCCGACGCGCAGGACCGCGGTAGGAGTCCACGGCGTCGCACGTGCCACGCAAACACCCCAAGCTACAAGTGCGCACACGACCCCTGCGACAAGGACGCGCCGCCATACGGTCGCGCGTGAAATCCAGTCACGAGAATCGTCCAGCGCCGGCATCCCGCTCCTCAATCTGCTTGAGGTGCGCCTCAGGCACTCAAGTCACGTCAACAACAGTGAGTGACCGCCGTCACATCAAGAACACGATCAGATAAAGGTTGAATTGAGTTTGCTGGCTCGAGTTCCGCTTGACCTTGTCGGTGGGTGGGTGTTGACTGATTCTATCGAACATACATTCGAACATCAGTAGTAACACCCGTACCGCAGGAGTAAGTGATGACGGCAGTCCTCGCCTCCGAGCAGCCGCAGTTCGACCGTGCTGAGCAGCTGAAACAGCTGCGCCGGCAGATGGCGGCGGTGTCTGGCAAGGTCGGCTCGTCTCGACGCGGCCACGCCCACGCTCCTACCCCCGTGGCTGACCTGCTGCCGGATTCGCAAGCCCGGCTCCCAGTTCCGCAGTTGCTGACGGAGTTGTTGCCAGATGCGTTGCCACGGGGGTCGGTTGCGGTGCTGTCCGGCGCCCGGTCGCTGCCGGTGAGCATGGTCGCGGCGGTGACAGCCGCTGGCGGGAACGCGGCCGTTGTCGGCCAACCGGATATCGGCTTGCTGGCCGCCGTGGAAATGGGAGCCGACCTGAGCCGGCTCGCGGTGATCCCGGACCCCGGGGCCGACCCGGTGGAAGTGGCGGCGGTGCTGATGGACGGGATGGATCTGATCGTGCTGGCGCTGGGCGGGCGCTCGGTGCCGCTGACACGGGCCCGGGCCGTGGTAGCCCGTGCCCACCAGAAAGGCTGCACGCTGCTGGTCACCGATGGCGACTGGCAGGGCGCGTCGATCCGGCTCACGGCTCGCGTCTGCGGTTACGAGACCACGACGCAAACGCCAGGGTTCGGGCGGATCAGCAAGGTTCGGCTCGAGGTGTGCGCCGAGGGCCGGGCGATCCGGCGGGCCCGGACGGGGTAGTCGTGGCGTCCCGGGTATTGGCGTTGTGGTGCATGGATTGGCCCGCGGTGGCCGCCGCGGCGGCCGCGGGTCTGCCAGCGACGGCCCCGGTCGCCGTCACGCTGGCCAACCGGGTGATCGCCTGTTCGTCGGCGGCCCGCGCGGTAGGTGTGCGGCGTGGGCTGCGGCGCCGCGAGGCGTCGGCCAGGTGTCCGCAATTGCATGTGGTGGCCGCCGATTCGGATCGCGATGCCCGCTACTTCGAAGGGGTTGTCGCGGCGGTGGACGATCTGGTGCCTCGCGCCGAGGTGTTGCGTCCTGGTCTGGTCGTGTTGCCGGTGCGCGGGGCGGCCCGCTTCTTCGGATCCGAGCAGCAGGCCGCCGAGCGGTTGACCGATGCGGTGGCCGCCGGCGGCGCCGAATGTCAGGTCGGGATAGCCGATCAGCTGTCCACCGCGGTTTTCGCCGCACGTGCAGGCCGTGTGGTGCAGCCGGGACAGGATGCGCGGTTTCTGTCGGCGCTGTCGATCCGGCAACTCGCCACCGAGCCCAGCCTGTCCGGCCCGGACCGCGCCGATCTGGCAGATCTGTTGTGGCGGATGGGAATTCGCACCATTGGACAGTTCGCGGCCCTGTCGCGCACCGATGTGGCTTCCCGGTTCGGTGCGGACGCGGTGAGCGCACACCGGTTCGCTCGCGGTGAGCCGGAACGCGGGCCGTCCGGGCGTGAACCACCGGACGAACTCGACGCCGTGCTGCCGTGCGATCCACCGATCGACCGGGTCGACGCCGCGGCATTTGCCGGACGTTCGCTGGCCGCCGCGCTGCACCAGATGTTGATGGCCGCCGGGGTGGGATGCACCCGGCTGGCTGTCCACGCCGTCACCGCCAATGGCGAAGAGCTGAACCGGGTTTGGCGATGCGCAGAACCGTTGACCGAGGATGCCACCGCCGACCGGGTGCGCTGGCAGTTGGACGGCTGGTTGAACACCCGCATTGTCGCGGATCGACCTACCGCGCCGGTGGTGCAGCTTCGACTGCAGGCGGTGGAGGTGGTGTCGGCGGGGGCGTTGCAGTTACCGCTGTGGGGTGGCCTCGGCGAAGAAGACCGGATGCGGGCCCGCCGCGCGCTGGTGCGGGTACAGGGTCTGCTCGGTCCAGAGGCGGTGCAGGTGCCGGTGTTGTCCGGCGGTCGCGGGCCGGCCGAACGGATCACGTTGACGCCGCTGGGCGACGAGCCGGTGCCGCGCGCCGACCCCGGTCTGCCCTGGCCCGGTCAACTGCCCGAGCCGTCACCAACGGTGCTGCTCGACGACCCGGTGGAACTGCTTGATGCTCAGGGTAATTCGATTCGAGTCACCAGCCGTGGGCTGTTCTCCGCCGATCCCGCACGGCTGACCTCCCGCGACCGCGACGACCGGCTGCGCTGGTGGGCCGGACCGTGGCCGGTCGACGAACGATGGTGGGATCCAGATGTGTCGGCGGGCCGTACGGCTCGGGCCCAGGTGTTGCTGCACGGTGGGCGTAGGTCTGATCCGGGTGCCGCGCTGCTGCTGTGCTACCGGCAAAGGAGGTGGTATCTGGAGGGAATCTACGAATAACAGCGTGTCGCGGTCACCCCAGCCGAGCGGCGAACGGCCCCACCCGCTCGATGAAGCGGTCGAAGAATCTGGTCGGGTCTGCCTGAACGGCGATCAGCGCGTTGGGTTTTCGGCCCCATCGTCCCGACCAGTCGGTGACGGTCATGCCGCGGGTCAGCATCCCGACCAGTTCGACGTCCACCGTCGCCTGCCGGGAGTCGACGAGCTGAGGGTCCAACGCAACCGCTGCGGCCAACGGATCGTGCAGATGTGCCAGAAAACCGTGGCCCAGATCGTGATAGGACTCCAGGTAGAACCGCGTCGCATCTTCGATCACCCGAATCAGCGGGTTGGACGCCGCCGACCGGGTTCCCCGCTGGTCCTCGGCGCTCAATGCGATGGTCGTCGAGTCGGCCGCGGCCGCCAGGTGGGCGAGGATGTCCGGTGTGATCGCGATCTTTCGGGTCACGTCCAGCCCGCACAAGATCGGAAGATGTTGCGGCGCAAACTCTCGCGCAGTTGCGGGGGACCAGGCGGCGAACACCTCGGCCGCCGCCTCGGGGTCGAATGCGATGTTCCACTCCGCCACCGGGTTGGTGTTGCCGCGGTAGTCGTACGCGCCGCCCATGATCACCAATCGGCGCAGCAGTGCCGGTAGCGCAGGCTCCTTGCGCAACGCCAGGGCCAGATTGGTCAGCGGCCCGGTGGCCAACCCGATCAGCTCACCGGGATGCTGATGCGCCGCCTTGACCCACGCTGTCGCCGCATCGTCGTCGCACAGCTGCCGATCGGTCGACGGCAGGTCGGCGTAGCCCAGGCCACGCGGCCCGTGGACTGCGCTGACGCCGGAAGCCGAGGAATTCAGCGGATGATCGGCGCCGCGGAACACCGGCACATCGTCGACGCGGCACAGGTCGAGCAGGCCAAGATTGTTCTCGCAGACCTGTTTCACCCCAACATTTCCACCGGTCGACGCGATGCCGACCAGTTCGGCGTCGGGGCTTGCCAGTAGGTAGATCAGCGCTATGGCGTCATCAACACCGGTGTCGACGTCGGCGAAAACTGGGGCGGCGGCCACTGCGAAGACGATACCCGCCGGCTAGTCGACGCGGTCGGCTGTGCTGTCGTCGGGCTCCGTCACAACTGGCAGGCCGACCAGCATCAAGACGTGGTGGGCCGGGCTGCCCGGTGGTGCAACCAGATCGAGTTCGGTGCCGCGCTGCCGCGAGCGCTCCAGCGCTTCGGCCAGCACCCGCAAGCCGGCCGACCCCATATGGGTCACCGATGACAGTTCGATCGTCAAAGGCACAGTACCCGAACGACTTTGGCGCGAGATCTGGGTATCCAGCGTCGGCGCGGCCGCGCTGTCGACATCTCCTCTGACCACCAGGCGTTCGTCGCCGACGACGCCGACGGAGAACTCCGGGGCGGTGACCTGTGCAGCGACGGGCGCAATGTTGGGCTCGGTGACGATGTGGGCAGGCCGACTCAGCTGATGTGTGATCGACGCGCGGGTGCCGTTGTCCCCACCGACGACGTGGCTGTCGGTGGCCAACGCATCCGCCAGCATCAGGCCGCGACCGCGCATGCCCGGGTCTGCCGACGGAGTCTTCCACTGGCCGCGGTCGGTCACCGAAGCGTGCACCATACCGCCGTCATCCAGGCTCGCCTCGACCTCGATGACGTCGGTGGCCGCCGAGCGGTAGCCGTGTTCGAAGGAGTTCTCGACGAACTCCGACACGATCTGCACGATGATCATGACGTCCAGGTCGTCGGCGCCGATGTCGGACAACCAGGCCCGCAGCGGGACGCGCACCTCTCGCGCTGCGTGCATGCCCGCATCGACGGTCAGGTGCAGCGACGGTGGCGGTGTACGTCGCTGCACCGCAAGCAAAGTCACGTCGTCGCTGTAGCCGGTGGTGCGCAGCATCAACTCCAGCGTCTGCGAGCACAAGCGCTGGACGGCACGCGTCGCGGTCTCGATCGGGAATGCGGAGCCCTCCAGGACGCGGGCCGCCACGTCGGCGAGCTCAGCGGTGCTGGCGGCCAGCGGCCGGCCCGGGCGCTCGACGATGCCGTCGGTGTACAGCAACACGGCGTCGCCCACCCCGAGCTGTTCGGTGGCGGTGGGGAAGCCGATTCCGCTGCCCAGCGGACCGGCGCCGGTCGGCTCGAGGAATCGCGGGACGCCGTCACTGATCAGCAGCGGAGGAGGGTGTCCCGCAGTGCAGTATTCGAAGGTCCCCTTGGCCGTGTCGAGCCGGGCGATGCACAGCGTCGCGGCTCTCGCCCCGGGCACGAATTTGCTGAATTCGTCCACCGCCGTGAGGCTTTCGCCGATACTTCGGCCGGACAGCAGGTGAACGCGGATCGCCGTCCGCAGTTGGGCCATCACCGCCGCCGCCTCGACACCGTGCCCGACGACGTCGCCCACCACGAGACACGTCGTCCCGGAATCGCCGGGCATCGCCTCGAACCAGTCGCCTCCCGCGCCGGTGTCCTGGGTGGCGACCAGGTACTCGGCCGCGATGTCGGCGCCCGGCAGCACCGGGACCGATGGCGAAAGCAGCGCTCGCTGAACCATGATCGCGAGATCGCGCACCTGCGTATAGCGTTCGGACAGCTCCGCCGCCCGGGCCTCGGCTGCCGTTCGCTCGTGCACCTGAGCGGTGGCGTCGGTGAGCATCACCTGGGTGCCTTCGACGGATCCGTCGGGAGCGGTGCGCGGACTGACGACGATGTCGCCAAAGATCTCCTGCATAGTTCCGGAATGGTCGACGTCGACTTGGAAACGCCACTCCCGACCCTGTTGAATCTCACCGGTGCGGTAGACGCGGTCGAGAATGTCGATCAGGTTCTGACCCTCGAACTCGGGAAACAACTCCCGCGCCGGAACTCCAAGTCTGACTGCCGGAAACGCGGCTCGCGTTGCGGCGTTTGCGGCCACGTACCGGTGTTCGGGACCCGCGAACGCGACGACGAAGCTCGGCAGGCTGTCGAACGCCCGCCGGACGACGTCGGCTTCGCCGATCGTGTTGTCCAAGTCCGCACCGTCGGGCACGGTTTTCAGGGTAACCCGAACTGGCCCTCGGACGCGGACTGCTACCAGTGCACCCCGGGCACCAGACGCGCGGCCCACTTGACCGGCCCGGGCACCCGGACACCGGCAACAACGGCGCGCGCCGGACGCTTCGGGCGACGTGACGATGGCTGCCCTGCAAGGACTTCCGGAGTTTCGGAAGTTCCCTCCCCCCGTGCGGCCGCCGAGTCCGGATAGCCGAGGAAGACCTGATGCAGGACTCGCCGCGACAGCTTGGGGACGAAATAGAGGCCGGCCTCCGACAGGGTGCCCAGCGGGGTGTCGATGCGCGCCGGCTTGTCGACCAACCCGCGCACCACCATCGCGGCCGCGTGCTCGGCGGTGATAGGCGGCACCGGGTTCAGCCGGCGCGACGGTTTGATCATCGGCGTGGCGACCAACGGCATGTGGATATTGGTGAACGTGATGTGGTCGGAAAGTGTCTCGGTGCCAACCACTTCGGAGAACGTGTCGAGTGCGGCCTTGGTGGGTAGATACGCACTGTATTTCGGGCTGCGAGCCTGCACGCCGGCGCTGGAGACGTTGACGACGTGACCGAACCGGCGCTCCTGCCAGTGCGGCAGCAGCGCCAGCACCATCCGCACCGCGCCGAAGTAGTTGACCGCCATCACCCGTTCGTAGTCGTGCAGTCGATCGGTCTGATTGACCACCGATCGGCGGATAGACCGCCCGGCGTTGTTGACCAGGTAGTCGACATGGTGGAAGCGGCCCAGGATGTCTTTGACGGTGTGTTCGACCGAACCGGAGTCGGTGACGTCGCAGGTGAAGGCGTAGGCCTGTCCGCCGTTGGCGCGAATCTCGCCGACCAGATCGTCGAGTGCGTCGCCGTTACGGGCCAGTGCGAACACCGTGGCGCCCCGTTCGGCGACCGCGACGGCCGACGCGCGCCCGATGCCGCTGGAGGCGCCGGTGATGATGACGTGCCGACCGACCAGCGGTCCTTCCGGGTCGTCGCGGCGGGCTCGGTCGGGGTCCAAGTGTTCGGCCCAGTACCGCCACAACGCCGGCGCGTAACTGCCGAAGTCCGGTACCGCAATCCCGCTGCCGCGCAACGCGTTCTGCGTCTGCTCGGAGATGAACGTGGGCGCCAGGTCGACGACGTCGAGAACTTCGCCCGGGATGCCCAGCTGGGTCGCGACCATGTTGCGCCACACCTTGGGTCGGCCGCGCACCTTGAGCACCGGTGTCGCCATCGAGCGGGGCAACGAACCGCGCAACGGCGGCAAGCCGGCCGGTCTGGCGATGCCACGGTAAATGCCGCGCAGCCCAATGGTTTTCGGAGAGGCCAGGTGGAATGTTTGGCCGTCCGAGGCGTCGGCGTGCATCAGGGCGACCAACGCGTCGGCGACGTAGTCGACCGGGACGATGTTGGTGCGCCCGGTGTCGGGCAGCATGATCGGCGTCAGACGGGGCAGCACCGCCAGCTTGGCCAGCACTCCGAAGAAGTAATACGGCCCGTCGATCTTGTCCATCTCGCCGGTGCGCGAATCGCCCACCACAACCGCCGGCCGGTAGATCCGGCGCCGAAGGCCGGGCGTCGAGCGGACCAGCTGCTCGGCTTCGAATTTCGTCTGGTGATACGGCGTCGGCAACTGCTGGCCGACATCGAAGTCGTCCTCGGTGAACTCGCCGTGGAAGTCGCCGGCCACCGCGATCGACGAGACGTGATGCAGCGTCGCATCCAGCCTCATCGCCAGGTCGACGACGGCGCGGGTGCCGTCCACGTTCGCCGCGCGCTGCTCGGACTCACCGGCGGTGATGTCGTAAATCGCCGCGCAATGCACCACATGGTCGACATCGCCCAGCTCGGCGATGGCCTCGTCGGTCAGCCCGAGGCCCGGCTCGGTCAGCTCGCCCACCAGCGGTTTCGCCCGCTCGCCCCATTGGCCGGCCAGTTCTTCGAAGCGGCCCAGCGACTGGCGGCGCACCAGAATCCACACTTCGGCGTCCGGCCGGGCGTCAAGAAGACGGGACACCACGCGGCGCCCAATAAACCCGGTACCGCCGGTAACGACATAACGCATGAGACACATGGTGCGCCCGGCGGCGCGGCACGTCAACGCTGTGTGACGTGATCGTTCATGTCGTCGGGGTCGTCCCACAGCAACAGCTGACGCACCGCGGGCCGCGATCCGTAGGGCTGCAGCATCTGACTTGCCGGCCGCGGGCGCACCCGCAGCGGCCACCAGAACCAGCGGCCGAGAAGGGTGGCGATGGTCGGCGTCATGAAGGAACGCACGATCAGGGTGTCGAACAGCAGGCCGAGGCCGATGGTGGTGCCGATCTGGCCGAGTACCTGAAGACCGCTGAACACGAATCCGCACATGGTCACGGCGAACACCACGCCGGCGGCGGTCACCACCGAACCGGAGCCGGCCATAGCGCGGATGATGCCGGTCTTGAGTCCCGCGTGGATTTCCTCTTTGAAGCGGGAGATCAGCAGCAGGTTGTAGTCGGACCCGACGGCCAACAGGATCATGACCGCCAAAGCCAATATGACCCAATACAATTTGATGCCCAGGAAGTACTGCCACACCAGCACCGACAGCCCGAACGATGCACCCAACGACAGCGCAACGGTACCCACGATCACGATCGCGGCGACCAGGCTACGGGTGATGATCATCATGATCAGCAGGATCAGGCTCAGCGAGGCGATGGTGACGATCAGCAGGTCGTAGCTCTCCATGTCGCCGATGTCTTTGTAGGTCGCCGCGGTACCGCCGAGGTAGAAACTCGAACCCGCCAACGGAGTGTTCTTCACCGCCTCGTGCGCGGCGAGCTTGATCGGCTCGACGTGGGAGATTGCCGCGGGCTCGGCCGGGTCGCCTTCGTGAGTGATGATCATGCGAGCGGCTTTGCCGTCGGGTGAAACAAAAAGTTTCAGACCACGTTTGAAGTCGGGGTTGCTGAACACTTCCGGCGGCAGGTAGAACAGGTCGTCGTTTTTGGCCTTGTCGAAGGCCTGCCCCAGCGCGGCCGGGTTGTCGTTCGCGGTGGCCGACTGATTCGCGATACCGGAGTTGGTGGCGAAGTTCTTCAACACCAGTTCCTGGTTGATTTCCTGGCTGGCGATCTGGGGTGGGATCAGCCCTACCAGCTGCGGCTGGATCGTGTCGAGCTTGTCCAGGCTGACCACCAGGTCTTCGAACTTCTCGGTGAGCTGATCGATACTGTCAAGTGCCTCAAAGGTATTGCGCAGGGCGAAGCACGCCGGGATGTCGTAGCAATGCTTATCCCAGTAGAAGTAACTGTGCAGCGGCCGGAAGAAGTCGTCGAAATTCGCGAGCTTGTCTCGCACCTCGGAAATGATCGCCAGGGTTTCGTGGAACTTCTGGGTCTCTTCGTGAGTGGCTCCGGCGAGCTGCTGTTGCAGGGCATATTGCTGATGCAGGATGCCGATCGTCTTGGTCAGCTCGGCGGATTGCCTCAAGAGGTCCTGCGCGCGGTCCATCTGATACTTGAGGTTCTGAACCTGGCCGATGCTTTGCTGGCTGATCTGGAATGCGATCGAGCTGTGGTCGAGCGGGGCCCCCAACGGCCGGGTGATCGACTGCACCTGAGCGATGCCGGGTATGTGCACGATGCCCTTGGCCACCTTGTCCAGCACCAGCATGTCGGCCGGATTCCGCAAGTCGTGGTCGGCCTCGATCATCAGCAGTTCGGGCTCCAGCCGGGAGCGCGGGAAGTGCCGCTCGGCAGCGGTGTATCCGACATTGGCCGCGGCAGAGGCAGGAATGTAGGGCCGGGTGTCGTAGCTGGTCTTGTAGCCGGGCAGGGCGAGCAGACCGATCAGCGCGACGGCGATCGAGACGACGAGAATCGGTGCGGGCCAACGGACAATGGCGGTGCCGATGCGACGCCAGCCGCGAGTCTGCAGCACTCGCTTGGGATCGAACAGGCCGAAATGACTGGCAAGCGTCAGAATGGCGGGGCCCAGCGTCAGCGAGGCGGCCAGGGCGACCAGGATTCCGATCGCCGCGGGCAGGCCCAGGCTCTGGAAGTAGGGCAGCCGGGTGAATCTGAGGCACGCGACCGCGCTGGCAACCGTCAGGCCCGAGCCCAAGACAACATGTGAGGTGCCGCGATACATGGAGTAGAACGCGTCTTCCCGCTCTTCGCCGGCGCCGCGGGCTTCGTGATATCGGCCGACGAAGAAGATCGCGTAGTCCGTTCCGGCGGCGATCACCAGCAATGTCAGCAGATTGGTGGCGTACGTCGACAGCGGGAGGATCCCGATACTGCCAAGGAAGGCAACGAATCCCCGCGCCGCAGCCATCTCGATCAGGACGGTGGCCAAGACCAGCAGCGTGGTGGAAAACGATCGATAGACGAAGAACAGCATCACGGCGATCACGCCGACGGTGATCGCGGTGACTTTGTTGGATCCCTTACTGCCCTCGGTGAATTGATCGGCGATCAGTGGGGCGGCGCCGGTGAGGTAGGCCTTGACGCCCGGCGGCGGCTGCATGTGGTCGATGGTGGCGCGGACCGCGTCGACGGACTCGTTGGACAACGCCTCGCCCTGAGCTCCATTCAGAAACAGCTGAACGTAGGCGGCCTTGCCGTCGCTGCTCTGGGATCCCGCTGCCGTCAGCGTGTCTCCCCAGAAGTCCTGGATGTGCTGAACGTGCTTCTTGTCCTGCTCCAGCTTGTGCACCATCGCGTCGTAGAACTTGTGGGCGTCGGCGCCCAGCGGCTTGTCGCCTTCCAGGACGATCATCGCCGAACTGTCGGTGTCGAACTCGTGGAACACCTTGCCGATGTGTTTGAACGCCTGATACGACGGCGCCTCGGGGGAGCTGAGGCCGACGTTGTGCAGCCTGCCGACCTCTTCTAGTTGCGGCACAAGGATATTCGGCACCGCGGCCAGCGCCAACCAGAACAACAGGATGGGCACCGCCAAGCGGTGAATGGTGTGCGGAACGACGGGACGCCGACTGCTGTGATTGCTCATCCGGACTTGTCCAGGCAGAAGGTGTAGGCGCTCACTTCGTTGACGGTCCTTTCGGCTTTGACGATGCCGTTCACGGTGATGCGGCAGCCCAGCGTGCTGCCGTTGCCTTGCGCAACCACGTTGGCGATCACCGCGGGATCGGTGGTGGTGATCGTGTAGGACCACGGCAATGGGACGTTGTCGACCCGTTGCGGCGCGGCATGGACGTCCTGGTAGTTGATCGTGGCCGTGGATCCGGGGGTGCCGAAGACCTCATAGATGACTTGCTTGGGGTTGAACGGAACGATCTCGTTGGAGGCCCCGCTGCCGCTTGAAGCGTCCTTTTTCGAGACGAACGCGTCGTGCAGTCGGTCCACCGCGAACCCCGCCAGCGCGACCACCGCGACGGCGACCAGGATCATCCACCGTCGCCGGATGAATTGGGTAAGCGAAATCCTCTTCACCCGTTGGCCTTTCGGTGTCGGGTAAGGCTCGGGATGGCCACCTCGTCGACCAGAGCTTCCACCGTGCGCTCGGTGAGTGGGCGGTTGGGCATGATCGACCGGAAGATCAGGTAGCCGGGTAACAGGTCCCAGAGTTCGTCGCCGATCGCGGCGGCATCGATCTCACCGCGCAGGACCGCGTCGCGCAGGATGTCCTGCATCAGGGCCTTCCGTTGATCCAGGAACTCGTGTTGCATCGCGTCACGAAGCGCGGGGTGACGTGATATCTCGACAAGCACGGCGCGGATGGTGCCGGCCTGCTCGGATGTCTGCCGGCTGATCGCGTGTCCCAGCTGCAGCAGATCGCCGCGCAGCGTACCGGTCTGAGGATGAACCGCGATCTGGCGGCAGCCCTCGATGAACGCCGCCAACACCAACTCGGCCTTCGACGGCCAGCGCCGGTACACGGTGGCCTTGCTCGCGCGTGCACTGGCCGCGACGGCATCCACCGTCAGCCGGTCGTACCCGTGCTCCTGGAGCAGCTGCAGCGTCACGGCCAGCAGCTCGGTTTCCCGCGGTGACCAGGGCGAAGACTCAACCCCCGGTCGGGCAGTCTCGGTCACAGCGACTAACGATAAGACAACAGCAGCAGTACTGTCCAGTACCGTACTGCCGCTGAGATGCGATCAGTAGCTGAAGTCGCGGATGCCGTCCCAGTCGACGAGTGTCCATCCCGTCGCCGGGCTGCCGTTGATCACCACCCGGCCGAGGTTGGGCAGCGGGTGGCTGGTCGCCAGGCTGTTCTTGGGGTTCTTCACGTTCATCAACGTCCAGTACATGATCGACTCGGAGTGTGAGAACGCCACCGGCCTGCTGCTCCCGCTGTCGTAGATCTTCTGCACGGCGGCGGTGAACCGGTCGTTGAACTGCACACCGTTGATCGAGCCGGGGACGGCGTCTTTCAAGTCGCCGTTCAGCCAATCCGCCGGTGCCAGCAGGTAAGTCAGGTCGGCCCGTTTGTTCGGGGTGTTGTTGTACTTGCCCGCGTCGATCTCGCGCAGCCCGGGCAGTATCTCGACCCGCTTGCCCAGCGCGTGTGCCAGCGGGGCCGCGGTCTCCTCGGTGCGGACCATGTCGGAGGCGTAGACGGCGTCGAAGTTGTTGCGGGACAGTTGGTGGGCAAGCTGTTCGGCCTGAGCCTGACCTTCCTCGGTGAGGCTCGGGCCGGGAACGTCGGTGTTGATGACGTGCGCGGCGTTGCTCTGCGACTCGGCGTGCCGGATGAAGGTCAGCGTGATGCTGCGTAGATGCGGTGATCCCGAGCAGGCACCGACGATGACGACGGCGGCGAGTGCGGCAACAGCCTTCCAGATGATGGTGCGAGAGCGCATAGCGATAGCCTGCCTTGTCAGCGGCTTCAGTGTGGCGGGTTTGCCACGGATAGCCGGGTGAATCGAATGCAGAGGAGGCCCGAAATGGCGATCGACCCGAAGGCCGTGGGCGCGACGACCGAACCGATGCTGTTCGAGTGGACCGACCGCGACACGCTGCTCTATGCGCTCGGTGTCGGCGCCGGTACCGAGGATTTGTCGTTCACCACCGAGAACAGCCACGGCATCGACCAGCAGGTGCTGCCGACGTATGCGGTGATCTGCTGCCCGGCGTTCGGTGCGGCCGGCAAGGTCGGTTCGTTCAATTGGGCCATGCTGCTGCACGGCTCGCAGGGCATCCGGCTGCACGCGCCGCTGCCTCCCGCCGGCAAGTTGTCGGTGGTCACCGAGGTGGCCGACATCCAGGACAAAGGCGAGGGCAAGAACGCGATCATCATGTTGCGCGGCCGCGGCACCGACCCGGACTCCGGAACGCTGGTCGCCGAAACCCTGACCACGCTGGTGATCCGCGGCGAGGGCGGGTTCGGCGGAGACCCCGGTCAGCGACCCGTCGCGCCCGAGATTCCGGACCGTGAGCCCGACGCGCGCGTCGCCCTGCCGACCCGCGAGGATCAGCCGTTGATCTACCGGCTCTCCGGTGACCGCAATCCGCTGCACAGCGACCCGTACTTCGCCAAGGAACTGGCCGGCTTTCCCCGCCCGATCATGCACGGGCTGTGCACCTACGGGTTCTCCGGTCGCGCACTGATCGCCGAGCTCGGCGACGGCGACGCCAGCGCCATCACCTCGATCGACGCCCGGTTCACCAAACCGGTCTTCCCCGGCGAGACGCTGACCACGCTGATCTGGCGCACCGAGCCCGGCAAGGCGGTATTCCAGACCGAGGCCGCCGGCCCAGACGGCAGTAACGCCCGGTTGGTACTCGAGGACGGCGCGGTGGAATACCGGGCCTAATTTGTTGCATCCGGTTTACCGGGGCCGTCGACGTGGCAGTCCCGGGCATGGCATTCAAACTCACGTATAGCGACGGGCAGTCCACCGACTACGACGACGGCACGCATTGGGAAGTCGAGAATGGCGTCGTCAAGCTGGGCCGCGAATCCGGGGAGTGGACTGTGCTGATCTCCCCGAGTCATTGGGCGACGCTGGAACTGGCGACGGGTGACGACAAGCACAAAGACCACAAAGACGACGACGACAAAGACAAAGACAAAGACGACTGACGATCAGCCGGTGAGCTGATCCGCGAGCCGCTCGGTGAATTCCCGCACCCGGTCGGGGTCGTCCAACGCGTAGCGGGCGGCGGTGGCGCGGTCGCCGTCGTCGCTGTGCCGCACCAGGATCCCGATTCCGTCGTCGAGCACCGCGTCGAACGCGTCCTCGTCGGTGATGTCGTCGCCGAGATAGATCGGCAGAAGTCGGCCGCCGCCATCCTCGCGCTGGATGTGATCGAGCACCCACCGCAGCGTTCTTCCCTTGTCCCAGTCCACATCCGGGCGAAGCTCGATCACCTCACGGCCGGTCGTGACGCGAAGCGCGGTGCGCTGTCCGGCGCGCCGCACCGCGGCGGCAACCTCCCCGACCCGGTCACGCGCAGCGTTGCGGTAGTGCACTGCGACGCCGAAGCGTTTGTGCTCGATCACCACGCCCGGGATGTCGCCGAGCAGATCGGACAGTTCATCCGCCGCCTCCGCCAGCACCGGGACACTCTGCGCCGCTTCGGGATTCTGATGGTGAGCGCCGTCGGGGCCGGTCAGCTCGAAACCATGACTGCCCGCGTACCAGATTCCGGGCAGACCGATCCGTTGCCGCACATCGGCCAGATCGCGCCCGGACAAGATCGCCACCGGGCACCGAGCGCTGAGCGCGGTCAGTGCCTCGGCAGCGCCGTCGGCGAGCCGGGCCGAATCAGGGTCATTGACGATCTCGGAGAGTGTGCCGTCGAAATCGAAGAACACCGCGGGCTGTTGTCCGTCCACCAGGCTCAGGGTTTCCAGCCCGTCGCGGAGCTCGGACATCCGCCGGTCGCCGGTGCGGACCACGATGTCGCGCAGGCCGTCGACCACCGCGTCGGCGCCGCGGCTGGTCAGCGCGCCG